>JBBSAB010000005.1:0-174026 GCA_038252755.1 Polyangiales bacterium | reverse complement strand
CGGGAAGGCGGGAAGATTTCTGTTGTTCGAACAGGCGCCTGAGGCCCAATCGCGATCCCCCGGCGTCCAGTTGCCAGTACCACCCACCCTAAATCTCGGCCTTCCCGTCTTACCGCCTTCCTGTTGTCCCCGCTCGCTCGGGCAAGATGCGATGAATCATCAGCCGCCTTCCTCCGCCTTCCTGTTGTCCCCGCTCGCTCGGGCAAGATGCGATGAATCGTCAGCCGCCTCCCTGTTCGCTCGCGCTCGCGCTCGTCGGCGTTAGCCGACTTCGAACAAGCCGGCTGCGCCCATGCCGCCGCCGATGCACATCGATACGATGCCGAAGCGGCCGCCGCTGCGCCTGAGCTCATGCAACAGGCTCGAAGTCAGCTTGGCACCGGTGCAACCGAGCGGATGGCCGAGCGCGATCGCGCCGCCGTTCACGTTGAGTCGGTCGTCCGGGACGCCCAGCTCGCGCGCGCAATAGACGGCTTGGGCCGCGAAGGCTTCGTTGATCTCGAAGCGGTCGATGTCTTTGATGCCGAGGCCAGTTTGAGCGAGCAGCTTCTGGATCGCCGGTACGGGACCGATGCCCATGATGTCCGGGTCGACGCCAGCGACCGCGAAGCCGCGCAGCCGTCCCAGGGCCTTTACGCCCAATTCCTGGGCTTTTTTATCGGACAAGAGCACCGACGCGGCCGCGCCGTCGTTGAGCGGCGAGCTATTGCCGGCCGTGACGCTACCGCCTTGCTTGAAGACCGGGTTCAACTTGCCGAGTACTTCGGCGGTCGTCCCGGCGCGCGGGCATTCGTCGACGCTGAACTCGACCTCACCGATGCCTTTGCCTTCGAGCGTGCGCGCCTTGACCGGAATGATCTCGTCCACAAAGCGCCCGGCTGCGATCGCTGCCAGAGCGCGCTCGTGCGAACGCGCCGCGAACGCATCTTGCTCGGCGCGCGAAACGCCGAAGCGCGTGGCGACGCGCTCCGCGGTATGACCCATCGAGATGTACGACTCGGGGTACGTGTCCATCAACGCTGGGTTGAGGCTGACCTTGTTGCCGCCCATCGGCACCATCGACATCGACTCGACACCGCCGCCGATCACCACGTCGGCAAGCCCGGCGTGAATCTGCAGGGCAGCGTGGACAATCGCCTGCAGCCCGCTGGCGCAAAACCGATTGACGGTCTCGCCCGGCATGCTGTTCGGAAATTTCGCAACGAACACCGCGTTGCGGGCAATGTTCAGGCCTTGCTCAGCCTCCGGCATCGCGCAGCCGAGCACGACGTCTTGCACGTCTTCCGGCTTCAAACCGGGCACCCTGGCCACGGCCGCTTGCATGGTCCAAGCGGCCAAGTCATCCGGCCGCGTGTTCCGCAGCGTGCCCTTCAAGGCACGCCCGACCGCCGTCCGAACACTGCTCGCGATCACGACATTGAGCGGGAAGGTCATATGGTTCAGTTCCTCAACGGCTTGTTGTTCATGAGCATGTGACCGATGCGGTCGAGTGACTTTTGCTCACCGCACAACGAAAGGAAGGCTTCGCACTCGAGATCCAGGTAGTGCTGGTCGCCCACTTCGGTACCGGCGGCGACGTAGCCACCACACAAGATGTGTCCGAGCTTGTTGGCGATCAAGGCATCGTGGTCGCTGGCGAAGCCGCCTTCGACCATCGCCCAGATGCGCGCGCCAATCGTTCTAGCGGCATCGTAACCGACCGCGCTGTGCAGACCGGCTCGTGGCGCTCGGTAACCGGCGCGCGCCATACCCAACGCACGCCATTTCGCGCTGTACAGCAACTCCGAGCGATTCAGGCTGATGCCGTCGCCGGGGCGCAGGTAACGCAGCTTCTTGGCTTCGTCAGCGCTGGTGGCGACCTTGGCCATCGCGATGTTCAGCGACGCCTCGCCGATGAATGGCAACAGATCGACGCCCTTCACTTTGGCGGCTTCGTCAGTGAAACGTTCAACCATCCGCAAACAGCCGCCGCCCGCCGGGATCAGGCCAACGCCGACCTCGACCAAGCCCATGTACGTCTCGGCGTGGGCCTGGCAGGCGTCGGCCGCCATCGCCACCTCACACGCGCCACCGAGCGTGTACTGAAACGGCGCGGCCACGACCGGCACGCGCGCATAGCGCAACTTCTGTAAAGCTGCCTGCAGACCGCGGATGATCTTTTCGACCTGATCCCAAGCCTTTTGCTGGGCGGCCATCATGATCAGCATCAGGTTGGCGCCGGCACCGAAATGCTCGCCATCGTTGCCGATCACGATCGCTTCGAAGTCCTTTTCGGCGATGTCGACGGCTTCGCTCATCATGCCGATCACGTCAGGATCGAGCGTGTTCATCTTGGTGTGCACCTCGACGCCGAGCGCACCATCCCCCAAATCCACGAGCGAGGCGCCAAAGTTTTCTTTGACGATTTTGCCGGATTCTTTGAGTGCGGCGATGCGGATCTCTTTCGGGCCGAACGGCACCGCAATGGCTGCGCTGGTCTTGTAGTCGAAGAAGCGCGGCTCCTTCGCGCCGCCCGAGTAGAAGCTGCCGCCGGATTTGGCCAGCGCCTTCACCCAATCCGGGAGCGCGATGCCATCTTTCTCCATCCGCGCCACGGAATCGGCGACGCCGATCGCGTCCCACGCTTCGAACGGTCCCAGATCCCAATTGAAGCCCCAGCGCATCGCGCGGTCGACGTTGACGACGTCGTCGGCGATTTCACCCAGCCGGCGCGCCGAGTACGCCAGCGTGCGCGACAACACCTTCCAGGCGAAACGACCGGCGACGTCGTCGGCGTTGACCAGCAGCTTGAGGCGCTTGCCGGTGTCCTCTTCGTTCTTCACCGCGCCGAGCGAGTCGAAGCGCACCTTTTCCTGGGCACGGTAGTCGAGCGTTTTGAGGTCGACGACGTGGATGTCTTTGCCGACCTTCTTGTAGAAGCCAGCGCCGGTCTTGCGACCCAGGCTGCCGCGCGCGATCAGCTGCTGCACGACTTCAGGCATCGCGAACACGCCGCGTTCCTCGTCGTTTGCCAGCGAGGTTTCGCAGTTTTTTGCGACATGCGTCAACGTATCGAGACCGACCAAGTCGGCGGTGTCGAACGCGGCACTCTTCGGCCTGCCCATCGGTCGCCCAACGATCTTGTCGACCTGTTCCACGCTGAGCCCGTCTTCGAGCATCGAACGCATCGTCAGCATCAGCGAGTAAACGCCGATGCGGTTGGCGACGAAGTTGGACGTGTCTTTGGCGTAGACGACGCCTTTGCCGAGCCACTCGCCGAACGCCGCCATGCGCTCAACCAATTCGGGGCGCGTCTCCGGTCCCGGCGCCACTTCGAGCAGGCGCATGTAGCGAACCGGATTGAAGAAATGCAACACCAGGAACTGTGGCCGCAGCTGCGCCGGCAAGACCGCGCTCATCTTGGCGATCGACAGACCGCTGGTATTCGACGCCAAGATCGCGTTCGGCGACAGCACCGGCGCGATTTTTTCGAACAGCTTCTGCTTGATGCCGAGATCTTCGATGATGGCTTCGATCACCAGATCGCACTCGCGCAGCCGCTCGAGATGGTCTTCGAGGTTGCCGGTTTTAACCAGGCGCGCCGCCTCCGGATCGTAGAAGGCGGCCGGTTTGGCTTTGAGCGCCTTCTCGAGCCCGCCGTCGGCGAAGCGATTGCGGGCCTTGGGCTGGCCTTGTTCCTTTTCTGTGAGGTTCGGCGGAACGATGTCGAGCAGGTGCGTCTTCACACCCGCCCCCGCCAGGTGCGCCGCTATGGCGCTGCCCATGACTCCCGCTCCGATCACGGCTGCCGTACGAATGGACTCGGTCATCGTCCCACGATCATGCAGCCCCCACCCCTGAGCGTCCAGAGCGTTTCATGTAGGCAAATGGCCGCCGGAACGGCCCTGGCCGCGCAGTCGGTTACGTCAGTTGCAGGTTCGACAGCCAGCCGCCGCGCTCGAGCAGCCGGCGCCCGAAGCGCAACCAGCTGGGCAAGTCGGCAGCGTGTTCTGACAATCCGAGCCCGGATCGCACTGCCAGTCGCACGCGCACGAGCCTTCACAGCTCAGCATGCCCAGGCAACTCGCGGCCCCGCCGCACAGCACGCTGCACGGACCCGCACCACACGTAATGTCCGCCGAGCAGCTGCCGGTGCCGCTACACGTGACCGCGCATCTGCCACTCGTCGGACACGAAATCGCGCTGCATGCTTCAGTGCCCGAGCAGACGACCTGGCAGTCACCGGTGTTGTCGCAGTGGATCGCGCCGTAACAGTTCTTCTCGGCGGTGCAGTTCACGATGCAGGTGCGCGCGTCGCCGCAATGCACCTCGCCCAAGCACGTGCCCGGTTCTTCGCAATGCACCGTGCAATCGAAGTCCGCGGGGCAGACTGGCAGCGAGCCGTCAGCGACCGGAGAGATTTCGCACAGCCGACCGACGCAGCCGTGCGTGCAGGCATCGGGGCAGGCGAGGTCGGCAACACCGCCTGCGCCGTCACCGGCCTCGTCGCCACCGGCGCCCATTCCAGCCGTCGCCGCTCGACCGCCCACGCTGCCGCTGGTCCCCCCATTATCGCCGATGTCACTGCCGGAGGCCGCCGCGCTGCCGGCTGAGCATGCCCGATTGTCGCCGATAACGTAGTGATGCTCGCCGCAGCTCGCGCCAGCGGCCAGCAGCAGCAGCAAAATCAGCCCGAACAATCGTCTCAGCATTCGAAAGTATGCCCACACTGTACTGCGACGCCGCATTTCGACGGCCCGGGTAGCGATTGCGCCCAACGGTTGGTCACCTTGAGCCGCACTAAGGGACCAACCGATGTATGCGGAGGCGTTAAAGTTGGCAGCTCCTGGGGCGACGGGCCCCAACGACACGCCAATGCCCCAGTCGCCTTGGACCGATCGAGACCCATCGGCTACCTCTGAGGTGGCCGCCGAGCGCTTGTCCGAGACTCCGCCGACCTTTCGCGCCATCTACGACGATCATTTCGATTTCGTGTGGCGATTTGCCGCCAACCGTGGCGTGCCGCACGCGTCGCTGGACGATGTCGTGCAAGAGGTGTTCGTGGTCGTGCACCGCCAGCTCGGCAGCTTCGAGGGCCGCTCGGCGCTGCGCACCTGGATCGCGGGCGTGACGCGCAACGTGGTGCGCAGCTACCTGCGAAAACGCGGCAATCAGTCGCCGGGCGAGCCACTCGAGAGCGACGAGCTGTACCCTTCCGACGACCTGGGCCCGGCCGAAGTGCTCGAAAAAAAGACCGCTAGCGAGCTGCTCGATCTCATCTTGGAGAAGATGAGCGAGCTGCAGCGCGAAGCGTTCATCCTGTGTGAGATCGAAGGCCTGTCGGCGGTCGAGACAGCCGAAGCGCTGGGCGTCAACGAAAACACGTTACGCACGCGCCTGCACGACGCGCGAAAGGTGTTCAACGCGGTCTCGGCGCGGCTGCGGGCGCAGCGCTTTTGGGTGACGCGGGAGGCGGAAAACACGCCATGACCGAGATCTGTCACCACGGGCGCGAGCTGCTCGAGCAGGCCCGCCGCGAGCGTACTCCCGACACTGCCGATCGCGAGCGCGTGTTCGGTGCGCTGATGGCGACGGCGGCGATCGCGACCGCGAGCACGGCCGCTGCGGCTCCTGCGGTGGCCGAAAAGGTGTTGACCGGCCTGAGCAAGTGGCTGCTGCTGGCTGGACTGGCCGGCACAGTGGCGGGCAGCGTGTATTTTGCCGGACACTTCGGAGCGAAGGCACCGCCGCCGATCGTAACGGCACCCGTCGCAGTCGCGGCACCGCTCACGCCGAAGGTCGAAGCGTTGCGCGCGTACGAGAACCGACGCTTCGACGCGCTCCTCAAGTTCGTGCCGAAGGTGCCGTCCAGCGAACCTGAAGCGCCGGTGGCGCCGCACGTTTCGGCGAACCGGCGCGACGCCGAAGTGCCGAGCTTGGAGGCCGAGCTGTTGGGACTGCAAGCCGCGCACGCTGCGTACCGCGGCGGCAACGCGGCGCGGGCGCTAACGCTGGTCGCCGAGCACAAGGCGCGCTTCCCGAAGAGCCAGCTTTCGACGGAGCGCGCCACGCTGGAAGTACTTGCGCTGTGCCGAGTCGGCCGCACCGGCGACGCGCGCAGGCTGGCTGATCGGCTGCGCAAGAACGCTAGCAATACCGCCGCGCTCTCCGGGCTCGACGGTAGCTGCGCGGCGGAGTAGTCCCGCAAGCGATGCTGCCGCTTCATCGATTGGTCGGCGCCGCTCGAATGTCCAACCGGGCAACAAGTCGAGCAGGAGCTGAGCCGCAGCACGCGCCCACGGCCCGGACGCGTGCTGGTGCCGCTCGAGGCGCGCGCAAGCATCACGCGCGACGGCGAGAGCTACCATCTCGCGTTGCAACTGACCCGCAACGGCGCGCTGAGCGAGGCGCACTTCGACAGCAAGACGTGCGCGCCGCTGCGCAAGGCCGCAACGCTCGTGTTGGCGCTGGCCTACGGCGACGGTATCGAAATCAAAGCGGACGGAAGCGACGGCGCGACGGAAACTCCAACCGCCGCGAAGGCTCCCCTGCCGGCACCAGCACCGACCACGCTACCCGTGCGCGACGAAGGCGCAGGTCGCGAGACCGAGCGCCAACGTGCCGAAAACCGCCGGCTGTTTGCGCCATGGGTCGCCGTAACGTTCACGTCCGGTTTCATCGGCGACAGCGCGACGGGTGCCGAAGCCGGGCTCGGATGGGGCGGCCGCTACTTGAGCGCATTCGGCCGTTTTAGCGCGTTTCTGCCCAGCAAGGCGGCAAGCAGCGGCGGCGTATCTGCCGAACTTTCGGCCTTGTCCGGAGCGCTAGGCGGCTGCGCGGCGTGGCCCGGCGCGTCGGTCACTCTGCAGGGTTGCTTGGCGTTCGAAGCTGGCACCGTGCACGCGCATTCGAACGGCGCTGTGAGCGAAGGTTCAGCGACCGCGCCCTGGTTCGCGCTCAATCCAGCGTTCGCGTTGCTGGTACCAATCACGCGACCGTTCGCGTTGCGCGCGGAGCTGGGTGCACTAATTCCGTTCACGGCGCCGCGCTTCGACGTTACCCCGTTCGGCACCGTCTACGCGACGTCACGCTTCGCCCCGCGAGCGTCCCTCGGCCTCTCTGTAGCGCTCTAAACGAGCGCGAGCACGAGACAACAGGAAGGCGGGAAGGCGGGAAGGATTTGATTGTTCGCGAAGGTGGCTCGAGAGCACCCACCGAGCCTGAAAGCGTCGACGGCACAAGCCCCGCCACCCAGGAGATCTTCCCGCCTTCCCGCCTTCCTGTTGATTCTTCTCGTGCTCGTTAGCGGGAGACGCCGGGGATGGAGTCGTAGGAGAAGGCGGGGCCGTCGACGTGGAAGGTGGCGCGCAGGAGTTTGGCGCGTTGTGAGGTACCGCCGACTAGCAGCTCGAATTCACCGGGTTCGACGACGCGCTGTTCGTAGGCGTTCACGAGCGACAATCGGTCGTGGGGAATGAACAGTCGGAGCACGCGCTTTTCGCCGGGCGCGAGCGTAACGCGCTCGAAGGCGACCAACGACAGATTCACCCAGGTGACGGAGGTGACCAGATCGGAAACGTAGACTTGTGCGACCTCGGTCCCGGCGCGCGTGCCTTCGTTCGTCAGCTCCACCTCGACCTCGACGGCTTGTCCGGCGTGGACGAGCGGCGTGCGAACCTTCAGGCTTTCGTAACGGAATTGCGTGTAGCTGAGGCCGTGTCCGAACGCGAACAGCGGCTCCTGCGTTAGATCCGCGTAGCGGTCGCCGTGCTGGCCGCGCACCTGACTGTAAAAAATCGGCTGCTGGCCGACGTGGCGCGGATGCGAAATCGTGAGCTTGCCGCTCGGGTTGTGCTCACCGAACAGGATTTCAGCCAGCGCTTTGCCGCCCTCCATGCCCGGGTTGAAGCACTGCAAGATGGCGTTGGCGCGGCTGGCGCTCTCCGGCAAGACCAGGGGCTTACTCCCAATCAGCACCAAGATGAATGGCTTGCCTGCGGCCGCGACCGCGTCGATCAGCTCATTCTGATTGCCGAGCAGCTCAAGCGTCGCCGTGCTGCGTGTCTCGCCGATGAACGGGATGTCGTCGCCGACCACCACCACCGAAAGCTCGGCGTCTTGCGCGACCTTGACGGCTTCAGCCAGTGCGGCTGGGTCTTTCGACCACAGATCACCCGCTGCCGCGTGCTGCACGTTGGCGTTCGGCAATTGCGCGCGGACGCCGTCGAGCACCGTAGTCGTCAGCTCACGCGGTTGAGTGCCGTATTCGGCGCTGTACTGCGTGGCACCGAGCGACCAGTCTCCGAGTTGCGCCAGCGCGTTGTCAGCGTTCGGCCCCACGACGGCGACGCGACTCAGCTTGGCGGCGCTGAGCGGCAGGATGCCGTCGTTTTGAAGCAGCACAATCGACTCGCGCGCGGCGCGCAGGTTGAGCGCGCGATGCTCGGCCGAATTGACCACGCGTTTCTGCGCCTCACGATCGGGTCGGCGCGGATTCTCGAACAAGCCCATCCGGAACTTGAGCGAGAGGATCCGCCGCACGACATCGTCGATCTCGGCTTCGAGCAACAGGCCGCGCTCGACCGCCTGCTGGGCGGCCTCGAAGAAACCGGGCGTCGCCATGATCAAGTCGTTACCGCAGCGAACGGCGATCACGGCGGCTTCGACCAGGGTCGGCGCCACGCGCTGTTCGAAGACCAAGCGACCGACGTTGGCGTAGTCGGTGACCAGGATGCCTTCGAAGCCCCATTGGTGCTTGAGCACCTCACGCAGGAGCCAATGATTCGCGGTCGAAGGCAAGCCGTCCATCGACTGGTAACCGGTCATGAACGTCATGCAGCCGGCCTGCACCGCGCGTTGGAACGGCGGCAAAAAGAAGCTCTGCAGACGGCGCCGCGAGATGTCGGCCTCCGACGCGTCGCGGCCACCTTGCGTCTCGGAATAGCCGGCGTAGTGCTTGGCGCAGGCCAAGACGCCGTCAGGGTCACTCAGGCCTTTGCCTTGGTAGCCGCGGATCATCGCCGCGCCCAGCTCGCCAATCAGGAACGGATCTTCGCCGAATGTCTCGCCGGTGCGGCCCCAACGCAGATCGCGCGTCAGGCACAGCACGGGCGAGAAGGTCCAGTGCGCGCCGGTCGTTGCCATTTCGCGCGCGGTGACGCGCGCCGCCTGTTCGAGGAGGTCCAGATCCCAAGATGCCGCCATCGCCAGCTGCGTCGGGAAGATCGTCGCGCCAGGGTGGAACGAGTGACCGTGGATGCCATCCTCACCGATCAAGAGCGGGATGCCGAGCCGAGTCGCGGCCGCCGCGTCCATCGCCTCTGCCAGGCGCTCGTTCAGGATGTGAAACATCGAGCCGGGCTGCTTCTCGCGAACGTTTTTGACCGGCTCGGTCTGGCCGTCGAGCTGCAGCATTTGGCCGACTTTTTCGGCCAAAGTCATGCGCGCGAGCAGATCTTCGACGCGCCGTGCAACGGGCTCGGTGGCGTCCCAGTACAGCGCTTTAGCTTGGCTTTCTTCGGTCATCTTCAGGTGCTCGTCTTCCGTCCACTCTTGCGCTTGCCGCGTGCAAGCGCGTCGTCAATCAACCGACTGACCAGCTCGCGCGGCACGACGCCGCTGGCTTGCATCAGCTTCGGGTACATCGAGATGCGCGTGAAGCCTGGGATGGTGTTGATCTCGTTGACCCAAAGCTTGCGGTCCTTGTCCAGGAACAGATCGACCCGCGCCATGCCTTCGCATTCGAGCGCTTCGAAGGTACGCAGACTCAGCCGTTGGGCTTCGGCGATTTCAGCCGCGCTGAGCTCGGCCGGAATGCGCGTGGTGGCGCCCGCGTCGTCCAAGTACTTGGCAGCGTAGGAGTAGAAGCCGTCTGGATGGTCGACGACGATTTCCCCCGGCACGGAAACGAGCGGCGCGTCGCCGCCCAACACCGCGCACTCGATCTCGCGCGGATGATCGAGGCCTTGCTCGATCACGACTTTGGCGTCGAACTCGAATGCGTGCTCGACCGCCGCGCCCAATGCGTCCGGCGCCAGCACGCGGCTGACCCCGACTGAAGAACCTAAATTGGCTGGTTTGACGAAGACCGGGAACGTAAGCTGCGTAGCTTCCGCCAGCGCCGCTTCGCGCGCCTTCGCAAAACGTGCCTGGCGCACGGTGACGTACGGCAGCAGCGGCAGCCCGGCTTGCAGCAAGAGCCGCTTCATCACGTCCTTGTCCATGCCGACAGCCGAGCCGAGCACGCCCGCGCCGACGTACGGCAACCCCGACAACTCGAGCAAGCCTTGGACCGTGCCGTCCTCGCCCATTGGACCGTGCAACACCGGGAACACGACGTCCACGCCAACCGGAGCCTGCGCCTCGACAGCGAGCTGGAGCGCGCCGCCCACTGCCGGACGCGGCGGTAGCGACACCTGCGGCAACCCCGGCGACAGCGCGATCGCTCGTGCGCCGTCACCTGCGGCGAGCAACGACGCGCGCGACTCCAGCTGCCAGCGCCCCTGCTTGTCGATGCCGACCAGGACCGGCTCGAAGCGCTCCGGGTCGAGCGCTTCGACGACGAAGCGCGCCGACAGCAACGAAATTTCGTGCTCAGCCGAGCGGCCGCCGAACAGCACGAGCACACGGAGCTTCTGGGTCATCGTTCGGCGCGCAGCATAGCGGACCCCGGGCGCGTGACCAGTCAAAGCGCCGTGGTTTTTAGGGATCGAGCTCGGCGCAGATCGGCGAGCCGGTGGCCAGCACTTGGACCTCGGCGACCACGTGGTCGAGCAGCGCACGCGTCGCGTCGCTACCGTAACCCTCGCCGATCACCAGCATGCCGGTGCCGCGGCAGATCGGTACCAGTAGCAGCCGGCCGCGGATCGGCGTGTGGTCGACCTGCCATACGCGCTCGACGGCCTTGCCGAGCGGCGTTTGGGCGCTGCCCGACTTGACGACGATGCTGACCGTCTGGTCGTCGTCGAGCGGCTTCTTCAGCGCTTGCTCGAAGGTGTCGAACGAGTGGCGCACCGATTTGGGTGTGAACGCCAGGTCCGAGATCGCGAAGATCAGCGAAGCGAAGCCGCCACCTTCGGCGCTGAAGCTGACGTCGTCTTCGTCGACCTTGGGTTTGAGACCCGGCGCGATCGGGATCGTCAAGCCGAGGCGCGGCGCGATCACGCGGTCCCCACGCACGAACGGACGCGGCACCGTCGCGGCCTTTCGAACCGGCGGAATCGCAATTGGCCCGAACGGCGCCAGCGCAGCGATTCGGCTGCCGACGAGCTCCGGCAAACCGGCCAGAGCCTGCCGCGCGACTGGCGCCGTAAAGCCACGCGCCACACCCACCACGCTACCGTCGCGGCGCACTTGCGTGGCGTTGCGAAAAATCTCGCGTGTGGCAGCGGGCGCGTGATCCCAGCAGTTGACGGTCGTGCGCAGCGCTCGCTCGAATTCCTGCGCGTCGGCTTCGGTGTCCCAAGTCGTCACCAAGAGCAGCCCGCCCTGCTCGCCGTGGCCGACGACCGTGAACGCATCGCCGCCCCAACCAGCGGCCGCCTGGTGTGCAAGCGGTCGTTCGTTGCAGACCTCGAGCATCGCGCGCAGCAGCAGCTCGCCGACATGGCCGGAACGCAAGACCTGAAAACCGGACGGCGCCGCGGGAGCCCGCACCGGAACTGCCAGCTCACCCGCCAAGTATTTCTCGGGGTGCAAGATCTGCTCGGTGTTGGCTGGCGGCACTTCGTACAAGCGATTGACGAGCGCAAAGCCACCGGCGCGGTGCACTTGGGCGACGAAGCTTGCGCCCGCCTGGTACGGAAACACCAGTCTTTCCCGCTGAAACGGTGGCGCGCTCTTGAGCTCCGGGCTCTGCTCGAGCGCGGCTTTGTAGCCCTGCAAGCTGGCTTCGAGCGCGCCTTGCGCCATCCGCACGAGCACGCGCGACAGCGGCACGTGATTCTCGTCGGCCGCGAACGCCGCCATCACCAGCATCGCGTCGCCTTCCAAGAGCGACAACCGCGCCAGCCGCGCGTCCTCGTCGATCACGTTCGCCACTTCGGGTACGCGAAAATGCTGAAACTGCAACGAGTGCCCCAGCTCGTGCGCGACCACGAACGGCAGATCAGCTTCTTTGCGCGCGCGCTGCCTGACATGCACCTCGTGCAGGAACTCGTCGTAGAACGCGATCATCTGGCTGCGGTGCAGCGTGCCGAAGCTCTGCGCCGGCGCGGCGCCTTTGGCGGCGAAGATCAGTCCGAGCGACAGCTGCACCGCGGGCAGATCGATCGGGGTCGGCGCGATCGCTTCGCGCTGGGCCTTGACATCGGCGACGCGGTGGAAAGCTGGCTCGTCATCGAACACGACCGGCGTAGGCTTCAGCTCCGCCAGCTCGCGCAAGCGTGCCACCCGCGTCACGAACGACTCGGGCCGCTTGCCGAGCTCGTCGCCTGCAGTCTGCGCCGGCGTGCCGTTAGCAGCGCAGCCCGTGACCAGACCGAAACACAGGCCGGCCCCGGCAACGGCACGCGCGACAGCACTCATCCGCCCGCGTTTTACCATCGGACGAGGTGCGCTATAAAGGGGGGGTGAGAGCCCTGCAAGCCGCCGTCGTCTGCGCGGCCGCGCTTGGTTGGTCGTGCAGCGGCTCGAGCGGCGTGGCTTCGGCCAAAGACCCCAAAACCGTGCGCCGCGACGCGCCGCTCGTTGCAGCCCAGCCAGGCGCTTGGTTCGACGCCTACGGCAACTTGACGGTCGTCGGCCCAGGCCGGCGTTTGCGCCTGGTACTGTCAGCGCCGATCGCCGCGTGCACGGTAGCCTTCGCGAGTGGCGGCGCTGCGGCCGAGGTCTCGGCGCGCGCCAGCTTACCGTTCCACGTCCTCAACGAAGCCTGCCGCGACGCGCACCCGGCCATCTTGTTGGCCGACGAGAGCGACACGGCGTCACCGGCCGAGCTTGAGCGCAGTTACCACGAGGTTGCCCATTGCGCGGCCGTCGATTGGGCGTTGACGGAAGGCTGGATCCCGGCGGTCGTCGAGGCCAGCGATCCGTGTCCGCTCGCGCTCGGGCAAGGCTGGCGCCTGCCGGGGACGCAAGAGCTGCAAGGCCTGACCGTCGATGATCGCCAAGCCGTGGCTGGCGCGCTGTTCGACACCGACCGCCGCTCGGCGATCGGCAGCCTCTTGCTGTACGCGCGACCGGCAGCAGGCGGCTTGACGATGGTGACACTCAGCCCAAACGCAGCCGAAGTAGCGCCAATCTTGAGCGACGAGCAGCGCGCGCGGCCGTTCTTCGGCGCGACGCTACGCTGCGTCCACTCTGGCCCGTTGACGACCGGCGCACACCCCACGCCACCCGCGTTGCCCAACGCTAACCAATGCCTGCGCGCGCAACGCCTGGCGCAAGGTCTGGCCGGCGCGCAAGGCGCATCCTCGCCACTGCCCGAGCTGCAGAAGCTGGAGGACTGGCTCGACCTCGCGCAGCGCACGCCCGCCATGCTGCGCAGCGAATCGGATCTGCAAGAGATCGCGCGGTTGCTCGCCGCCCCTGCGCTCGAGACCTTGGCGCGCCGGGCGCGTGACGAGCGAGCGTTGACCGAGCGCTACGCCGAGCTGGCCGAGGGTCTCGATGATCCATCTGTTTCGCCCGGCGAGCGCGAGCGGCGTCATGCCGAGTTCGACAACCTGCGCAAGCGCCTGGGCGGTCAGATCGGGCACAGCCGCGAGGCGTCCGAAAAGAACGTCGAGCTCACCGCCCTGCTAGCGCGCATGCAAGCTCTGCTCGAGGGCGTGGCCGGCCAAGCCAAGGGCGCCAAGAAGCCCCAATTGCCCAACTACACGCCACTTTTGGCGCGGTTGCGCGCGCTGGGTGACGGGAAAGCGTCGGCACCGTGAGCAGCGACGACGGCGTCGTAAGCGGGCCAGTCACCTTCCCGGGCTATCCGCCAGGTCCCGGCGCGGCTCGAAACTTGTTCGAGCAACTAGGCGCGCTGGATGACTTGCGCCGCGACGTGCTCGGTACCCTCGGTCAGCGCTTCGCTACCTACGGCGACTTCTACTACAACGAAGCCGCGGGCAAGGTGGACATGTACCACACGTGTCACCCAGACCTGATTCATCAGGTGATGGTCACGCAAGCGCGCGCTTTCCACAAGCGGACGACGGACCTGGAGGTGCTGGGCAACGGCCTTCTGACCAGCGACGGCGAAGAGTGGCGCCGCCAGCGACGGCGTATCCAGCCCGGTTTCCGTCACGAGAGCATCCGGCGCTACGCCAAGCTGATCGCAGACGAGACAGAGACGTTGGTGCACGGCCTGCGCGAGGGCCAAGTGCTCGACCTGCGCAAAGAGATGTTGCAGCTCACCCTGCGCATCGTGTGCCGAGCGCTGTTCGGGCAGCATTTCGCGGGCCGCAGCGAGCGGCTTGCGCGGGCGATGCGCGTGTTGCAGGAGCAGGCGCTGCTGCCGAAATTCTTCCCGAAATGGGTACCTTCGCCCGGCAACTTGCTGCGGCGTCGGATGATCGCCGAGGTCGACCGCGAAGTGTTTCCGATCATCGATCGCGGCGGCGAGCCCGGTTCGCTGCTTGCCGATCTGCTGGCGATGACCGATGACGAAGGCGCGATGACGCGCCAGCAGCTGCGCGACGAAGTGGTCACGCTGTTCCTAGCCGGTCACGAGACGACCGCGCTGGCGCTAACCTGGATGGGCTACCAGCTGGCCCTGCACCCGGAGATCGACGCTGAGCTGGGCGAGGAGCTTCGGCGCACGCCGGCGGATCTCGCGACGACTCAGCTATCGCAACTGCCGTTCGCCGACCGAGTGCTGAACGAAACCTTGCGCCTTTACCCGCCCGCGTACGTGATTCCGCGCGTGTGCGCCGAGCCAGTGACGCTCGGCGGCTACCGACTCGCACCGGGAGCCGAGGTCTGGATGTGGGTGTACTTCATGCACCACGACGCGCGCTGGTTCGACGAGCCCGAACGGTTTCGCCCCGATCGCTTCACGCCGAAGGCCGAAGCCGCCCGCAGGCCAAACTCGTACATCCCATTCGGCGCGGGCAGCCGCGCCTGCGTCGGCCGGCATTTCGCCGTTTTGGAGGCGCTTTTGTGTATGGCTGGGCTATTTCGGCGCTTCAAGCTGCAGCTGGTCAGCCCGCGTATCGTGCGCATCCACCCGCGTATCACGCTCGCGCCCGGACGCCCGATCCACGTGCGCCTCGAACAGCGACGTTGAACGGGCGCCCGCGCGCGGTGGCTTCACAGCGGCGGCGCACACACCGCGCACAGCTCGCGTACGGCATCCGCTAGCGCGAGCACGCGTTGTTGTTCGGCGTGGCGCAGGCTCAGCGAGCCGGCGTCACGTTCGCGGCGACCCACGACCGCGAGGTACGGAATGCCGTGCTCGTGAGCCAGCGCGATGCGCCGCGACAACGTCTCGCCGCGCAAGTCGCTGACGGCGCGCAGCCCGGCGCGCTTCAGCTCGGCCGTCACGTCGCATGCGTAGTCGTGCTGGTCGGGGTCGATCGGCAGCACCACGACTTGATCGGGCGCGAGCCACGCTGGCAACCGTCCGTCGTGCTGTTCGAGCACGATGCCGAGGAAGCGTTCCAAGCTGCCGAGCGTCGCGCGGTGCAGCATCAACGGCCGCACCCGCCCGCCCGCTGCGTCGACGTACTCGACGTCGAAGCGCTCGGGCAAGACCAGATCGAGCTGGATCGTGCCGCATTGCCAGCGCCGCCCAAGTCGATCGGGCAGGGAGAATTCCAGCTTTGGCCCGTAAAATGCCCCACCTTTGGGCACATGGACGGGCTCGAGGCCGGCCTTGGCCGCCGCGGCCTGCAGCATGCCCTCGGCGCGGTCCCAGACCTCGTCGGAGCCAGCGCGCTCGTCCGGTCGCGACGCAAAGCTGACCTCGACCTGCTCGAAGCCGAGCGCGCCGTACAGCTTCACCAACGATCGACAGAACCGCGCCACCTCGGCTTCGAGCTGCTCGGCCTGGCAGAACACGTGACCGTCGTCTTGCGTGAACTGTCGCAGGCGAAACAGGCCGTGCAAGGTGCCGCTCGGTTCGTTGCGGTGCACCAGCCCGAGCTCCGAGTACCGCAGCGGCAAGTCGCGGTACGAAGGCGCGCGTCGGCGCAAGATTTCCAGGTGTCCAGGGCAGCTCACCGGCTTCACCGCCAGCGCGTCGTCGGCGATCACGAACATGTTTTCGCGAAAGTGCTGCCAATGGCCGCTCGCCTCCCAGATCGGTTGGCGTAGGAGCTGCGGCGTGCGCACTTCGGCGAAGCCGTCCGCGTCGGCGTGGCGACGGATCAAGGCTTCGAGCGCGCACAGCGTGCGGTAGCCGCGTGGATGCCAAAACACCATGCCGGCGGCCTCTTCCTGAAAGTGGAAAAGGTCCAATCGGCGGCCAATTTCTCTATGATCATTTGCAGCGAGCATCGTCGTTTCTCCGTCGGGGTTACCGAACCGACAGAACGACGCCATGCGGCCGCGCCCTGCCGGGACTCGGCGGGGCAGGGTTTCGTGGGGCGATTTCTCGATGTCGAGCTTATGCGCAGACGAAGCCGAGCCCGCCGGGGCGGGTCGTCGTCGTCGTGAGCAGAAGCCGTGCGAACATCGGAGACGAATCTATACGCGACGCGCATGCGATCGTCAACCGAGCGCGCGTCGTGTTGGCGCTCGCTTACTATCCGCTGTGCTCGGCTCGAGCCTACTTTACGGGAACGTTGGTCTCGGTAATGCAGCCGAAGATCACGTCGATCTTCGCGCCCTGGTCGGCCTTGACCGCGTCGCAGTCCGAACCGCACAGCGTGATCTTGGTTGGGGGGTCGTTCTTGTCGTACTGCCAACCCGACGCGCAGTCGCCTTTGGCATCCTGCGGGACCGACGTCTCTGTTCCGTCAGCGTGCGTGTAGATCACATTGACGAGCTTCGGGTCGAGCGTCTTCCCAGCGGGAGCCGGCGGCACGGTGAACTCACAGGTGCCGATCTGACCTGCAACATCGGCCAAACCAGCCGTCAAAGCCGCGCCAAAATCGGTCGCGGCCGTCATGTCGAGGTGGCAGTAGTTCGGCCCGGCATCGGAGCAACCGGCTTTGGCCGTGCCGCCCTTGCTCGCCATCGTCGAAAGATCCCCGCGAGCGTCCTCGCTGCCCGGGCTGCCGATCACGAACGTGCTGATACCAGCTCCCGACGAGGCCACGACCTCGGCGATCAGCGGCGCATTATCGACAGCCGTCTGGCCGTCGCCCTTGCACTCGAGCGTGTAGGTCGGGATGCCGTCGGTGATCAGCAGCACGAATTTTCGCCCCGCGAGCATTGAAGCCGCGACGGTCTCGGAGCCAAACTTGTACGCAGCGTGCGTGGGCGTTCCGTCACCCGGCTGCGCGCGGCTGATCGCGGTATTGAACGCTCGGCGCTGCGCCGAGTTCATGGCACCTAGCAGATCGATCGGCAGGTCGATCCGATTGTTGAAGCACTTACCGCGCCCCGGATTGTTCGGATAGAAATTGATGCCCACCGCGATGTTGGCCGGCAGAGTCGCGACTGCCGCGGTCAGCGCCGCCTTGGTGATGTCCCATTTCGACATGTTGCGCGGGGGGTTGTGGTTGCCGTCGGCGCCCCAATCCATCGAGCCGGAGATGTCGATCACCATCTCGACCACAGCCGGGATTGCATCCGCGGTACCGGTCCCGTCGGCGCAAGCAGCATCGCGCGTGATGGTCATGACATCCGAGCCGGAACCGCCACTACCGACCGGGTTGCCGTTGGCGTCAGTCCCGATGTTGATCTTTCCGGCCGTCCCGTTGCCGTTCTTCGCCCCGCTGCCGTCGCCACCGTTGACGGTGCTGGTGTCCCCGCCTCCGCAGGAAACCGCTAGCGAAGCGGCCAGCGCGGGAATGGCTACAAACAGGCTGCGGCGAACGGTAGGGAGGAACATCATCGCGAAGGGTTCTCCTAGACGGAAGGTAGCAAAGGTAGGAGGTGTCCTCTGGCTCAACTGACGGCTCACGCCCTCAGTTTTCATGGGCTGCCGCCCCCAACCCTCCGCGGATTCACGACGCAGTGCAGCTTAGCGCGCGAGCGCGATGTCGGCGTAACTTGACGGCGCTGCTGTCAGCCGTTCGCCGCGCGTACCCGGTTCGAGCAGCACCGAACGGCCTTCGCGCACCACGAACGCGCCCTTCCACAGCTCTTTCGCCTCGGCACCGACGGCGCGCATGAAGACGTCATCGTGATCGGGATCGTGGTGAAAAATCCCGAGCCGCCGCGCGCCCGCGGTGCGGCAGAGTCGAACGCCCTCTTGCCACGTCGAATGCCCCCAGCCGACCTTGGCCGGGAACTCCGCATCGGTGTAGGTGCAATCGTAGAGCACGAGATCCGCGCCTTCGATCAGCTGCAAGATGCGTTGATCAGGCTGACCGGGACGGTGCTCGGTATCGGTTACGTAGCAAAACGACACGCCTCCGTGCTCGATGCGGTAGCCGGTCGCGCCGTTGGGATGATTGAGGAGTGCGGTCTTGATCACGACGTCAGCGCCGAGCGTGAACGTGTCGCCCGCGGTGAAGTCATCGAACGCCGAAGCACCGCGCATGGCGTCGAGCGGTACCGGGAACATCGGGTCCGTCATTTGGCTGGCCAGCACCGAGCGAATGCCCGCCTCGTGCGGCAAGTGGCCGGCCAAAATCCGCATCGACCACGACGGGTCATAAGCCGGCGTGAAGAACGGAAAACCGCAGATATGGTCCCAATGCGTGTGCGACAGCAGCAGCGTGGCGCGCCGGATGCCGCGCTGTAAAAACGACCGCCCGAGGCCGCGAATGCCGGTCCCGGCGTCGAGGATGATCTCCTCCCCGCCGACCGAAACGTGGACGCAACTGGTGTTGCCACCGAAGTGAACGTGGCTGCGCGATGGGCACGGGATGCTGCCGCGCACGCCCCAGAACGTGACCTTCACGCCCACCCCCAAGTGCACGGATTGTTCGCGACGACGGCGATCCCTTCGCGCATTCTTTTCAGCTTATAACTCAGGCCGCCCGTACCGTGGCGATGAAATCGCACGCGGCGCGCCGTCGCCGCCGCGGAAGCGCTATTTCTCGCTCCGCGCGCCGTAGCCCAGCGTGACGCCGAGCGCGGCGGCTCGGCTCGAGCCCACGCCGAGCGGCGGGTCGGCGCTGAGCGTGACCGACGACCGCAGGCCGCTTGCCCGTTCGTACACGCCTACACCGACGACCACCGACCACAATCGTTCTGCGGTGCCGTCGAGGCGACGGCCGTTCAGCGTGACGTCAGAGCTCATTCGTCCGCGCGCGGCGACACTGCCGGAAAGCCGATGCCGGTTCGCCCTTCGACGATGCCCGGCGCGTGGAAGCGATACGCGGCGTAGCCGAGCTCACCCGTCCATTCGAGCTGCTGCGGCAAGCGCAGGCCGACACGCAGCAGTCTTCCGACCACTCCCCTTCACCAGCACCAACACAGCGCGTCTGCTAGCCCCCCCTAACCCGCCCCGGAATGCGTCAAATCGTCGCGCCTGCGTCACCCTGCTCGGCCGCGCTGTGACTTGACGAGGCTAGGCCAGAAGGTTAATAGCCGCGGCGATTCAGTAACCCTTCGGTTGAAGGGTGGGAAGCCGGTGTGAATCCGGCGCGGTCCCGCCACTGTAATCGGAGCGACGAAGCCCCAGGCGATAGCCGCCAGCCACTCGGGAAGACCGGGGAAGGCCGGGCCGAGTCAACGCTCCGAGAGCCAGGATACCCCCTTCCGCCGAGACCCGACGAAGCCCCACGGACGATGGGGCGAGGGCTCGCGGCATGTCGTCGCTAGCGCTCGCTGCCAACAACCTTGGGGTCGCCTGCTGGCTAGGACCAGCGAGGAGCCCACGTGAAGACTCTGCATCTTGTTTCGATTTTGGTGTTGGCGACAGCTGCGACGTTCGCTTGTGACGATTCCGAAGACCGGATCTCTGGCGGCAGCGCCGGGACCAAAGGCATCAGTGGCGCCGCAGGCAAAAGCGGAACCGCGGGCAACAGCGCCGGCGGCGAGAACGCTACGGCAGGCAGCGCCAGCGTTGCGGGCTCAGGCGGCAGTAGCGCCGGCGCGACCAACGACGGCGGCATCGGCGGCGGTGGCGCGACGAGCACGCCTGAAGGCGGCAGCGGCGGCCAAGACGACAACGCCGGCGGGATGGGCGGAGCAACTGGCGGCGCTGGCGGCGCTGGCGGCGCTGGCGAGGTCGCGCAAGCCCCGCTCGAAATCATCGGCTCTTGGAACGACAACTTCGGCGGCACGCAGGTCATCGGCGCGACCGACTGGAACGGTTCGGCGATTCTCGCCTACGACAACGCCACGAACGTCGTCTACACACAGTACCCGGCTGACGACATGTACAGCCCGAACAAGTTCGCCAAGACGGTCTACACGGAGATCACCAGCAACTCGTTCTACTTCTGCCTGATCGTGTACAGCGCCGACACCCTCGCAGCGGCGCAGGCCGACACGGGCGTCGCCAACTCCACGGATCCGGACCACACCGGCTGCGGCGGCTTCTCCTGGACCAAGGCCACAAAGCAATGAGCAGGCGCCGGGCAGCGCGACGAGTCAGCGCCCTCGCGCCCGTCGCGTTGGTGTTGTGCGTGTTGGCCGGCTGCAGCGGCAAGGCCAAGGACAAGCCCGCCGAAGCCAGCATCGGCGGCGAAGCGAACGCGAACGCGGCCGGCGGCGGCAGTGAAACGCCCGCGGTCGGCTCAGCAGGCATCAGTGCTGGCGGAAGCGAACCCGACGCAGACGGCACGGCGGGCGCAGGCGGAGCAATCGATCTCGGTGGCGCAGGCGGAGCAGCACCGGAAATTTCGAAAACGCCCGCGTACGCCGGCAGCGTGGAGTCGTTCGAGCCCGGCGCCGGTGCTGGCTACAATCAAGCGAAGCTCCCGGACATCGCGCTCGGACCGCCGCAAGGCATAGGCACCGGCACCGGCTCGCTCGACGTGGTGTCGCTCGGTGCCGGCGGCGAGATCGTGCTCGGCTTTGGCGAGCTCGCTATCGTCGACGGCCCCGGACCGGATCTGATCGTGTTCGAAAATCCGTTCTGGCCCGGAGGCGACGCGACGCAAGTCTTCGCCGAGCTGGGCGAAGTCTCCGTCAGCCAGGATGGCGAGACCTGGCAAACCTTCCCGTGCGACACCACCGGCGACGGCAAGGGAAATTTCCCAGGCTGTGCCGGCGTTACCCCAACGCTCGGCTACGACGCGGCCACGCTCATCCCGCTCGACCCGAAGCAAAGCGGAGGCGACGCCTTCGACCTGGCCACGCTCGGATTGAAGAGCGCCCGCTTCGTGAAGGTCCGCGATCTCGAGACACAGCCACCCGGCGGCATCACCACCGGCTTCGATCTGGACGCGATCGCCGCGATCCACGTGCGCTAGCGGCACAGGCTCAGGACGCGCGGCCGTGAATTGCGGCGCGTTTTTCAGCCAATTTCACCACCGCGAGCGCACCGAGCGCCACCATCAAGTGACCGAGCTTGGGGTGCTCGGGCTCGATATCGGGCGGTAGTCCTGCGGCGACCAGCGCTTCGGTCATCAGCGGCCCGACCGACGCTATCACCACCCGCGAAAGTCCCGCACGCAGTCGTTCGGTCGCGCCGCGCTCCTCGGCGACTTGCAACAGGTGCGTGAGCTGAATGCCGCTGGTGAACAGCGCGACCTCAGCCTCGCCGAGGGCAATCCGCTCGATCGCGGCGTGCAGCGGCTGTAAATCCTCGGGCAACGCCCAGGCGTAGGTCTTGACCAACCGCACGCTGGCGGTTGCGCGCTGTTCCAACCCGGCCACGAGCTCGGCGTTCGTGCGGCCGTACTCCTGGATGTAAGCGCTCTTGCCGCGCGCCAGGTCGTGCGCGTCGATTTCACGCAGCACGTCGCGCCACGTGTTCGGCTCGCCCACCACGATCGCCGGCTTGATGCCGAACGGCTTCAAGGCCGCGTGCGGCTTGGGCCCACGGCATACGATCGTGGTCGTCGGCGCCTGCAGCAGCTCGAGCACACGCTCGCGCGGCAGGTTCTGCTGCAAGCCTTCGATCAGCAGCTCCGCGCCCACGCCAGTCAGCAAGACCAGGAGCAGCGGCAGGCCGTTCACCAAGTCCCGTTCCAGTGCATCGAGCCCGGCCGGTCCGCGCAAAGGCACCTCACGCAGCGACGGTGCTTCGACCGGCTCACCGCCCTGACGCGCGATCATGCGACTCGACTCAGCGCTGCGGCGACTCTCGAAGCACACGACGCGCAGCCCCTGCAACGGAAGCGGGCTAGGGCTGGCGGTGGGGGGCACAGAAGCAGGCATTGCCGCACCTCAATACATGCGGTGCGGTGAGTTTCAAGAATGTTTCAGCTCAATCAACGCTCGCCGGCTCGAATCTGCAGCGCGGCGCCGATCTCCCCGGCGGCCTTGTGCTCGGCCGGATCGAGCGCGGCATCGGCCACCAAAGCCGAACGGGCGGCGCTCCAGATGATTTCGCGGCGCATCGGATCGAACCCGAAATCGGACAGCACGCGCAGGCTCTCTGCCCGTCCCAGCTCGGGACTCGCCAGCATCGCGCGAGACAGCTCGGCGAACGCCCGCGCCAAGTCAGCAGCGGTCGCGCTGTCGGACGGGGCCAAACGCGAGCCACGCACGACGTCGAGAAAGCGCGAGCTCTCAGACGCGGCCACGTCACCGTTGGCGACCGCGATGTGCGCAAACGCCGCCGCCACTCCGACGATGACTCGATCGCGATCTTTCGCGCGGAACGCCGCCCACAAGGCCGAAAACTCCGGGTCTTCCATGCCACGCTCAAGCTACGCGACTTCCATGAGCCTCGCCAGACGCTCAGGGAACGACCGCCCGCCAAGTTCGGGATTTTGGCGAGGCTTTCGCGAGGACCAAGGGACTGACGGGTCAGGCACCTCCGACCGAGCGTAGGTTGCTACGTGAGCATCGGACCGCAGCGAAAACGAAGCCAAAACCCGAAATCGGCGGGCGTGGTCTCCGCCTAAGAGTCCGGTGCTGCTTCCGTGATAGAAGTCATGTGGTGATTCTCTCCGACCGGGACCTCCGAGAGCGGCTCAGTCGCGGCGACCTCGTGGTGGAGCCGCTGGAAAATCCAGAGCTGCAGATCCAACCCGCCAGCATCGATCTCCGGCTCGACAAGACCTTCGTCGCGTTCCGCGCGTCGCGCCTGGCCTGCATCGATCCGCGGAACATTCCCAGCGACGCTACCGAGCGGCTCGAGATCGCCGACGGCGATAGCTTCGTGCTTCACCCGGGCGACTTCGTGCTCGGTTCGACGATCGAGCGTGTGCGGATCCCGCCGGATCTGGTGGCGCGCGTCGAAGGCCGCTCCAGCCTCGGCCGCCTGGCGATCGTGGTCCACGCCACCGCTGGCTTCATCGATCCGGGCTTCGAAGGGCAAATCACCCTCGAGCTCTCCAACCTAGGTCGGACCGCGGTGAAGCTGTACCCGGGCATGCGCATCAGTCAGATCGTGCTGCACCAAATGACGAGCCCCGCGGAGCGACCCTACGGCGCCGCCCGCGGCAGCAAATACCAAGGGCAGAGCGGCCCGGTCGTCAGCCGCATCAGCCACGACAAGTCATGAAGGTGCTGCTGGTTGGCGGCACCGGGCTGATCAGCACCGGTATCGTCGAGCACCTGCGTGCGCGCGGCGCCGACCTCACGCTGTTCAACCGCGGCATGCGCGCTGGGGACGTCGACGGGCTGCGCGTCATCGTCGGCGATCGCAACCAACCGGCACAGTTCGAGGAGCACCTGGCGAGCGAGCGCTTCGACGTCGTGATCGACATGATCTGCTTTTCGCCCGCGCAAGCCGAAGCCAGCGTGCGCGCCTTCGCGGGTCGGACTCAGCAGCTGATCTTCTGCTCCACCGTGTGCACGTACGGCATCGACATTCCGCCGCACGTGTTGGTCGACGAAAGCTTTCCGCTCCGCCCGATCAGCGAATATGCACGCAACAAAGTCAGCTGCGAGCAAATCTTCGAGCGTGCGGCAGCCGCCGGTCAGTTCCAAACCACGATCGTTCGACCCAGCAACACCTACGGCCCGGGCGCGTCGCTGATCGATCAAATGGAGTTCGACAGCGTGGTCTGGGATCGCGTGGCGAACGGACTACCGGTGCTGCTCGCCGGTGACGGCATCGGCCTGTGGCAGTCGACGCATCGCCACGACGTCGGGCGCCTGTTCGCCTACGCCGCCGGCAACCCCAAGACCTACGGCGCCGCTTTCAACGCGACGCGCGACCAAGTGTTCACCTGGCGCGACTACTACCGCGAGGCGGCGCAAGCCCTCGGTACGACCGCCGAAGTCGTGTTGGCACCGGCAGGCTGGGTCGTTGCCCAGCGGCCGCAGCGCTTCTCGTTCTTGAACGAAATCACCCGCTACCACGGCGCCTACAGCTCCGAAAAAGCCAAGGCTGCGGTGCCCGAGTTTCGCTGCCAGGTCGGTTTCGTCGACGGCGCCCGCGAGACGATCGGAGACATGAAAAAGCGCGGAGTCTGGCGCCGCCATCAGGACGACACCGATTACTCCGCGCTAGTCACCCGCGCGCTCGAGCTAGGCTTCGAAAAGCTCACCGCCTGAGCGCGCTGGTCTCGGTTCGCTAACCGAAGCAGTTAGTCATGCCCTGGGCGCAGAAGCACTGCTGGCCGGCGCACAAGCCTTGACCGGTGCAGGCGTCGCCGTCCTGCGCATTGGCCGGGCAAGTGGCCTGGCCGAAGCCACCCGGTGCGCCGCCAGCGCCGATCGCCGGGTCGCACTGCCAAGTGCGCATGTTCCCGCCGCCGTTGGCGCGACGACAACGGCACGACATGTCACCGTAGTCGCAGGCGCCCTGCACCTGCATGCACATCGTGCCCTCAGCCGGCATCGCGGCCGGGCAGCCCGGCGGGTTTGTGCCAGCGCCGCCTGCACCGATGTCGGGGGCGCCGCCCTGATTGTTGTTGTTGCCGGCAGTGCCGCTGTTACCGCCGGTAGCCGCGTTGCCGCCAGTGCTGGCGGTGCCCGCCGTGCTCGCCGACGAGCCCGCCGTACCGGTGTTGCCGCCGGTTGAAGATGTCCCGGCGGTGGAAGCGTTGCCAGCGGTGCTGCTGCTGCCAGCAGTGGAGTTGGTGCCACCTTTGCCTGCGGTGCCTGTGCTGCTGCTTTCGTCGGAGCTACCACCGCAGTTGACGATGGTAGTGCCTGCAAAAGTGAGCAGCCCAAGAGCCAAGAGACCCGTCTTCATTTTCATGATGCATCGTCCTTTAAGGTGGAATGATAAAGCCGGGATAGAAAGTCCGGCTCCTCGACCGCCACGCGGCAGTGGGACATGCCCACCAATCAGAACGAGTAGTGGAACGACCTCTCGAGCAGCAGGCAGCGGCTGCAATTTCTTTGAGCCTGCCGAAGCCCCTCGCGCCATGCGCAGCAACCATTGAAACAGCCCGGTTGCGAACCGGTTCAACCAGTACAGGGCTCAGCTGTCCGCGCGGATTTGCCTCCCATCTGTACTGGTCCAGTGATTCAACGACCGGTACACTGCCCGAGATGGCCGCTGCTGCAGAATCTCCGCTGTACGAGCGATTGGCCCACGATCTGGGCGCCAGCATCGCGAAGGGCCAACTGCGCGCGGGTGATCGCTTGCCGTCGGTGCGTCGGCTCGCGCGCGAGCGCAGCGTGAGTGTCGCGACGGTCTTGCAAGCCTACTTCGAGCTCGAGAACGAAGGCCTGGTCGAGGTCCGCCCCAAGAGCGGTCACTTCGTGCGTCGCGAGCGTGGCCCCGAGCTACTCGAACCGAGCACGCCACGCCGTAGCAGCGTCCCGTCGGAGATCACGGTCTCGGCAGCCGTGGCAGCGCTGGTCGCTTCGGTGCGCGATCCGAACGTGGTGCCGCTCGGCAGCGCGGTGATGGCGGCCGAGCTTTTGCCGATCGCCAAGCTGAACCGAATCCTGTCCGAGATCGCGCGCGAGATGTCGACGGCCGGCGCCAACTACGACGCGCCACCGGGGCTGTCGACGCTGCGCCGCCAGCTGGCGCGGCGCGCGGTCTTGACCGGCCTGCCGCTGCGCGAAGACGATTTCGTCACCACCGTCGGCGCGATGGAGGCGCTGCACATCGCTCTCCGCGCCGTGGTGCGCCCGGGTGAGACGATCGCGATCGAGACCCCGACCTACTTCGGCGTGATGCAGCTGATCGAAGAGATGGGCATCAAAGCTCTCGAAATCCCGATGCACCCGCGCACTGGCATGGATCTGGATGCGCTCGAGGTCGCGCTGAAAGTTGGTGGAATCAAGGCGATTTTCTCGATGCCGACCGTCAGCAATCCGCTCGGCTCGGTGATGCCAGACGAGAACAAACGGCGGCTGATGAGCCTGCTCGAGCGGCACGACGTCCCACTGATCGAAGACGACGTGTACGGCGATTTGCTATTCGACGGCTCGCGGCCAGCGCCAGTCAAAGCGCTCGATCGCGACGGGCGGGTGCTGTACGTCGGCTCGGTTTCGAAGACGCTGGCGGCGGGCTACCGCGTCGGTTGGATCGCTGCTGGGCGCTACCAAAGCACGGTCGAGCGACTCAAGTTCACGCAGTCGGTCGCCACACCGACCATGCCACAGATGGCGGTCGCCGAATTTCTAGCCAGCGGCGGTTACGACCGCCACCTGCGCAAGACGCGACGCTTACTTTCGGTGCAAGTCGAGAAGACGCGCGAGGCGATCGCGCGACACTTCCCGGCAGGTACACGCGTCAGCGCGCCGCGCGGCGGCTACGTGGTGTGGGTCGAGCTGCCCGGCAACGTGTCGGCGTTTTCGATCCAGCGTCGCGCGCTCGAGCGTGGCATCTCGGTCGCGCCAGGTCCGATTTTCTCGGCAGGCGGGCGGTTCGAGAATCATCTGCGGCTGAACGCGGGCGTGGTTTGGTCCGACCGCATCGAGCATTCGCTGGAAGTCCTGGCCGACATCGTCAAAGAGCTGAGCAACTGAGGCGCCGATGACCACCAAGGCTCAGTCGCTCGACCGCTTGGTCGAGATCTTGCTCGAAAAGGGCACGGTTTTCTTAGGGCGCGGCGCCATCGTGCTGGTCGTATTCACGGTCGCCTGGCTGGGCGCCGGCTGGGCGCAGCGCGGCATCGTGCGCGCCTTCAGCCGCGCGTCGCACGTCGACGCGACGCTGATCCGTTTTTTGGCGAGCGCGGCGCGCTACGGGCTCTTGATCGCGTCGTTGGTCAGTTGCTTGTCAGCGTTCGGCATCAACGCGACCAGCTTCGCCGCCGTGCTCGGCGCCGCTGGCATCGCGGTCGGACTGGCCTTCCAGGGCACGCTGTCGAACTTCGCGGCTGGACTGATGCTGCTTTTGTTTCGCCCGTTTCGGGTCGGTGACACGATCAAGGCCGGCGCGTACAGCGGAACCGTCAAGGAACTCGAGCTATTTTCGACGGTGTTGGTGACCTCCGACAATCGTCGTGTCGTGCTGCCAAACTCCGCGCTTTCCAATCAGGCCTTGGAAAACGTGACCTACTATCCGATCCGGCGCGCTGAAATCCTCTTGCCGTTTCCGCTCCGCGCCAACGCCGAGTTGCTGCTGCCGCGGTTGATTGAAGCCGCGAGCGCGCTGCCGAACGTACACGCCCAGCCGCCGCCTGACGCCCGGATCTCCGACTTCAAGGACCGATCCATGAACGTGATGCTCGGCGCCTGGTGCGACACCGAAGATCACCCCAACGTCGTCGCGGAGCTGGCGTTGCTCGGCAAACGGGTTTTGGACGAAGCGCGCGCGCGGCAGCCCTTGACGCCGAAAAGCCGCCGAGGAGACGCTGTCAGCGAATGACGGACAAGGCCGGGCGAGTGCTCGCCGGAAAGTACGAGCTCGTTGAGCAACTGGGGCGTGGTGGCATGGCGGTCGTGTGGCGCGGCATCTCGCACGGCGCTAGCGGCTTCGCTCGGCCCGTCGCGATCAAGCGCATCGAAGCCCAGGTGATCGGCTTCGCCGAGGTCGTCGAGATGTTCATCGAAGAGGCGCGCGTCGGCGCGCTCTTGAACCACCCGAACATCGTGCAAGTCTTCGATTTCGGCCAGGATGAAGACGGGCACCACTTCCTGGTCAGCGAGCTGGTCAATGGCCTGCACCTCGGGCAATGGGTGAAGAGCTATTTCGAGAAGGCGCAGCGCGAAACGCCGTGGCCACTGGTAACCGCGATCGGTATCGAGATGCTGCGCGGGTTGGAAGCGGCGCACTCGCGCAAGAGCCCGGACGGCATGGCTTCACCGATCTTGCACCGCGACGTCACGCCACCCAACATCTTGCTCGACGTCGGCGGGATCGTGAAGCTGGCCGACTTCGGCTTGGCGCGCGCGATGGATCGCGGACGCATGACCCGGCCCAACATTGTCAAAGGCAAGCTCTCGTACCTGTCGCCCGAGCTGCTGGCCGGCGACGCGCCGAGTCCGGCGACCGACTTGTTCAGCGTTGGCATCGTGCTGTGGGAAGCGCTGACTGGCGAACGGCTGTTCAATGCCGTCAGCGACATCGACGTCGTGACGGCGATCCGCGAGGGCCAGGTTCCGATGCTGAGCATGAAGCGACGCAACTTGCCGATGGCGCTGACCAGCGCCGTACATCGCGTGCTCGAGAAGGATCCGGCGCGGCGCTTTCGCAGCGCGCGCGAAATGCTCGAAGCCTTAACCGACGTGCTGCGGGTCTTGCCCGAGAGCACGGACGCCTTGGCGCTCGGCAAGAGCGTGCGCGAAGCCCAAAGCCGCCTCAAAAGCCAGGGCTGAAGCGGGCGGCGAGGTTGGGCCGAGTCGGGCCGACCGGGACCACTTTCTGCAAAAACCCGCACGGTTTGCGGAGCTGAGCGTATGAATTTGAAATTCGTTTTCAGTCCGCTACGCTGTGGGGACCGCTAACCGCCATGCTGCTTTCCGAGATTCAAACCGGCCAAGTCGTGCAAGTGGTGCGCATCGCCGGACCCAGCTCGTTTCGTCGGCGCTTGATGGAGCTCGGGCTCGTGCCGGGTACGCGGGTCGAGCTGGTGCGCGTGGCACCTTTGGGTGATCCGGTCGAGTTGCTCGTGCGTGGCGCCAGCCTGTCGATCCGCAAGGCAGAGGCGGGCGTGATCGAGGTCGCGCGGGTGAATGCGGCCCAGGCCGAGCAGGCATTGCCGAAGGCCGTCGGCCTTTCGCCAGATCTTGGCGTCTGAGTGAGCATTGGCCAGCACCACAACTGACCGCGCAGCATCGCCCCCGGAGCAGGGCAGCGAAGCGCCGCAAGCCAGCGCGCGACCGCTGGTGCTGCTGGTGGGCAATCCCAACACCGGCAAGACGACGCTCTTCAATCGTCTGACCGGGCAGAACGCACGCATCGGCAACTATCCCGGAGTCACGGTCGAGCGCCGCAGCGGCAGCTCGCGACTGGACGGCAACCAGCTGGTCGAGGTCGTCGACTTGCCCGGTACCTACTCGCTCAGCGCGCGTTCGGCCGAGGAGCAAATTGCGCTGTGGGCCGTGCTCGGACAGGGCCAGTACCAGCCGCCGGATCTGTGCGTGTTCGTGGCCGACGCCAGCCAGCTGGCGCGCAACCTGTACTTGGCCGTGCAACTCGCCGAGCTGGGCTTGCCGCTGGTGATCGCGCTGAACATGATCGACGAAGCTGGTGAAAACCCGCCGAACGTCGGCGCGATCGAGCAGCTGCTCGGCGTGCCGTGTGTGGCGGTGAGCGCCCGGCGCGGCACTGGCATATCCGCGCTCTTGGCAGCCATGGAGCGCGCGCTGATCGAGCGCCGCCGGCCGCGCTTGCAGATCGCCTACCCGCCAGCACTGCTGGCCGACGCCGAAACGCTGGCCGGCTCATTGCCGACCGAGCTGCGCTCGACCCCCGAACAGGCGCGCGCGCTTTCGCTGTGGGCGCTGACCAGCATCGAAGAGGACGACGAGCTCACCGACATCGACCCCGCCCTGCGCAAAGCCACGCTCAAGTTGCGCCGCAAAAGCTCGCGCGACCTCGACCACGAAGTGATCGCGGCGCGCTACGCGTTCATCGACGAGCACTTGCCGGAGCTGTACCGAAAGCTCGATCGCCACCCGAAGAAGCGTCACCTGTCGGAGCGAGCCGATCGCGTGTTGTTGCACCCGGTGTGGGGCTTCGCTCTGTTCGTGCTGGTGATGCTGATCGTGTTCCAGTCGCTGTTCTCGTGGTCGGATCCGGCGATCTCCCTGATCGAAGGCGCGTTTATCTGGCTCCGTACGGGCATCGCAGCGCTGTTACCCGCCAGTATTTTTCGGGATTTCCTGACGCAGGGTCTGGTCAGCGGCGTCGGCAACGTGTTGGTGTTCCTGCCGCAAATCCTGCTGTTGTTCTTCTTCATCGGGCTGCTCGAGGACTCGGGCTACATGGCGCGCGTCGCTTACCTGATGGATCGCATCATGCGCAGCCTGGGGCTGCACGGTCGCGCGTTCGTGCCGATGATGAGTGGTTTTGCCTGCGCGGTGCCGGCGATTTTGGCGACGCGCACGATGGAGCGCCAACGCGATCGACTACTGACGATGCTAGTCATCCCGCTGATGACCTGTTCGGCGCGACTGCCGGTCTACACATTGATCATCGGCGCGCTATTTCCGCCGTCGCGCGTGTTCGGGTTCTTGCCAGTGCAGGGCCTGTTGATGGTGGCCATGTACCTGTTCGCCACGGTGATCACCTTGGTCTCGGCCGGCGTCTTGGGGCGAACGGTCGTGAAAGGTCGGAAAGTTCCGCTAATTTTGGAGCTACCGCCGTACCGCCTACCCAGCTTTCGCGGCACGCTGAAAATGATGTGGGAGCGCAGCACCGTCTTCCTGAAGGAAGCGGGCACGGTGATCTTGGCGTGCACCGTAGCGCTGTGGGTGCTGTTGTCGTTCCCGCGCGCCCTGCAGCCGGAAGCGCCGAACCTGCCGATCGCGGCCGCGCACGCCACGCCAACCGGCCACGCGGCAGCCGCCCAGCCAACCAAGCCGAGCTCAATCGCCGACAGCTACGGCGGTCAGCTCGGGCACGCCATCGAACCTGCGCTGCGACCGCTCGGCTTCGATTGGAAGATCGGCGTCGGGCTGATCGGTGCGTTCGCCGCGCGTGAAGTGTTCGTGGCGACGCTCGGTCTGGTCTACGGCATCGACGAGTCTGGCGACAACCCCGCCCCGCTGCGCGACCGACTCCGCGCCGAGACGCGCGCCGACGGCAAGCCTGCGTACACGCCGTTGATGGGGCTCTCGCTGCTGATTTTCTTCGCCATCTCGTGCCAGTGCATGAGCACTCTGGCTGCGGTGAAGCGCGAGACGAAGAGCTACCGCTGGCCGGCTTTCATGTTCGCGTACATGACGGGGCTGGCGTACCTGCTCAGCTTCACGGTCTTCCAAGTCGGTCGCCTGCTTGGTTTTTGAGCCGCTGCCGCGCTCGTTTTACGCGCGGCCCGTGCTGTCGGTAGCACGCGACGTGATCGGCAAGGTGCTGGTGCATCGCACGCGCGCCGGCGTCGTCGCAGGCCGCATCGTCGAATCCGAAGCGTACCGGGGCCCCGAAGATCGCGCGGCCCACTCTTGGGGTGGTCGGCGCACGCCGCGCACCGAAGTCATGTTCGGACCGCCCGGCTTCGCCTACGTTTTCTTCGTCTACGGCATGCACTGGCACTTCAACCTCGTCACCACGCGCGAGGGCGCACCGCACGCGATCCTGCTGCGCGCCGTCGAACCGCTAGCCGGCGGGGCGCTGATGGCGCGTCGACGCGGTCTACCGGAGACTGACGCCAACCTGTGCAATGGCCCCGGCAAGCTCTGCCAAGCCTTCGACGTCGGGCGCCGCCAATACGGCGTCGATCTCACGCGCGGCAGCTTGTTCCTGAGCGACACCGAGCTAGCGCGCGGCAAGCTCGGGCGTTCGGCACGGATTGGCGTCGACTACGCCGAAGCCTGGGCCGAGAAGCCGTGGCGCTTCTTCGAGCTCGGCAACCGCTACGTGTCGCGCGGGCGGCCGTCGAAGCACGCGCCGCGTTGAGCCTAGCCGCGGCTGACCATTCATCACATCTCTCGCCTCGAGCACGAGCGAACAGGAAGGCGGGAAGGCGGGAAGGCGGGAAGATTCTGTTGTTCGAGCAGGCGCCTGAGGCCCAATCGCGATCCCCCTGCGTCCAGTTGCCAGTACCACCCACCCTAAATCTCGGCCTTCCCGTCTTCCCGCCTTCCTGTTGTCCCCGCTCGCTCGGGCAAGATGCGACGAATCGTCAGTAGCCGCGGCTACTTGGCGGGCAAAGTGTAGGTGACCGTCAGCTTCGGCCGAACAGCAACTTTTTCCGCTTCGGAGGTGCTGAAGTCGATGCCATCAGTCGCTTCCATACGCAGGTAGATGCCGTAGGGCGGCTGGTCGCCGATCAGCCAAGCCTTGACGGCTGACGTCAAGTCGATCGTCACCTTGCCCAAGGCGGTGCACATCACGGTCCCCAGGACCATGCCGACATTGGGCTTGTTGTTCCAACGCACGCTGTCCTCGGCCCACTGCTCGTTGACGAAGTACACGGTGGCGGGGTCGCCGACGTTGATGCAAGTCAGCGTCAACGTCGCTTCGCTCACGAGCGCGCCATTAGGGATTTGCGTCAGCGGCGCGTTGAGTAACGACTGGACCACGCAGCCATTGTCGTTGTAGCCGTCGACGTTGATGCTCACGGCCTCACCGTGGTTCGCGAATGGCATGCAAGACTCGACGTCGGTGTCAGCGATGTCGGTGATCTCGACCGTCACGGGATCATTCTTCATGCCGGCCATGCCAGCCGTCCCGGCCATGCCGCCGACCCCTGCCGAACCGCCTTGCCCACCTTTGCCGGCTTGGCCCGCAGCACCGCCCGCGTCCAGCCCGGCATTGCCGCCACCGGCAGTGGGCTTGCCGCCACTGCCGCCGTTGCTCCCGCCGGCCGTGCTGCCCGCCGCACCGCCGCTGGCTTTGCCGGCGGTATTGCTGCCGCCGCTGGCCTGGCTACCACCGGCCGAAACGGCTCCCTGACTGGCTGTGCCCGCTGCAGCCGCGGAACCACCGCTGGTGCTCGAGCCACCCGTGTCCGGCGACATCAGCGTCGTGTCGTCGAAGTTGGCGCCCGAATCATGCTGGCAGGCACTCACCAGGAGTGCGCCACCGAGCGCGAACCGAGGACCAAAGCCCCTGCGAGATGAGGTCAGCGCGGTCAACTGTTGTTAGGTGTAGCACAGCCGACTGGACGGCTCGCCTATTCCGTTCTCGTGATAGAACGACAGGCACGTCGATGAACGAACGAGCCCAAGGTGGACGCCTGCGGGGCAAGCGCATCACGCTTTGCGTCACGGGTAGTGTAGCCGCCTACAAAGCCGTACTCCTGCTCCGCGCACTGAAGCAGGAAGGCGCGCAGGTTGAGGTAGTGCTCACGCGCAGCGGAGCACAGTTCGTTGGCGCAGCCACGTTCGCCGGCCTGACTGGTCAGGCGCCGCACAGCTCCATGTTCGAAGGCGATCTCACGGGCGAGCTACACGTCGAGCTCGCCCGCCGCAGCGACCTGCTCCTGATTGCGCCCGCTACTGCGGACGTGCTGGCTCGGCTCGCGCAAGGCCGCGCCGATGACCTTTTGACTGCAACCGCGCTGTGCGCTCGCTGCCCAGTGCTAGTCGCGCCCGCGATGCACCCGACGATGTGGGCGCACCCGGCCACGCAGCGCAACGTGCAAACGCTAGTCGCCGATCAACGCGTCGGGTTCGTCGGACCGGTCGAAGGTGAAGTGGCATCCGGCGATATTGGGCTCGGGCGGCTAGCGGAGCCGGAGACGATTCTCTCGTTCGTGATCGCCCAGCTATCGAGCGGCTCTTTGCGCGGGCGCCACATCGTGGTCAGCGCCGGCCCAACCGCCGAGGACATCGATCCGGTGCGCTTCATCAGCAACCGTTCGTCGGGCAAGATGGGCTTCGCGCTCGCCGAACGCGCAGCGGCGCACGGCGCGAGGGTCACGCTGATTGCCGGACCCGTGGCGCTCGCGACACCCGCCGGCGTGACGCGCCTCGATGTGCGGAGCGCGCTCGCGATGCGCGGCGCGATCTGGCAAGCCTTGAAGCCCGACCTCAGCGGCGCCGACGCCTTGATCATGACCGCCGCCGTCGCCGACTATCGCCCGGCAACAACGCACGCCAGCAAGCTCAAGCGCGGCGAATCGACGATCGGCCTCGAGCTCGTGCCCAACGACGACCTGCTGGCCGAGATCGGCGCTGCACGTCAGGCCAAGTACCCAGTACTCGTCGGCTTCGCGCTCGAGACCGAGACCGACGAGCGGCTGATCAACGCCGCGCGCGGCAAGCTCGCCAAGAAGCGCGTCGATTTGGTGGTCGCCAATCATCCGGATACGTCGATTGGCAAGGAAACCATCTCCGGCAGCCTGGTCGGTGTACGCGAGGCCGAGGCGTTCGGACCAATCTCCAAGCGCGACGCTGCCGATCGCATCCTGGATTTCGTCGTCGCCCAGCTGGCCAAGCAGTCGCACGCAACCAACGACCCATGAAGCTGACCCTGCTCACGGTGGCGCTGATCACAGCGGCGATGGCGTTCGCGTTCCGTATCGACCTCGCGGGCAGCCCGTGGTTTTGGGTCGCGCTCGGCGTGCCGTACCTCGGGCTGGCGGCGCTGGCGGTCAAAAAGCTGTGGGACGAAGGCGCGCTGGTCGACGTGCTGAAGCCGCGCCAGGGCGATGTTTCGCTCGGTGTTGCGACTGCAGCGATCTTGCTGGCGGCATCGTGGGGCGCGCGCGCAGTGCTGGCGCCAGCCGGTAGCACGCGCTTGGCTTGGCTATTTCGCGTCTACGCGCAGATCGGCGATACCGACGCATTGCAGCGCTCCGTCTTGTACACCGGTGCGCTGTTCCTCATCGTGGTCTGCGAAGAGCTGGTCTGGCGTTCGATGGTGCTCGACGAGCTCACGCTGCGCTTCGGCACGCGCCGCGCCTGGCCGCTCGCCGCGCTGTGCTACGGCGTGACGGCGCTCCCCACGCTGCTCACGCTGCGTGATCCGTTGGCCGGCTTCAACCCACTGCTGGTCACGGCCGCGCTCGGCTGCGGCATCGTTTGGAGCTTCCTGGCCTCCGTCAAAGGCCGGCTGGTACCAGTGCTGATCGCCCACGGCGTCTTCACCTACTTCTCGCTCGTGCAATTCCGCTGGCCGTCGTCCTAGTGCGGGCGAGCGACGAATTAAACAGGGAGACGGGGAGTTTGGAGGTTTGGTGTTGGGTGAGCCAGGTAGTCCTGGCGCAACAGGTCAGGCACGCCCTTCCCTGCGCGCGGGACCCAAATCAATAGTCCCTCCCCTTCCTCCCCGACTCCCTGTTGAATTTCATGAGCCGTCACAGCGTCGCGGAGACGTCGGCGATTAGGGCGCGGAGCCAGCGTTGGCCAGGATCGGTGTGTTGTTGGTCGTGCCACACTTGGCCGATCGTGCCTTTTGGCAGCTTGAGCGGCGGCGGGAAGAGCTTGAGGCCGAGCGGCGCCGCAAACACCTCCGCGACGCGTCGGTCGAGCGCGGCCACGAAATCAGTCTGCGCGACCAGCGCCGGAACGGTCAGAAAATGTGAAACACGCGCGCCAATCGTGCGCTTCTTGCCGAGCGCGCCGAGCGCGCGATCGACCGAACCCGTGCTGTCGGCGCGCGCCGTTACCAAGACGTGCGAAAGCTCGAGGTACTGCGCCAGGGTCAGCTGGTTCTTCACGGTCGGGTGGCGCCGCCGGACCAGGCACACGTATTCGTCGTCGAACAGCGGCTGCTCGTAGTGGTGCGGTGGCAGCTTGTCGTAAAAGCCGAGCATCAGGTCGATCTCGCCGCGCGCGAGCTCGGGCGGCGCTTCGTGAAGGCCCCACGGCCGCAGCTGCAGCCGCACGTGCGGCGCCTGCTTGCTCAAACGACGCAACAACGCTGGCAGCAGCACCAGCTCCACGTAGTCGCTGCTGGCAACCACGAAACGGCGCTCGCTCGTCGCCGGCTCGAAGCTCGGCCCGGTGAGCGCTCCCTGCAGCAGGCTCAAGCCTTTGCGGATCGGCTCGGCCAGGTCCTTGGCACGCGCGGTCGGCGTCAGGCCGGTGCGGTGGCGCACGAACAGTGCGTCTCCGAACAACGCGCGCAGCTGTGACAACGTGTTGCTCATCGCCGGTTGCGTGACGCCAGCGCGGCGAGCAGCCCGCGTCACGCTCAGCTCTTCGAACAGGGCGTCGAACGCGACCAGCAGGTTGAGATTCACCGCTCTGATATTCATGCACTGGATATCTTACATCACGAACATCAGTTCGACTACGATCCGTGCGCGGCGCAGGTTCAGCGAGCGAGTCACCGAGCTCAAATCACCAAACCCCTCCCCATCCTCCCCGTCTCCCTGTTGAATTTTCATCCTCTCGGTCGTGCTCAGCTGGTCAGCTTCGATAGCTCTTCTTCGGAGATGTCGAAGTCGCTGAAGACGTTCTGAACGTCGTCGTGATCATCGAGCGCTTCGACCAGGTTCAAGCACACCTCGGCGTCGCGCTCGGTGACCATCTTCTTGTTCTTCGGAACAAATCCTGCCTTGCTCGACTGGATCGGCAGCTTGGCAACCTCGAACGCGGCCGTGACCTTCTCGACGTCGTTGGGCGGCGTGTAAACCGCCCACAGGCTGCCCTCGTCGCGGTAATCCTCGGCGCCGGCTTCGAGCGCGGCTTCCATCAGCTGATCTTCGGTGACTTGCGCCTTGTCGAGCGTGATCACGCCGAGCCGATCGAAAGCCCAAGCGGCCGTGCCCGAGCCGCCCATGTTGCCGTTGTGCTTCTCGAAGATCTTGCGGATCTCGGCAGCGGCGCGGTTGCGGTTGTCGGTCATGCCTTCGACCAGGAACAGCGTGCCTGAGGGGCCGGTGCCTTCGTACAGCACCTCGTCGTAGGCCGCGCCTTCGAGCTCGCCGGTGCCGCGCTGGATGGCGCGTTTGATGTTGTCGGCGGGCATCTGCTGCCCGCGACAATCCTGCACGGCCTTCCTCAAGCGGGGGTTCGCGTCAACGTCACCGCCGCCGATGCGCGCCGCCGTCGTGACCTCGCGGATCAGCTTCGTGAAGGCCTTGCCGCGAGCCGCGTCAGTCTTGCCCTTCGTCCGCTTGATGGTTGCCCATTTGGAATGGCCGCTCATGCGCCGCCGTGAGTAACACGGCATTGCCCGAAAATCAGGCGTCTTGTTGGGTAGGCCTGGCCTGGCACTGACCTTTCATCGCATCTTTGGCCAAACGAGCGCGAAACAACAGGAAGACGGGAAGGCGGGAAGGGCCAGCACTGCAGATTGGGGATCGGTGGTACTGGCGAGCTCGACGCTTGGCGCAGCGACAAGGCCTCAAGCGCCTGCTCGAACAAGCAAAACTTCCCGCCTTCCCGCCTTCCTGTTTTCTCGCTGCTCGAATCGCGAAATGCGATGAATGGTGAGGGCCTGGCAGCCCAGCTGGGCTGCTCGCGCCGAAGTGGCACTCTTGCGCCAGGCGCTGGCTTGGCGCTGCAATATCGGGAAATTGCCGTTTCAGCACGATCGTCGCGAACGTAAATGCGAACTCTTTGCCAGCGGGGCCTGCGTGCCGCCAAACCAGGTGCTAGCTTGGGTCCATGGGACAGGGTCAAATGGGCGGAGCTATCAATCACGGTCAGGCTACGGCGGGGGCGCCGTTGTCTGCCACAGCGGGCGGCCTTTCACGTTATCGCGTGATCGCGCTGTTCATCCTCACCACGTTCTTCGTGGCAGTCAAAACGGTCGGGCATGATTTCTGGGCGGTCGGCTTCGGCTTGGCCGTGACGGGGCTGATTCTCCTCACGCCAGAATCACCCGAGCAAGCCGAGCCGTGGCGTCAACACGCGCTGCGCGTGGTCTCGGCGTGCTTCGTCGTGGTCACGCTGGCGTCCATTTGGACGACGCTCAGCACTGGCACGCACTAGCGCGCCAGCAACCGCCTAGCGGCTCTCTAGCCGCTCTTTGCGCAGGTACGCGATCAGCTGCTTTTCGGCAGCGACCATCGTGTACCCCTGCTCGATGAACGCGCCCAGCTCCGCAAAATCGTCGAGCGGATCCCCGCCCATGTCTTGATGGTAAGTCGACCACAAGATCAACGTCGGAGGGTGCCGCTCGAGATCGGCCATGAAGCGGCGCGTCACGTCACCGCGGCGTAACTCCAGGCGACCGTAGCCGCGGTTGCAGGTATTGGTATTCAACGTCGTGACCGACCCGATCGTCTTGTAAACCGGGCCGGGTGCGAGCCGGTGGCAGTGCTCGTAGACGCTCCACGCCTGCCAGCCCCAAGCCAGCACCGTGTCAGTCGGCTTGAGCAACGGCTCGAAACGCCGGCAGATCGCCGCCACGTGGTGGTCGTTGTTCACGAAGTACCACTGCAGCCAGAAACGCTCGTACAGGCCGGGCGACGCTGCCAAAAGGCCGAGAATCACGGGCAGACGCCGGACGAGCGTGTGTCGACCGCGCGTCTCGAAGCGCGCGAACAGCCGCGCCAAGAGCCCCGTCGGGCGAAGCGCCAACACCGACAACGCTGGCCACAGCTGGGCGTTGTCGTGGGTGAAGAAGCGCAACGTCATCGTCACGCCGAGCAGCGACACCAGCAGGAACACCCACGGCACGAAGCCGATCCGCGAAGCCTTCGCATCGAAGCGCCCCGGCACGCAGCCGAGCAAGGCCAACCCCAACATGGCTGGCATCTGGTCGGGCAAGCACTGCATGCCGATGCCAGCCGCGTTCAGGTAACCGCCAGCGCCCTTCACCACCACGCCCACGTACTCGTTACCGAAGCTCTGCATCTGGCGCAGGCCCAGCGCCAGCACGTCCAGCCGACCATGCGCCCAGAACGGCAACGCCACCAGCAGCGACGAAACCAGCGCGCCGCACAGCCCCCACGCCGGCAGCGACAGCGCGCGCACGAAGTCGCCACGCGACAGCTCGCGCAGCCAAAGCACGCCAAAAAGCAGCAAAAGCGGCCACGCTGACGGCTTGATCGCTACCGCTAGCAACGCCAACGCTCCCGCCAAGCTCCAGCACACCGCGTAGTGCCACTCGCTGCGAGCGGTCGTCGCACGCGCCGCCGTCGCCGCCGCGAGCGTAAACGGCAGCGCCATCCAAAACGAGTAGTTGATGTCCGCGTCGTTGGCGATCACCGATGCGGCCGCGTGCAACAGCGCGATACGTTGCCCCCAGCGGTCGCCGTAGCAGGCCTTACCGAGCGCGCCGGCAGCCAGCGACGTTAGCGTGCCCCACACCACGCCAAGCAGCCAGACGCCGCGCAGGCCCCACAGCCAGAGCGCCGGCGCTAACAGCACGAACGCGCCCGGCGGCTTGACCTCCATCGAGTCGAGGTACGGCAGCTTCCCGAGCAGCAGCAGCCGCGCGTTGTACACGATGCCGGTGACGTCGAGATTGCGAAATCCGGGATCGAGCACGCCGCGCCCGAGCCACAGCGCGTTGAGCACGAAGACGCCCAACAGCACCTTCTGCCACGAGCCGCTCGGGCGGCTAGGCGGATCCGTCTCCAACGAAGCCAAGCGAGAGGCCGGTTAGCATGGGATTTCTGGCGCCGATGCGAAGATCCGACGAATTTTTCGTCTTTGCGCCGATCCGGACCGACTTTACGCGGCGCTGAGCTTGCGAATCGGCCGCGCCGCGGCCGGCGGCGGCGTCGACGCTTGGGGCAAAGCCGTCGCCGAATGGTCGGCCTGGCCTTCCAAAAAGCCGATCAGCCGCTCGCGCAGCTCGTAAAAGTCTGGGTCGTCGAGCACGGTGTGGCGCTCGCGCGGCCGCGGCAACGACACCTCCATGATCTCTCCCACCCGCGCGCGCGGGCCCGACGTCATCATCACCACGCGGTCGGACAGGAATACCGATTCGTCGACGTCGTGGGTCACCAGCAGGAGAGTCTTTTTATCTTCACGCCACAGCTGCAAGAGCACGTCCTGCAGCTCGCAGCGCGTGATCGAATCGAGCATGCCGAACGGCTCATCCAGCAGCAGCATGCGCGGCGAGAGCGCGAAAGCGCGTGCCAAACCGACGCGTTGGCGCATGCCGGCCGAGAGCTCATTCGGTTTCTTATGCAGCGCGTCGCCAAGCCCGACGCGCGACAGGTAGTAGCCGGCCCTTTCTCTGCGCTGGGCTTGGCTGGCCTTCGGCATCGCCTGCTCCAAGCCAATGACAACGTTCTCGAGCGCGGTCATCCAGTGAAACAGGCATGGCGCCTGAAACACCACGCCGCGGTCGGTGCCCGGCTCAGTGACTTCTTTGCCGCCCATGATCACGGTGCCTTCGCTCGGGCCGGTCAGGCCCGCGACGATCGACAACACCGTCGACTTCCCGCAGCCGGAATGCCCGATCAAGCTGATGATCTCGCCTTCGGCCACGGTCAGGTTGAAGCCTTCGACCACCGGCACTTTGCCTTGCGGGCCCGGAAACGCTTTTGCCAGGTTCCAGATTTCGAGGAATTTCTTGGGGTTCATAGGCACTCTTCCGCAATTTGGACCGGCTCGCTCGCTGCGGCCTGGCTCTTGAGCTCGGGTTTCGGCGCTTCGGTCACGTCGCGCTTGGCGTCTACGACGTCGCGCTCGGCGCGCTTTTGCTTGCCCGATTCGAGCAGGTATTCGAGCACGCCGAGGCGCGTGGCCCGAAAGCGCGGGTCGTGGTTGAGCGCCTTGCGATCGCGCGGGCGCTCGATGTCGACGACCGTGGCCGGGCCCAGCGAGGCGCGCGGACCCGCACCGAGCGGGATGATGCGATCCGAAAGCAAGATGCCTTCATCAACGTCGTTGGTGATCAGCAGCATGGTCTTGCCGCTCTCTTGACTAATGCGCTGCAGCTCACCCTGGAGCACGCCGCGTGTCAGAGCGTCGAGCGCGCCAAACGGCTCATCGAGCAGCAGCACCTCCGGTTCGATCGCTAGCGCGCGCGCGACCGACACGCGCTGGCGCATGCCGCCGGACAGCTCGCGTGGTCGCTTACCCGCCGCTGGCCCCAGGTTGACCATCTCCACGAACTTCATCGCGTGCGCTCGCCGTTCAGCGCTCGTCCGCTTCGGGAACACCTGGTCGACCGCCAGTTGCACATTTTCGAGCACGCTCAGCCAGGGCAGGAGCGAATAGTTTTGGAACACGACGCCGCGCTCCGAGCTCGTTCCCTTCACGACCTTGCCGCCAACCTTGACCTGGCCTTTGTCCGGAAAAATCAGGCCGGCGAGCAACGCAACCAGCGTAGTTTTGCCGGCGCCGGAGTAGCCGACGATCGAAACCAGCTCGCCTTTCTCGATCGACAGGTTGACGTCTTCGAGGACGTGGGTGCGGTGACCCGCGCGACCGTAACCTTTGCAAACTCCGGAAAGCTCGATGAACGCCATGTTCAGGCCGCCTTGAAACGCCGCTCGACCAAACCCATCACGCGGTCGAGCATGAAACCGACAATGCCGATGGTCAGGATGCACAGGATGATGTGCTCGTAGATCAGCGCGTTGTATTCCTGCCACAGGAAGCCACCGACGCCCGGCGCACCGGTCAACATCTCTGCCGCGACGATCACCAGCCAGGCGATGCCGAGGCTGAGGCGGAAGCCGGTGAACATGTATGGCAGCGCCGCCGGGATCGTCACCTTGGTCAGGGTCTTCCACGCGGACAGCTTGAGCACGCGCGCAACGTTGATGTAATCCTGCGGGATTGAGCGCACCCCGAGCGCCGTGTTCATCACGGTCGGCCACATTGAGCACATGGCGATGGTGAACAGCCCGGCCGGTTCGGGCTTGTGAAACAACACCAAGCCGAGCGGCAGCCACGCCAGCGGCGAGACCGGCCGCAGCACTTGAATGATTGGGTCGAAGGTGTTGGTGAAGCCCTTAGACATGCCAAGAAACAGGCCCAAAGGCGTGCCGATGAGGATCGCGAGGGAGTAACCCTTGGCGACGCGGATCAGCGAATACCAGGTGAAGCGCAGGATGCCCTGATCGAGCTCGCCGCGCTTCTCGAATGGCTCGACGATGTACGGCCGACTGATCTCCCAGGTCTTCAGCGGAGACGGCAGGCTGGTGGCGAAGCTCGAGCTTGCCACCGCCCACAGTAAGACGACGCAACCTGCCCCGACCAGCGGCAAGACCACATATTTGACTACACCGTCCATCAGGTTGCTCTTCATCCGCTTTCTCAGCCCTTCATCGAGTGGATCTTGAACGACGTCGCGAACTTCTCGGGTTCCTTCGGATCGAAGGTTGAACCGTCGAACAAGGTTTCGGCGGCCTCGCTCTGCCCGCCGTGGGTGACGCCCAGCTCCTTCATCGCCTCTTCGTAGATGTCGGTGCGCATCACCTGCTTGGCGACGCCTTCATAGTCGGGCGCGCCGCTGACCATGCCCCAGCGACGGAACTGTGACAGCCAGAACTTGGCGTACTTCGGCTGCGGGTAGTTGCAGTTACGGTTGCTGAAGATCATGTAGTTCTCGTCCTCCTTCTTGCGACCGTCGCCGTAGTCGTAGTGACCTTGGAGACGGCCGAGAATGAGCTCCGGCGCACAGTTGATGTAGGTGGCGCGCGAGACGATTGACGCCTGTTCGGGCCGGTTTTTCAGCTCGTCCAGCCACACGCTCGCCTCGTGCAGCGCCTTGATCACGGCCTTGACCGTCTTCGGGTTCTTCTGCGCGAACTCCTCGGTGAAGGCGCACACCTTTTCGGGGTGGTCCTTCCACATGTCCTGCGTGGTGATAGCAGTGTAGCCAATGTTGTCGGCTATCGTGCGCGCGTTCCACGGCTCGCCCACGCAAAAGCCGTCCATCTTGTCGACCTTCATATTGGCGACCATCTGCGCTGGGGGCACCGTGACGAGCGCGACGTCGGTGTCGGGATTGATACCGCCTGCGCCCAGGAAGTAACGCATCCATATCGCGTGTGTACCTGGCGGAAACGTCATCGCGAAGGTCAGCGGCGCACCTTTTTTCTTCGCCTCGTCGACGAAAGGCTTGAGCGCCTTCGGATCCGCCGCAACCTTGCCCTTGAACGAATTCTTGAGCGAGATGGCTTGGCCGTTGCGGTTCATCATCCACGGAATGACCATTGGTTTCTTCGGCGATCCAAGTAGGCCCATCGTCGAAGCAAGCGGCATACCGATCAGCATATGCGTGGCATGGATGTCACCGTTGGAGAGCGAGTCACGAATCGCGGCCCAGCTGGCGCCCTTCACGACCGTCGAGTTGATGCCGTACTTCTTGAACAGGCCCTTTTCGTGGGCAATTACGATCGGCGAGCAGTCGGTGAGCGCGATCATCCCGAAGCGCAGATCGCTCACTTCGGGCTTCATCGGATCCACCGGCGCAGCGCTGGTCGCGGCGCTGGCTTTCGAACCAGTTGGCGCGGCCTCCGATTTGTTGCAGGCGGGCAGAGCGAGCGCCGCGGGTAGCAGCGCTCCGGCTTTCAATACATCACGTCGTCCAAACGTCGTCATGACTGTTATCTCCTTTTAGAATATCAAAACGCGATTGGCAGGTCGAGCTGCACGACTTTGTAACTGGCCTTCTTCATCGGGTTATCGAGCGGCATCGAGAACGAGACGCCAGGACGAAACCAAACCGAATCAGACAACTTGAAGTGCCCGCGCGGACCAACGGCCCACGTCGTGGTGTCACGCAGACCTTGCGGCGTCATGTTCGCCGCTGCTTCGTCGGCCTCGACCGCCTTCGGCGTGCTGAGCCAACGTTGGTGACGAATCTCGGCACCGAGCGACAGCATCGGGATGACGAAGTAGCCGACGTGCAAACCGATCGTGAGGTTCGTCTTCGACTTATCGGGGTTATTGGCGACGCCCATAGCGTTCTTTTTGTCGCCCTTGACGCGTGTCAACTGCAGCACGGTCGCTTCCACCTGCGCCGTAAAGCCGCCAGAAACGTAAGCAAAGTCGACGCCGGGGAAGACGGTGAAGTCATTCACGGCGAACATCGCGTTATCCATCGCGGAGCGAGCGCGGATGCCAGCGGCATTGGCCGTCTTGTTCGCGGGCTTGGCGTCGTCGCCACCGCCCGAGCCAATCGGCACGGTCAGGCCGAGGAAGAACGCGAGTCGCAGCGGCTTGGCCGGCTTGAGCGCGTAAGTCGCGCCGAGCACCGGGTTCAAGAAGTTCACGGCCGAATCGACCGGCTTGCCCGCGGCCATGACGCTGCTGGGCGGCGAGTTCTGCGCGACGCCGATGCGCACCAACGGTGCCAGGTTCTCGGTGACCTTGTAGGTGGCCAGCAGCATCGGCGCGACGGTCGAGCCTGACTCCTTGCCGGCCGCGTCCTTGTAAAACGCGAAGGCCGTATCCAAGCGTACGACGTTGCCGACGACCGCGGGCCGCAGCTGCCAAGGCAGCGAGTACGGCGGCGGCTTGGGCTTGGCAACCGCCGGTTCAGCGGGCGGCGCTTCGGCGGCGCTGGGGGCGGCTTCGGCGGCCGGCGCAGCGGGCGCAGCGGCTGCGGCGGGCGCCTCCTGTGCCATGGCGGCGACGGAACTGCTGAGAACGGCGGCAATAATTCCAAGGTTTACGGAGCGCAGGGCAATACTATCCATCTCGAGGCTTCCTTCGACTGGGCACACTTCGGCCATCCCGGGCCAGCGCCTGGGTTAGTGGTGGGCACAACTTCCACGCCCCGTGAGCTGCCTCGAATTCGAGGGACTCAGCTCTCGGTCAGCGCTTGCTGTGTGATCTAATAATCCCAAACGCGGCGATCACGATCAAGCCGCGCACTCCGCTTTTTGTGTTTCGCTTCAGTTTCTGAAACACCAGAGAAATCGGCTCTCGACCAACTGAAACAAAACACCACAGTCGGGCCTGCGCACAAACGCAAACGCGGCGAGCGCTCTAAGCAGCTCGCCGCGTTTGTAACCCCTCGGGGTTACTTAGCTGATGAGTACGCGACCGCGGTAGGTGCGGGGAGCGCCGTGCGAACCGGCGACGCTGACCGGCGGAGGCGTGAGGCTCGGCGAAGGGGCGACCGGCGGCGGCGGGCTGGTCATCAGCGCCACGATCTCCGGCTCGATACGGCGCGTGGTGAGCGTTACCGCCATGCGTAGGGCGGCGGCGTTGATGTCGTTGGCGGCGATGACCGCCAAGAGGCCGTGCGCGAAGCGCGTCACGTACAGGCGGTGCTCGTCGAAGCGCAGCACCGCCGACGCTACTTCGTCGCCGTCGGCGGCCATTGTCTCGACGAACCGCGACAGCCGGGCGCCCACCTCGATGAACAGCTCGTCGTGAAAAACGGCCGGCAAGTCCTTGCCGATCAGCTCACCGGTCGGGCGCAGCACGAAGCTGCCGTGGACGCCGGCCACGTCGCGCAGCGCCGAGAGCGCGCGGGTAATGCCGTCGGTGTTCATAGCCCGAGCCGCTCCCGCACCTGCGTCAGGTCCGCGTCGGGTGCCGCCGAGAGCGCGAAGGTGTTACCCGACTTCTCTTTATAGATGAGCGTGCGCGAACGGTGCTGCGTCACCTCGACCGAGACCAGCCCCTGCATGCCCAGGCCGTCGCCGACCAGTTCTGCGAGCCGGGCTGCATAGGATGCGATTTGACTCAGCTCGCTGGCGTCGCCCTTCGAGCTCACCACGTTGCCGGCCTGATCAATGCGCACTGCCGTGCGAACCTGCGCCAGCATCGGCGCCGAAGCTTCTCCGCTCACACTTCCCTCCGACCTAGAAGACACCGGCGGCGGCGCCGCGACGAGCGGCGGCGGCGGCGATGACAAGGGACGCGGGAGCCCCGCGCGCGAGCCCGGGAACGCCACCAAGTTGTGGCCGCTAGCTTCGTCGCGACGCGCTTCGTCGCGATGCTGGGCCGAGAGGATGAGCAGATTTTGCCAGTTCGAGCTGATTGAGTCGCGATCCGGCCAGCCAGCGCTGCACGGTTCGAACGTGCCGTCGTTCCAACGCAGGATTTCGAGCGCGGCAGTTTCACCGATGCCGCGACGACTCACCGCGTGGACGATTTGCCCACCGCGAAAGAACAAATACCCAACGTCGTTGCCTGAGCTGACGCGAATCACGCGCTCGTGCCCGCTGAGGCATTCCATCTGCACCAGGTCCGCCAGGCTGGCGCCGTGCAGGTTCGCGCGAAAGCCACTTTCACGCAGCGTGTTGGGAGACCCTTCGCCACTGTTCATTGCCGGCATGCTGACTCCAAAGCAACTTCGACGCTCATCGACTTCATGGACGATGAACTCACAAGCTTTCCTTTTCAAGGACGATCTGACTCTTCAATAGCTAAAGTATCAACCCTTGGGATGTCGTCACTGCGCAACTGAGTTTCGTGATTTTCACTAATTTTCGCGAGACATGCGCGCGAAACAAATAGGACATGCGCAGCGGGTGATGTTCAGCTCATCGAGGCTCGTCAGCGTCAGTTCGGTCACGAGCAGCGCACATGTTCGATCCAACAACCCTCCAAGAAGTAGCCAAGCAGTCAGCGGACACGGCGCAGGGCCTGGGCCAGTTGACCGTGTCGGCCAACCTGGTGTGGACATGCGTGTGTGCGTTCATGGTGATGTTCATGCAGGCCGGTTTCGCCCTGGTGGAAACCGGTCTCACCCGCTCGAAGAACGTCGCCCACACGATGGCGATGAACTTCCTGGTCTATGCCATCGGGATCATCGGTTTCTGGGCGATCGGCTTCGGATTGCAGATGGGCGGCGTCGGCGCGCTCAGCACCTTCGGCGGAGAGACGACGCTCTCGCAAGAGCTGAGCATCAACGTCGGCGGCAAGCTGTGGGGGCTGTTCGGGACGACTGGTTTCTTCTTGCCGGTCTCGATCTTCACGCCGGCAGTCGCCGCTACGTTCCTGTTCCAAATGGTGTTCATGGACACCACCGCGACCATCCCTACCGGAGCGCTCGCCGAGCGTTGGAGATTCGGTCCGTTCATCGCGTTTAGCTTCCTGATCTCGACGGTGATCTACCCGATCTATGCCAACTGGGTTTGGGGCAGCGGCTGGCTGTCGGCGCTGGGACGCAACTATGGGCTGGGCCATGGTCACGTCGACTTCGCCGGCTCATCGGTGGTGCACATGACGGGCGGCGTCGCCGCACTCGTGTGCTGCAAGCTGCTTGGCCCGCGCATCGGCAAGTACAACGCCGACGGTTCGCCGAATCCCATCCCCGGCCACAACATTCCGATGGCGGTGCTTGGCACCTTCATCCTGTGCTTTGGCTGGTTCGGCTTCAATCCTGGCTCGACCTTGGCCGCCAGCGACAACCGCTTCGCGATCGTGGCCGTCAACACGATGCTAGCCTCCGGTTCCGGCGCCCTCACGGCAGCGTTTTACGGCAAGCTCAAGTTCGGCAAGCCCGACCCGACGTGGATGTGCAATGGCATGCTAGCGGGGCTCGTGGCGATCACGGCGCCGTGCGCGTTCGTCAGCCCCGCGGCCTCGATCTTCATCGGCTTGGTGAGCGGCCTCTTGGTGATCGCGGCAGCGCTCTTCGTCGAGACGACGCTCAAGATCGACGACCCAGTCGGCGCGATCGCCGTTCACGGTGTCAACGGCACGTGGGGCATCCTGGCGCTGGGGCTGTTTTCGAACGGCACCTACGGTGAGGGGCTCAACGGCGTGCCCGGCACGGTGAAGGGCCTGTTCTACGGCGACAGCGGGCAATTCTTCGCCGGGCTGATCGGCATCGGAGCCAACGTGGTCTACGTAGGGCTCACAGCGGGCATCGGCTTCCTCGTAGTCGGCAAGCTGATGGGCGGGCACCGCGTGTCACGCGAGGTCGAGCTAGCCGGCCTTGATGTGCCCGAGATGGGCGTCGACGGCTACGTGGGCGACCCTGGTATCAGCCTGCCCGACGAGTCGGCAGCAGCCGGCAACGGGCGCGACTACTACTCAGCTCAAGCAGCCGGGGGCCAATAAGATCACCATCGGCCAGAGGGACTCCTCGCCCAAAGGCCACTTACGACAGCAGACAGACCGAAAAAAAAAACAACCCAATACATACGCGGCAAATCGACGGCCGTCGGGTTCACGCAGCCCGGCGGCCGTCACTAATTTCAGGCGTAGCCCTGAAATTGGTGACGGGCTTGGTTTTCATTGCCATGGGGCTCGCTGAAAGGGTGTTGCGACCCGCGAGACATGAGGCGCGACGGGCGCTCGGCCTCGCCGAGTTTTCCCAAGCCTTCCTTCATCTGCAGCCGGACGACCGAGACAGACGAGACGAGACGAGACGAGAGGGGAAGGTTCGTCGCCACACCTGGAACGCGCGCCGCGCACCCGGAACCGCAGCACGCTGGCGCCCGCACACACCGCGTCAACCAACGCAAAACCGCGGAATTTCCGACACTCGATCGTATCAAGTGATTCTATCGAATCTCCCCAATTTCCCACCCAATTTCGATTCTCGAGCCCCGGAGGCGCTGAATCGATTGCGCGAGCTGGATCGCCCCGACCCCACGCTCCGGGGGATTGTCGTGACCTCTACTCTTCAGGCGTGACGTCAACCGCCACCGCAAGACTGTGCTGCCCACCACCGAGGACAATCCCTCGGAGCGGACTCACATCACTAAAATCTCGGCCCCAAGCGACCGTGATGTGGCGTTCACCGGGAAACACCGCGTTCGTGGGATCGAAGTCGATCCAGCCGAGAGCAGGCAAAAAGGCCGAGGCCCAGGCGTGGGAGGCGTCGGCACCGACGAGCTTGGGGCGGCCGACGGGGGCTTCGGTTTCGAGGTAGCCGGAGACGTAGCGCGCGGCCAAGCCGAGCGAACGCAAGCAGCCGACCGCGAGCTGTGCGAAATCTTGGCAAACACCGCGACGTTCACGCAGCACCTGGGCGAGCGGAGTGCTGACGTCGGTGGCGAGCGGCTCGTACTTGAACTCGCGGAAAATCCGCTCCGACAGCTCACCGACAGCGTCCACGAATGGTCGACCAGGCGCGAAGATCGGCGCCGCGTACTCGGCTAGCATGTGGTGACTGCGGACCAGCGGCGAATCGAAGCAAAACTCGCGCGCAGCCAAGAAGGAGCGATCCAGCTCAAGTTGCTCACGCACTTTCTCCCACGACAAGCGCGTCGACGGCGTCAGCTCGAGCTGCGGCGGCGCGACTTCGATGCGGCTCTCGATCTTGACCTCGAGCACCTCGTGCGGAGCCAGGATCTCGACGAAATGCGTGTTGTTACCGAAGTAATCGCGCCCGCTTTGCAGCTCCGCTTCACTCGGCGAAATCGTCAGCCGACTCTCCAGCACCCGCTGATGACTCAGACTACGCGGCTCCAGATGCAGCCCGTGGGTCGCGTGCAGCACCGGGCTCTCGTACTCGTAGCGGGTGGTGTGGCTAACGCGGTAGCGCCTCACGTGCTCGCCTCCAAGTCCTCGTTCACCCAGTGCGGCGGCGAAACCGCGCGCTCCTTGGACAGGTGCGAGAACCAGGTGGCGCTGATCTCATCGGAGAGCTGCCAGAACAGCAGCAACGCCTCTTCCAACAGCTGGCGGAGGCCTGCGCCGTCGCCGGCACAGGCTTGCTCGATATCTGAGGTGAGCAGGCTGCTTTCCAGGGCGATCACCCGCCGTTCGGCGCGACCGCGCACGACGCCTTCGTGACCGGGCAACCGTCGCAGGTGTTCCTTAGCCAACTCGACCTGAAACGCGACCGAGCGCGGGTTGGTCGAATCCGTGAGGAGTAAATCGACGACCGGCGCCGCTTGCAAGCTCGACAAGTAGCGCGCACGGTAGGTGAGCAAGCTGTCCGCGACCTCGAGCAAGGCTTCCATGTGCAAGCGCGTCGCGCCTGGCGCCAAGAACGCTTGCAAAAGGTGCAACATGTACGTGCCGCGCTCGACGCGCCGCCCGAGATCCAAAAACGTCCAAGCGTGGCCGCGCACCATGTTGTCGAGCGTGGTGCCGCTGACCGCGGCCAAGCCGAAAATCAGCTGATCCAAGGCTTCGATCGCGACTACGGGGCTGGTCAGCGACGCCGCCTCGAGGCCGGTGAGCGTCTTGGTCAGGCGCCGCAGCACATACCAAGCGTCGCGCGATAGACGGCTGCGCACGCTGAGCGTGAGGCCGTGAATCCGACCCAGCATCGAGGGCAAGCCCTCGTGGGCGACGCGATCGGCGACCAGCCCGTACAGCAGCGCCTCCGCTGACGGCGCCTCCGCAGCGGTTGCCGTCGCGTTCGGACTGCTGGGCGTCGTGCGCGGCAAGACGCCAATCCGCCCGAGCGTATCGATGATCGCCGACAACACGAGCGGAGCGTCTGGCCCTGCCTCCGAGCCAATCCGTTCGAAGCCAGCACGCGCCAGCCGCGCCGTCGAGTCGACGCGCTCCACGTAACGACCCAGCCAAAAAATATCGTCGAGCAAACGGCTCGGCAGATCCAAGCCGCCGCGCTGCAGCTCCACGCGCTGATCGGGCATCGTCGGCAGCGGTGGTTCGGCGCTGCCAGGCGCTGCCGGGATCCAGACGTCTTTGCTGTAGGCGTTGCTCTTGATCGCCAAGAACAAGCCGTCCGGTGCCTCGTTGATCCGCGCCAGCCCGCCCGGCATCACGTCGTAGTCGGCGCCGTCACGTACCAAGAACGAACGGAACGCCACCGTGCCCGTCGACAAGCTGCCGCGATCGAGCACCGGCAAGCTCGAAAGCTCGGGCCAGCGCTCGGCCACGAAATCGCCCGAGTGCATGCGCAGACGATCGAACAGCTCACGCCGCGCGTCGGTGCCGAGCTGAGACGGGAAATACGGCTCGCCGCGGCGATCACCGAACGCCGGTTTGACCACGAAGTCGTCGGGGTGCGCGAGCACTTCTTTGAGCGACTCGGGATCGCCACACCAACGGGTGTCCACCGACTCGAGCAGTAGCTCTTCGCCCAGCAAGTGCCGACACAGTTTCGGCAAATAGGCCTTCCAAGCTGGCGTTTCGCCGATCACCGCGCCGAGTGGATTGGCCAGGCCGACGTTGCCGGCGCGCGCCGCCGACGTCAGGCCCGCGACGCCGCCCAACGAATCCTCGCGCAGCTCGAGCGGGTCAGACCAAGCGTCGCCGATACGGCGCAGGACGACGTCGACCTTGCGCAGGCCGGATAGCGTCTTCAAATAGACGTAGCCGCCGCGGACGCTGAGATCGCGCCCCTCGACCAACTCGTAGCCGAGGTAGCGCGCCAGGTAGGCGTGCTCGAACGAGCTCTCATCGCGCGCGCCAGCGGACAGCAAGACGACGCGCGGTTGTCCGCGCGTTCCAGCCGGCGCCAAGCTCTCGACCGTGCGGCGGAACTTGGCGAAGAAGCCCGCCACGCGCTCGACTTTGTATTCGCGGAACAGCTCCGGCAGCGTGCGCCCGAGCACCAACCGATTCTCGAGCGCGTAACCAGAGCCGGTCGGAGCCTGAGTGCGATCGGAAAAGACGCGAAATTTCCCGCTCGGATCACGCCCGACGTCCGCAGCGTACAGGTGCAGCCATTGTCCGCCGAGCGGTAGCCAGCCGTGACAGGCGCGCAGGAATTCAGGGTGGCCGAGCACCAACTCGGCCGGCAAGAGGCCGTCTTTCAGCAGCTGCTGCGGGCCGTAACAATCACGCAGCACCGCGTCGAGCAAGCGCGCGCGCTGGCGCAACCCGGCCGACAGCGTCTGCCACTCCGCGCGATCGAGCACGAGCGGCACGGCGTCGAGCTGCCAGGGCCGGTTCGTACCCTCGGGCACGCCCAGAATATTGAACGTCACCTCTTGCTGGGTGATGCGTTGGCGGACTAGGCGCCCGAGCTCCTCGAGCTCTTTCGGATCCTTACCCTCGAGGAAGCTCGCCAGCGGCCGCTGGTGCGCGCGGATTTCTCCCGCCCTGTCCCGCAGCTCGTCAAAGCCACCGGGACGCAGCGAGGGCGGAATGCTCGAGCGGCGCTGCTGCTGGCTCTGCGACTGCTCCACGCTGCCTCTTGTAAGCGAAGAAGCGGGCCCCTGTCGATCTACGCCGCGGATCACTGGATCCAGCGCAAATCCAGCGTCATGGGAAAGTCGGGATTCACGTTGACGGACCGCGGCGTGAACGTGCCCTGCGTGTGCCCAAAACCGTTGAAACGAGCGATGCGGCGGCCCTCGGCGGCAGCGGCGTTCACGGGCCGATCATCGTTCGAACGGCCGCCCGCATGAACCACGTGGTACGTCGCGCCGGCAATCGCACGTTGGTTCCAGCGATCGTACAGATCGAAGCGCAGCGGGCCGTGAATGCCGATCGTCGGGTGCAAACACGACGGCGGCTGCCAGGCGCGGTAGCGCACGCCGCACACGTACTCGCCGCGCGTACCGGTCGGCACGAGCGGCATTTCGACGCCGTTCACCGCGACGGAGTGTCGTTCCGGCGCAACCCCGAACAAGCGCACCTGCAAGCGCTCAAGCGAGGAGTCGACGTAACGAGCCTGACCGCCGGCCGAGCTTTCTTCGCCGAGCACGTTCCACGGCTCGAGCGCCGCTCGTAGCTCGAGCGTGGTGGTGTCCTTGACGACGCTGCCCAAGATCGGGAAGCGAAATTCGAAATGAGGGTTGAACCAAGCTGGCTCGAGCTTCAGGCCGCGCTGCGACAACTCACCGAGCACGTCTTGGAAGTCTAGATCTACGAAGTACGGCAAGAGGAAGCGGTCGTGGACTTGAGTGCCCCACTTCACCAACGGCTGCTGATACGGACGCTCCCAGAAGGTAGCCAGCAGCGCGCGAATCAACAGCTGCGTGGCCGACGACATGCGCGCATGCGGCGGCATTTCAAACGACCGCAGCTCGACCAAGCCGAGGCGTCCCGTCGGGCCGTCCGGCGAGTACAGCTTGTCGATGCAGATCTCGGTCCGGTGCGTGTTGCCGGTCACGTCGACGAGCAGGTTGCGGAAGATGCGGTCGACGAGCCACGGCGGACAATCCATGCCGCGGCCGGGCAGGCGCGAGATGGCGAGCGAAAGCTCGTGCACCGAGTCGTCGCGACCTTCGTCGGTGCGTGGCGCTTGCGACGTAGGGCCGATGAAACGGCCCGAAAATAGGTACGAAAGCGCGGGATGGTTGTGCCAAAACGCCAGCAGGCTGGCGAGCAGATCGGGCCGGCGCAAGAACGGACTATCCCCTGATGTCGCGCCGCCCATCACGAAATGGTTGCCACCGCCGGAGCCGATGTGTTGACCATCGAGCTCGAATTTTTCGGCGATCAAGTGTTCGGCGCGCGCCTCTTCGTAGAGCACCTCGGTCTGCTTCACGAGCTCCGGGAAGGAGCGCACGAACGGCACGTTGACTTCGATCACGCCCGGGTCGGGTGTGACCTTGAAGTTGCCGAGTCGCGGATCGTCCGGCGGCGGGTAGCCTTCGAGCTGGATCGGCATGCCGAGCTCTTTGGCGGTGGCTTCCAGCGCCGCAACAAGCTCCAGGTAACCCTCGAGCGTCGCGACCGGCGGCATGAAGATGCACAAAATGCCATTGCGCGGCTCGGCGACGAGCGCGGTACGCACGACGCCGCTAGCCGATTCAAAAGCGGTCGGTGCGGTGCGGCGAACGCCAAGCGAATCGAGCCCCGGCTTCGGCGCTGACGGGCGAGCGCTCTGCAACTTGCCGTCGGCGCCTTGGCCACCACCGCGTTCGAACACGCGCGGCTCCGCCCGCCCGCTGAACGTCGGCGGCGCGCCTTGGGCTCCGCGCGGCCCGACCGGAAACGTGAATTGCCGCGGCAGCGCCGGGCGCTCTTCAAACGGGTCGCGCGGCGGCTCCTGAGGACGATCTACCGACTCGGCCCAGGCCTGCGAATCGAGCGGTAGACGGAAGCCCGCCGCCGAATCGCCAGGGATCAGGAAACAATGCTCGTCGCGCAAGAACCAGCCACCGCTGACCCACGTCCCCTCCCAATGTGCCAACGGCAGCACGTAACCGACGACGCTGTTTAGACCTTGCCGGAAAATCCGCGTCAGCCGCTCACGCTCACCCTTGTCGTCGAGTCGCGACTTGAGCGGGTCGACGTTGGTGGGCAAGCGTCGCTCGCGCCACATGTAGTACCAGGCGTCTTCGTAGGCCGGCATCGTGCCAGGCTGCTCGACCGCGAGCAGCTCGGTCAGGCGCTTCAAGAAGCGCTGCGCATGTTCCGATGTGTGGCCTTGGTCGCTACCGGCCAGCGCGATCAGCGACGGATCTTGCCAGGTCGCGACGCCATCGTGACGGAAGAAGCACGACAACGCCCAACGCGGCAGCGGCTCGCCCGGATACCATTTGCCCTGACCGTGAAACAGGAAGCCGCCCGGTTGCCACGCATCGTGCAGGCGCCGCAGCAGGCGATCGCCCATCTCCTGCTTCTTGCCGCCCATCGCGGCCGTGTTCCACTCCGGTGCGTCCGGCTCGCGGTTGCTGACGAACGTAGGCTCGCCACCCATCGTCAGCCGCACGTCGCCCGCTACCAGCCGCCGGTCCACGTCTTTGCCGCACGCGACCAGCGCCTGCCACTCTTCTTCGGTGTAGGGCTTCGTGACGCGCGGGCGATCGATGACGCGCTCGACCGTCATCTCGAAGCCGAACTCGGTCTCGATCTTTTCGAACAGGCCGCCTTCGATCGGCGCCGCAGAGGACGGTTCGGGCGAGCAGGCCAGTGGGATGTGACCTTCCGCCGCCAACAAACCCGAGGTCGGATCGAGGCCAATCCAGCCCGCGCCTGGCACGTAGGCCTCGCACCAGGCATGCAGATCCGTGAAATCCGATTCGGGCCCGGTCGGCCCCTCGAGCGGCTTTTGATCGGGGACGAGCTGAATCAAGTAGCCGGACACGAAACGCGCCGCGATGCCGAGATCACGCAACACGTGCACCAAGAGCCAGCTGGAGTCGCGGCACGAGCCGCGGCCCTTCTCGAGCGTCTCTTCCGGCGTTTGCACGCCGGGCTCCATGCGGATGACGTAGTCGACCGCCTCGCGCACCGCGCGATTCACGTCGACCAAGAAATCCACGGTAACGCGCGGGGTCACGTCGAGCGTCGACATCAAGCTGCGGAACGCAGCGCCGCGTTCGCCCTTGACCAAATACGGCGCCAGCTCGCGCGTCATCGCCGGCGTGTAGACGAACGGGCACTTGTCGGCGCTTTCGTCGACGAAGAAGTCGAACGGGTTGATCGACTCCAGATCCACGACCAAGTCGACACAGACCGAGAACTCTTTGGTGCGCTCGGGCACGACCACGCGCGCCAGGAAATTCCCCTGCGGATCTTGCTGCCAATTCAGGAAGTGTTCGCGCGGCTCGATCCGCAGCGAATAGCTGACGACCGGCGTACGCGCGTGCGGCGCGGGGCGCAACCGCACCACCTGCGCTCCGAGCAGCGCCAACGATGCGTAGCGGTAGCTGGTCTTGTGAGTGAGCGCGACACGAATGGCCATAATTTCGAACCTAAGCAGCGAGGACTAAAACTCGAAGAACTGGTCGTGAACGGCGCCGCCGACTTCGTTCAGTTGGCCTTGTAGCCCATCCACGTATTGATGAAGCCCCTGCTCCATGATCTCTTCGATCTTGGCGTAGTCGAGCTCCGAGCGAAGTCGACCGATCAGACGCTCGGCTTCGCTCTCGAACGAACCGAACGGTGCGCCCGAGATGGCGTGCAAGCTTTCTTGCGCGCGTTTCACGCAGCGCAAGATGCTGCGCGGGAAGTTGCGATCGAGCAGCAAGAACCCCGACACCGACTCTGGCGTCGTGACGTGCCAGATCTGACGGTACATTTGCAGCGCGCTGGCCGAGTTGAGCAGCGTCGTCCAACCGAGTTGGTCGGTGTTGCTGCTGATGCCGTTCTGCGACTGCGTTTGCGTTTGCGTTTGCACCTTCGCGGGAGTCGAAGACTGCGACTGCGATTGCGACTGGGCTTGCGTTTGCGGGCGCGCGGGCGTCGAGGCCTGCGCTTGCGTCGGCGACAGCAGAAAATACTTCACGTCCAAAATCCGCGAAGTTTTGTCGGCGCGCTCCAACATGCGTCCCAGGTTGGCGAAGTGATAGGCCTCGCCGCGAGAGAGCGTAGCGTTGGTCACGCCTTCGAAGTAGATTCCGGCGCGTTTCACGCGTGCGCAGAAGTCGATCAGGTCTTCGGGCTCCACGCCGGGCCGCGCCGTCTGCATCACCATCAGGTAGAATTCGTTCAGCTCTTGCCACATCTCACGCGAGATGATGTCGCGCACGCTGCGAGCATTTTCGCGAGCGCGCGACACGCTGGACAAGATCGAGCTCGAGTACTCCTCGTCGAACGTCAGAAACTGCGTAACGTTGGCAGGCGTCGCTTCCTGACCGTACTTCTTTTCGAAAATGTCCTGATCACCCGTGGTGAGCACGAGCGAAGCCCAGTCACGCTCACCGTGGGCCGAGCTTTCGAGCATCAAGTTCAGGCTGACGTCGATGAAGCGCGCCACGTTTTCAGCGCGCTCCACGTAGCGGCTAGTCCAATACAAAGCATCCGCAACACGGCTCAGCATGGCGTTGAAGCCCTTCGTGAGCTGGTGACCACGTTCGCCGATTTCGGGCTTTGGCCTCGTTTGCGCTGCGGTCCGATGCTCACGTACTCAAGTACGCTCCGCCTCGGTCCTCGCGCAAGCCTCGCCAAACTCCCGAACTGGGAGGACGAGTCAATCGAAGCGCCTGGTTTGGGGACGATTGATGGAGGATTCAATTTTGGGGTCACGATGCCAGTACCCAGGTGTCTTTGCTGCCGCCGCCTTGCGACGAGTTGACGACAAGCGAGCCCTTCTTGAGCGCCACACGCGTCAGCCCGCCCGGGCTCACCTGAATCTCACGTCCGTACAGCACGTACGGCCGCAAGTCGACGTGGCGCCCTTCGATCTTGTCGCCGACGATCGTCGGCGCCCGCGAGAGTGCCAAGGTGGGCTGCGCGATGTAGCCACGTCGGTTCTTCTTGATCCGTTCGGCGAAGTCGACGCGCTCGGCCGTGGTCGAATGCGGGCCGACCAGCATGCCGTAACCGCCGGCGCCGTCGGTCGCCTTCACGACCAGCTCCTCGAGATGTGACAGCACGTAGCTGCAGTCGTCTTCGTGCGAGCACACGTAAGTCGGCACGTTCGGAATGATCGCGTCTTGGTCCAGGTAGTATTTGATGATCTGCTCGACGTAGCGGTAGATCGCTTTGTCGTCGGCCACGCCAGTGCCAGGCGCGTTGGCGAGCGCCACGCGGCCCTTCAAATAGACCTCGAAGATGCCCGGCACGCCCAGCAAGGATTCTGGCCGGAACGCCAACGGATCGATGAAGTCGTCGCTGACACGGCGATAGACTACGTCGACGCGCTGCAGGCCGGCGGTCGTGCGCATCTGCAAGAAGCCGTCGCGCACGACCAGATCGGCTGGCTCGACCAATTCGACGCCCATCTGCTGCGCTAAGAAGGCGTGCTCGTAGTAGGCGCTGTTGTAGCGGCCAGGCGTGAGCACGACCACGCGCGGATCCGAAACCGCGTCCGGCGCCAAGTGACGCAGCGTATCGAGCAGGCGCAGCGGGTAGTCGTCGACCGGTCGCACGCGCAGGCTCTCAAAGATCTTCGGGAACGTGCGCTTGAGCACCTGGCGGTTTTCGAGCACGTAGCTCACGCCCGACGGACAACGCAAATTGTCCTCGAGCACGTAAAACTCGCCGTTCTTGTCGCGCACTAGATCCGAGCCCGTGATGTGGCACCAGATGCCGCGCGGCGGCTTCAAGCCTTCACACTGCGGCCGGTAGTCGGCGCAAGTCTTGACCAGCTCGTTCGGGACGATGCCGTCCTTGATGATCTTCTGATCGCCGTAGACGTCGGCGATGAACAGGTTCAAGGCCTCGATGCGCTGCTTCAAGCCGCGCTCCAGGCGATCCCATTCCTTGGCCGAGATGATGCGTGGGATGATGTCGAACGGGAAAATCCGTTCGGCCTCGCCCTTCAAGGTAAAAGTAATACCCATGCTGAGCAGGGCGCGCTCGGCCGCGGCTTGGCGACCCAGCAACTCGCCCTCGGGTAGCCCGTTGATGCCGTTCACTAGCCGGGAGCACCCGGAGCGTGGCGAGCCGGGCGCCTCGAAAATCTCGTCGAAAAACGGACCGTTCTGCGGGTCGTAGCCGTTGAAATTCATCCGCTTCGTTACTTTCTCCGGCATCCAAGCGCGCCCGATGCATCTGCCGAGCTTCGCGAATATTTCAGGTTTGTTTCGCGCTGACCAGCGCTGCGGCCGGCCGAGTTCGGGTAGCCTCAAATCCGGATGATTTCAGCCGGAGAGGTGGTCGACCCGTTCATCGGCCTAACGATTGCTTCGGCAACGCAGCCTGAGGTCAAGCTGCGCATCGAGCGACGGCTGGGTGAGGGTGGCACGGCGGTAGCCTATTTTGCCACGCGGTTTGGTCCTGATGGCGCGTCGCCAGTCGTCGTCAAAGTCATTCTGCCGAGCATCATTGCACAAGCCGGGGAAACCGCGCGGATGGTCGTGCAGAAAGAAGCCGTCGCGCTCGGCCGGCTCAACGAGCGGGTGCCGCAGTCACCGTTCGTGGTGCGGCTGCTGGACGTGGGCGAGCTCGAATACAAACGCCACGGCGCAACGCTCATGTTGCCGTGGCTGGCGATCGAGTACGTCCACGGCGGCACCGAGGGTGCCACGCTCGAAGAGCGCGTGAAGCGCAGCGTGCGCGAGACTGGCACGTCGTTCAGCGCCGAGCGCGCGCTGCGCGTGCTGCGGCACATGGTCGAGGGCTTGCGCGAAGTGCACGAGGTCGGCGTCATCCACCGCGACATCAATCCGAACAATGTTCTTTGCTGCGGTAGCGGCGCGAGTGAGATCTTCAAGATCTCCGATTTCGGCATCGCGCGACCGATTGGCATGCAGGGCACGTTCGGCAACGCCGCGGTGGGCACGCCGGGTTACATCTCGCCCGAGCAGGCGTCGGAGAGCGAAGGGCCGGTCGGGTTCGTCTCGGACATTTTCAGCGCCGCCGCGGTCTTTTTCTTCGTGCTCACCGGTGAGCCCTATTTCGATACCAAGAGCTTCTGGCAGGTGATCTTGGACGCCAAGAGCCCGAAGCGACGCAGCATATTGGACGTCCCCACGCTGGCGCCCGAGATTCGCAGCGACCCCGAGACGTGCCGCGCGATCGACGCCTTGCTAGCCCAAGCCACCGCGGCCGATCTGCAGCAGCGCCCGACGTCGGCCAAGGCGTTCGGCGCGTCGCTGTTGCCATGGCTTTCGAGCTGCCCGCCAACCAAGCGCCAGATTCCGATGCCCGGCACCGGTCACTCCGAGCCGCCGGCGTCGATGTCGAGCTGGCAATTCTCGGTGCGGCATCCGGTCGGCTACGATTGGGTGCTGACTTCCGTCGGTTGGGACGGCGACGGGCACTGCTTGGGCGCGGGCACGCGCGGTGTCGTCTATTTCGACGGCACGCGCTGGAACCAGGTGCCAGCCAGCACCCTGCCGGGCCTGACCGGAATCAAGTTCTGCCCACGCGTCGGCGCCGGGCGTTGGCTGGTCGGCGGCGACGGCGGTACGGTCGCCGAGTACTCGCGCTCGGGCGTGACGCGCCTGCTGCAGGGCCAAAAGACTGGCCTCGAGCTCGCCGATGCCAGCGGAGACTTGGCCGACTTGGCGGCGTTCGTCGGCAGCGACTCGAATCGACCCGTGCTCGGAGCGGTCTCGGCCGGGCGCTGGTTGAAGGCTTTGCCGGTCGATGACGCCAGCGCGCTGTTGGGTATTGCGCGCGTCAGCGAGCTGGCGTGGTTGGTCGTCGGACGCTCACGCGAAGGCCAAGCACGAGCTTGGATGCACCGACCGTTGATGTGGGATGCCACCCCGCTCGGCGACGCGCCGGCGCGCGCGTTCACCGCGTGCACCAGTCTGCAGGAACGCGAGCTGGGCCTAGCAGTCGGCACCGACGGCGCGGTCCTGCGCGTCGAACGCGGCCGCGTCGAAGTGGCGCAGCTACCCGGCGCGCCGAACCTGGCGTCGGTTGCGCTCGATCCGCTGGGCCGAGCCTGGGCTGGCGCGGCCGGCCAACTCTGGTTCAGCCCCAACGCCGGCATCTCCTGGCAGCTTGCCTGGCGCGACGAACGCTGGACCGCCCCCTTCGTCAGCATCTTCGCCGACGTCGGCCTCGCCTTCGCCACTACCGCCGACGGCGCAATCCTCGAGTGCCGAGCAGTCTGAGCGCGTCACATCTTAGCTGCCGCGCCGCAGACCCGTTGCAGAAACTCCCGTGCCGGTATTGGGCCGCACTGGTCGTAGAGAATCAACAGGAAGGCGGCTGAGCATTGGTCTCATTTCGCGATCGAGCACGAGCGAACAGGAAGGCGGGAAGGCGGGAAGATTTCTGTTGTTCGAACAGGCGGCTGAGGCCCAATTGCGATCCCGCTGCGTCCAGTTGCCAGTACCACCCACCCAAAATCTCGGCCTTCCCGGCTTCCCGCCTTCCTGTTGTCCCCGCTCGCTCGGGCAAATCCGATGAATCATCAGAGGAAGGCGGGAAGGCGGGAAGGCGGGAAGGCGGGAGAAACGCATTTCTTTTTTGCGGAAGGGCAAACAAGAGATCATTGCTTCCGGGGATTTGTCATCACGACGCCTCGGGCCGAAACTGAAGCGTGGTCGGCCCGGGTCACCCACCCCAAAAACCTTCCCGCCTTCCCGCCTTCCTGTTGTTTTGCACTCGCGATTGCTACGTGGGGCGCGTGGCGCGGATTTCGGCGATGACCTCGCTCAATTGCTGGCGGAGTGATTCGGGGGACATGTCTTTGGCGAGGACTTTGTGGACGTTGGCGCGGTTGACGGCGTCGACGACCAGGCCGGATGAGAGGTAGCCGGTGTAGACGACGCGGACGACGCGCGGCCAGGTTTTGTAAGCGGTTTCGAGCAGCCGCGTGCCTTCCATGCCGGGCATCAATTGATCGGCGATCAGTAGATCGACAGGCAGCGCTTGGAGTTTTTGTAGCGCATGCAAGCCGCTCGGCGCGGTGATGACGTCGGCGCCGACGTCGCTCAGAAGGCGCGACAGCGCGAGCCGCACGTGCGCATCATCGTCGACGACCAGCGCCAGCACGCGCGAGGCATCGAGCGGCACCTTCTGGCTGAGTCGCGCGCGATCGTCCAGCGCTGCGCGCACCGCGCCCTGGAGTTCTGCGCTCGAGAACGGCTTGTCGTGATGCAAGACGCCCAGCTTGGGGTGCACGTCGCGCAACTCCGCGCCCAACTGCTGTCCGAGCGGTTCGCTGATGTTGCCGCTGGTGAGCAAAAGGTCGATCGGCACGCCGCCCTCGAGGCCTAGGCTGCGCGCGGTGCCGCCATCTTCGGCCTCCAGCGCGCGGTAGCCGGCGGCTTCCAGCATGCGACAGATCGCCGAACGCAGCTCGGCGTCGTCTTCGACGATCAGCACCGTCTCGGAACCGCGCGCCTCGGTCTTCTCCGGCGGCGCGTCAGTCTCTTCCGTGAGCGAGCGCTGCGCCGGCAAGGCGATCGAGAAACTCACGCCTTGCTCAGCTTCGAAGCTGGTCTTGAGCACGCCATCTTGCTCAGCCAGCGTCGCCCAAATCGACGGCAAATCGATGCCGGTCGAGGCGATGTCGCGACCGGACGAAGCGGCACCGTGCTGGCGTTGCTCACGCAGCCACACCTCGGCGAAGCGCGCGCCGCCACGCTCGACCAACGTGGCTCCGAGCCGTAGCCCGCTGCCCGGCGCAGCCACCTCGCGCGCCGCCAGCACGAGGTCGAGCAGCAGCCGCCCGAGCGGAGCGCGCCGCGCATGCACCATCGCCGGCTCCGCGCCGACCTGGACCTCTAACGGGCAGTCGTCGCCGAACGCGCGCCGCAGAAAGCCTTGGATGTCGATCAACAGTGCGCCCAGCTCCAGCGTCTCGGGCAAGAGCTCGCGCGGGTGACCGAACGCCAACAGCTGTCGCGCCATCAACGCGGCCTTGTCGGCGCTGCTGCGGATCACCTGCGCGTCGGCGATCACCGTCGCGTCTTCGGCGCGCTCTTGGATGAATGCGGCGTAGCTCTGCACCACGCCGACCATGTTGTTCAGCTCGTGCCCCACGCTGGCCAGCCCCCGACCGAGGACGGTGAGCACCTGTTCGCGCGGGCCGGGCACGCTTCTTCCGTAACCGGCTAGCCCGACCCTGTCAAAAGAGCCGATTTTACGGCGGACTATCGCTATTGGAGCTGGCGCTGAGTGAAGTGGGGCTCGGCCGCCAACGACGCCAGATAGTCGAGGAAGCCCAGTTTCTGCGCGACGAAGTCCGGCCGCTTGGTTTCGCCCAAGCACGCTTCAGGCGCGCCGTTGACGTAGGTCGACAGGTAGCCGGTCGTGCACTCGTACGGCACCTTCTGCGCGGCGAGCCCTTGCGCCAGCTGTTCGAGGTTCGCAAAATCGAATAGGTGTGCGACGCCATCGTCACCCGGCACGAAGCTCTTGGAGTCGACGGGCAAGCCGCCGTCGAGCTCGCGGTAGCGCCCAGCCTCGTCGTAGTGCTCGAAGCCGAAGCCAATTGGATCGAATCGCGAGTGACACGCTTTGCAGATCGGATCCTTGGCGTGGATCATCTCGAAGTGTTGGCGAGTCGTGAACACGCCGGGCTCGGGCGGGCTCAGCACGGGCACGCCGGGTGGCACCGTCGGTTTTCCGCGACACAGCAGCCGCTCCATCACCAGCACGCCGCGCTTGGTCGGCGACGAGGCGTTCGGACCCGACAGCGCCGCCAAGAGCGAGCCCTGGGCCAAAATGCCGATGCCGCGCCCAGCCGGTCGCGCCGTGACGGCGTAGTCGGACGTCGGCGCCGGAAAGCCGTAAAAATTCGCCAAAGCCGGCGTCGGAGTCGTGAACGACGCAGTCAGCAGCTCATTCAAACCGCCGTTTTGCGTCACGACGACTTGACCCAAGAAATACCGCGCCTCGCCGACCATCTGATCGCGCAGGCCATCGAACTCGGCGACGCCCGGCTTGCTGACGCTGCTGGTACGACCGTAGCCGAGCCACGAGTCGAAGAACTTCTCGACCACGCGCAGGCCCCGGTCGGTGACGAGCAGCTCATGCGCCACGCCCTCGAGCGCTTGCGGCGTCGCGAGCTGTCCGGCGTCGGCCTTCGCCAGCAAGTCGTCGGTCGGCGCGCTGCCGGTGAAGTCGTAGGCCAGCTCTGTGGCAACCTCGGCGGGTGTCAGCTTGTAGGTGCCGCCGGCCAGCGTGCCGACCTCTCGCCGGTAGACAGCCTGCGGCGATTGCACGAGCGCGCGGGTGATGTAGCGAATGCCGGTCGCAAAATCCTTGGCGGATGACACTTGCTGAAACAGCGCAACGTAGCGGGCGCTCTCTGCGGCCGTGAGCGCACGACGGAACAGCCGCTTGCCATATTTATCGATGAACTGCTGCGCGCAGGCGGCATCTTTGGTGGACGCCGAGCACGGCAACAGCGTGGCCAACGGGCCACCGCTCACCGCGACTCCGACCGCGTCACCAGCCCGATCCAACTCGTCTGCTAGCTGTTTACCGACGACCAGCAGCGTGGACTCGTTGTCGAAGCCGTGCGTCGAAATGGCGTCGGCGCTGAAGCTCGCGCTCCACGCGCCTTTCACTTCGGGGAAAACGTCCGCCAGCGTATTGGTCAGCTCATCACGGCTGAGACGACGCAGCCGTGGCGCGCCCACCTTCGATTCGCCGCAGACCGACGCCGGGTCCGGCCCCGGCCCCCCACCGCCCATGCCCGAATTGCCACCGGTGCTCGAGTGCTGCTTGTCGTCGCCACTGACGGCTCCGCACGCCACCAGGGCAAGCGCGCCCAGCAGCCCAGCGACGCCCACACCTTGATTCCAGGGCTTCACGTCAGCACCTCACTGATCGCGCTGGTCGAATCGGGAAAACTACCCGTGACGCCCATCGCGCGGCACAAAGCCAGGTACAGATCACCGGCAGGTCGGTCCTGCGCGAAAGTCACGACTTGTCCGGGCTTCAGCGCGCCGCCAGCGCCACCGATGATCACCGAAGGCAAGTACGACGACACCGGAGCGGCTGGCCCGGGCTGGATCGGCACCGTGGCCGTCGGGTGGTACGCGCCGTCGCCGATCTCGCTCATCACGTAGACGATCGTGTTGTCGATGACCTTGTGGCTCGGATCAGCCGGATCTGGTTCGAGCAACGCGGTCAACGTGTGCGCTAGCAGCTGTTCGAAGAACCAGCGTTGGCAAGTGGCGAAATCGTGGCGCGTGGTGACGTCGAGCCCCGTCTGAGGGTACGGATTCTGCTGCGGCTGAGTGTGCGAGAGCAAGCTGTGGTGCGCGCCCTTCGTGCCCATGAAGCCGAAATCGAACTCGCAGTTCGTGTACATGGGTTGAACGGCCACGACTTGGCGCGCGTTGCAGCGCAAGGCCGCACCTGCCAGCTGCAGTTGAGCTTGCAACAGCTTCTCGAAGTTCTCTTCCTTGAGGAAGAACTCGTCAGTCTGGCCGGCAGCCGCGGTGCGCAGCGCGTCCACCGCCGCTAGCGTGGGTGCCTTATCGCAACTGATCGCTCCTGCGCCGCCCGTCCCCTTTAGCGCCCGCACCGCTTCGAGGTGCGTTTTCAGCTTCGTTTGCTCGGCAGTCAGAGCCTTGAGCTCTTGCTGCAACCCTGAAATCTCGGCTTCGGTCAGCGAGTGCAGAGCGTCGGTCAGCGCCACGTCGGGATCGGGGCCGGACGGCGCCGCGCCGCCTTGGCCCAAGCCGCCGAACACGGCGTCGTACGCCGCGAGCGGGTTCTTTTCCGGCACCACCGGGGTGCCGTCCCACATCAGCTTGCCGTCCTTGTCGAGGCCAAACGAGCGGTGCGCGCAAGCTCCCAGGATCAGCGGCTTGACGCCAAGGCCAGCGGCGATTTGATGTTCGAGCGTGGTGCGCGGCGCGCTGTCGTCCGGCAGGCCATTGCCAGCACTGAGGCCGGACAGCGCGACGACCAGCGCTTCGTGCGTCATGGCGCCCTTCGGGTACTTCAGGCCCTGAATGACAGTCGTGTATTGCTTCAGCTGCGGTTGGAGCGGCCCGAGGATGCTGACGCCCGACATGTCGAGCGCAAAAGAGGTCGGATCATTTTCCATAACCTGCGGGCGGAAGTGTTCGGGCGGCGCACCGTGTGGCATGTAGAAGAGCAGAAAGCGCTTGGGTGCCGCGGTGGTTTGGGCCAACGCCACACGCGCCAGCCGGCCAGCAGCCGACGCGGTGAGCCCGAGACCCAGCGCGCTCATGAACACCCGACGGCGAACGCGAAGCGAAGCGTTGCTATGACCCATCTTGCTCCTGGTTCGTAGCACGCCACCCGAGCTCAGCCAGCAACTTCGCCGCTAAAGTCGGCATTGGTACCGCTCCCACACGGAACTGGTTTCAGCCCTCGCTCGCGGAGCCTCACCTGGAAAGTGATAGCGTCGCTGAACCGTGCCCCGCCGCCCGCACCTCGCGCGCCTGCTCGCCCCCCTGGCGCTTGCCTGGACGATCACGGCTTGCCCGGCTCGCGCCGCCGAGTCAACGCCGGACGACTCGCCGTCGCTCAAGCCTCACCACGCACCACTCACCACTCCCCCGATCCTGCACGCGCTCGGCCTGATGACGGCGATGCGCCTCAGCGAAGCTTACTTGTGGCCGCACCCGTTTGCCGAAGTGAGCCGCGCGTCGCTCACCTTTCATTACCACGAGGCATTTTCGCTGCCGCCGCGCTGGGACAGCTCGCTCGCGCTGTTCGAAGAAGACACCGACCGTTGGCAGATCAACGTGTTCGGCCATGGCCTATTCGGCAGCGAGCTTTACCTACGCGCGCGCACGTGCCGGCTGCCCGCTTGGCAAGCGCTGCTGTTCACGGGCCTGGCCAGCGCGACCTGGGAGTACGGGATCGAAGCCAGCGGCACGCGACCGAGCGCGCTCGATCTGACCTTCACGCCCGCCGCGGGTCTGGTGCTCGGCGAAGCGCGCTTCCAAGGTTGGCGCGCCGCGCGCACCCTGCCGAACGGCGCCCTGCGCTCCACGCTCTCGGCTCTACTCGACCCGCTCGGCGACCTCGAACGCGCCCTCGGCACCCCCTGCTGACGCGCTCGCTCGCATGCCCCGCTCGCTCGCATGCCCCGCTCGCTCTCGTGCTCGCTAACTCCCAACTCCCAACTCCCAACTCCCCTTATCGAAGTGACGCTGACCTCTGCCAAATAGTGGACCCCTGTTCAGTGCCTTGATACTGAACACCCATGCAGATGCCGCTCCCCCAAGCCCTGTTGGTCCTGGTCTTCCGCTCGGCCCGTTCCGGCCGCCATCCCAACCTGACCGCCTTTTGCCGACGCTCGGGCACCAACGTCGCCGCCTTGCAGCACGCCTTCGACGAGCTCGAGCAGCAAGGCCTGCTCAGTTTCTCCCACGAGGGTGAGCGTCTCACCCTGCAGGGTTTGGCGCTGGGCGCCGCGCTGTCGCGTCGCGCGAGCCGCGCACACCGGCCGCTCGTTTCGTGCCGTTCGCTCGCAGCCTGAGACGCTTCGACTCGTTTTGTTTCAGGACGAGACGCGTTGTTGCGCGAAAATCTATCGAGTCTCGATACTTTTCACAGCCCCAACACCCGCGCGACATCGGTGTGAAACGCGCGCAAGGAGACATTCAAGCTCGCCTCATGTCTCGCTCCGCGCCGCACTTGGCGGCAGTCACCTCCGATACCGTCAAGACGCATTGTCCCTACTGTGCGTTTCAGTGCGGCATGGAGGTGACCACGCTGCGCGGCGCGACCACGCAGCTGCGCATCGCCGCCAACCCGGAGTTTCCGGTCAACCGCGGGCAGATGTGCATCAAGGGCTTTACGTCCGGCGCGCTGCTCGATCATCCGGATCGGATCCGGCAGCCGATGCTGCGGCAACCGAGCGGCCGGCTCGCGCCGGTGTCGTGGAGTGGCGCGCTCGACTTCGTAGCCGAGCGGTTACTGGCGCTGCAGAAGGCACACGGCCGCGAAGCAATCGGAGTCTTCGGTAGCGGCGCGCTGACCAACGAAAAAGCCTATTTGCTGGGCAAGCTGGCGCGCGTCGCGCTGCGCACACCGAACATCGACTACAACGGGCGCTACTGCATGTCGTCGGCTGCGGCCGGCCAAAACCGAGCTTTCGGCATCGATCGCGGGATGCCGTTTCCGGTTTCCGACATCGCCGAGGCGCAGACGCTGATGCTGTGGGGCTCGAACTGCGCCGAGACCATGCCGCCGATCATGCAGTGGATTTATGAGCAGAAGGAGCGCGGCGGGCAGCTGATCGTCGTCGATCCGCGCTTGACCGATACCGCGCGCGCCGCCGCGTTGCACTTGCAGCCCACGCCGGGTACCGATCTGCTGCTGGCCAACAGCCTGTTGGCGCTGACGATCGAACAAGGTTTGATCGATACCGCCTACATCGCAGCGCGCACCGAAGGTTTCGAGGAACTGCGGCGCTCGCTCCTGACCTGCGACACCACCCACGTTGAGCGCGTGACCGGCGTATCGCTCGACAAGCAGCGCCGCGCCGTGCAGCTCTTGGCCAGCGCCGAGCGCAGCATGCTGCTGTCAGGCCGCGGTGCCGAGCAGCAGTCCAAAGGCACGGACACAGTGCTGGCGTTCACCAACCTGATGCTGGCGCTCGGCAAGGTTGGTAAGCCGGCTAGCGGCTACGGCTGCCTGACCGGCCAAGGCAACGGCCAGGGCGGCCGCGAGCACGGGCAAAAAGCCGATCAATTGCCAGGCTATCGGCTGATCGAGGATCCGGAGCACCGCGCCGCGATCGCCAAGGTGTGGGGCGTCGAGCCGGAGTCGCTGCCCGGCAAGGGCAAGAGCGCCTACGAGCTGCTGGACGCAATCGGCCCGGTCGGCGGGATCCGTGCGCTGTTGGTGTTCGGCTCGAACGTGGTGGTCGCGTCGCCGAACGCCAGCAACATCGAAGCCAAGTTGAAGCAGCTCGAGCTCTTGGTGGTATGCGACGCGTTCGAAAACGAAACCACCCAAGCCGCGCACGCCATCTTGCCGATCGCGCAATTCGGGGAGGAACACGGCACGCTCACCAATCTGGAGGGACGCGTGATCTTGCGCGAGCAGGTCCGTAAGGCCCCCGAGGGTGTGAAGACCGACCTCGAGATCATCGGCGAGCTTGCCGAGCGATTGGGCGTCGGCCAGGGTTTTCAATTCGACAGCGCCGAAGCGGTGTTCGACGAGCTGCGTCGCGCCACCGCCGGCGGCAAGGCCGACTACAGCGGCATCAGCTACGCGCGCATTCGCGAAGAAAAAGGCGTATTTTGGCCGTGCCCAGCGCCCGAACACCCGGGCACGCCGCGCCTGTTCGGGGACCGCTTCTATCACCCTGGCGGCCGCGCGCGCTTCTTCAGCGTGCCGCACCGCGCGGCCGCAGAGCTACCCGACGCTGACTACCCGCTATTTTTCACGACCGGCCGCTACAAGGAGCACTACAACTCCGGCGCGCAAACCCGGCGCGTGGCGCAGCTGGCCGACGCCAAGCCCGAGCCGCGCGTGCAGGTCCATCCGCGATTGGCGCAAGAGCTGGGCGTGCTGGAAGGTCAAGCATTGCTGGTCGAGAGCCGGCGCGGCAGCGTCAGCATGCTGGCCACGATCAGCCGCGACATCCGCCCCGACACGCTATTTGCGCCGTTCCATTGGGGCGGCAAGCAAGCCGCCAATCTGTTGACGATCCCCGCCCTAGATCCGACGAGCAAGATGCCCGAGTTCAAGATTTGCGCCGTGCGCGCGCGCGCCAGGACCGTTCCAGCCGGCGCGACGACGAGGCAGAAATGAGCAAGAAGAAACTAGCCATCATCGGTAACGGCATGGGCACCTGCCGCTTGCTCGACGAGCTTGTCGCGCGCGGCGCGGCGTTTCAGTACGAAATCACCGTCTTCAGCGAGGAACAGGGCGGCGCTTACAACCGCATCATGCTCGGCAAAGTGCTGGCCGGCGGCTCACCGGACCAAATCGTTACCAAGCCGCTCGAGTGGTACGACCGCCACAACATCCGCCTGATCGACCGCACGCGCGTCACCAAGCTCGACACGCTGCGCAAGCTGGTCGAAACCGAAGACGGCCAAGCGCGCGCCTACGACGTCGCCGTCCTCGCCACAGGTAGCCAGCCAATCGTGCCGGCGCTCGAGGGTATGAACGACGAAAACGGCGAGCTCAAGCCGGGCATCTTCGTCTACCGCACGATCGGCGACTGCATGCGCATGCGCGAGCGAGTGCGTTCGGGCGACAGCGCAATCGTGGTCGGCGGAGGACTGCTCGGGCTGGAAGCAGCCAAGGTATTGAGCGACCGCGGGCTGCACGTCACGGTCGTGCAGCTGAAGAAGACGCTGATGAACGCCCAGCTCGACGAAATTGGCGGAGAGATGCTGGAGCGGCAGGTCGAGCGCAGCGGCATCTTCGTGCGCACCGGCCGCACCGTCGAAGCCGTGTACGCCGAAGAGAGCGTGAAGGGCGTGTACCTGGACGATGGCACGACGCGCCCGGCCGACATCGTGGTCCTGGCGTGCGGCGTGCGCCCGCGCATCGACGTCGCCAAGGCCTCCGGGTTGCCGGTGAATCGCGGCATCATCGTCAACGACGCGCTCGCGACCGAAGTGCCAAGCGTGTACGCGTTCGGGGAGTGCGCCGAGCACGCCGGGCGGACGTACGGCATCGTAGCTCCGGTCTGGGAACAAGCCGTCGTGCTGGCCGACGTCTTGACCGGCAAGAATCCCGGCGTTCGCTACCGGGGCTCGAAGCTGTACACGCGACTCAAGGTGGCTGGCATCGAGGTCGCGACGATGGGCATCAGCGAGCCCGAGCGCGAAGAAGACGACGTGCTGCAAATCGTCCAGGAGCGCAAAGACGCCTACCGCAAGCTGATCGTGCGCGATGGCCGCCTGGTCGGCGCGATCTTGGTCGGCGATACTTCGGCGGCCGGGACGCTGGTTCAACATTTCGACCGCGGCGATCTGCTACCCGAAGATCCGTTGGAGCTCTTGTGCCAGACCGCGCCAGCGGCCGATCCTGCCACGCGCATCGTCTGCAACTGCCACAAGCTCAGCGAAGGTCAGCTGTGCGAGGCTGTCGTGCAGGGCGCCGACTCGGTCGAAGCGCTATGCGCCGCCACCAAGGCCGGCACCGGCTGCGGCTCGTGCAAAGGCGAGCTCGGACAAATCCTGGCCAAGGCGTCGAAGAAGACGTCACTGCCGATGGTAGCCGCGAGTTGAAGGCGCCGCGCGTCACCGTGACCGACCAGCGCGCGCTGGCAGCCTTCCGCTACGAGCTGCGGCAGTTCCTCGCCTTCAGCGAGCAGGCCGCACGCGAAGTGGGCATCGAGCCGCAGCAGCATCAGCTATTGCTGGCAGTCGGCGGGTTGCCCGCCAAGCAGCGCCCCAACATCCGCACCCTCGCCGAACGTCTTTGCGTCCAGCACCACACGGCCGTGGCGCTGGTCGACAAGCTGGCAGAACGCGGCCTGGTTCGACGCGAGCGCAGCCTCGAGGACAAGCGCGAGGTACTGGTACGCTTGACCGAACCCGGAGCCGATCTCTTGCAGGAGCTGTCTCGAAAGCACCGGCTCCACCTGCGGAGCGTAGGCCCCGAAATGGTGGCGGCGCTGGCGGCGATCCTCGGCGACCGTGGCTGGGACGCCAGAACGCCCGCCACCCGGGCACGCTAACGCCCTGAAACCGCGACAAAATTCGATGATGGCGCGGCTACCCACCTTTCTGACGCGAGACGCTTGCAGCCTCCCCCACCCCTGAGGTAAACCCCCGCACCCTTTCGGTCACTACCCATACGCAGCGGTGGTGGAACTGGCAGACACACCAGCTTGAGGTGCTGGCGCCGTAACTGGCTTGGAGGTTCAAGTCCTCTCCGCTGCACAAAAGAAACCGCCTGATTCGTCGTCAGGCGGTTTTTCTTTTTTGGGGGTCGAAAGACTCGTGCGGAGGCGATAACTCGAAATTCAACGACGCCGTCGGCACCTCCTTGGCGCGAACCGGGCAGCCCCGTTTCGGAAACGAGTACCAGTGCGGGCATCGAACACGGCTGCGACAAAGCGGCCGGCTGCTTTAGTGCAACTGAGCCAGCTGGCACCAATTCTCAGGTCTTTAGCCGCCGGCTGCTGTGATACCTTCACCGTGTGCCTGGTTGTGCCGTGAAAGCTCGACGGGGAGTTGCTTTCACGGCTGTTGTTTTGGGGGTCTTGCTGCCGGCCTGCGCGTTGCTGATCGATCGCGATTCGCTGAGCAGTGGGTTTTCTGGGACGACGAGCGCGGGTGCGAGCGGTGCGGGTAATGTCGCTGCGGGCTGCGTGCCGACGGCCGATGACATTTATTGCGACGGTGTGGATCGGAACTGTGAGACGACGTCCGCGGACGTTGCGTGTCCGGAGGGCTGCACTGGCAGCAGCCTCGACGGGGCTTCGTACATGGCTTGCAGCATCAGCAGCACCTTCGAGCAGGCCGAGGCGCGCTGTCAGACGCAGCAGATGCGCCTGTTACGAATCGATGGTGGTAGTGCCAACGAGCATGCTGTCGAGCTGGCGCGTACGATCGGCAGCTATGTCTGGATCGGTGGGTCGAACCGCACTGACGAAGCGCGCTTCGAATGGACCGACGGCCGTGTGTTTTTCGAGAACGGCGCGCCAGTCCCAGGCGTGTATCAAAATTTCGGGCCGGATCAGCCAGTTTTGGATGTCGACCGGCGTTGCGTCCAGCTCCACGATTCGACCGGTCTCTGGTCGAACGCGCCTTGCCTGGACAGCCTGCAGTTCATCTGCGGCCGTTAGAACGAGACCATCACGCCGCCGCGCCGCGCACCGACGTTGACTGCAGTCGCGGGTGGTTTGGCGGTGCGGGTGAAGTAGATGACGACCGCGCCGGCAAGCGCGACGACGGCACCTGCCAGCGCGACATCGGAGATGACGGCGTTCGTTTGCATGCTGTCCGACGCCGAGCGTTCACACGTCGGTGCGCAGCTCTGTTTCAGCTCGTGGTACTGGTCGTTGGCTTTGACGCCGAAGTAGATCGAGCCGCCCAGGGCTACCGCTCCGACGCCAACTAGAACCCACGACGCCGTCGGCACGGGAGCGGTCTGGGGCCTGCGCGCCGGAGGTGGCGGCGGTCGCAGCGTCACCACGACGGGCACCTCGCGGTCCGACGGCCGTAGCGCTTTCTCGAAGTGCACCGACTGGTAGCCAGGCGCTTCGAAACGCAGCTCGTGAGGTCCCGCCTCGAGCACGATCGGAGCGGATAGCGCGCCGAGCGGGGTTACGGCTCCGTCGATCAACACCCGCAAATTCTCGACCGCTGCACGCTGTTGATCGCGGACGCTGACGCGGATGGTGGGTAAATCAGCCTCGACTTCCTTCACCCAACGGCTGCAATCGCTGGTGAGCGCCGTGGAACATGCGGCGGTCGCACACTGCTGGAAAGCCGTGCGTGCATTGAAGAGGCGGCCGGCCAAGCGCTCCTCCTGCCCGCGGGCGTAGGCGACCGAGCAAGCGTCGACGTCTTCGGCGCGAGCGGTCTGACTAGCGCTCGCGACGACTAGCAACGGGACGATCAAGCGCACGGTGCTGACTGTTGGCATTTTCTGGTTTCGTGTCCGTCAAGGACGAGCAGGCACGGCGACGCTGAGCTTGGCCCGGGCCGCGCTGGTGTAAGGAGAGCTGGGAAAGCGCTGCAACAGCTCGCGCAAGCTCTGCTGCGCCTCGGCGCTCTTTCCCAGCTGGGTCAACGCTTGCGAACGTCCCCACAAGGCCTCTGGCGTCAAGGCGCCGCCTGGCGAGTGCCGAAGGTAGCCGTCGAAATCGCCCAACGCCGCCGCTGCAGCACCGCGTTCCAGCTCCAGTTTGCCGAGGGTGATTTCGCTGGCGCTGGCTTCCGGCGAATTGGGGTAGCGCGCACGCAGCGTCTGCAGCAGCTCAAGCGCTTGAGTGGGCTGGCCACTGCGTCGAGCGCGTCCGGCAGCGCTCAGCAGCTCGGCCGCGCTACTCGACGCGGGTCGCGGCAGGGGGAGCTCGGCGCTGAGCGAGGGCGTAGCGGGCTCTTGGCTCGGCGCGCTGGGCAGCACCACCGACGATTGTGCGCGGCCAATCGCTCGCCCGGTATCAGGCGATACGCTCGAGCGAGCGGTCGCCGAGGGCGTCGGTGCTGGCAGGCTGCGCAGGCGCTGCACGCCAATCACCGCGCCGGCCAGCGACGCCACGAACAGCGCTGCGGCCGCGATCAACCATGACCAACGCGGCACGGTGCGACGCTTTTGGTTACGGCTGTCATGCAGCTGCTTCAGCAGCGCCTCGACGATGGCTTGCGACGCCGCGTCCGCGATTGGCGGTGCTGGATCTTCCCCGTCGAAGCGGCGACCGAGTCGATGAAAGAGCCGCGCTTCGGCCGAATTATCGAGCAGCATGTCGAGGCGTTGCTGTTCCGGCCCGGTCAGCTCGTCGCGGCGCGCGCGCGCGACCAGATCTTCCAGCGCGTCCGTCATGAGTCGAACCTCACCATCTCGCGCAGGACCGGGTGGCGCTCCGCGCGGCTCTTGAAGCGATCTTTCGCCAGGCGCAAGCGACTGCGTACCGTCTCGATCGGCGCGCCGGCTATTTCGGCGATCTCGACCACTGTATGGCCGAGCAACAGATTCAGGACCAGAGCCTCGGCCAGGACTTCAGGCAGCTCGTCCAGCACTTCACGCACGGCGGGCAGCACGGCGGTTTGCGCGAGCGCCGCTTCGGGATCGAGCGTCTGCGTTTCGAATGCGTCGGTGTCGACCGCGTCGCGCGCGCTTCCACGCTTTTGCGCGCGGTCGCGGCGCCGCATGTTCATGGCGGTATGTACAGCGATGCCCCGAGCGAAATTCAAGAGCGTTCCTTCACCGCGATATTGCGCGAGCTGGCCGATGACAGTGTACGCCGCATCGTGCGCCACGTCTTCCACGAACAGGTGATCTGAACCGAGCACACGGCGCGACACGCGCAGCAGGTGCGGCACGAGCTGGCTGAGCAAACTGCGGAGCGCGCCCGCGTCGCCGGCCATGACCCGTGGGACGAGGCTCTTGAGGTCGTCGTCTGGACCGCCGGGCTGCATAAAAATATCCGACAAACTTAGCCCGATTTGCGCAAAACCACCACGCCCCGCGTTTTGTCGTGACCCAAATCCGCGAGGCCTAACACCCCCTGAATGAGCGAGCGGTCTCGTTCTGGTCGTTTCACTCGCTAGCGCGCCGTACCGCCTTTCAGAATCTGAGGAGTCCTTGTATGCGATTCATCGTAGGCGTCGTGCTGTGGTCAAGCTCGTTGCTCGGCTGCGCTGCCAGTCAACAGGGTGACGTCACGCCTTCGGGCGGTTCGGCAGGCTCACTCATCTCGTCCGGAGCTGCGGGCACACCAGCGGCTGTTGCCAACGGCGGAACGCAATCCGGCATCGCCAGCGGCGGAACACCGACCAACCTTGGCGGCGGGGGAACGCCGACCAGCCCTGGCGGTAGTGGCACGGCGGGCAACAGCTCGGCTGCTGGCGGAACGGCCGGTGCTGGGTCGGTTGGCGGCAGCGCGCCTTTCGCTGGCGCGGCCGATCCACGCGACGCCGTGATCTATCAAGTTAACCTCCGGGCCTTCTCGGACAAGGGCTTCCAGGGCGTCACGGCTCGCCTCGACCAGATCCAGGCGCTGGGCGTCAACGTCGTCTACCTGATGCCGGTCACTCCGGTCGGCATCGTCAAGACTGCCAATTCGCCGTATTGCGTGCGCAACTACAAGGAAGTGAACCCCGATTTTGGCACCCTCGAGGATCTACGCAGGCTGGTCGCCGAATCGCACAAGCGCGGCATGGCGGTGATCCTCGATTGGGTGGCCAACCACACCGCCTGGGACCATCCATGGATTACCGAGCATCCTGACTGGTACGAGCGAGATGGGAGCGGCGTCATCCAGCCGGCGAAGGTGAACAACTTCGTCTGGAACGACGTGGCCAAGCTCAACTTCGCCAACCACGATATGCGGCTCGGCATGATCGACGCGCTGCAGTACTGGATCACGACCGTAAACAACGACGGCTTCCGCTTCGACTTCACCGACGGGCCGCCGATCGATTTCTGGACCGAGGCCAATGCCAAGCTGCGGTCCAGCAACACCGGGCGACTGATCCTGTATGCGGAGGGTGGGCGTCAGGACAACTACAAGGCGTTCGACTACAACCACGGTTTCTCTTTCTACGACGCGCTGAAGCAGATGTTCGGCGACGCGCAGGCCCCCGCAACGCGTGTAGAAAACGAGAACAGCGCCCAGTACAGCAACGCCGGCGAAGCGAACCGCCTGGTGCGCTACATCACCAACCACGACGTGAACGGCTGGGACGGCGTGCCGCAAAACCTATTCGGCGGCCAAGCTGGGGCATTCGCGGCGTTCGTGATCGCGGCCTACAACCGCGGCGTTCCGCTGATCTACGACGGCCAGGAGATCGCGCTCAACTACGCGTTGAAGTTCCCCTTCACGGAGGAAAAGATCCAGTGGACGCCCAATCAGCCCGTGACGGACGAGTACATCAGGCTAATCAAGTTCTACAACCGGAGCACCGCCATCCGCCGCGGCATGCCCACCTCGTACAGCAACAACGACGTCAGTGCCTTCGTGAAGGAGAGCGCCAACGAAAAAGCGTTCGTTCTGGTCAACATCCGCAATCGCAAGGTGACGTTCAACCTGCCAGGGAACCTGGCGAACAGCACCTGGTATAGCGGCTTCGACAAGAGCGAAGCCAAGCTGGGTGGCTCGATCGAGCTTTCGCCCTACCAGTACCTAGCGATGACTGCCGCGCCGTTGCCGTAGTTGGCGTGGCGTCGCCCTCGGGCATGGTCTGGCCGCTCCTGAGGCCGAGCGCCCACCATAAGTCTAGGCAAGCTCGAGGACACCGGCGGGCGTTCGGGGCTTATGAGCCATGTTTCGGCAGCCATCGCCGAAAGCTACGCCGGGTGGAAGGCCGAAGAGTGCGGTCCAAACCGACGCCCGACTTGCATCGACGCGAGGCCCGAGCAATGGTTATGCCAGGCTCGACGCCGACTTGGCCGCCCCGGTGACCCTCTTCCCTGCTTTCCAGAGCGCGAAAGCGCGCAGCCTGCGGCTGCTACGCGACGTCTTCGTCATCGTCGCTGCGTGCGCGCTGCTGGGTGCCCAGGCGCTGTCGACGCTGCATTTCGTGCTCGTGCCGCACCATCTTTGCGCGCTCCACGGCGTGCTCGAGGACGGGACGCACGGCCAAAGCTCCGCCAATCAGTCGGCGGTTGACGATCACGCGCACGACACCGCGACGACCGAAGGCGACGAACAGGATGCCCACGAGGCGTGCAGCGTCGCGACGCGACCGGTTCACGTCACGATCCCGGCGCGGCCCGCGTTGGAGCGAGCGCAGATCAGCGGGGCCTTCGTGGCCGTCGCTGCTTTCGGCGTTGGCGTAAAGCCGGATCGTGCGGCGCTGCTTTCGAGCGCGCCCAAGACCTCACCGCCAGCTCGCGGCTAGTTTCTCGCTTCGCAGCGCTCGGTTGGCTGTGAGCTCGCCACAGGCGGGCTCGCAAGATCGAGTGCCGATGGCTCGACGCCGTCAAACGGCGTTCACGTAGCGCGCCACCCGCAAGGTGTTCGGCGCCCACGCCATGCTGCACGAGCTCCCTTCCGCTCCAAGCTATCCATGAATTTTCCGTATTTTTGCGCTCCAGGCGCCGCCTTTGCTGGCGTCGTCTTCATAGTGAGCGTCGCCCACGCCCAGGGCGAACCGCCAACCCCGACGACGCCAACGCCAACGCCAGCCACTAGCTCGTCAGACGAGCGCGACATCCAAGCCGCGCTCGCCGCCGACGCTGCCAAGAGCGACCAACCCGCATCCACCGCGACTCCCGCATCGTCCGGCCCGACCGCGCCATCGAGCGGCGTGCAATCGCTCAACCCCGACATCTCGGTGATCGCCGATTTTGCCGCGGCAGCGTTTTCCAACGACACCCACCTGGAAACCGGCGCGCACGATCCCCAGCACAACGGTTTCAACCTGCAAGCGCTCGAGCTCAGCTTCGCCGCTGCGGTCGACCCCTACCTGCGCTTCGACAGCCACATCTCGCTCGAGCTATCGGGAATCGACGTGGAGGAGGCGTACGGCACCACGCTGGGGCTGCCGTTCCGCCTGCAGGCGCGCCTCGGCCAGTTTCTGAATCGCTTCGGCCGCCTCAACGCTAGCCACCCGCACACCTGGAATTTCTCCGATCAGCCGTTCGCGCTCGGGCGGGTGTTCGGCGCGGAGGGCAACAAAGGTCTCGGTGGTGAGCTGTCTTGGCTCACCCCCCTGCCCTGGTACGTCGAGCTGGTCGGTTCGACGATGATGGCCGACGGCGACGAGACCAGCCGCAGCTTCCTCGGCGACACGCAGCGCACCGTCCACGGGCCGAAGGATCTCGAATACCTCGCGGCTGCCAAGCAATTCTTCCCGCTCTCCGACGACTGGTCGCTGGCGTGGGGCATGTCGGGCGCGTTCGGTCCGAATCCGAGCGGCCCCGGCAACCGCAGCGCGATCTACGGCAGCGACGTCTACTTGAAGTATCGGCCCATCACCAGTCAGAGCCCGCTCGTCGTGTCGCTCACGAGCGAGTGGTACTACCGCCGGCGACAAGTTCCGGCCGACATCATCCAAGACGTGTCGAGCTATACCGAGCTGTTTCTGCGTTTCGCCGAGCGTTGGGCGACCGCCGTACGCTACGAACACGGCACGGCGCCGTTCGGCGTAGACGGGAAAGTCACCGACCCGCTCGATCCCGAATGGACCCGAGCGCGGCAACGCGTGGCGCTGGCACTGACGCACTACCCGTCGGAGTTTTCACGCTTCCGGCTGCAGGTCTCGCGCGACATGCCCGGCTGGCGCGCCGCCAGTTGGGCCGGCTTTCTCACGGCCGAGCTCGCCATCGGCGCTCACGGCGCCCACGTATTTTGATCGGAAAGAAAACACAATGTTTCACAAGCTCAGTCTTCTTTTGTTCGCCGCACTGGTGTTGTTCGTTCCGCTCGACGCTTCGGCCAAGCTCGAGCTCGTCGCCACGACGCCGGATCTAGCAGTTGTCGCGCGCGAGGTCGGCGGCGCTGACGTCCACGTCGTCGCGCTGGCGCTGCCCACCCAAGACCCGCACTTCGTCGACGCCAAGCCGCACTTAGCGTTGGCGCTTTCCAAAGCAAATCTGCTGCTCTTGACCGGTGCCGGGCTCGAGGTCGGCTGGCTGCCAACGCTCTTGACCGGCTCACGCAACGCCGACATTCAACCGGGTAGCCCGGGCTACCTCGACTGCTCGTCGTTGGTCAGTTTGCTCGAGGTGCCAACGACTCAGGTCGATCGCTCGCAGGGTGACATCCACCCGCAGGGGAATCCGCATTACTCATATGATCCACGCCGCGTCGAGACACTCGCCGTCGGCATCGGCAAGCGCTTGTCAGAGCTCGACTCCGCGCACAAGGCCGGCTACTTCGCGCGCACCAAGAGCTTCGTCGACGGGCTGCGTGCCGCCCGCGCCGCCTGGGAGGCGCGTCTAGCCAAGCTGCGCGGTGAGAAAGTCATCGCCTACCACAAATCCTTACCGTACCTGGCCGAGTGGCTCGGAGTTCAGGTCGTCGAGCACATCGAGCCGAAGCCCGGCATTCCCCCGAATCCGAGCCACGTGGCGCACGTGTTGGAGGCGGCGCGCGCCAACAAGGTCCGCGTGATCCTGCAGCAAGCCTACTACCCGTCCGGCACCTCGAAATTGATCGCCGACAAAGCCGGCGCCGTGTTCCTGCAGATCCAGGGCTACCCGGACTTCGCCGCCGGCCAGACCTACACGGCGTACATGAACGAGCTGGTCGGCAAGCTCGCCAAGGCTCTGGGCATCTGATGAAGTCATCCGAGCTGTCACGCCCCGAGCTGTTCGCCTGCCGCGGGTTGCGCATCGGGATCTCGGGGCGAGCGATCTTGCCTGCGATCGATCTGTCGATTAGGGCCGGGCAATTCTGGGCCGTGGTGGGCCGCAACGGCGCCGGCAAGACCACCTGGCTCCGCACGCTGCTCGGGCTGTTGCCACCGGTCGCGGGCCGCGTGCTCACCGCGGGCGACGTGCGCGTGTCGTACTTGCCGCAGCGCAGCGGCCTCGACGACCTGTACCCGCTCCTGGCGCGAGAGGTGGTGGCGATGGGCGTGGAGCGAGGTTGGTCGTTTCTGGCCGGACTCGGCGCCGCCGATCGGAAAGCGCGGGTTGAACGGGCGCTCAGCGAGGTCGACGCTGCGCAGCTCGCCGAGCAGCCGTTCCGGCGCTTGTCGGAGGGGCAGAAGCAGCGCGTGCTGTTCGCGCGGTTGATCGCCGGGGACGCGGAGGTTGCGATCCTCGACGAGCCGACGAGCGCAATGGACAAGGTGGCCGAACGCGAGGCCTTCGAGCTGATCCGAAAGCTGCAAGTCGAGCATGGGCTGGCCGTCTTGGTCGTGAGTCACTACCTGTCGATCGTCCGCGAATTCGCCGACCACGCCATCCTGCTCGACGGCGATGCCGAGCAGGTCGTCATCGGCACCCCCGCTCAAGTGTTCGAGCACCCCGCGTTCCGCAAGCGCTACGGCGACTTCGCCACGGAAGCCGCCCATGTCTGAACCGGCCAGCGTACCCGCCACGACCGGTGACTTCGACTTCGACTCGCTGCTGGCGCCAAGCGCCACGCCACCCGAGGCGGCAGTACCTGACGCGAACGCCGTGCCCAGTGCCGCCAGCCTGCCGGCGCCAACGGCACCAGCTCTTTCGGCGCATATTGCCCACGAAGAAAACCCGACCTGGCACGACTTCGCGGCCAGTTGGGACCTGTACCGTGATCCGGTGATCTGCGGCGTGGTCGCAGGCGCGGTGTTGGGCATGCTGGGCGTGTTCGTCGTATTGCGGCGGGCGGTCTTCGTGACCGCGGCCGTCAGTCAAAGCGCAGCGCTGGGCGTGGCGCTGGCGTTCTTGCTCGGCATCTACCTCGGCGTCACGCCGCCCCCCGTGCTGTGCGCGTTCGCGCTGGCGCTGGCTGCAACGGCCGTGCTCGCTTGGCGTTCGCCGTCGACTCGGCTCCCGCGCGAAGCCATCGTCGGCTTGCTGTACGTCGGCGCCTCGGCGTTGGCGGTGCTAGTGGGTGATCGCATCGCGCAAGAAGCTGAGGACATCACCGCGATCCTGTTTGGCACCGCCGTGCTAGTGCGCCCAGAAGACTTGCTGGCAGTGCTGGGCGTCAGCGCCCTGGTCGCCGTCGCGATCGCTTTCTTGTACCGGGGCCTAGTGTTCGCCGGCTTCGACCCCGATGGCGCGCGCATCCAGAAGCTACCCGTGGCGCGCATCGAGCTTGCGCTATGGACGCTGGTCGCGCTCGAGGTCTCGGTGACGACACGCGCGATCGGCGCGCTACCGGTGTTCGCGTTCTCGGTCCTGCCCGCGATGGCCGCACTGCGCGCGTCGAATCGCCTGTCGCACGCCGTCCTGCTGGCAGGCCTTGCCGGCGCCCTATCCGGCGGCCTCGGTTACATCTGCGCGTTTTTGCTGCGATTTCCGGTCGGCGCCGCCGAAGCGTGCGTCGCCGCCATACTGTTCTCACTCGCAGTCAGCGCAGCGCGCTTCCGCCGCGCCTTTTAGCTAGACCAGCTCGCTCAACGCACCAGTAGTCAGCTTGGGATCTGGTTGCGTACCAAAAGTATCAATCTCGGCGCCGAAGGCTTGCGCGATCGAGACCAGCAGCTTGCTATTGGGGACGGGAGTGAAGGTGGCATCGTTCTCGCCGCACCAGATGGCAGTTGGCGGGCAGTCCGCCTTAAGCTTGAGGCGGCGGCCCATACGAAACTTGCCGTTCGCACCGCCGGCCAGCAGCGTTGGCACGTTGTGAGTGCTGTGCAGGGCCGGGTTGCCCATGTCGCTCGTAACGTAGATCAGCGTGCTGTCGAGCACGCCAAGCGCGTCGAGTTTTTGCATCAGCCGCGCCACCTTGGAGTAGGCGTAGCGGTTGAACTTGGCCAACGGTACCCAGGAATCGGGGATGCCGTCGCCGGGGTGCCCATTGTTACCGATCGGCGATGCATTGTAGGTGTGCGCGACCGAGCCGTGGTTGTCCTTTGGCAACCCAAGCGGGTTGTTGTCGTACGACAAGTCGTTCAAATGCAACGTCGCGAACCGCGTCAGATCACAGGCGAGCGCCTGCGCCAACACGTCGATGTGGGCATCGGTGATGGCGTCGAAGTACGGCTCGCCGCCGTTGTACTGCTTGAGATTCGGAAACTTGGTAGCGTCGGGTCGCGGCGGAACCATGCAGACCGCGCCGCCTGCGGGCCCGCCACCCAGCTGTTTTTCCAGCTCGGCCAGCGACGTCAGGTGCTGATCGAGCTTCTGCTGCTCCGGCGCCGAAAGCTTCTTCCGCAGTCGATTCACGTCCCACTTGGCGTAGTCGATGACGCTCTGGCTCAGCTTGCGCTTGCGCTCGGCCGCCGCCAACTGCGCCGGATCATTGCCGACGACCACGCCGTCGAACAAAAGGTCGAAGGCTTTGGTCGGGTCGATGATCTTCGGCAAAGGGACGCCGCCTTCGCCGTACGAAAGCGTGAGTCCTGGTGCCGTGCCGTCGTTACCGACGCCCAACGCAAGACTAGTGACGCGCGTGCCGCTGCCGAGCCCCTTGGTAACAGCCAAGTATTGGTCGAGCGAAATGTTCTGCGGCTTCTGGCCACCTTCGATGCGGCTGCCGGTCAAGATCGTACCGGCAGTGTCGTGACCGTTGGCGTTCGACAACAGATCCACGCCCTCCAGCACCAGGATCTTGTCTTTGAAGCTCTTGCCGTAGGTCGCCGCGTCGTCGAACGGCTTCAGCGAGCAGTTCTCGTAGCCGATGTCGAACGCGGTCTCGGTATCGCCCGCCTTCATCGACCAGTACTCGGCGGAAAGGCCGTGCGGGTGATAGATGGTGATGAACTTCAACGGCAGCGCTTCGCCCGCCGCCTGCGCCACCGAGTTCTCGAGCAAACGCGAGAACGGCAGCGCCGCGAAGCCTGCGCCCATCGCGCGCAAGAATGCCCGCCTGGAGCTCGATTGGCGGCTCATTGTGCCCTCCGATAGGCAAAGCTGGGGTTGGTGATGAACGCGGTCAGCGTGTCGACGATCTTGGCGTCAAGCTTGCCGCTGCTGTCCGCCACGAGCGTGGTTGACCAATATTTCACGAAGTCGTCCTCACTCGGTTTGAGCTCCGGGGCGCTGGTGGCCGCGAGCGCTCGGTAGACGTGGCGGGCGAAGCACTCGCGGACCTGCAGGCTGTTCGACATGCCCTTCACGAGCGCATTGCTGTCGGCGTAAGCGCCGTCGAAGTCGGTGCCGGCGATAACCACGCTCGAGTCGACCGGCTTATTGTTGTCCAGGCCACCGGGTCGCACCGCGCCCATGCCGTCGAAGCCTTCGAAGGCGAAGCCGAAGCTGTCGATATTGGCGTGACAACCCGCGCAGCCGGTGCCGGCGCCGTGCACGGCGAAACGTTCGCGGGTGGTCTTGCTCGGATCGGGCGCGGGCGGCACCACCGCGGTCTTCAAGCCAACTGGATCCCCTACTTCAGAGCAGGCGACCCGGCGCATCACTGCCACGCCACGCAGCACCGGCGCGGTCTCGTGGGCGTGGGCAAACACCGACAGGAACGCGCCTTGGTTCAAGATGCCGAGCCGGCCCGGCAGCTCCACGCGCACAAACTTGTCGGCGTCAGCGCCCGGCGCCGAGACGCCATAAGCCTTCGCGATCTGCGAGTTGACCATGCTCCAGCCGCCAGCCAAGAGCTGGGCCAAACTGCCACCGCCGTCTTGGTTGACGACCTCGGCCAGAAACGCCGTGGTCTCTTTGCCGAGCGAGTCCTTGGCATCGGCAAAGTCGGGATAGATGTTCGAATCTTTGGCGATGTCCGAGATCTTGTCGGTGCCCAGCCACTCGGTGACGACCGTTACCGCGCGCGTTTGGGCGTTCCACTTTTGCTCGTCGACCGAGAACAGGTTCAGCGTGGCGTCCGTGGTCGCCGCTAAGCGACCTTCGGGTGTGTCGAGCTTGCCATCGACGGCCCACTGCGTGAGCAGCTCGCTCGGCGGGCGACCCTGAATTAGGTAGCTGATCGAGCTGGCCAGCTCGTAAGGCGTAAGCTTGATGGTTGCTGCCTGCGCGTCGCCAATCTCCGTCAGATAGAGGAACGCCGCCGACTGCAGCATCGCGCGGACGACTAGCTCGACGCCCTCGTCATAGCTGCCGCCCTGATAGGCGGTGTGGAACACCGTCATCAGCTGCGCGACCTCGTCGTCGCCGAGCGGACGGCGGTACGCCTGCGCGCCGAACGTGCGGATGAACTTGTCGGCGCAAGCGTCAGCGTCAGTCGTCGGGTTTGCGCACGCCGCCGAAGGCGGCAGCTTTTTGCGCGCGGCGGCGGCGAGCGTGGTCGCGGCGGCGGCCAGCTGGCCCGCGAACACCGGGTCGACGCGCTGCGCTTCGTTCAACGTGAAGCCGCTCTGACGTGAGTCGGGGATGAAGTCGTCGCTGATACCCGGGGCACCATCCGGCACCAGCGCAGTCACGCTGGCTTGGTACTCGGCGTCGGCAAGCCGTCGAATGCGCGCTGGGAGGAGCGCCGCCGCTTCGGTACCGGGCGGCAGCGTTACGCCGCCACCAAGACTAGGCGTGCCACCGGTACCACCACCGCTACCACCAGAGCTCGACCCAGGATGCGCGCCATCGCCAGAGGCCTGACAGCCGAGCGAAAGCAAGAGAAGCAGCGGGGCCGTGACCGCACAGGTCTTCGGCAGACTTCGCATGACGATGATTTGTACCACCGCGCCTCGTTTCGCAAGATTTACCAGCTGCACTGTGTCGATGCCTCGGCACTGGAATCGGTTCCATGTATTCACTCCCGTGAGTGACACACACTTCGCCACACACGCGCCGACCCGCAAATTCCTGCAGCAGACTTGCAGCGCCCCAAAGCGATCAAATGATCGCTGGTCGCCACCCCGCAACAGTGGCGTTTTCCGGTCAAGTTGAGGACCTAGAACGCACGCCGACGAGCGCGCCCATCCTCCGCCCGTCGGACGTTCAAAAGCATGTTGCCGCGCTGACTGCGCTTCAGACCTTCGAGCGCGCTTCGAGGATACTGGCCAGCACCGCGAGGACTTCGCCCATCTCGAACGGCTTGCGAACCCAAGCGCTGACTTCGTTGGCGAGATCCTCCGGGACGCCGCTGGCGACGCCGCTAATCAGAATGACGGGGATGCCGGGATGCCGCGCGCGCAGCGACTGGAACGCACCAGCGGCGTCGGCCGCTAGCGGCGACAAATCGACGAGCGCGGCGTCGAGCTCGCCCCCCTGCTCCAGCACGGCGTCGAATTCACTGCGGCTAGCGACGACTTGCGGTTCGGCACCGCGCGCTTCGAGCGCCAGCTCAACCAGCGAGCGCACGGCTTCGTCATCTTCGACGACCAGCACGCGCGCGCCCATGACCGTCGGTCGCTTGACCCGCTTGGGCGCCGTGCCGGTGCGCAGCTCAGCGATTGGCCAACGCAGATCAAAACAGGCCCCGGGGCTGGTGCGCGCCACGTTGAGCGAGCCGCCCTTGGTTCGCGCCAGGGCGGCCGAATGCCGGAGCCCGACCCCAGCACCACCCCGACGGGTGGAGGCGGGCGCCGTGAGCAAGGTGGCGACGCGCTCTGGATCGATGCCGGGGCCTTCGTCGCTGACCGCGAAGATGACCGACGAGCCCTCTTCGCGGACCCCGACCGAGACCGTCGAGCCGCGCGGCGAGAAGTCGATCGCGTTGAGCAGCAGGTTGGTAAGGATCTGCAACAAAGAGCCGACCCCGCCGAGCAACGCCGAGCCCGAGTCGAGCAGTTGCAAGTCCAACTGAACGCCGCGCTGTTCGGCCTGAGGCTGCACACCCATCAGCGCGCTTTCGGCCACGCTACGGCCACTAGCCTGAGCGGTAGAATCCGGCGCTTCGGCGCCAATCGCGCTGCGCGAGATGTTGTGACCGAGCCGTGCGTGCGTGCGCGCGACGTCGACGGCGTCGCGCGCCGAACCCGGCTCCAGACGTGAGTACGCCACGTCGAGCCAGCCGAGTACGACCGTTAGGGCGTTCGACACCTCGTGGAGGGCGCCTGCCAAATCCGCCTCCTGGTCGGGAGGCGGAGGAGGCAAGCTTCTGGGTGCGCTCGAAAGAGGCACGGGCGACACAATATTATGGCGCAACGAATGTCGCCACTCCATTCCCAGGGGTGGGCCCTCAGTTAGCTGCCTCAAGATCAGGTGGGACTAGAATTGGCGGTTTACTTTGGGGTTTGAATACTCGACGGCACCAGCAGTCTGAACGCGCCCCTCCGATCAGCGCGCGTCTCCGCCACTTGAACGACGGAAACCGCCTCCCGCACATCCCGCGTGTAGGCAAGGTTCTTATCCAAGTAGGCGTAGGCGCGAACGGCGGCTGAAGCGAGCGGCGCCACGCCACCAGCTAGCGAAACTCCAGCCGTACCGGAGAGCAGCGCCGGGGTCGGCAAGTCAACCGGCCCCAAATCATGATCCCCGTCGCTCTTCACCTGCACCCCAGGGCGAACGAACCAGCCGAAGCCCAGTGCTTCGGGTGCCTGTACCGTGACATCGAAGGTACCCGGGTCAGCCTGGACGATGAACCGCCCCGAGTCGCCGACCAAGGCAGTCGCGGCGCGGGGGATGAATGGCAGGCCGCCAAACGCATCTTTGAAAGGCGAGACGACCAGCGGTGAAGGGACAGCCTGGACCTCGGCGCCCGGAAAGCGGGACTTACCGATGAGCTGGTTGCTCGCCTCGAGCTCCAGCAGCTTGCCGTACTGCGGGGAGGTCTCCGGCGGGATCTTCCAGGGGACCTCGAGCGCGGCCAGGGCACTAGCGACCGGCGGCAACCCCCCCGGCAGCGGCGGGACGGCTTGGACCCGGTAGTCCCCTGGCGGCAACTGCACGTGAACCGCTCCGTCAGCCTGGACCTGGACGGTAGTTTGGTAAGACGCGAAAATGCCGTCGTTCACGCCATAGATCGCCGTCGAGACGAAGGTCACGTAACCCGCCACGGGCGATCCGTCGTCCTTCCGCACCATCTGCGCCTCGACCGCGACCGGCGTCGGGATACGAGTGAACTTGTCGATCAACACGACGTGCTTCGGCGTCAGCAAGCCCATGCCCGAGCGATCCAGGAAGATGGTCGGTGCGACGACGCCCTCGGGCGGGCGCAGCCGCAACAGATTGCCGTCAGTCGGCGCCACGATTTCGCCTGGCGGCGGAACGACCGTCGAGTAGGAGAGGCGGGCCGTGTAGCTGAGATTGCTACTGGCTCTCTCGGGCGGGTCGGGCGCCAGCTCGGTCGAGGTCGAGATCGGGCGGCCGGCATTCGGCTCGATGATGTCGACGGTCCATCCGGTCAGGCTCGCACTCGTCATCGGCCAAACAATCGACAGCGGCAAAGTCGAGATGCCGGACAGTGGGAACGTGATAATCCGGTTCGGCTTGTCGATCGGAAAGCTGCGGTAGAGCTGCGGCGGTATCGGTACGGCACACCCCTGCTGCTTGGATGGCGGCACGAGGTACACATCGTAGTCCCCGCCTGGCACCTGCACATCGAAGGTGTAACCGCCCTTCCCGTTGCGAGCGTTCGCACTCGCGAAGTAGAGCTGCTGTGGTAGCCCCAGCAGGCGCTGACTGAGCGCCAAGGTGACCGTCACCGGCAACGTCTGGCCGTCATCGGCGGGGCCGATCGGCCGTTTCGGGTCGTCGCTGAGGAAAGCCGGGTAACAGGTCTCGCCTTTGGGCAAAGTAAGGCTGCCGGTAACCTCACTTGGGCCTGGTAGGGTCACGAGCCGGTCGCCACCGCTGGTGGGCACGTCAACCAAGTGGGTGACGAAGGTCAAATGCGGAATTCCGCTGTCGGACGGGGGCGTCGCGGTAATGAGCAAGGCTTCCAACTCGCCGTTGAGCGTTTGGCACAGGCCCTCGCGGCAGCTGCCCTCACCGCACTCCGAATCGCTGACGCAGGAGTTGTTGGGGCGCGGATCGTCGCGCGCGCTGACCGCGGTGACCGTGCAGCCCCAGTGGGCCGGCAGCAGCGCCAGCAGCGCCAACGCGCGGCGTTTCACAGCGAGCCTCCGACGCTGGCCTGCGGGCAGTCGACCAACGAGTTGGCCATCTGCGAGTTCACGTTGATGTTGGCGAACCAGTAGGCCTCGGCCAAGTCTTTCTTGTCGACGGCCTCGGCCGGCTTGTTTCGATCGAGGTTCGCGAAATGCGTGACGCGCAGCGTGACGCGATGGCACCCCGGGGGCACGCCTTTGCGAACCGTCCACGGTAGGCTGAAGACGCGCGGCTGCGGATCGTCGAGCGTGGAAGCGGGCAGCGGTGCCGAATAGAGAAAATCGGGAACCGACCCGTCGCCGCCGTAGTCGAACAGCAAGATCGCGAACAACGCCTGCCCGGCGTCCTCCGAGGTCACTGGCATCTTGAAGTTCACGACTTCACCAACGTTGGTGACGATCACCTGATCGAGCGACGGCAGCGCCTGCGTGTAGTCGAGGCGGGGCGGCGTTGGTTTAGGCGCCGTGTACGGAGGCGGATCGTCGATCAGGCAACCGGGGAGCATGCTGAGCCCTACGGCTACTAGCGACAGCCGTGCCAAGGGCAGAAAGCGGCCCAGAACGCGGAACGCCCGGATCGGCCGTGACATGCGTGTCGCGGCGGCCGGTAGCGAGGAGACCCAGATGCGCATCGAAGCTCCGGCTAGCGGCCGCCTGCGCGACCGAATTGGAATCGCGTGTGGGCGTACTCGGCGCCCAGCGCCAGCGAGTACAGGTTGCGCGCGGTCGCGTTGTCGCGCACGAAGGTGCGCATGTTTTGCTCGGCGGTGTCGAGCTCGTAGCCATCTTCGGCCGCGACTTGGCGCAGCGACGAGCCCAGATCACCGGACGCGAAGAAACCGGCTCGGCGCACGGCGAGCTTGGCAGCGCTCAGCGACAGGTCGTAGTCAAGCGCTTCCGGATCCTCGCACAGCTCGCGCAGGCGGCGTTGCAACCGAGCCGGGATGCTCTCCCACAGCACTTCAGCCAAGTTCAGCACGGCGCCGCTGTTGCCGGGGTTGGGGCGCGGTGGGCTGAACGCGAACGCCAAGCCACGCAGAACCGCGCGGCCCTGCGATTCGGGCGAACCGAACAGCAAGGCGTACTGAGGAGTCGCAGCGGCCAACATCGCACCCAGGTGGAAGCGTAGCTCCGGACTGTCCTGGCGCACGTCGCCGGAGAGGATCACGGCTGGCGGGGAGAGCAACGCCAGGCTCACGGTGACCGGCCCGGCGCTCCGCCGCTGAAATAGCGGGGTTCGAAGCAGCCCGAGCGCCCGCGCCAGCGCCGCATACGAACGCGCCAGCGGCGTGGGCGCACCAGCCGGAACTCGCTCCAGACCGGTCACGCCGTAGGTGCTGGGGTCGCGGCGGAACACGTGCTCGGCGCCTTCCCACACCAAGCTCAGCGCTTCCAGCGCGCGGCTCGACAGCTCGCGGAACAAGAGCGCGCGCACCGCGTCGGGTTGTTCGGGCTGATCGGAGAGCGCCGGTGGCTCGACGCCCTGGCCCGAGGTCAACACTGACAGCACGTGCTCGGCAGAGCGCGCGTAGACCGGATCGCGATCGAGCAGCGCCGCCCCGTGCAGCCGCGACACCGCCTGCACGTCGCCGGGCAGCAGCAGCGCTAAGCGGCGCGCGACGCTCACCAAATCGTGAGCGCGCGACGGGCGTTGCTCGAGCTGCCGCACCAGCTCGAGACCGGCCTCGATCGAGCCACGGCGCAGCGCGTCGTAGAGCGACTGCTCGCCGCTCGCCTCTTGACCAACGAACGTCGCCGACAGCTCCAATGCCGCCTGGATTTCCGGCCGCGAATCGAAGGTCGGTCGCGGATCCGGCATCCGGACCTCCGGGATCCGCGGCGCGGAGCTGGTTCGGAAGGCGGCGGGCGAATACGCGGGCGGCGCGGAAAGCGCAGGCGCGCGCTGCTCTTCGCCCTCGGGCGCCAACGAGTAGCGCCCGGAAATGCTCGGGCGCATCGAGCCCATGCTGCGCGGCGCGGGCCCGAGCCGCGGGCTCGGCGGCGAGGACGGCACCTCCAGCTGCGCCTCGGCGTCGCGCGGCACACGCGGCGAGCGTGGCACCAGCGACTCGATCAGCGGTGGAACCGAGCGCGGCGGCGGCGACGGAATGCGCTCGGTGATCGGCGCAGGCTCCGCGGGCGCAAAGCGCTCTTCGACTTCGAACCCGATCGGGCGCTCCGAATAGCGGCCACGCTCGGCGCTCGGCGCGTCGGCCAGCGTCGGCGAGGTGTGGTCGAAGCTCGCAGCGCTGGGCGGGCTGGAAGAAACGTGGCGCGTCGTGGGTGGCGCGGAGCGCTGTCGCGAGCGCACTGGCGTCAAGTCCTGGCTCAGCTCGAGCGCGGCGTCGCGCGTGACCGGATCACCGAGCGCCGCGTCCAAGTAGTTGAGCGCGCGGTCGGGCTCGTTGAGCCGCTTGGCGGCGCGGGCTGCCGAAAGCGCGACGCGGCTCTTGCTGCGCAGACCGCGCAGGTCGCCGCCGAGCGCGCGCTCAAACAGCGGCAAGGCTTGAGCAGGCTCGGTGGCTTCCAGCCGCTCCGCCATGCCCATCGCGACCAACGGCGTGTCGCCCAGTTCGGCGCGACAGCGCAAGAGCTCGCGCAAGCCGGCGTCACCGCCAATAGCACCGTCGAGCGCCTCAGCCGTAAGGAACGCGCGCAGATCAGTCTGCTCGACGCTCAGCTCACCGCGCATGGCGCGCAGCTCGGTGGCGGCGACGCGCGAGTCTTCAGGGCTGCCCGGCCCACCGCGGGTCAGGTACTCGAGGTAGCGAGCCACCAGCTGCGCCTCGGCCAGCTCCGGCGCGATGCGCGCGGCGCGCGTGGCCTGCGATAGCGCAGTCGCCGAGTCACCGGTGGCAAGCGACGTGCGCGCCGCTTCCACGAGCAGCGCCGCGCGTTCCTCGGCTGACTTCGACGACGCCGTCGCCAGCTCGTCGAGCGCCTCGGCCAAACCGACGGGATTTTGGCGGCGCCGCTCGACCTCAACCCCCAGCTCGAGCAAGCGCTCGGAACGGGTCCACGCGCCCATGCCTTCCAGCACGCGCCGCGCGGCTTCCACGTCACCGCCCGCCAAATACGCTTCGCAAGCGCGCCGCGACAGGTCGGCAGCTTCATCGCGGGCGGAAGCCACCGCGCTGCCGCGTAGCCAGAGCGTCGCCGCGCGCAGCGGCGCACCCAGCCGCTCATGCAGATCCGCCAGGACGCGGAGCACGCTGAGGTTGTCGCCAGTCGCCGTGACCAGCGCCTCGAGCTCCGCGCACGCTTCGTCGGGACGGCCCAGCCGCTGCTCAAGCACCGCCGCGCGCCGCAGGCGAATCCGCCGCACGTCGTCGACCATGCTGGCGAGCGTGGAGCGCCGAGCCAGCAGCTTGACCAGAGTCTCGTAGTCGCCCTGGCGCTCGGCCTTACGCTCGAGCGCGGCGATTGCGTGCGCGTCATCGGGATCGAGCTCGAGCACCACACCCCAGCGTTCGAGCGCGCCCTCTTCGTCACCCTGCTCTTCGAGCAAGAGCGCGAGATCGCGCAGCACGGACAGGCGTTGCTTCTCGTCAGCGGCGCGCTCCGCCCACTGCCCGAGCGCTTCCACCTCGGTATGGCGGTCGCGGGCTTGGCGAGCCAAAGCCACCAGATCCGCCCACAAACTTTCATTTTCTGGCGTCTCGGCCAGCGCGCGACGCATCACCTCGATCGCGCGATCCGGTTCGCCACGCGCACCGATCAGCGCCGAAAGCTCGGCTGCCAAGCGCGCTTGGCCGGTGGGAGGCAGACCGAGCTGCTCCATGCCTCGCGCCAAGTGCAGTTCGAGGTCGTCGTGACGACCCTGCTTGCGATACAGCTCCGCCATCCGCTCGAAGACTTCGGCCTGCTGCGCGTCGGGCAAGTCGTCGACCGCCGCCGCGCGCCGCAAGATCTCTTCCACCTCCGACGGCTCTTGAGCCGCGGCCGCCAAGTCGAGCAACGACTGGCCACGCTCGCGTGGCGGGACCGCTTCGAGCACAGCTTCGATCAACGTCGAGTCGCCGAACGCGCGCGCGCAGGCTTCGGCGCGACGCACCAGCTCGACCTTTTCCGGCTCCTTGCAAGCGGCACGCACCAACAGCAGCGCTTCGGCGTGGCGATCGCCGAGCGCGCCAGCGAGCCGGCCGCCCAGCTCGAGCAACGCCGTACCGGCGCCGCTCCACTTTTGCCCCGACAGCTCGATCAGCTTCGCGACTCGAGCCGGCGCGTCAGACGAGCGCGCTAGCGACGCCGCCTGATCGAACAACAGCTCGTACTCCTCCAAGTCACCGTCGCTGCCGTAGGCGTGACCGAGCGCGCTCAGCGCTAGATCCGGCGCATCGAACGTCGCCAACGCTGCCTGGGCAGCCGCGATACCCATGCGCGCGCCCTCCGGACCGTCAGCCTTGGTCAACAAGCTTTCGACAGCCTTGGAGAAACGCAAAAGCAGCGTCTCACGCTCCTCAGGCACGCTGACGAGCAGCGTCGTACAGGCTTCGGCCAACGACCGCAAAAGGTCGGCATCACCGCGCACCGACAGCGCGCGCAACAGCACGTCGATACGTTGCCGCTGACCGTCCTCGCTGGGGCCGGCAAACAGCGCCGCGCGACGCAACCAGGCTGCGCGCAGCTCCTTCGACGAGTTGGCCATCGCGACGCGCTCGATCGCGCGCACGACGTCGGCCGAACCCTCGGAGTGCTCGGCCAAACGCGCCATCGTCACGTAGGCGACGCCTTCGGATGGCACCGCTTCAAAGGCAGAAATCGCGTGACGGAGCGCGCGCGGCGCTTCCCGACGCCGCTCGAACTGACGTGCGGCTCGATAGTGAACCGCGCGTTCGCCGTAGCGGCCCAGCGTCGCCTTGGCCAAGCCGTCGTAAATCCGCTCGAGCGCGTCAAAATCGCCGTCGCCAGCGGTGCGCTCGGCCAGCGCCAACACGTCCGAGCGCGCCGGATCCAGCTCGAGCGCTCGCGCCGACGTCTCGAACGCGTCCTGCATCCGTCCGGCCGAAAGCGCGACGCCAGCGGCGACGGCCAGCAGCCGTGCGGCTTGGCTCGGCTCGGTCCGTGACACCGACAGCGCCTTCAGCCGCAGAAAAGCCGCGTCGTGGCCGATAAACGCGGTCACGTCGGCCGCGAACAGCTCCGGACCGCGCTCCTGGTCGAGCGCCATCGCGCGTTCCCAAGCGCGCAGCGCGCCTTCGTTGTCGGACGCGAGATCGAACAGCGCCGCGCCCAGCTCCCGGAAGGCGCGCGTCGTGCCGCTTTGATCGGCCTCGGGGTGCGCGCTCAAGGCCTCAGCGCGTGCTTCGAGCAAAGCCAGGTCGCCGTCCGAGCTGCGCGTCGGCAGCGCTTTGTCCAGCTCCGCTAGCACATCGCGCGCCGGAGCCCCTTCCTTGACGGCGCGCAGCAACGTGCGCGCCGCGCCGTCGGCGTCGCCGGCCGATTTGCGCAACCGCGACAACTCGAGCAGCAGCGCCGCGCGTTCGGCGCCGGGCGAACCGGCCGACAGCCAGCGCTCCAGCACCGCGATGCCGAGCCCGCGTTCGCCGGTCTTTTCGGCTACGGCCAGCACGGCGTCGCGCAGGCGCGTGCTACGCGGCCCAACGACGTCGAGCGCGCGACGCGCCAGCGCTCCGGCGCGCATCGGCTCGATCGGCGCAAGCTCGAGCAGCACCTCGGCCACGTCGTCGCACAGGTCGCCGAGCGGCTGGTGCTGCGACAGCAACCACGCCAACGTGTCGGCCAAACGCGAGCCATCACCCGATCTGCGCATGCGTGACAGGCGTGAGCGCGCAGCGTCGAGATCACCCGGGCGGAGCGCGATCCGGCGCTGCGTCCACGCCAGCGCCAAGATGTCTTCACCCAGCCGCTCGTAGACGTTGGCCAGCTCGGCGCAGGCGGCGGCGCGCGGCACGACCACGCCCATCGCGCGCTCAAGCGCCTCGGCGCCAGCGCGATCGCCGTGCAACAGCCCGACCCGCGCCCGCACTGCGATCGGCCGCGCCAGGGAAGGATCAGCGTGCGACGCGTGCTCGGCCGCCACGCGCGCCCGCTCGACCTCACCGCCGTCGAGCAGCGCTTCAGCCGCCAAACTGCCCAGCACTGCCCGCAGCGACGGCGAAAGCCCAGCAGCCACCTTCAACAGCGCGCGCGCCCGTACGGCTTCCACGCCGCGCTGCGCCGCCAGCAACAGCGCCATGCAAGCCACCGACGGCTGCGCACCGGCGTCGTCGAGCAGCGGCGAAAGCTCACGCAGCGCGCCGTCCAGATCACCACGTCGCCGCCGCACGGCCGACAGCGCCAGCCGCAGACGTCCGCGCTCCAGTTCGGAGGTCGCGCGCTCGGCCAAGACCGCCAGGTGCGACTCCAGCTCTTCGCCGCGGCCCAAGCGCGTGAGCAGCCGCTCGAACGCCAGCTGGTAGCCGCGCTCTTCCGGCACCATCTGCGTCAGCTCGCGCAGCACCGCCAAGTACTCGGCGGCCTGCGCTGGGCGCCCGGACAACACCGCCGACAGCCGCGACAGCACCTCTAGCCGCTCTTCGCCCTGCGCGTTGGTGAGCTTGGCACGCGCCTGCTCGAGTGCTTCGTCTTCGCGCGCAACCTGCGGCGCCAACCGCAGCGCCGCGTCGCGCTGGGCTTCGTCCTCACTACCGGCCGCCGCTAGCCGCGCCAGCGCCCATGAGGCCAATCCCGCGTCGTTCAGGCGCTCTTCGGCGATCGCCAGAAGCTCGCCCAGGCACGCCAAGCGCTCTTCGACGTGGCCTTGCGGCTTGCCGTCGCCGATGCGGATCAGGGCCTCGACGAAGGCCGAGAAATCGCGTGTCGAAATCGAATGAGCGCGCAGCGACTCTTTAGCGACCGCCGAGCTCGGATCGACGACCAGCGCCTCCAGCCAGCACTCGACGGCGCGATCGGCGCGCCCGAGCGAGCCTCCGTACAGGCGCCCAAGCGCTAGCCGGGCGCGGGCCCGCTCGCGCCCCGCCAACAGGTCACAGCCGAGCTCGAGCCGCGCCGCGAACACCTCGTGCATGCCGACGCGTTCGAGCAGCTCATCGAAACCGACGGCGCTGTCGCTGACCGGCTCGCCGCGCCGTTCAATCGCCGCCAGTACGCTCTTCAAGTCCAGCTCTGCGTCGAGCCGAGCGTCGAACGCCGCGCCGACGGCGCGCGGCAAGTCACCGTCGCGCAGCGCGTCGCGCAGCCGCCGCAGGTGGATCGCGCGCGCTTGTTCCGGCTGTGCGCGCGCGTGTTCGCGCCGCACTTCATCGGCCGCGCCAACGCGGCCGCGCCCGGAAAGCGCCTGCGCCAGCCGCTCCACCGCCGGGCCAAAATGCGGGGCCATCTCGAAGGCGCGGATCAAATTCTCGAACGCCGCCGGCCGCTCGCCGAGCGCCTCGCGCCGCTCAGCCGCATCCAAATACGCCTGCGCCGATTCTTCCGGCGAAACCTGCGTACTCCAAGCCGCGATCGCCGCCAGCTGCTCGACCGACTGCGGCTCGGAAGCCTTTTCGCGCGCAGCCAGCAACAGCGCGTCGCGCGCCGCACGCGCGTCACCGCCACGCGCCAAGAGTAGTCCGATGCGCAACGACAACGCAGCGACGTCGGCGCCGGGTTGCTCCAAAAGCGGACGCAGCGTCGCGGCCGCCAACAGCGGCTCACCGAGACCGGTGAACCAGACCGACAGCTCCTCGCGCAGCAGCGGCTCTTCCGTCAACAACAGCGCGCGTCGTGCAAAGCGCGTCGCTGCGTCGAGCTCCGTGCCACGCGCTGCGAGTGCACGCGCCAGCGCAGCCGCGGAGGCGCGCTCTTCGTTCTCGGTGCCTGCACGGCTGGCGGCGTTGAGCCTCGCCGACAACGACGCCAGCTCCGCGCGTGGTCCGGCGCGACGTGAAATCGCCGCGTCGAGCTCGTAACGTTCCAGCGCCAGCGACGCCGCCGACCGCGGTCCTTCACGCCCCCACTCGGGCGGAGGCAGTGTTCGAGGCGTCGCGTCCTTCACCGAGTGGCCATTCGAGGGCACCTGCCCTCCTCCGGCCCCGCTCGCGCCCTCGCTCGATTGCGAGGGGTCTTTCGAGTCAATTGTCGTCATAGGCGATCAGCGGCACGAGACTATAGGCCAGCCCGAACGCCGCGCGCCTCCCCTCGAAGCTGGTTCGGGGCTTGTCGGGGGGCCGGAGGCCGGTCTAGCCTTCCGGACGGCGCCCCCAGGGCTGCCGGAGGCTCAATGTTCAAAGGACCACGTCACCCCCTGCTGCCGCGTTTCGTAGCAGCCGTCACCGCCGGCGCCCTCGTAAGCGCCAGCATCGCCCCTGCTTTAGCAGCAGATCCCGCGGCACCCGCCAAAGAGAAGGCGGTCGCACCTGCAAAAACCGAGGCGAAGCCCGCGGAGATGAAGCCGGAAGCCGCGAAAGCTGCAGCTGACGCCAAGGCAGCCAAGCCCGCCGAAGCCAAGGATGCGAAGCCCGTGGCGGCCAAGCCCGCTGACAAGCCCAAGCCCCCGGACAAGAAGACGAAAGACGCCGCTCGCAAGGCGTACGGCGAGGGCGAAAAGGCCTTTGCAGCCGGTGATTTCGCAGCGGCTCAGGCTGGCTTCGGCAAGGCCAACGAGCTGATCCCGGCGCCGCAGGCAGCCTACTGGGTTGCGAAATCGATCGACGGCCAAGCCAAGATCGAAGACGCGATCGCCGCCTACGACAAGCTGCTCGCCGATCCGGGTATCGCCTCGCTCGGCGACGAAAAGACGAACGACGCCAAGGCGCGCTTGGCTGATCTGAAAGCCAAGTTCGTCGGTGAGGTCAACGTCACGACGAACCCGATGGGCGCGACGGTCTCGATCGACGGCACGCCGCAAGCGGGCGAGACGCCGATGATCGTCAAGTTGACGCCCGGCGCGCATAAGATCACCTTGGTCGCCGCTGGCTTCGAGCCGAAAGAGGTCGATATCGACGTCAAAGGCGGGGAAAAGAGCGAACAAAAGCTGGAGCTGATCGCGAAAGCGCCGCCCCCGCCGCCCCTGCCCGAGCCGGTCGTCGAAGCGCCTGCTCCGCCTCCGCCGCCTCCGCCGCCTCCGCCTCGCAGCAAGGTTCCGGCGTACATCACGCTCGGCATCGCTGGTGCCGGCGCAGTCGTCGGCACGATCTTCGGCATTAAGGCGCTCGGCGCCAAGAACGACTTCGACAAGAAGCCGACCGGTGGCGCCGCCGACGACACCGAGCGCAACGCGCTGATCGCCGACATGGCGTTCGGCGTCGCGATCACGCTCGGCGTGACCGGCGTCGTGCTCCTTACCAGCGACGACTCTGCCGCCCCCGCCTCCGCCAAGCTGCACGAGCTGCCGAAGCGCGCGAAGCTCGTCGTCGCCCCCTACGCCACGCCCTACGGCGCCGGCGCCGGCGCCCGCTACACGTTCTGATCCGTCACGTCACCGTCGAGGAGCCGCGTGTGCCGAAAGGCCACGCGGCTCTTTCCATTTCGCTCAACGAGCCGCGAGAGCGAGGCAACAGGAAGGCGGGAAGGCGGGAAGATTGTTCGGGTGGGTGACCTGGTAGCCTCGACGCATCAGAGGCGCGCGGCCCCGGGCAATCGATTTTTTGTTTGGTCTCCCGGTCTCCCCAAACAAAAAATGCGTTCCGCTCTCGCCCTTCCCGCCTTCCCGCCTTCCTGTTCGCTCGCGCTCGATCGCACGACGACGTGCTCGGCCGTTTGGGTAGGCCGAGTTTTCGTATGTAGCGGTGCGGCCCAGCTGGGCCGCGGACCAGGCCTACCCGCCGAAGCGTTGCGAGATGGCGTCCATTACTTTGTCGAAGCTGGGCGGTAGCAGAACCGGCGGATTTTTGAGTTTGCCGGTGACGCCGGGGACGGAGCCTTCGTGGTACTTCACCTTGAATTCGGTGAATTTGAGGCCGTTGGCGGTCGAGACGCAAACGACCTTTTCGCCCTTCTTGATCACGTTGCGATTGACGAGCTTTTCGAGCACCGCCAGGCCGACGGCGGTGTGCGGGCACGTGTACATGCCGGTGCGGTCGGCGCGCGCGGCGGCTTCGCACAGCTCTTCTTCGCTAGCTTGTTCGACGATGCCGTTCAGCTCTTCGAGCGCGACGATCGCGCGCGGCGCGCTGACCGGATTGCCAATTTGAATGGCGGTCGCCTGTGTCGGCAAGGCTTGGATCGGCGTGACCGTGCGCTTGCCTTCGCTCCACGCGCGGTAAAGCGGGTTGGCGTTTTCGGCCTGCGCCACCACCAGTCGCGGGTACTTCGTGATGATCCCGAGCTCGCGCATCAGCTTGAAGCCGGCGTGCAAGGCGGAGGCGTTACCTAGGTTGCCGCTCGGCAGGATGATCCAATCCGGCACCTGCCAGTCGAACTGCTGGACGATCTCCATCGCGACCGTCTTTTGCCCCTCGAGCCGCAGCGGGTTCATCGAGTTGGCCAGGTAAACCATGCCTTCGGCCGCCAAGCGCTGCACGATCTCCATGCAACCGTCGAAATCGGTGTCGAGGCCGAGCACCAGCGCCCCGTGCGCCAGCGGCTGCACGAGCTGCGCTGTGGAAATCTTGTTGTGCGGCAAGAGCACCACGACTGGCAAACCCGCCGCCGCGCCGTACGCGGCCAAGGCCGCGCTGGTGTCGCCGGTGGACGCACAGGCGATCGCTTTGACCTTCAGGCCCTCCTGAATGGCCATGCGCACAACGCTGACCAGCACCGTCATGCCCAAGTCTTTGAACGAGCCGGAGTGACTGTTACCGCACAGCTTCACCCACAGGTCGGGGATGCCCAGCTCTTTACCGTAGCGATCGGCCCAAAACAGATTCGTGCCGCCCTCGTACATCGAGACGATCATGTCGTCGGGCACTTGCGGCATCACCCACTCGCGCTTGCCCCACACGCCCGAGCCGTACGGCCACACGTTCTGGCGGTAGCGATCGTCGAACAGCTTCATCCAGGACGCGCCGCTGCGATCTTTGAGCGCGGTCGTGTCGTGCACGACCTGCAGCAGGCCCTGACACTTGGGGCAGCGATAGATGGGCCGGGTGACGGGCCACGAGCCTTCACAACCGGCGAAGCAACGAAACTCGGAGGAGTACGGCACGGCCGGCGTTATAGCACCGGTCGGGGCCGCTGCTCGGGGTCGCGAAGCACTCGCGAATCGGCCGCGAATCGTCGCGGATACTCGGGCTTTTCCCGGGGATTGTCGGCGACTTCTCCCGGTGTTAGCCCTGCCCGCACGTATGCCGGAGACCACAGCTATTGGCCCCGAGCAGCCGAGCTTCGCGCTCTTGCTCGAGCCGGCGCCGGTCGCTGCCGGCGCACGGCGTGTGGGTGGGCTATCGTTGGCCCTCCGGCTGGCGCTGGACGCACAGGCTGCCGGCGCGAGCTGCATCGTCGTGCCAGAGGCCGAGACCGAGCTGCGACGCTTGCTGATCGATCCGCGTCTGCGTTTACCGATCGTCGCCAAGAGGCCACCCGGTACGCCGCGCCTGCGCGCACCGAGCAGCTTGCTCGCCCACCGCGCCACCTTGCGCGAGCTGTCGGACCAAATAGCCGGTGACACCGAGGTGAAGGTGGCGGATGAGCGCCAGCCACCGCGCGTTGCCTACGCGTTCGCGCCGATCGACGTCACCTCCGACGCTATCGCGCGCCAAGCCGAGCGCGCGTTGTTTCATTCGCTCCGAAAGCCGCAAGACGGCTGGACGTCGCGCTACCTGAATCGCTACATTTCGACGTTCATCTCGCGCCTGCTCGTGCGCACGCCGCTGCGCCCCAACCAAGTTTCGGTGGGGATCCTCGGCATCGGCATGCTGAGCGCGGTGGTGGCGGCAGAGGGCACGTACGGCGCGCTCGCGCTCGCCGCGACGCTGTTTCAGGCGCAAAGCGTGCTCGACGGTTGCGATGGCGAGATGAGCCGCGTCAGCCATCGCGGTTCGCGGCTCGGCGAATGGCTCGACACGATCGGCGATGACTTGACGAACTACGGCTTCTTCGGCGGCGCCGGGCTCGGGCTGTACCGCGCCACCGGCCAGCAGCTCTATTTGCTGGCCGGCGCGATCTGCGTGGTGTGCGGTCTCTTCACCAGCGGCATCGAGTACCGCTATTTGATCAAGATCGGCTCCGGCGATCTGCTGAAATACCCGCTCAGCCAGGCGACCAGCAGCGGCCAGGGCCCGTTCCGGTTCATCGCGCCTTTGTTCAAGCGCGACACGTTCGTGTTCCTCACGCTGTTGGCGGCGTTGGCCGGCGCGCTCGGGCCGATGCTGTGCGTGTTCGCGCTCGGCGCGATTGGGATTCTGTTCTCGGTCTTGAAAACGGAGCTGCGGCTGGCGCGCGAGGCGCGAGCCCGCACGGGGTAAGCCAGTGCTGCGCCCGAGGTTTCGGCAAGCCGCCCTCTGCCTCGTGGCCGTGCTCAGCGCTTCGCGCCTGGCCCGCGCGACGTTGCCGCCCGAAGGGCAATCGATCAACAGCAACGACTATGGCATCGATCTGTACCAAGGCCCGGTGCTGTCGGCCAACCGCGTGATCGGCCTGGGCGGCGCGTTCGTCGCGATCGCCGACGGCGTCGAAGGCGGCGCGGTAAATCCAGCGGCCGCGGCCGCGCGCACGCCGTGGTCGTACGGCCATTTCGACTACGACGTCGGCCTCGGCATCACGTTTCCGTCCGGCATCAAAAACACCGACTTTTGGAACTCGGGGCACCGTACCGAGCTACCCAAATCCAAAGGCTTGGATTTTTTGTTCTTCAGCCTAGCGCTGCAGCTGCAGTTCGGCCGCTGGGGCTTCGGGCTGTCGACGGACTTTCAGCAGTATTCCTTGCTGCGCGCCGTCGACGCCACGCAGAACGTCGCGCGCGACCGCTTGGCGGCGCAAATCGCGATCGGCCACCTGCAGCTGGCGCACTCGTTCGCCGACGGGCAGTTGTTGGTTGGCATCGGCATGCGCACGACCGGTCTGTCGGTCACGAAAGAAGGCGCGACCAGCGTTACGAGCCAGCAGTTGTTCTCGACGGTCGGCACCGGCTTCGAAACGGGTTTCATTTGGCGGCCCACCGACTGGCAGATCCGACTCGGCGGGGCCTACCACGGCGGCTTCGATACCCAGGCCTCGCCCGAGAGCCAAACATTCGTGCTCTACCAAGGCGATCCGAACAACCAGCTGTACTTGCCGACGCGGGTGACGTTGCCGTGGGACGTGAACCTCGGCTTCGCGGCGCAGCTCGGGCCACGCCCGCTGAACCCGCGCTGGGTCGATCCGTCGTCGGTGCTCGAGCCGATGCGGCGCTACATGGATTGGCGTGCGCATGAGCGCGACCGGCGCATTCGCCGCGCCGAAGCCTCGCGCTTCATGGACGAATCCCCGCACGACCGCCGGCATCGGCTGCGCAAATTGCGGGCTGAGTTGCGCGCCGAAGAGGATTTGGACGACCACGAACGCTCACGCGTCGAGAAAGATCTCGATCGGCGGCTGCGCCAGCGCTACCACGAGCAGGCGCGGTTCTTCGTGCTGGTCACGACCTCCCTCATGATCTCAGGCTCCGTCGACAACGCCGTCGGTATCGAATCGATGCTCGATCGCACCGTGCAGCGCTCCGGCCAGCGCTTCAGCGTCTCACCGCACGTCGGCGCGGAGACCGAGCTGTTACCGCATTGGCTACGCTTGCGCGGCGGCAGCTACCTCGAGCCGTCGCGGTTCGCCAGCAACCAGAAAGGCGCGCGACTGCACGCCACGTTCGGCTTCGATCAGAAGGTGTTCCCGTGGGACGTGTTCGGCACTTTCCCCGAAGACACCGAGTGGCGCGTCAGCGGCTCGCTCGACGCCGGTCGCAGCTACCTCGGCTGGGGCGTTTCGATCGGGGTGTGGCGATGACGCTCGCGCGGCTGCTGCTGTTCGGCGTGCTGGCTTGTGCCGGCTGCTCCAAAAAGGCCGAGCCGCCCCACCGTACGGAGCCGTGGTTGGCGAACCCCAGCGCGAACGTTAGCAACCGGGGGAGCGCGCCACGTACCTTTCACTTCCTGAGCGACAGCAGCATCCGTTTCACGGTGTCGGGCCGCAAAGGCAAGGTCAGCGGTCGCCTGCCGTTGACCGAAGGCTCGCTCAGCTTGGATCCGCGCGACTTGAAGACTGCGACGGCGAGCATTGACGTCGACCTGACGAAGCTCAGCGTCGACGCCGACGCGGTGCCGGAAGGCGCGCCGCTCGGTGACAGCTCGCCGAGCGCGCTCGGCCTGCAGTGGCTGGAGCTCGGGCCTGGCGTGGCCGCCGAGCGCCGGACCGAGCTCAGCAAAGCGCGCTTCGAGCTCAGCTCGGTCGACGCACTGTCCGCACCGGTGCTCGACCTTGGTGCGACGCGCGCTCACATCCACGTCCGCGCCACCGTCGTGGGTACGCTCCTGATCCACGGCTTCCGCGCGCCGATTCGCACCGACGTGCTGCTCGAGCCGCAAAAGGTCGCGGCCGGCGCCCCGCCCCGGCTGTCGATCCGCAGTGCCGGAGCGCTCGTAGTACCCCTGGCCCCGCACGACATCACCGCGCGCGGCCCTTCCGGGATCGCCGACGCGCTCAGCACGGCTCGCGCCGCCGATTGGGTCGGCAAGAGCGCCCGCATCGATTTCGAGCTCGTCGCCGAGGCCGAGAGCCTCGCAGCCAAGTAGCTATTTTCGTTAGATTTTTTATAATACTTGCTCGCCACCTGAAACCGAACCCGCAGCGCCCCGTACCGCAAGTGCCGTTTGGCTTTGCCGCGGCGCTAAACTCTGGGCCCCGCCCTACCCCACCTAGACCGCTTGAAGGAGCTACTCACGATGTCGCAACCCCTGACCTACACCTCGATCTTCGCCACGCTGCTCACGCTCGGAGCCGTTGCCTGTGGAGGCTCTGCCCCAGCCGCTGAGAGCCCGGTCGACGCCAAAGAGGTCCCCGCCGCGACCGCGTCCGCGCCCGGCGAGACCGCTTCGGACGCCAGTGCGACCGCTGCTGCTCCGGCCGGCTCCGCCGACAATGCTACCGCCGCTGCTCCGACGGCGCCCGCCGCCGACGCGCCGGCTGCTGCTGCCGACGCGGGCAAGCCGGCTGATGCGAAAGGCGCAGCGCCCGCCGCTCCGCACAAGAAGAAGGCTGCCGGCGCCAAGGCTGGCTGCGGCGCCGGCACCTGCGGCTGAACCGCGCGATGTCAGAGCCCGAGTCCTCCGTTTCCTCGCCGCGCCCGCTCGGCGGGGTCGGGCTCGGGCTGCGTTGGGATTTCCTGGAAGAGGTCGTCGACGGTCCAGAGCTACCGATCGACTTCTTCGAGGTCTCGCCCGAAAACTACATGCGGCGCGGCGGCTACTACCCCGAGCAGCTCGAGCGCTTGCAGGGACGTTACCCGCTCGTCACCCACGGCCTCACGCTGTCGATCGGCGCCGTCGACGAGCCCGATACCGATTACTTGCGCGAGCTGCGGACCGAGATTCAACGAACCAAGTCGCCGTTTCACAGCGACCACCTGTGCTTTTCGTCAGCCGGGCAACGCAGCTTGCACGAGCTGCTCCCGCTGCAACAGTCGCGCGAAAATCTGCGTCGCGTCGCCGACCGCGCCCGGCGAATGAGCGACATCTTGGGTGTACCGTTCGCGCTCGAGAACATCACTTACTACGTGCACCCCGGCCGCGCGGAGCTGCCCGAGCTGGATTTCCTCGAAGGCGTGCTGGAGGCGAGCGGTGCTGGGCTGCTGCTCGACGTGAACAACGTCTACGTGAATTCGCTGAACCACGGCTTCGATCCGCGCGCCTTCATCGCCGCGCTCGATCTGCGGCGCGTGGTCGAGATCCACGTCGCCGGCCACAGCCGCAGGGCCTCGGGCTTGGTGCTGGATACGCACGGCGCGCCCGTAGCAGATCCGGTGCTCGAGCTGCTCGGCTTCACGTTGGAACGCAGCGGCCCCTGCCCGGTCTTGCTCGAGCGCGACAACGACGTCCCTGAGCTTGCAGAGCTGGTGCGCGAGGTCCACGCGCTTCGCCAAATCTACGACACCAGCCAACGGAAGTACCATGCAGCAGGCGATTGAAAGTGTCTTCGCGGAGCTCGTGCTGGGCCCCCCACGCAGCCGGCGAGATTTGCTGGCGCTTTGCCAAAAGCACGGCGTCGACGCCGACGACACGGCGGCGCTGGCCGAGAGCTACGAGCGGCTCTCGGTTTACCGCGAGCTTACGCGCGGCAATCTGCGCGAAGCCCTGCAGCTGTCTATTCCCCGTAGCATCGCGCGGCTGGGCGCGCTGTTCGACGAATATTTCGATCGGTTTCTGGTCGAACAGGCGCCGCGCAGCCACTACCTGCGCGACGTCACGCCCGAACTGTTGATGTTCTGTGCGCCACTTTGGGAAAAGGATCCACGCGTCGCGAGCTACCTGCACGATCTTGCCCTGCACGAGTCGCTGCACATCGAGGTGTCGGCGTTGCCGAGCCTGCCGCGCGGTCACGTGCCGGCCGCGCTCTCGCTCAAGCAAGGCGTGGATCTGAGCTTGGCTCTGCGGCTCGTGCCGTATCGCCACGCGGTGCACGAGCTTGCGGCAGACGAGGCCGATCGCAGCGTACCGACCGAGCGAGCAGTGTCGCTACTCGTCTACCGCAGCCCCGAGCACGAGGTCCGCTACCTGGAGCTCACGCCGCTCGCGCGCGGCATCGTCGAGCGTCTACTTTTGGGTGACAGCCTGGGGAACGCGGTGCAGGGCGCGGCCAGCGCCGCGGGGTCGGCACTTAGCGAAGCGGTGCTGGGCGGGGCGGCCAAACTGCTCGCCGATCTAGCCGAGCGCGGCGTGGTTCGGGGTCCGCGGGGGTCAGTGGAAAACGCACAAGACGTGCAAAACGCGAAAAACGCGCAAGAGGCCCCGGCTAATCGGCCGCCGTCCTGATTTGTGAAACCCTGTTGCCCTGAACGCTCGTATTCTACGAGGCTCCAATAACCAAGGTCCCATGACCGCCAAAGACCCGCTCGGCATCGCCGGCCACACCATCGCCGAGAAGTACCGCATCGAGAAGCTCGTCGGTGAAGGCGGCTTCGCGGTCGTGTACCGCGCCATCCACACGATTTGGAACAAGCCAGTCGCGATCAAGTTCTTCAACGGCCTATCGAACGCGCCGACCGACCAGCGTGAGCAGTTCAAGGACGCCTTCATCCAAGAAGGCGCACTGTTGACCGAGCTGAGCAGCCAGACCGCCGCGATCGTGCAGGCGCGTGACGTCGGGACGTACACGTCGCCCGACGGCCAATGGATGCCGTACATGGTGCTCGAGTGGCTCGAGGGCAAACCGCTCGACGAGTTCTTGGATGGCGAACGCGCCGCTGGAGCGCCAGTTTGGAGCATCGCCGAGGTCGTGTCGCTGCTCGGCCAGGCTGCTGGCGCGCTCGACGTAGCGCACGGCAAAGGCATTGCGCACCGCGACATCAAGCCGGCCAATTTGTTCGTGTTGGGTGAAGGCGCGCGCGCCGGCCGAGCCACCGTCAAGGTGCTCGATTTCGGCGTCGCCAAGATGATGTCGGACAACACGCAGCTGAAGGCGGCGTTGGCCAAGACCGGCATGGGCATCACGTCATTCACGCCGCAATACGGCGCGCCCGAGCAATTCAACCGCGCTTACGGCGCTACCGGGCCGTGGACGGACGTGTACGCGCTGGCGCTCGTCGCGGTGGAGATGCTCGCCGGCAAGGTCGCGCTCGATGGCGACGATTTAATCCAACTGGCCTTCGCGTCTGGCAATCCGGAAAAGCGCCCGACGCCGCGCGCGCTCGGCGCGGTGGTTTCGGATCCGGTCGAGCACGTGTTCCAACGCGCGCTCGCGGTGCGGCCCGAAGATCGCTACTCACGGGCGCGCGAATTCTGGAAAGATCTCGAAGCAGCGCTGGCCGGCTCGTTCTCGGACACCGTGCTCCACTCCGGCGTCGGGCAACTCCCAGCAATTTCCTCGGGTCGCACGCAACCGACGCCGATCGGCATTGGACCGCGCGGACCAGAGAGCAACACCAGCTCACCGTCGACCTTGTCGACCGGCACACCGATCGCCAAGAGCAACACCGGCGCCATCATCGGGGTGGTCGCGGCCGTTGCCGTTTTGGGCATTGGCGGCTTCTTGGTGCTCGGCAAAGGCAAAGGCGACGCTGAGATGCCCAAGTCCGAGAGCGCGAAGACCGCCGCCGCCGTGCCCGCACCACCAACCAGCGCGGCGCCGGTCGAGAGCGCTGCCGCGGCACCGGTCTCGAGCTGCCCGACTGGCATGGTGCTGATCCCGGCCGGACAATTTTTCATGGGCTCGGACGTCAAGGATGCGGCGGCGAATCAGAAGCCGAGCCACAACGTGACCTTGAGCGGCTTTTGCATGGATCTGTACGAGGTGACGGCCAACCAGTACCGCGACTGCACCGGCATCGGAAAGTGTCGCCGCAGCACGCCCGAAGTCGAGTGGCCGAACATCACGCCCAGCGACAAGAAGACGTACTCGGCCTTGTGCACAATAGCCGATCCGGACAAGAGCGATCACCCAGCCAACTGCGTGAACTGGGAGATGGCCAACACCTACTGCAAGAACAACGACCGGCGTCTGCCTACGGAAGCCGAGTGGGAGTACGCGACGCGCGGCCCGGATGGCCGTGTCTACCCGTGGGGTGACGAAGCCCCGACGGCGAAGCATCTCAACGCGTGCGGCACCGAGTGCCTCGACTGGGCTAAGCAGAACAAGGTTCAGCAGCAGTATCAGGGCGCGCTCTACCAAGCCGACGACGGTTTTGCGACCACCGCACCGGTTGGCAAATTCCCGGCCGGGCGCTCGCGCTTTGGTCCGTTCGACGTAGTCGGGAACGTCTGGGAATGGGTCGCGGATTGGGAAGGTACCTACCAGGCCGGGGACCAAACGAATCCCCAAGGGCCGGATACCGGGAAAAAGCGCATTATCCGCGGGGGAGCCTGGAACGGCAGCTTCCCGGAATGGCTGCATCCCGCGTTCCGCTACGCGCAGGATCCAACGTCGCAGAGCCACGGCGTCGGCTTCCGCTGCGCGCGGTCCCTTTAGCCTTGTCCCAGGGTTGCTCTTGCGTGCCCGTGCCCGACGCTCCGTGAGGCGCCTCGAATGGTGTAGGCCTTGCCTGCGCGCGCAGCTGCGCGCGGCGCGCGCGGTCCGAAGGCCCGCGCCAGGAACCTAGGCCTCCCAAGACGGAAGCGGACGAAACTGACAGAATTTCGGGCACGTTCACGGGAAAGTCAGCTTTTGGGACGCGCCCTAGACGTGTGAGGCGGGGTCTCGCTACTCTGCGAGTCAAACGCGCCCGCTCCACCATCCTCTGCACTCCCAGATCGAAGCACGGCTCAACGCCGGCTCGTTCGAGGACGCTCAACGCCTGCTGGCTCAGCTCGGCGTCGGGCAGGAGCACGTACACGCCACGACGTACTTCGCGACGCGCATCCTGTACCAGCGCGGCAAGCTCGATCTCACGGGAGTGATCGCGCGGCTGGGCGAGCTGCTCGTCGTCTGCCCGGAGTTCCCGGAAGCCCGCGCGATGCTCACCGCCGCCCAGCGCGGCACGCTGCGCCCCGACACCACCGGCTTCAACCAAGCCACCGTACCGCCGCCCCCCGTCACCGGAGACGATGAGGACGAGGACAACGGCGACCGACTGACCGAACCCGGCCACGCGCCGTCCAGCATCCCGAACATCGAGGCGCGCCTCAAGACACCGCAGGCGCCTGGCATCCCGCGCGCGCCGCTCGTGCCGCGCTTCACGCCGCGTGAGAACGTCGCCCCCAGCTACGCTCCACCGCCAGACCTCGAGCTGACACCGCCCGAGCTCGCTCTCGAGCTGACGCCGCCGACGTCCAATCCGTGGAACGACACGCTGTCGGCACCGCCGCCCAGCAGCACGCGCAATCCGCGCATCGACAGCCCGCCGCCGGTGGCGATCGACCTGGGCGTGCATGACGGTACGGCGCGAGCTGCGCTGGGTAACCGCAACACCGCACCCTCGCCGGGCGCTCCGGGCCACGAGGCGGAGCCGCCGAGCGTGTTCGTGATCGCAACCTGGCTCTCCGAGCGCGACTTCGAACGCGCGCTTTCGGCCGTGGAAAAGCTCGGCGCCGAAAGCAGCCCCGAGCTGTCGTTGCTCGAGGTCAGAGCGCTGATCGGCCTGGGTCGCAAGGCCGCCGCGCGCCGCTCGCTCGATCGGCTGTGCCGTGCGCCGCTGCTCGATCCCGATCTGCGCGCCGCCGTCGCCCGCCTACTGATCGAGCTGGGTGATCTCGATCGCGCCGAAGCCCAAGCGCGCCGCGCCCACTCCGAAGATCCCGAATCCGAGCTATCGCGCCTCACGCTGGCTTGGGCGGTGGCGCGCAGTGACGCCTGGCTACCCTCGCCGCGCTCGGCTGCCGAGCTGTCCGAGCTGTTGACAGACCACTCGCCCGAAGCTAGCCCGCTGCCGGCGCTCGGCTACGCGCTGTCTGCGCTACGCTTGCTCGGCTCTTCCGCCGAAGCCGCACGCCAAGCTGCCGACGCCGCGCTCGCGCTGGACGCCGACTCGCAGGACGCGCTAGCCGTCGCCGCGGTCGTCGCGCAAAAGCAACGGCGAAGCACCGACGCCAAGCGACTCTACCAACGCCTGCTCAGCATTGATGCCCACGCCGCCGACGAGCTGGCCACGACGCTGGGCCGCTTGGATCTCATGGTCGGGCATCACGCCGACAAGCCGATTTCGCGCGGTTCAACCGCGCCGTCAGCGCCGCCCACGCCCGCAGCGGCCGCAAGCGCCCCGACACTATTCGGCACGCCGCCAGCATCGAGCGCAGTCCTGACGCCTGGCTCGCCGTGGGACGAGAAGGAACAACGACTCGCGCTCGGCGATAGCAAGGCCGCGCTGTTCGAGTTCGAGCAAGGTCTATCGCGCAAGCTGGAGTCGCTGCCGGCGCGCGCCGGCGCCGCCGAGCTGTCGTGGGCCGCGACCGTCACCGCCCGCTACCTCACCGAATCGCCGATTTCGCGCCACTTCGCCCCGTACGATCTCTCGCTGTTCAGCATCGGGCGGCTCGATATTGCGCTCGGCTTGATTTACCGCGGTGGAGTCGGGCCACGCACCGAGCTGCGCACGCGCGCCTTGCTCGGCCTGGGCGCGTACAGCGGAGAATGCCTGCGCCAAGCCTACGCGGGTGAATGGGTCGGCCCAAGCGCGGATCTTTTGCGAATGCACATCGAAGGCCAAGGCCTGTGCTTCTCGCCGTTTCGCGACATGAACGCGCGCTTGCAATCGGCCGAGCCGCTCGAGGTCGGCGACACCCCGTTGCCGCACCCGGGCGCTGAACCGCTCGGCCAACGTGTGGCGCTCAGCGTGGCGCCGCCCACGCCCTGGGATCCCGCGCCGTGGCCCGACGCTGACCAATTGCCGCTGCTCGGCAGCCGGCTCCGTGAATCACCGGTCGGCCTGTACTGCGCCGGCGTCGAGCTGCCGCTCGACTTGTCGTTCGCATCGCTGCGCAGCCTCGACCGCTACGTCACGTTGCTCGCACCGCCGCTCGCCCCGCCGGATCCCGAAGCCGTTTGGGTGCGCCGCGCTGCCGTGCTGGTCGGCGCCTACATGGGCGAAGTCCTGCGCGCCACGCGCGGCGGAGCCTGGGAAGCCACGCGCGGCGAGTTACGCGCCGAAGCCTACCGCTTGGCCCTGCCCGGCGGCCTCAAAGCTCTGCCCGTCGCCGCCGCCTACGAACGCCTCTCGGGCCGCCGCCTCGAACAACCGTCCGATTACGCGCGCCGCATTACCGGCTGAAGCCGTCTGTGTTTACGGCGTAATGTGGACGAGCGTGCCGCCGCGGAGGCTCATTGCACCGTGCCAGGTTTGGGGCACAGGGGGATCGGTCATGTGGAAGAGTGCGCGCGCATCCAAAGGTGACAGGTTCACGCAGCCGTGGCTGTAGGGTTGGCCGAAGGAATCGTGCCAAAACGCGGCGTGTAGCGCGAAACCGTCGCGAAAGTACTGCACGTACGGCACGTCGCGCAGATCGAACTCGGCGCCTTCGGTGTCGCTGTCCATGGTGACGCTGACGTGCTTGGTGTGAATCAGAAAGTCGCCGCGCACGGTCGAGTGCGTCTCTTCCGGATCGCCCAAACCGTCGACACCGGTCGAAACCAGCGTGGCATAGACCGGCTTTTCGCCTTCGTACATCACCAACGACTGCTGCAAAATCGAGACGTGGATCCAGCTGCGACCCGGCTTGGCCCAGCCCGGCTTGTTCTTGAACTTGTCGATCCGCACCAGGCGCTCGTCGCGGATAAAGTCGTGGGTCGCGGTCTCGAGGTAGTGAATGCCCGAAACGACGACCTCGCGCCCGCTTAGCGGCACGGCTTCGCGGTAGTCGAGCTTGCGAGCAATGCTGAGACCAATCGTCTTCGGATCGCCCGTGTAAAGGTTCGCGTTTTGCGAGCGCACGAAGGCGATCGGCAACGTGACCTGGTCGTCGAGCTTGACGCCATGAAAGCGGCTGATCTCGACCGGCTTCAGCCGATCGAGCGGCAAGAGCTGAAAATCGGTATTCAGCGCGAAGCGACGGCCCTCGTGCTCGTAGATGCCGAGCAGCGCAAAGCCGCTGTCGGGCATGGCGCGACCGCTGGTGAGCGCGCCGGGCTCATGAAAAAAACCGTACGGCATCGGCACGCCGCGGCCTTCGGCCAGCAACGCCGGCGTCGGCTTCGTCAGCACCGTTTTCCAAGCCTCGGCGGTGCGGGCGCGCAGGTGCCCGACCATGTCTTGCTCGGTGCGCTCTTGCTCGAGCTTGCTCGGCAGCTTGGTGTAAAACGGCGGCGTCGGGTAACGCGAGCGACCGTATTGGTACGGCAAGCCCGACATGCGATCGGGCCGAACCATTGCTAGCTCCGCGAACGGGCTCGGGCCTTCGGTGTCCAAAATCGCCGAATTTTCGACGCAAACGAAGCCTTCGGGCTGCACGCGGTACCACCCGCGCTTGCAGCCTTCGTTGCCCATCGGCGACTTCGAACGGCTGACCACCGCACCAACGCGCAAGTAGCCGAGCTTCTGAGCTTTGAACGACGGGCGCGCGTAGATCAGCGTCTCGCGCGCGATCGAAGTCAGCGTTGGCCCGGTGTACTCGGGCTCCTCGGGTATCGGTGCGGCAGCGCGCGGCTCCGCTTCGGCTTCGGCTGCTACCGGTGCGACGGCCTCAGCGGCGTCGGGCGCGGCGTTCGCCAAGCCTTCCGGTTCCGAAGCGCCGGCGACCGGCGTTCGTGCCGCTGCGGGAACGGTATCGTTGGCCCCTTCATGAAGTACTTCGCGAGCGGCGGCCGCCACGACACGCGGCGCCGTTGCCGGAGCCGACGGAAACGGGCCCGCCAATGCCGGCGTTTCGTGCTCACTGCGCGCCAAACCACGCAGCTCGCCCGCCGAGCAAGCCGCGCCCACGACGCAGCCGAGCGCGATGAACAAGCGCGCGGAGCGACGACCGGCGGAGCGTTGCGCGGAGCCCTCGAGACAGCCTGCGGACATCCTCTGCGGATACCTATCCGCACCCGAATTGGCCAAGTTTTCGTCGCAGTTCCGGCGACTTACAGGCTCATCATCGCGGCGCGTGGTACCTTTACGGCAACGTGTCGCTCGCTACCCTCGACGCCCTCACGTCTCTGGAACCTCTCCTCACCGAAGAAGAGCGACTGGTGCGCGACACCGTGCGCCGCTTCATCCGTGAACGGTATTTGCCGAACGCCGGCGAGCTGTACGAAAAAGAACAGTTCCCGAAAGACCTGATCCCCGAGCTGGCGAACATGGGCCTGCTCGGGGCGAGCATCAACGGCTACGGTTGCGCGGGCATGGGTGCCGTGACCTACGGTTTGCTACTGCAGGAGCTCGAATACGGTGACAGTGGGCTGCGCAGCTTCGTCAGCGTGCAAGGCGCGCTCGCGATGTACGCGATTTACTCGGCCGGCACTGAAGAGCAGAAACAGCGTTTCTTGCCGCGCATGGCGCGTGGCGAAGCGATCGGCTGCTTCGGGTTGACTGAGCCGGACAGCGGCTCGGATCCGGCTTCGATGACGACGCGCGCGCGCCGTGACGGCACTGACTACGTGCTGAACGGCACCAAGATGTGGATCACCAACGCGCCGTTTTGCGATCTGTGCGTGGTGTGGGCGAAGGTCGACGAGGGCGGCGCGGAGTCGATCCGCGGCTTCATTGTTGAGCGCGGCATGAAAGGCTTCGAAACGCCGCGAATTCACGGAAAAATGAGCCTACGCTCCAGCGAAACCGGCGAGGTCGTGCTCAGCGACGTGCGCGTGCCGGCCGCCAACGTGATGGATCACAAGCCGGGGCTCGGCGCTCCACTGCGCTGCCTCGGCCAAGCGCGCTTCGGCATCGCGTGGGGCGCAGTAGGCGCCGCCAAGGCGTGCCTCGAATGCGCCGTGAACTACACGAACGAGCGCGTGCAGTTCGGCGTGCCGCTTTCGAGCAAGCAACTGGTGCAGGAAAAGCTCGTCGACTGCGCCTCTGAAATCGTCAAAGCCGATCTGCTCGCCTACCACTACTCGCGGCTCAAAGAGCAAAACGGCACCGTCACGCCCGAGCAAGTCTCGCTCTGCAAGCGCAACAACGTCGCCATCTCGCTCGACGTCGCCCGCACCTGCCGCAACCTGCTCGGCGCCAACGGCATCCTGCTCGAGTACCCGGTCATCCGCCACATGCTCAACCTCGAGAGCGTCTTCACCTACGAAGGCACGCACGAGATTCACACGTTGGTGCTGGGCAAGGCGTTGACCGGCCAAAGCGCTTTCTAGCGAGACGCCGGGACGGGTTCGTTGCGCGGTTAGAAATAGAAGTGGAGTTTTAGGCCGGGGCGAATCGCGATGCCGAAGCGGCGGGAGCTGAGCGATGCTGGGGATCCGCCGATGCCGTTCATCGTTTCAATCGTGGCCCGCGAAAAGCTGACCGAGGCCATGTCGAGTGAAAGACGCAGCGCCAGCGCTTCGACCAATTCGCGTTCGACGGTCAGGCCAGCGACCAGCCCGACCGTACGCGTGTTGCTAGGCAGGTATTGATAGGACACAAAGCTTTCGCTGCTACGCAGCGAGTCCTGGCGGATGCGTTGCGCGCTGATCACGCCGGCCGCAAAGATCGAGACGTCGACCAAACCGTGGGCGATTTCGTGACGCATGCCGAGTAGGAATGAACCGCTCAGAGTGCGGCCTTGGACCGAAGGCCTAACTGGCGGCTCGTCCGCAGGGATGATCGGTAGCTCGCGAGTTTCGTACGACCCCGAAGCGTTCAGCCCCAACCACGTGCGTGGCCCGACGCGACGTTCGAACGCGACGGCATACGTCGGCGTCGACACCGCACCCAAGAGCGACAACGACTCTCCACTAGCGAACACCCCTGCTCCGACATTCCAGTTGGCCAGGGCCTTTGCGGCGGGCGGCGGCGCTGATGGCTGCGGTCGTGCGACCGGCAGTAACGGTGGCGACGCGACCGGTGCGAGCGATTGCGGAACGACCACCCACGCTGACGGTGGCGGCGCGGCTGGCGCGACTGGTGCAGCCCCAGGCGAAGCCGGCGTTTCGCTTGGAGACGGCGGCGGCTGTCCCGGCGCCTGCGCCGCCGACGACGACGAAGCCAAAGTGAGCAAGACCGCATACCCCGCGACCGCGACCGCCCGAAACAGCATGCTCGCCACTCTAACCGGTTTTTTGCGCTAGGTTCCGCGCGAATGCCCCGCCCGCCGCTGCGAAAGCCCAAGTCGAAGCCCAAGCCGAAGGAACCGAAGCAGCCGCCACCGCATTTTGCGCCGTCCGCTTTCCTGTCTGGCTCCGCCGAAGCAGTCCAGAAGCTGTGCGATGAGCTGGCAACGCTGGCCGCCGATCGCTTCAGTGATCTGACCGGGACCACGTGGCAGACCGCCGGCAATGCGCTGGCCGAGCAGCTGCGCGCGATCGGTCATGACCTGACGAACTTCGACGAATCGCCGGAGCTTCAGGAGTGGCAAGCCACCTGGCATCACCCGCGTGGCAGCTTCTCGCTTTTGCTTTCGTTTCGCGCACCACACGGCGTCGAGGTGACGTGGCGCACCGACGACTGGACCTACACCGCGAGTCGTTAGTAGCGTCGTGCAGCAGGTCTGGTGATGGAGATGAGCGGCCGTTGGTACGCTGGAGTGCAGCAGCTCACGCTCGTTGGCCTGTTGCTGTTCGCCGTGCCGGCATCGGCCCAGCTAGCATCGCAAGCCCAGCCAGCTCCCGAGCAGCGCAGCTTCGCGCTCGACTACCACGCGCACGTTGGCTGCCCGGATGCGCTTTCGGTGGTCGCCGCGATCCAGGCACGCAGCCCGCAAGCGACTTCGGTGCCGCGCGAGTCGGCAGCCGTGCAGCTGCGGATCGAGCTGAGCACGGACGGTCAAAGTCGGTTGTGGGTCGATCTGCCGGAAGGCTCGTTTCGCCGTGAATTTCGAGCCGCGACCTGCGACGAAGCCGTCGCGTCGATGGCGCTGATCGCGTCGATGGTGCTCGAAGCCGAGCCAGCGCAGCGCAGCGCGATGACCGAGGTCGCGTCGCTTGCCGCGCCTCAAGGCCAAGCCGCCGCGATGCCGGAGCCAGCAGCCGAAGCAGCCGAGCCCGAAACGCCACCCGCGCCGCCACCGCCACCGCCACCGCCGCTCCGACCTACGCCACGTTCAGCGCCGGCCGAACCTCCTCCGCCGCAATCCGACCCCGCGCGCGTGCGCTGGACGGTCAACGCGGGCGCAGCGCTGGAAACTGCGGTCGCGCCGACAGCACCATGGGGTGCGGCCGCCGGACTCGAAGGTCGACTCGAACGCGCATCAGCGTGGTCGCCGAGCGTGCGCGTCGAGCTCATGGCGACGCTCACCGCGAGCGCCCAGACGCCTGCCGGCGACGCCACCTTCCGACTTTTGGCCGGGCGGCTGCACGGTTGCCCGCTTCGGGTCGCACTCGGCAAGTCATTGCGGCTGCTGCCCTGCGCGCTCGTCGAAATCGGTTCGCTGCAGGCTCAGGGCGGCGGAAGCGCGCTCAACCTGCAAGCGCCGTCGATGCTCTGGCTCGGTTTCGGCGGCGCCGCGCGCGGCGAGCTCGACCTGACCAAGGCGTTGGCGCTCGAGGCCACGCTGAACGCCACGGCCTTGGCCGAACAAGCGCGATTCGTTTTTCTCAACTCGGGCCTGGTTTATCAGGTACCGAACGCCTCATTTGGCGCAGGTTTTGGCTTTTTGCTGCGCCTCCCCTGAGCCGGGGGATCGATCCGCGCCCGCCGCGACATAGGCTCGAGGAAGGTGTCGACCCTGGCCGAAAACGAGAGCTCTCCCGCGCGGGCGTCTGCGCCGCGGATTGAGCTTGTCCGGGGCACGGCTGAGGTGGCTCCGCTTGTACCCGAGCCGCAGCAGCGACTCGTCACTGCGGTCAAGGCTCACCACCAGCTCGTCTGGCGTTCACTGCGCCGTCTCGGTGTACCGGAGCGCGATGTGGACGACGCCGCCCAGCAAGTCTTTTTGGCATTCTCGCACCGCCTCGGCGGCGTCGAGGTCGGCAAGGAGGCGTCGTACTTGGTCGCGGTTGGAGTTCGGGTCGCGGCCAACGCGCGGCGCAAGGTGCAGCGCTCGCCCGAAGTGCTGAGCGACGAGGTCGAGACCGCGGCAGCTCAGCACACGCCCGAAGGCTTGTTGAGCCAGAAGCAACTGCGCGAAGAGCTCGACCGGGGTCTGCTGCAGCTGAGCATCGAACAGCGCGCGGTGTTCGTCTTGTTCGAGCTCGAAGGCTTCTCACTGCCAGAGATCGCCGAAACTTTGTCGATCCCGCTCGGCACCGCGACCTCGCGGCTGCGGCGAGCGCGGGCGCACTTCGAAGCGTGGGTCGCGGGGCGCAGCGACATCGACGGAGATGAACCATGACGAAGCTCGTCCCTCTGCTCGACACGAGCGAAAATTCACGAACGCGCGCGCTGCTCAGAGCGGGCCGCGCCGAGCTGCCCCCAAGCGGTTTTTCCGAGCGTTTGCTGCTCGGCCTGGGCGCAACGGCAGCGGTGAGCAGTGTGGCGAGTTTAGCTGCGGCCAGTGGGACGGGCGCGGCGATTCAGGGGGCTGCCTCGACAGGCAGTGGTGCGGCCAGCCTGGCGCTGGTAACCGCGAAGTCGGTGGCGGTTGGTGTGCTCGGGGGGGGAATTCTTGCGGGGGGTACGGAGCTGGCCTTTACAACGCGAACGACCGCGAACAGCGTTCAGGCCGCGAGCAGTGGTGCGCCGCACGTGCGGGTCGAAGCGCCATCGAGGCAGCCGGTTTCGACCGCTGCGGACGCTCCGGTGGTGGCGCCACCGGAGTCGCCAACGGTGGCGCCGCTCGCGTCGGCTGCACCGCGAACGTCTTCGCATGCGGAAGCCGGGTCGCCTACCGTTGCGCCTCCCGCAGCGTCCGGCAATCAGGGCCAGCTCGGGCGCGAGGTGCAAGCGATCGATTTCGCGCGACGCGCGCTGGCGACCGGCGACTTTGCGCGAGCACTGTCCGAGCTCGACGCGTTCGAGCGCATGCCGCAAACCGGCGTGCTCGAGCGCGAAGCCAAAGTCTTGCGCATCGAGACGCTGTACAAGCTCGGACAAGGCAGCCGCGCCCAAGCGCTTTCCAACCAGTATTTGCAGGCATTTCCGAACGACGCGCACGCCGCCCGCCTGCGTGCCCTCGGGCAAGCCGCTCAAGTCCGCTAGATTTCGCACGCCGGGGATCGACGTAAACTCCGCGCGACATGATCAAAGCAAGGGAGGAATCGACATGAAGCGTACCAAAGGTGGTTGGGCGGCGGGACTTCTGATGGTGGCGCTAGGTTGCAGCGGGATGAAGGTACTTGGCGAAGCGGCGGGCGGGTCGGACGGCGCCGGGGGCAGCCTGGCCGTCGGCGGCACAGTGAGCGTGGGCGGCACGGCGAGCGGCGGCGCAAGCGTCAGCGGTTCCGTAATGCCCAGCAACGTTTGCGAGACTGCATGCGTGCGGCAGGTCTTCGGGGGTGGTGTCGTTTCTTGTAAGCTCTGCCATGGCATCCAGCTGACGATGTCGGGGCTCAATCTCGACAGCCCCAACTTCACCGCTCGCCTGAAAGACGTGCCGGCCAGGCACGCGGATCTCGGAATGGGAATGACCACCGCGGATTGCCCGATCGGAGACAAACTGATCGACAGCGCCAACCCCGAGGCCAGTTGGCTGCTCAGGAAACTCCGTGGCCAGCAGGGCAACTGCGGCACCTCGATGCCTCAGACCCCGCCTTTGCTCATGGGGGACAACCTCACCTGCATCGAGACTTACGTGTACTGCGTCGCCGGATCGCAAACGGACCCAAAAGTGCCATAAAAATCTGGAATGTGACGCCGGGCGATCGGGAGTGGTAACGGCGCGACAATCGTCGTCGGGCCTTCGCGGCCTAGCAACAGATGGAACGGCCTCGGTTGAGATGATTGGAGAATCCGTGTCGCAAGGGCGACACCAGCAACGCTGCGCAACCCCGTCGGCACGACCTTGCGTGGGGTCGACCGCCGATCACTTTACAGGCAGCCGGCACGGGTCGGGCCGACCGCCACGTCGTCGAACCAGACCTTGCGCTGCGGGCCATGTAGCTTGTTGAAGCCGAATTTGAAGATCTTGACCGGGTTGGCCACGCTGGCCGGGTAGTCGGTGGCGTCGATCTGCGAGGCGCCGTTGACGAACAGCTTCTGCTCGCGCTTGGCGCTGTCGTAGTTGATTTCGATGCAGTGCCACATGCCCTTGGGCAAGCTGAAAGGCATCGGGTTGCCGTTGACGCGGCCATAGTTCGTCGGCCAGCGCACGGCGTCGTTGGTGTTGAACGCCACGCCGACGTCTTCGGCCAGCTCGATCATCACCGGCGAGTTGGGTTCGTCGCTGTCGGCGGCGCCACCAAACACGTTGTGGTCGAGCCCGCCGATATCGAGCTCGGTCTGCTGAATGTACAGGCGAACCCAGAACGAGCCGCTCGGCGCCGGCACGGCCAGCATTTGGTAGGCGCCCGAAGCGCCCGCGTCCGCGCTGCCCGACTTGACGCGCAGCGATGACTTGCCGCCGTGAAACAGCGTCGTATCGACCTCGAAGTCGCGGCTCCAATCGCCCGGCGCGGCGTTGAACTTGTACACGGCCTTGGCCGGCATCGCGCTGTCTTCGAAGCTCGAGCAGAAGGTCGCGTCTGCCGGACAGAGCACGCCACCGCCGCTACTGCCACCTGCGCCGCCCGCACCTGCGCTGCCACCCCCACCCGCGCTACCGCCTGCTGAGCCGCCCGCGGTCGCCCCCGCGCTGCCGCCGCCCGCGCCGCCTGCGCTACCGCCGGCTGTCGTGCCCGCGCCACCCGCCGTACCAACACTACCCGCCGCCGACCCGCCGGAGCCGCCGCTCACGCTGGTCGTTCCCGCATGGTTAGCGCCACCGCCATCACCGCCGCCGGCCGAGCACGCGCCGAGCGCGCAGACCCCGCCCGAAGCGGCACCAACCACCCAGACGCCCACGCCGGCTCGACTCCAAAAGCTCATCACAAACACCTAGCCGACCCGGGCCCAAGCGCAACCGGAATCGGTTCCACAAATCGCGACATGTGGGTGTCCCGTCCCCAACCCGTCGAGCTTTGCAGCAAATTTCCCGAGTTTGCTAGACGCGCTTGCCCATGCCGACCACGAACACTTCGGTGCTGACCTGGCGCGTGCCTTCAGGCCGAATCGTGCGCACAGCCTCGTAGGCGGCGCGAACTTGCATCTCGGCCGGCTTGAAGTCGCCACTCATGAAGATCTTCGCCACGAAGTGCGACCCGGGCTTGCCGTGGGCGATTGCGACCTCGAGCGCACGCAGGAACAGCTCGGTGCTGCGCGCTTGGTCTTGGAACTTGGAGCCGGAGGTGTTGGGCGCCATGTCGCTCAACACCACGTCGTACGGCGCATGCGCTGTGAGCGCGGCGCTGTCGAGCGAGAGCGCGTCGCCCTCCAACACATGCACGTTCTCGCCGAACACCTGCAACAGCGGCTTGATGTCGATCGCGTAGACGTGACCCGTAAGGCCCACGCGCTCGCTCGCGTACAGCGACCACGAGCCAGGCGCGGCGCCCAGATCGAGCACGTTCTGGCCGGCGCGCAGCAGCCGCATCCGCCGGTCAATCTCTTGCAGCTTGAACACGCTGCGGGCCGGATAGCCTTTGGCGCGCGCCTCCAGCGTTTTCGCATCCGGCTTGGCGTAAGGGTTGGCGCGGTTCTTCAACGCTGGCTCCGTTCCCCGGATACCACGGCCTCGGCCAACAAGCTCTTGCTCGGGTGTGGACCGTCCAAAGCGTCGGGGCAATCGAGCCCGGCCGGCAAATCGCGGATTTTCAGCGCGCGGCGCGCTTGCTCACTGGCTGCGTGCAAGAAGCGTCGAAACGCCTGCAGACTGGTTTTCTTGTGATTCGTCACGCACAGCAGCACGCCAGTATTGCCGAGTAGGCGCAGACAATCCGCCATCAAAGCCGTGATGTCGCGCTCGAAGCGGAACGTCGCTTTACCGACTGTCGCGAAGCTCGGCGGATCGAGCACGATCACGTCGAAGCGCCGGTCATGCTTGACGGCGCCGCGCACGAAGCGGACGGCGTCGGTTTGCACGAACTCGTGGCGCTCGGCATCCAAGCCGCTGGCCGCGAAATTCAGCTTCCCGCGCTCGAGGGCGCGCCCCGAGAGATCGACGCTCGTCACTTTGGTCGCGCCGCCGAGCGCCGCCGCCACGCTGAACGAGCAAGTGTACGAGAACAGGTTCAAGACCTGCTTGTGTGCCGCCAGTGCAGCGATCCGCGCGCGATTGTCACGCTGGTCAATGAACAGACCGGTCGACAGGCCATCGCCCAGTTCCGCCAGAATCGTCAGCGCGCCTTCGCGAACCGCCAGCGGCGACGCCGCCGCCATGCCAGCGCTGGGCGCGTTGGGCGCCAATTCCGGTGCCTCGGCGCGCCGCAGATCGCGCCGCTCGCGGCGCTTGCAGTAGACGCCTCGCGCGCCATTCTCGGCGAGAAACTCCGCGATTTCTTGCGCCTTTCCCTCGCCTTCGGGCGTCGACAGACTCAAGACGCAGAAGTCGCCGTAGCGATCGACGGTGACGCCCGGCAGGCCGTCGCCTTGCTCGTTCACGACCCGAAACACATCACCGCCGGTGGTGAGCGGAGCGCGCAACACCGCGGCATCCAAAAGTCGCTCACGAAAGCTGCTCAGCAACGCAAAGCTCGACCCGGTCGCGACCCAGCGCTGTAGCTCCTCCGGCAGCGCCGCTTCGAAACGCTCGCCCAGCACTACGCGCGAGCGGCAATGCAGCAGCAGCCGCCACGCTGCGGCGCCACCGTACAACTCGTCGCCCGCGATCGGCGCGTCGACGGCCGCCAGCTGCACGCGCAGCTGGTGCATGCGTCCAGTCTCGGGCCGCAGCTCGACCAATGCACGGCCGCTCTGCTCGTTGAGCACGCGGTAGTGGCAAATCGCGTGGTCACCACCGCTCGTCACCACGCGCGCGCGGCGCTTGTCGCTCTCGAGCCGATGCTCGAGCTTGCCCGACGCCGCCAGCCGCGAGCGACGCCCAAGCGACACCGCAGCGACGTACACGCGCTCGGCCGCGCCACGCTCGACCTCGTCGGCGAAGCGCGCGTTGACGGCGCGCTCAGTGGTGAACGGCAACACGCCCGACGTGCCGACATCGAGCCGCGAGTGCACGCCCAGGTAGCCGTCGTGACCTTCACGGCGCAGAATCGCCGCCAAGCGCGAGACCAAGTCGCTCGCCAGCCGCTCATCGCCGCCGTGAACGACGAGTCCAGGCGGCTTATCGACCACAAAAATGCCATCGCGCCGAGCGATGACTCGCCCGGCGCGAAATGGAACGAACAGCGCGTCCACCGGTTTAAGACTCCACCCGACTAGCTCGAGTTTCGGCGAGGCTTTCTCGAGGACCAAGCGCAAGGCCAGCCGAGCTGCCGACACCCGAACGTACTTGACTACGTGAGCATCGGACCGCAGAGAAAACGAAGCCCAAACTCGAAATCGGCGGTTGGGTCACCAGCAGAGCTGCCGGTGACTAACCGACCTTCTTGCCGCCGTTCTTCTTCTTGATCGCGCCGCGGACTACCACGAGGCCGCCGCGTGAGCCGGGGATGCCGCCGGCGATCAAGATCAGGTTCTGCTCGCCAATGATCTTAGCCACCTTCTGGTTCAGAACGCTAGTCGTTGCGTCGCCCATATGACCCGGCATCTTCTGACCGAGCTTCACGCGGCCCGGCGTCATACGCGTGCCGATCGAGCCACCGTGACGACGGTACTCGTGGGTACCGTGCGTCTGAATGTTACCGGCGAAGTGATAGCGCTTCACGACGCCTTGGAAGCCGAAGCCACGGCTGATGCCCTGCACGTCGACATGCTGACCTTCTTGGAAGACCGCCTCGACCTTGAGCTCTTGCCCGACTTCGTGACCGGCAGCGAACTCGGCGCTGCAGCGGAACTCACGCAGCGTGCGACGACCGGGCACGTTCGCCTTCTTGAACATGCCGGCGACGGGCTTGCTGGTGTGCTTCTCTTTCAAGTCACCCGTGCCGACGATCAGCGCGTCGTAGCCGTCCTTCTCTTTGGTGCGCTTGCCCACCACGATCGCATTCGACTCGACCACGGTGCACGGAATGACGGTGCCGTCCTCCGCGAAGATCTGAGTCATGCCGAGCTTGCGACCAATCACGCCAGGGTACTGATTCATGCGCTGCTACCTATCCGTTACTTTCCACATCACCGGGCGTTCGACAGGCCGAACGACGGCTGTGGGAGCGGGGCGGATTAGCCTCACAAAGCCCCCCAGTCAAGGTCTACCCCGGCCACAACGGCTGGTTTTCGTTCAGGACGCGTCGCTCTGCCTTGACTCGCGGGGTTCGGGATGCATAATGCCGCGCTCTCTCGCCTCTTTTGCGGAGAATTCGCGGAAAATCCTCATGCTGACCCTCTCGAAAATTGCCGCCCTCGAATCCCAGAGCCTGCGCACGGATCTGCCGGAGTTCCGCGTCGGCGACACCGTGGCCGTCCACTACAAGATCGTCGAGGGTGACAAGCTCCGCGTTCAGGTTTTCCGCGGCATCGTCATCCAGAAGCACCGCGCCGGCGCGCGCTCCACGTTCACCGTGCGCAAGGTCAGCTTCAACATCGGCGTCGAGCGCGTTTTCCCGCTGCATTCGCCGCGCGTCGAGACGATCGAAGTGATGTCGAGAGGCGTCGTTCGCAGGGCGCGCCTCTTCTACCTCCGCGACCTCAAGGGCAAGGCCGCCCGCGTCGCTGACGAAAAAGACCGCTGAGGTCTTCTGATCGAGTCGGGGCCTTCGCCCGACGATCGATTCAGACGAGTCGGGGCCGAAGCCCCGACGTTTCGCGGAGACTTTCGCCTCACTGGCGGAACTCCGAACCCCGAGCGATTTCGCGCCTTTTCGGGCGAAACCGGGTATGCTGCGCCCGCGCAGGCTCCCGCCTCCTTGGTTTTGTTGGCGGGGCCCGGGCCCTAGCGTTAACGGGGCGCGCAGCTCTCGGGAGTCCGACTCATGATCGTCTGCACGCGGTGTGGCGCAACGAATCAGCCCACCAGCAAGTTTTGCCTGTCTTGCGGCGCGCCCTTAGCAGCAGCGGCGCCCGGTCCTGGGGCTCCGGCGCCAGCTCCGCAAGGTCCGCCCCCGCATTACGCGCCGCCGGCCCCCGCTGGGCCGCCGCCGGGCGCACCTCCAGCGCCTCAATGGGGCGCTCCGCCACCGCAGCCTCATTACGCTCCGCCAACGCAGCCTCCCGCGCCACAACAGCCAGGCCCGCCGCAGTGGGGACAGCAGCCGTACCAGCCGCCGCCCGCCGCCGCGCCGCCGCCAGCCGCCTGGGGTGCGCCGCCGCAAGCGCCTGCGTTTGCTCCGGCTGAGCCGCAGCGTTTTCAGGCTGGTTCGCCCGAAGGTTTGAACCCGTTTGGTGCCACCGTCGGTCCACCGCAAGGGTACGGCGGACCGCCCCCAGGCGCGTACGGAGCGCCACCCCAAGCGCCCCCGGGCGCGTACGGAGCGCCACCCCAAGCGCCCCCGGGTGGTTACGCACCGCCCCCTCAGTGGGGGCCGCCGCAGCCTGAGCAGCCGCAGCTCGCACCACCGCAAATGTGGCAACCGCCACCGCCGCAGGTTCCGCAGGCCGCTCCCCCACCGGCCGCCGGCGTGCACTCGAAAGATCCGTCGGCCTACGCCGCGACTGCTCCGCCACCCACCCACGAAGAGTTCGATCGCCAGCAGGGCAACAGCGCGCCGCCCGCCTACGCGCCACCGCCTGCAGCGGCGCCAATGCCAGCGCCGTCCGCGCCGCCGCCCGCGGCGGCCGCCGCGGTGGATCCGTCGCTGCGCATCTTGGCCGGCTTCCTCGTCAGCTACGAGGCCACTGAGCTTGGCGTGTTTTGGCCGATCTATCAGGGGCAAAACATCGTCGGTCGCAAGGGCGCGGCGCCAGGGCTCGACATCGAGATCGACCACCCGACCACTTCGTCCCGCCACGCGGTGATTCACGCCACCGCGCGCCCCGGCAAGTTACGCGTCGAGGATCCAGGCAGCACCAACGGGACCTTTCTCGGCGAGCACATGCTCGACAAGAACAAGTCGCACGACCTTCGCGACGGCGAGGCGGTGCGCTTCGGTGGTTTCAACGTGATCGTGAAGATCATCTGACTCGTGACGCTCGAAACGTGCGTCGTTTGCGGCGCACGTTGGCCCCAACCGAGAGCATTTTCGGAGATGTTGACGCGCTCTATCACTTCGTTCCCTAGTCCCCGTACGCGCGTAGCCGCCGCCTTGCGCGTGCTGCTCGTGCTGGCCCTCGTCGTGTTCGCTGGGTCCGCCAGCGCGGCCCCTGCCGTCAAGCTTCTGCGCATCGATCCGCGCGCTGCGCAAGAGAACGGCAACCCCGTGCTGACCACGGTCGTCGACATCTCGCAGAGCAAGCGAGTCAGCGACGCGACGTCGTCGTGCGCCAGCCTCACCGGCAACAGTCAGCTCGACTGCATGGCGCTGAACCTGGAGAAGCCGTTCGCGCTCTACCAGTCGTTCCCGTTCCCTTCCGACCGCGCGCTATTCACCGTCAACGTCGAAGGCACGGATATTCCGGCCAAGTTCATCAGCTTGTCGCGCTGGGGTGAAAGCCAGCAGCAACCCGGCGTCGGCACCTCGTGGCTAATCTTGATCGACGCTGACAAGCGCATGAACAAGAGCTTCGAAGACGAGAAGCAGCTCGCGCAGCAGTTCGTCGCCACGATGGGCCCGAACGACATCGTGAACATCATGTTCTTCAACGACCGTGAGGTCGTGAAGGACTCGAAGTGGCTACCCGCGACCCAAAAAGCCAAAGCCACCACGTTTATCACTTCGAGCGCGGACACGTTCACCTCGTCCGGCCGCAACCGCTCGCTGCTCACGATCATCAAGAAGGCGGCGACCGACGGCTTCTCGGCACTAGGCAACGTCGGCGAAGACGTAAAGGTGCCGCTGCACCAGGCGATGGTCGTGCTGTCGAGCGGCTTCGGCGGCGCTGACGCCGGCACCACCGGCCCGGCTGCGCTGCAAGTGCAGAACTTCATGACCACGGGCCGGTTTCCGGAGGACAACACCGCGCTGCCCAAGGCGCCGGTGCCGGTGATCAGCATCTATTTTCCGATCACGGTCATCGACGAGTTCAAGTCGAACTCGCTCGACTTCATGCAGAACCTCGCCAACACCGACATTGGCGGCTTCTTCAGCGTCGTTCAGGCCGGCCAGGGCGGGCGGGCCGCTTCGATCGTCAACACGGTGCGCCAACGCTTCTCGAAGATGAACATCGTGAAGTGGAAGGTGTCGTGCGTCGCACCGACGGTGACGCAGAGCTTCAAGTTGGTGTTCCAAGACACCAACCCGCCAATCCTCGGCGACAACACCTTCAAAGACGTGCCGGTTGGTATCGATCCGTCGACCTGGCCGCTCGACGTCAACATCGAATACACGACCGAGATGTCGAAGCGCGACGGCGGCATCGTCTATCCAGGCGGATCGTTCAAGGTGTACGGCGACTTCTGCTGGGGCGGCTCGAAAGAGCGCGCTGAAGTGTATTTCCTGCCTGCCGGGCAACCGATCCCGACCGCGCTCACCGGCACCAATATCGAGACCGCCAAGCGCACGCAGCAGCAGCTGATCGCGATGGGCATGAAGGGCACCGCGCTCGAGGCCAGCGACACCTTCGCCAGCTTCCAAGCGCCGGACTCGGACAAGATCCTCCATGGCAGCGGCGACCAAGCGATCGTGCGGCTGGTCATCTACGACAACAAGGCGCACCGCACGAGCGGCGTAACCGCTACGACGATCGTGCAGATGAAGGGCAGCACCGCGCCGCTGCCGATGCTGCTGATCTTGGGTAGCCTGTTCGGCGTCGTGGTCGTGGCGCTGCTCGTGGTCGTGATCGTGCGCGGCGGCGGCAAGAAGCGCCCCGCCAGTGCCGGGCCTGCGCCGGTCGTAGCCGGCGGTTACGGGGCTCCCCCGGCGCCGCACGGCTACGGCGCGCCGCAAGGCTACGCAGCACCGCAGGCCCCACAGGGCTACGCCGCACCGCCTGTCTACGCGGTGCCCGTGCAACCGCACGCACCCCCACCCCAAGCGCCACCCGCCAATCCGTACGGCGGCGGCAGCACTGCCACGACTGCCATCCTCACCGGCGCGGGCGGCGTCTACACGATCTTGGCCGGCCAAGAAGTGCGGGCCGGGCGCGACGCCGCGCAGTGCGTGATCGCGCTGAACGAGCCGCGCGTCTCAGGCGTGCACGCCAGCTTGAAGCTCGAAGGCGGGCAGCTCTACGTCCGCGACGAGAACAGCAACAACGGCACGATGGTCAACGGCAATCGCTTGTCGCCCGGCCTGTGGGCACCCGTGCCACCAGGCTCGATCTTGCGCTTCGGACCGATCGAGTTCAGCGCGGCGGTGCAGTAGCCCCATGCTGCCGGGGTTCTCTAAATCGACGCTGCTCGTCGGTAGCGCCGCGCACTGCGACATCCGGCTGGGCGGACCGGGCGTCGCGCCTGAGCACGCACGCCTCGTGCATGCCGGCGGCGGGCAGGTCACGTTCAGCGACGCGGGCGCTGGACCAACGTCGGTCAATGGCCAGCCGCTGCCGCCCGGCGGCTCGGCGCCGTTCGACTTTCGAGCGCAGTTCGTAGTCGGGCAAAGCCCCGTGCCGTTGGCGCATCCGGCGCTGGCACTGATGCTGATGGAAGCCGGCAAAGCGCCGGTCACGCCGGGCCAGGTCACGTTCGGTCGCGATCCAGCGCGCGTGAACGTCGTCGTCAATCACCCGAACGTCTCGAGCCTGCACGCCACTTTCCAGCTCAACCCGCTCAGCCTGACCGACAACCAGTCGACCAGCGGCTCGTGGATCGGCCAAGAGCGCATCGCGCCGAATCAGCCGCACCCGCTCGATCCGCACGCGTTCGTCGGGCTCGGTCCGGTGGCGGTACCGGTCACGCTGGTGTTGCAGCTCGCGCAGGCCTTTAACAACGGCGTCGGCACGAGCGTCGTCGCCCAACACGCGCCCATGACGCCTGGAGCCGCGCCGCTCGGCTTAGCTCCGGCGCCCAGCGGCGGTGGAGTTGCTGGCAAGCCCAAGCACAAGACCGTGATCGGTCAGGTGCGGATCGACAGCAGCCCAGCGGGTTCGGTCAAGACCATCGGCCGCACGCCGGACAACGCGATTCACCTGCCGCACCCGCAGGTGTCGAGCCGCCACGCCGCGCTCCACTTCAGCGGCGGGCAGATCTTTCTCGAGGACAAGAACAGCGCCAACGGCACGTTCGTGCGTGGTCAGCGTCTCACACCCGGCCAGCGCGTCCCGGTTACCAACGGCGAAAAGGTCTTCATCGGCCCGATGCCGCTGTTGATCCAAGTCGACGGTCAAGACGTCGCGGTCGTCGTCGAAGATGCGGTCAGCTGGGAAGGCCGTCCGCTTTACGAAATCGAAGCCTGGGATCTGCTCGTGCAGGTACCGGACCGCGACAACCCGTCCGAGCTCAAGACCCTGCTCGATCACGTCAGCTTCAAAGCCCTGCCCGGCGACTTCATCGCGCTGATGGGCCCGAGCGGCGCCGGCAAGACGACGCTGTTGATGACGCTGAACGGCTATTTGCCGCCCAGCGCCGGCCAAGTCCGCATCAACGGCGAAGATCTGTACGCGATCTACGACGCGTTGCGCGGGTCGATCGGCTACGTGCCGCAGGACGACATCGTCCACCCCGAGCTCACGGTGTTCGAAGCCGTGCGCTACAGCGCGCGCTTCCGGCTACCGCCCGACTACTCCGACGACGAGATCAACCGCCGTGTCGAGACCACGCTCGGCCAGCTCGGCCTGGAACAGGTCGCGCACCTGCAGATCGGCAAGCCCGAGCGCAAGATCCTGTCCGGCGGACAGAGGAAGCGCGTCAACATCGCGATGGAGCTCGTCACCGATCCGGTGATCATGTTCCTGGACGAGCCGACCAGCGGCTTGGCCGCCGACGACACGCAAGCGCTCGTGCAGCTCTTGGCAGATTTAGCCAAGCAGACCGGCAAGACCATCGTCACGACGATTCATCAGCCGTCGAAGGAAGAGTTCCAAAAGTTCAATCAGACGCTGGTGCTCGGCCCCGGCGGCCTGACGATCTTCTTCGGCCCGCCAAAAGACGGCTACAAATTCTTCGGCTCGTTCAAAGAGCGCGAGGGCAAGCCGAACGACGTCGACAACCCGCGCGACATGTTCGACATGTTGAACCATCGCGAGCGGCCGATCTTCGAGGCGATGCGCGCGCAGAACCCGAGCACACCGCGCTTCATGTCGCGGGCAGCGGCGGCGCGTGAGTGGAACGCCGAGTACTTCAACCCGCAAAACCCGATCTTCCAGAAGATGTTCTCGGGGCGGCGCGCGGTCGGCACGGGCACGCCACCCCAAGGCATGCCCAAGACGCGGCCCCGCAGCGCCGGCCAGTTCTGGCTGCTGTTCAGCCGCTATTGGAAGATCAAGGCGCGCGACGTCAGCGGCACGATGATCATGCTGCTGCAGGCGCCGATTATCGGCGTCTTGCTCGCCGGCGTATTCGGCGGCCAAAAGGACGGCATCCCGTTCTGGTGTCTGGGCGCCTTGCAGGAGCTATCCAAAAAGAGCGGCGGCGCGGGCGACGGCATCAACGACACGCTGCGCAACATGCAGGCGACGCCTGATCACGCTGCGGCGCTGTTCTTTTGTGTGGTCTCGGCGGTGTGGTTCGGCACCAGCAACGCCGCCCGTGAGGTGGTGAGCGAGCGCTCCATCTACCTGCGCGAGCGGATGGTGAACCTGAAGCTGTTCAACTACATCTTCTCAAAATTCCTACTTTTGACCGTGTTTTGCATCATTCAGTGCACGATCTTGCTGGCGATCGTGTTCTTTGCGCTCGGCTTCCACGGCGGCGTGCAGGCGTTCAGCATTTCGCTGGCCACGTTGGTCGTCACCGCCATGAACTCGGTCGCGGTCGGGTTATTGCTGAGCACGGTGGTCACGAGTGCCGAAGCCGCCATGGCGCTCACCCCGATCGCGCTGATCCCGCAGGTCGTGCTCGGCGGTTTGATGGTGCCGATGACCACCAACCCGATGCTGAAATGGCCGATGTATTTCATGCCGGCGCGCTGGGGCTTTCAGGGGGTAATCGCCCAAGAACGCCTGGCGATCGCCAACGATGCAGCCTGGATCATCGACATCAAGAAACCCGACACCACCAGCATCGAGAACTTCCTGTTCGCCGGGAAGTTTCACTGCGCTGAGGCCCAAATCGCCAGCGCCGACTTCAACGGCGCTTGGGGTTTCACCGACTATCAAAGCTTCTGGCTGCCGCCGGCAGTCTTGGGCAGCATCATGCTGGCGACATTGGTGTTCATTTTGATTCTGCTGAAGCGTCGGGATTCGATTTAGGATTGGATAGGGTTCTTCGTTGCGCCCAAAAAAGACGTACGAAGGTGCCACGCTTCGTCGCCCTTCCCGTACCGACCTCCCCGCCGCCTTCTGACCATTGGTCTCATTTCGCGATTCGAGCAGCGAGAAAACAGGAAGGCGGGAAGGCGGGAAGATTTCTGTGGTTCGAACAGGCGCCTGAGGCCCAATCGCGATCCCCCGGCGTCCAGTTGCCAGTACCACCCACCCTAAATCTCGGCCTTCCCGTCTTCCTCTGACTATTGGTCTCATTTCGCAATTCGAGCACGAGCGAACAGGAAGGCGGGAAGGCGGGAAGATTTCTGCTGTTCGAACAGGCGCCTGAGGCCCAATCGCGATCCCGCTGCGTCCAGTTGCCAGTACCACCCACCCTAAATCTCGGCCTTCCCGTCTTCCCGCCTTCCTGTTGTCCCCGCTCGCTCGGGCAAGATGCGACGAGCCGTTACGGCTTCTCGCACTTCGTCGACTGACCCGACACGGTGCACACGGTGCCCGTCTTGCACTTTTCGGAGGGGACGAAGTGTTCGTCTTGGCAGGTGATGAGTGCCTTCATGTCTTCGCTGCAGGCGATGTGGCCGCTGAGCGTTTTGTCGCAGGCGTCGCCGAGCCGAGCGACCGTCTCGTCACAGCCGAGCTTGCCGCCCTCCGAGCTGCAGTGCAGCTCACCACGGCAGAAGTACTGGGTGGCCATGCGCCCGCCCTTGCACGACAACACTTGCGTCTTGTCGGCCGCGCAAGCCTTGGCGCTTTCTTTCTTGCACGCCTCGCCAACCTCCGCGATCGATTGGTCGCAGTTGGCCTGCGCCCCGAGCATGTCGCACCCGCGCGGGCCGCGGCACGGCACCCGCTCGTACTTACGGCCGTGACACGCCAGCATCGCCTCGTCGCCCACGCACACCGCGACGCCCTCGTCGCCGTTGCTGCAAACATCCCCCGGCTGATTGCCGGTAATGTCGCACGTCGTCCGCTCCTGCACGGTCGAGCACCCGGCCTTGCCCTTGCACGGCGTCTCGACGAACTTGCCGTCTTCGCAAATCAGCGCGCGCTTGCCGTCGAGGCAACGCGCCTCGTGCGGGTCGCACGAGGTACCTGGCCCGGGCTTGCAGGAAAAAATCCCGAGCAGCCCGAGCGGGATTAGTAAGAACGCAGCGAGCGACGCCTTCACGCCCTGATTTCATCGAACTATGCGACTGGTTTCCAGTACAAACAACGCTTGGCTTGCAGGTTGTGCCGGCGGGCCCTACGTTCGTGCCCTTCCGCTTGGCGTACTGGGCTCGCGGACCCATTTCGAGGAGACAACCATGGGCCTTCATATCGGCAGCATTGCCCCCGATTTCGAGCAGGACTCAACCGTAGGCAAGATCCGCTTTCACGAGTGGCTCAGTGGCGGTTGGGCGCTCCTGTTTTCGCACCCCAAAGACTTCACCCCGGTGTGCACGACCGAGCTTGGGCGGACCGCGAATCTAAAGGCGGAGTTCGACAAGCGCGGCGTCAAGGCGATCGCCGTCAGCGTCGACTCGGTGGCGGACCACGAGCGCTGGATCCCGGATATCGAACAAACTCAAGACACCAAGATGAACTTTCCGATCTTGGCCGATAGTGATCGCAAGGTTGCCAGCCTCTACGACATGATCCACCCCGAGGCGAACGACACGCTCGCGGTGCGCTCGGTCTTCTTCATCGATCCGAACAAGAAGATCCGCGCGATGATCACCTACCCCGCCAGCACGGGCCGGAACTTCGGCGAGATCTTGCGGGTGATCGACTCGCTGCAGCTCACCGACAATCACAAGGTGGCAACCCCAGCTGATTGGCGCGACGGCGACGACTGCGTGATCGTACCCGCCCTTCAAGATCCGGAAGAGATCAAGAAGCGCTTCCCCAAAGGCTTCACCGCGCTGCGCCCCTACCTGCGCATGACGCCGCAGCCGAACAAGTGAGCGCTAGCTAAGCTAGCCGAACGACGGCGCCGCGCGGCAATCGAGCCGACGGCGCCGTTCGTCATTTCAGCTCGCGCGGCGACGCCGTGCGATGGCGGCGCCGGCGAGCACCATGCCGAAAAACGCCGCGCCAGTGCCTGCCGGACCACCCGGAACCGTCGCGCAGCTCGCCTTCGCGGAACCTTCGGCCTCGCCTTCACAAGCATTGCCGGTGCATTTTCCCATCGACGAGCCCTGCGCGCTCACGTCGACATGCGCCGTCAGCCAGGCGTTCAAAGCATCCGTGCAGCTTTGCAAGTTGCCGCCATGGTCGATGTACTGGCCGTCGCAGAACAGCGCGCCTTCGGGCTGGCTGCATTCGCCTTCACACTTCGCCTTGAAGTCGCCTTCGCAGGTGGCGTACCCCTTGCTCTGGCAGTCGATCTGACACGTGGCGCGGGCCTGACCCGTGCACGACCCTTGGCACGTGGCTTGGCACTTGGCCTTGCAGTCGGCTTTGGCGGGCGTGCCCGTGCAGCTCGCGTTGCACTCAGCGCTGATCGACGCTTTGCACGAGGCGACGCACTCACCATGTCCCTTCGAACCACTCACTTCGGCCTTGCACTCGCCTTCACAGTGCGCGTCGGCGTCCACTTGGCATTGCGCCGAGCAGTCGAACTTCGCCGGCTCGACGTTGCACTTCGCCTCGCACCCGGTGAGATCACAGGAGCCGGTGCAGTCGACGCTAGCTTCGGCTTTGCATTCGCCCTGGCACGACGTTTCGAGCTTGGCCGAGCAGGCCAGCTCCAGGAGTGGCGGTTCGCAATGCGCGGTGCAACCTGCGTCGACCTCGACCTGACACATCGCGTCGGCTTGCACGTCGATGTTGCCGCAATCCGCCAGCGAGGACGCGCGAGCCGCGCCGCTCCAAGCGCCGAGTGCCAGACACAGACCCGTCACCGCAAACCCAAGATTAAGCTTCATGGTAGTTCCTCCAAGAACGAGCGAAGCGGGCGCAAAGCCCGTAGCTCGGCACTCAGTCTACCCGACGGAATAGCAACGTCTTCCCTCGCGTGACGCGCGCTGGTGGGCGATGAGTGGGGGAAGGTCGCACCCACGGAAGATCTGACGCTGAGCGGCGCTACGCTTTGGAGACGAATGTGTCGATGTCAGGGCTCGACGGCTCGACAGTGCGCATGACACCGCTCTTAGTGTTGGAGAACCTCACGCGCACGTTCACGAGCGTGCCGCCGAGCTCTTCACACAACGTGCCGGCGAGCGCGAAAAGCTGGTGACGTGAGGCTTCCAGCTCTTCGCTGTCGCCCGCGAGAACCAGCTCTGCTTCACGGCCCGTACCCATCGCTTTGAGGAGAGCGCGCGCGACGTTCTGACGCAGCGCGACGCGTTCTTGACTGGGAGAATCTGCAGAGACGATAACGCCAACACGCACGCGCGCACCGTTGTGGCCACTGGCAGCCTCAGCCACGCGGTGGAGCACGCGGCTCTGAAAGGAATCAGCAGATTCCGTGGCTGCCTGCGCGATCACCACCGCATTCGGGGCGAGCCGCTGGTACTCGGTCAACCAGGATGGCCAGGCCGCACCAGCTTCCAAGACGACGATGGACACCAAATCGTCGCTGTTCTCCAGCATAGTTTGCCTCTACCCGCCACGCAGCGGGCGCCTCTGAACGTTGAGCGAACAACAACGGGTCGTCATCCGTACAGCGCCAAAAACAGCGCTCTACAAAAAACTTCCCAGCGTGCTCCCATCTATCCGCCTTTGATTTGAATCCGTCAAGAACCGGGTTCTGCGCTGCGCTTTTTCTCCTCGTGGCGCTGCGCTTCGCTGCGCTTTCGGTCCGGGTGGCGCTGCGTTTCGCTGCGCTTTCGGTCCGGGTGACGCCGTGTGACGCTGCGCTGTGCGGCGCTTTTCTGGGGAGAAGCCGCGATTGGCGCTTTTCTCGAATGTGCGCAGACGTAGGGGGAGCGACGCCGGGTGCGTCTGGTGCGTGTGGCGCGTGTGGCGCGTGTGGCGCGTGTGGCGCGTGTTGCGCCTCTGGCGAGTCTAGTAACCGAAGTCCGGCGTTCCACCACCGGGCTTGGCGGCGGGCGCTGCGGGCTTGGCGCCGGGCTTGACGGCGGGCGGAGGCGCGACAGCAGGCTTTGCCGCCAACGGCGCGGGCCTGTTGGCTCCAGGACGTGCGGCAGGGGCGGCAGGGGCCGGCTTGCCGGCTTCGCTTGCCACGGGAGCGGCGGAAGAAGCACTGGGACTGGGTGCTTCGCTGGGGGCGGGAGCTGCGGCCGGCGTGGGTGCGATAGCGACGTCTGTCTTTGGCTTCTCGAGCTCCAGCGCTGCCGCGAGCGCCGGCTGGCTCGACGCCGAAGCGGCGGCCGTTGGCTCGGATTTCTTGCCGAGCACCGAATAGGCCGCGAATGCTGCGCCGCCCATCACCAGGATGCCGACCGCTGCCAGCGCCGCCGCCAGGCCCGCATTGGTCTTTTTCGGCAAGACGGGAGTCGCGTCTGGCTGCGAGCTCGCCCAATTGCCGCTGGTCCCCGGCCCAGCTGCCGCGCCATCGCGGTTGATATTCGTCTGCGATCCCATCGCCGTTCGACCACCGCCCGGGCTGCCGGCTAGCGCAAGCCCGGCCGCCGCAGCGTCAGCGGCGGGCGGGACCGAAACAGCGGTGCCGCTCTGCATCCAACTATCAAGCGCCTGAATGAATTCGACGGTCGTTTGGAAACGCTGCGTCAAATCGCGCGTCATTGACTTCGAGATGATGCTCGAAAACGCCGGATCGAGATCGGGCACGATCGTCTCAGGAGGCGGCACCTCCGACAACACGATCTTGAACATCAGCTGGTTGAACGTGCCAGCGTCGAACGGCACGCGACCCGTGACGGCCTCGTACAGAATCACGCCCATCGAGTAGATATCGCTGCGCTGATCAGCCTCGGCGCTGCCGCTCGCCTGCTCAGGCGACATGTAATACGGTGTGCCCATCACCGCGCCAGTGCGCGTCATCTTCATGCCGTCGCCTGACAGCTGATTGAACTTCGAAATACCGAAGTCGATGATCTTCACGTAGTCGTGAACACCGGCTTTTTCCTTCAAGATGAAGATGTTGTCCGGCTTCAGATCGCGATGGATGATGCCGGCGGCGTGAGCGGCGCCCAGGCCCTCGAGCACTTGACGGATGATCGGAGTGGCTTCGCGTGGCATCAGCCGACCGCGTTCCTGGATGCGCCCGGAAAGCGGCACGCCGTCCAAAAACTCCATGATGATGAAATGATCGCCATCGGGGAGCTGGCCAATGTCGAGCACTTCCAAGATGTGGTCGTTGCCGATCCGACCAGCTGCCTGCGCTTCGCGTTCGAAGCGCTGCATCACCTCTTCGTTCCCGGTGTACGAGGCGTGCAGCACCTTGATCGCGACCTTGCGATTGATGCGCACGTTCTCGCCGAGGTACACGGCCCCCATACCGCCCTCGCCAATCATCTTGGCGATTCGGTACTTCCCATCGATGACTTGGCCGGGTTCTAGGGACATCGGGGCACCTCGCTACACCAGGATACGTTCCTTTGCGCGCATTGGCTTGGTCTCTTGCTGAAAAAACCCACGTTCCTCAGGTTTTTCAGCGGGCGCGCGGGCCCTGGACGAACGGCACCACGCCGCCAAGGCTACGCCGACGCCGTGCCAACGCACCCGCGAGCGCCAGGCCGCCCAGCCAGGCCAAACTGCTCGGCTGTGAGCTCGGCACGTTGCAGGAGCAGCCACCTGGGTCGCGCACGAACACGTGCACTTCCTCAGCAGGCGCGCCGCCCTCCGGGGTGCCCTTCGAACCGCTCGAGGCCTTGCCGCCAGTAGCCGTGGCGGGCTCGCCGCCTTGGACGGCGACGGGCTCGTTGCCACCTTCGCCCCCGACGCCAGTGGTCGCCGGCTCGCCGGCAGAGCCAGTCGCTGGCTCACCGCCAGCACCGCCCTCGCCACCGCCCGGCAGCAGCTCGCACTTGCCGGTCTTGCACAGACCCTTGCCCTTTTCGCACGCGGTGTCGTCGGGAGCGCGCGGGTCATCGCAATTGCCCGTCTTGGGATTGCATTCACCGGCCGCGTGGCAGTCGTCGATCGGCTGGCAGACGAGCGGGGTGACGGCGCAGACGCCTCGACTGCACTTGTCGGCGGTGGTGCACAGGTCACCATCGCTGCAGCTAGCCGTGTCGTCGGCCACGTGGGTACAACCCGTAGCCGGATCGCAGGCGTCCGCGGTGCACGGGTTGGCGTCGTTGCAGTCGATCAGGGCGCTGGTCGGGCAAACGCCGCCTGCGCACTGCGTGAACGCGTGACACTTGTCGACCTGGCACTTGGCTGCGTCGTCGTTCTTCACGCCACAAATGCTGCCCTGGTTGGGGTCACACGTCGCGACCGTGCACGGATTGGTGTCCTCGGGGCAAATCTTACCGCCGGTTGGCTTGCACTCGCCGGCCACACACCTGTCCCCCGTGGAACAGCCGCTGCCGTCGTCGCAGGTGGTGTTGTCCGCTACCGGAGCATTGGCGCAACCGACACCCTTGATGCAGGTGTCGGCCGTGCACGCGCGACCGTCGTCGCATTTGACCGCGGCGCCACCGACACACGCGCCGCCGCTACACTTGTCGGCCGTTGTGCACGGATCGCCGTCGTTGCAGCCGAGCGTGTTGTTCACGGTCGTGCAGCCCTTGGCCGGATCGCAGACGTCGTCGGTGCAAGGGTTGTTGTCGTTGCAGGTCTGGCTCGGCTTGATCACGCACTTGCCGCCGCCATCACACTGGCCGATGCCGTTGCACAAGTCGCCGTCGTCGCAAGCGCTGGCCGCGGCTGTTGGCTTGTGGGTGCAGCCGGTCGCTGGGTCGCAGTCGTCGATGGTGCAAGGGTTGTTGTCGTTACAGCTCGGCGTCACGCCAGCCTGGCAAACGCCGATTTTGCAGGTTTCGTCGCCATTGCACTTGTTGCCGTCCGGACAACCGCTGCCGTCGAGCAGCTTCTGGCTGCACTGCATCTGCAGGTCGCAGCTGGGGGCGTGGCAGGCATCGCCGTCCGACGGGCAATTGAACGTGGCGGGTGGGGTGCACTTACCCCCTTTGCACGTCTCGTCACCGTCGCAGGTGTTCGCGTCCTTGCACGAGATACCGTCCGTGGCAGGGCCGTGGCCACAACTGCCGTCCGGGTTGCACAGATCGGTCGAGCAAATGTCGGTATCGGTGCAGCTCTTGCAGAGCTGGTGCCCGGCGCCGGGAGGGCTCTTGCCGCAAGCCGCGACAGCGTAGCCCTGCTGACACGCGCCTTGGGCGTCGAGACAGCCCGCACAGCACAAGCCTTTGTAGCAGGTGCCGCTGTTGTCGGTACACGGCTTGTCGTCCGGCACCCCAATCTTGTCGCAAAAGCGCTTCGCGGTGCACAGGTACGAGGTGCAGGTGTCGGTGCCGATGCAGTTGTCGCAGACGCCGCCGATAGCGCCGCAGGTGCCAGGCTCCAAGCCCGGGTGGACCTTCAGAATGCCTTTTTCGCTGCCGCTTTCGTAGCAGCCGGCGGCGCATTGGCTGTTGACGCAAACGCCCTTAACTCCGTTCACGTCGCTACATACATCGCCGTCCGGGGTGAGCTGCTTCACGGTGCACGCGCTGCTGATGAGGTTGCACGACCAGTCACCGCAGCTGTCGTCCGGCGGGCACACGCCGCCGCCCTTGCCGCAAAGCAGACCTTCTTGCAGGCTGCCAACACCTTCGGCGTTACCGCTGTCAGCAGAGCAGCCCGCGGCGCCCAACAGGGCAGCGAAACCCGCCAAGGCCAGGCTCGTTACCAGTCTGACCACGCCACGCTGACTGCTTCGTACTTGTACCATCCGCGGTTGCTCCTCTAATTAAGCTCGAAAACTCTGCAGGCAGGAGGACCGCGAAAGGTCCTCGGCAAGATCAAAACGCGCCTCGCACACCGACCGCGCCGAGCCCCAGGTAGGGCGCGACGAAAGCCGATTTTGATTCCTCTTTGTTGTTCGAGAGGATGAACAGCGTGACGCCCGTGGCCACGCCGAGGCCACCGACGACATAACCAACGATGCCGATCGTTTTGGCGCTGCGGGCTTGCGAGTCGAGGTCGTCGATGGTTTTCGCGTTGGCGTCGGTCGCCAAACAGCCACCGCTGTCGCACATCACGAGGTTGTCCGTCGCCTTGTCCGCGTCCTTACGCTTGCTGGCGGACTTCATGACGAACACCGTGCCGAGCACGACGCCGACCGCACCCACACCGAAGCCGACGTACGAACCGATGCGCATGCCATTGCTGCCACCGCTGTCGCTGGGCGGAGCACCGTTCGGCGTCGTCGACACGACCGCGCCTCCGCCAGCTGCGGCGGCGGGAGTGGCCGTCGGAGGCGGGACGGATTTGTCGACCTCCATCTTGACAGTAACGGCTCCCTGACCGGCTTCCTTGAGCGAGACGTTCACAGGCGGACCCTTGAAGCCCGCGGCCGTAGCCGTCACGGTGTGCTCGCCCGGATCCATCGGCTGCGGAACGCCGAGCAACACTACCGACATCGGCTGCCCGTCGATGGCCACGGTGAGGTCCTTGGCGCCGTCAGCACCTTCGACCTTCACGGTGAGCCGACCGATGTGCGGCTCGACCAGCTTGCGCTCTTCGTCGGCGATCGGTTGCGCGTCGCGGAAGGCCTGCGGCGCGTTGGCCGGCAGCTGCTCTTTGACGATCTTCAGGTACGCTTCGCGCGCCTTCACGAACTGACCGAGCTTGGCATGCGCGCGCGCCATGAACAGCAAGTGCGGCGGCGCATGCATCAGCGACTCGGCCTTCCCGAACAGGACGACAGCGTCTTTAAAGCGGCCCTCGTTGAAGGCTTGCGCCCCATCGGTGGCCAGTGTTCGGGCGCCAGCGCGCTGCTCATCGCTCTGGGCGAAGGCCGGGCTGGTCAAGCCAAGTAGAGACGCTCCCAGCAGAGCTGAGGCGAGGAACGGACGCATCCTAAGCAAAGTCCCACTCATGCAAACCTTATATACTACCACGCGGATTTCCGCGCGGCGCGACGGAGTCGCTTTCTCGTGTCGCTCGATCCAGTTGCCAGTTGCCAGGTGCCAGGTGCCTCGTGCCGCCCGCTCCGCTCGCTCCTGCCGTACAGGGGCGTACAGGGCACACGAGCCTACCAAGGTGCCAACGGCCACTTTCAGTCACAACGTCAGGCCATCGACCCCGAATTTTTGCCCGGTTTCGAGGGGAGGCCTATTGAGGAGTGTAGGTAACAGGAAGCAGTCATGCGCAAAAAGACGTCGCGTCCATCAGCACTGGGGCATGAAACAGCAGTCGGGCTTGGCCTGCTGGTGGTCGTGGAGCTGGGCAGCGAGTGGCCCGTACTCCACGCTCAGTGCGCCGTACGGCGGGTGATTGCGCAAACCGAGGGCGAAACCCCGGCCGTCTTTGCCGACCGCGTCGCCGCTGACCTCGACAGCCTTTTCGGGCGCCGCAGCATCCAACTGTCCACGGTGGCCATTGCCTGCAATGAGCGGGTCGACGAAGCCGCTGACGGTGCGCGTCGCAAGCTGGCCGGCCTGTCGCTCGGTGCGATGGCCAAAAACAGGGCCGGCAAGGTGTACCTGGCAGCCTCTGCGCGCAGCGGCGGGCGGCTCCGTCACTCACTCGCGGCGCTAGCGCGAGGTCTTCACGAAGAGTGGCGCACCGCTGGCCTCGAAGTCTCCGTCGACCTCGGCGAGGAGCGTCAATCGTCGTCCGAGGCCGCCCCGTTCATCTTCACCGCCCGCGTCGCCTAAGCGTGGTCGTCGGCTCTCGGCTCTCGGCTCTCGATTCTCGATTCTCGGCTCTCGATTCTCGATTCTCGATTCTCGATTCTCTCGGCTCACAGCTCGCAGCTCGCAGCTCGCAGCTAAATATGGATCGCTCGGCGATCGACCGACAACGCCGCTTCCTTGATCGCCTCGGCCAGCGTCGGATGCGCATGGGACGAGCGAGCGATATCCTCGGCGCTAGCCGAGAACTCGATCGCAACCGCCGCCTCCGCGATCAGATCGCCGGCGCGCGGCCCAATCACGTGTACGCCCAGGATGCGATCGGTCTTGGCGTGAGCCAGGATCTTCACGCGACCTTCGGTCGAACCCAGTGCTCGGGCACGCCCGTTGGCCATGAACGGAAAGCTGCCCTTCTTGAACGGCACGTTTTGCGCGTTGAGCTCTTCTTCGGTCTTACCGACTGAAGCAATTTCAGGGTGGGTGTACACGACGCCAGGGATCGCGTCGTAGTTGACGTGACCCACGCCGGTCACGATGTGCTCCACGCACGCCACGCCCTCTTCCTCGGCCTTATGCGCCAGCATCGGGCCACGCACCACGTCACCAATCGCATAGAAGCCCGGTACGTACGTGCAGTAATTGTCGTCAATCGGGATGCGCCCGCGCGGGTCCAACACGATTCCCGCGCTGTCGAGGCCCAGATCATCGGTGTTGGGCAAGCGCCCCACGGCCAAGAGCACGCGATCACAACGCACACTGTCCTGGCCGTCGATGCCGACCATGACCTCGTCGCCGGAGCGGGTGGCAGACGTAACGCGCGCACCCAGCTTGAACTCGATGCCCTGCTTCTCGAAAATGCGCTCGGCTTCACGGGCGATCTCGGCATCCATCCCGGGCAAAATGCGCTCCAGGTATTCGAGCACCGTGACCTTCGCACCCAACCGCCGCCAAACCGAGCCCAGCTCCAGCCCGATGTAACCGGCGCCGATCACCACCAGGTGCTTGGGAACCGACGGGTAACTGAGCGCCTCGGTGCTGGTACCAATCCGATCGCCGTCGAGCTCTACGCCGCGTAGTGGCGCGACCTTGCTACCGGTAGCGATGATGACGTGCTTGGCCTGGAGCTCGCACGCATCCGGACCCACGACCGCGACGCGACCAGGCCCGGTGATGCGTCCGTGGCCATGGTAGCGCGTGACTTTGTTCTTCTTGAACAGCCCGGCGACCCCCTGCGTGAGCCCGCTGACGATGCCTTCTTTGCGCTTCAGCATGCGCTCGAGATCGAGCTCGACGCCGCTGACTTTGACGCCGAAATCACCGAGCGCGTGGCTCGCCTCATGGTAGCGCTCGCTCGATTCGAGCAGCGCTTTGCTCGGAATGCAGCCGACGCGCAGGCATGTACCGCCAAGCGCCGTCTCGGCGTCGATGCAGGCTACGTTCAGGCCGAGCTGCGCTGCGCGAATCGCAGCCACGTAGCCGCCGGGACCCGCACCGATGACGACCAAATCGTGGCTATTCACCAAGGCAGTTTTCCTCGAGCGAGATTTCCGGGTGGTTTCAAACTTCGAGCAGCATGCGCGACGGCGCTTCGACGCATTGCTTGATGCGCTTCAAGAACGTGACGGCTTCACGGCCGTCGACGAGCCGGTGATCGTAGGTCAGCGCGATGTACATCATCGGCCGAATCACGACCTGACCGTTGAGCGCGATTGGGCGATCTTGAATCGCGTGCAGACCCAGGATGCCGCTCTGCGGCGGATTGACGATCGGCGTCGAGAGTAGCGATCCGTAGATGCCGCCGTTGGAGATCGTGAACGTACCGCCGATCAGCTCCGACAGCTCGAGCTTGTTGTCTTTGGCGCGCTTGCCGTAGTTGGCGATTGCCTGCTCTACCTCGGCGAAGCTCAGCCGATCTGCGCTGCGAATCACCGGCACGGCTAGGCCCTTGCCGCCGCCAACCGCCACGCCGATATCGTAGAAGTTCTTGTAGATGATGTCGGTGCCGCGGATCTCACCGTTCACCGCCGGGATCAGCTTGAGCGCGTCGATTGCCGCCTTGACGAAGAACGACATGAAGCCGAGCTTGATGCCGTACTTCTCGAGGAAGCTCTCTTGGTACTCCTTGCGGAGCGCCATCGCCGCCGTCATGTCGATCTCGTTGAAGGTCGTGAGCAGCGCCGCGGTCTGTTGAGACTGCACCAAGCGTTCCGCGATCTTCTTGCGGAATGGGCTCATCGGTACCGCTTCTTCGTGCTTGTCGGCGACCACCTTGGCGGCGGCGGGCGGGGTGTAGCGCATGACGTCTTCCTTCAAGACGCGACCACCGGGGCCGGTCGCCTCGACCTCATCAGCCTGGACGCCGCGCTCTTTCAAGGCACGACGGGCCGACGGCATCACTCGCGCAAAGCCCTGCGGCGGAATCGTCTCGCGCGGGGACTTGGAGTTCGGCGCGGTGTCGGATTCAACGGCAGCGACCGGGGCCGGCGGCGGCACCGAGGCAGCCTTCGGCTTGACGGCAGCGGCGGCGCCCTCTTCCATGTAACCGATCACTTCACCCACCTGACAGACGGTGCCCTTCTTGGCCTTGATCTGCGTGATGGTGCCGGTGGTCGGAGCCGGCAAGTCGACCGTCACTTTGTCGGTCTCGATTTTGACGAGCACTTCGTCGCGCGAAACGCTCTCGCCTTCGGCCTTCAACCAATCGCCGATCTGTACTTCCGTGATCGACTCGCCGACTGGCGGCACTTTCAGCTCAATGGGCATCTTTCAGAGATTCCTTGGAAATTCGCGGCACCACTCTCCGCCGCCACACGCCAATCGTCAACAATCAACGCGATCGAGAACGAGACAACAGGAAGGCGGGAAGCCGGGAAGGTGGAGATTTTTTTGGTTGGGCGAGTCAGTCGGGTCGACACAGCAGACGCGAGATCGGTCACCGACCGCGGGCTCTACCAACAAAACCTTCCCGCCTTCCCGCCTTCCTGTTGATTCCTGCTCGTGCTCGTCAGGCGAACGCGCGCTCCAAAAGCTCTTGCTGTTCGAGCTTGTGCGCGCTGTGGGAGCCGGTCGCGGGGCTGGCGGATTCGGTGCGGCAGACGCCCGAGAACGGGAAGCGCCCGAACATCATCGAGCCGTGACGCACGCGCATGTGGCGCCAAGCGCCCATGTTCTCCGGCTCTTCCTGGACCCAGACGAACTGCGTGCCGTCGTCGAAATGGTCGACGGCCGCCCGCAGCACGCGATCCGGCAGCGGATACAGCTGCTCGATGCGGACGATCGCCACGTCATTGCGGCCGAGCTCCGCGCGACGTTTCTCGAGGTCGTAGAACACCTTGCCGGTGCAGAACAGCACCCGCGCGGCCTTCTTCAACCCACGAATATCGGAGATCACGCGCTGGAAGCCGGCGCTGGCGAACTCGTCGAGCGAGCTCACGCACTGCGGCAAGCGCAACAGGCTCTTGGGCGTAAACACGACCAGGGGCTTCCTCCACGGCCTGAGCACTTGGCGCCGTAGCACGTGGAAGTACTGCGCCGGCGTGCTCGGCTGCACCACCTGGATGTTCTCTTCGGCCGACAGCGCCAAGAAGCGCTCGAGCCGCGCGCTGGAGTGCTCTGGCCCCTGCCCTTCGTAGCCGTGCGGCAAGAGCATGACCAAGCCAGACAAGCGCTTCCACTTATCTTCGGCGCTGACGATGAACTGGTCGATGATCACCTGCGCGGCGTTGGCGAAATCGCCGAACTGCGCCTCCCACAGCACCAGCGCGTCCGGCCAATCGAGGCTGTAGCCGTATTCGAAGCCGAGCACGCCCGCTTCGCTCAAGACCGAGTTGTAGATCTCGATCGGCCCTTGATCGGGCGCCATGTGGCAAAGCGGCATGTGCGTGTGCCCGTCCTGCACGTCGTGCAACACGGCGTGGCGATGGCTGAACGTGCCGCGGCCGCAGTCTTGTCCGGTCAGGCGCACGCGCGTGCCCTCGGTCACCAACGAGGCGAACGCCAACAGCTCAGCCGCGCCCCAGTTGAGCGGCTTCTCGCCGTTGCCCATCGCGGTACGCTCGCCCAAAAGCTTCTCGACTTGGCGATGCGGATGAAAATCCGCCGGCAGCTCCTGCAGCTTCAAGAGCAGCTCTTGGCAACGCGACTGCGCGACGCCGGTGTCGACGTCCGGCACGTCGTTTTCGGCGCCGCCGCGATAGCCCTTCCAGAAGCCGCCGAGCCAATCCTGAACGCGCACGTAGTCTTTGCGGCGCGCCTCCGAAAGCTCACGCTCCAGATGCTCCCGACGTTCGACCGCGATTTTGTCGGCTTCCTCGACGGTGATCTCGCCCATCTTCGTCAGGTGGCCGAGATAGCCCTCGCGCACGCTCTTGCGCTCGGCGATCGCCGCGTACAAAACCGGTTGGGTGAACGACGGCTCATCGCTCTCGTTGTGGCCCCAGCGCCGGTAGCAGTACATGTCGATGATCACGTCACGCAGGAACGTGTCGCGGAAATCCATCGCTAGCCGCACGACCTGCGCGACGGCTTCCGGATCCTCGCCGTTGACGTGGAAGATCGGGATCTGCAGCATCTTGGCCACGTCCGTCGCGTACACGGTCGAGCGCGCCTGCGACGGCGGCGTCGTGAACCCGATCTGGTTGTTGATGATGACGTGAATCGTGCCGCCGATCGTATGAGCGTCGACCTGGCTCATGTTCAGCGTTTCTTGAATCACGCCTTCACCCGCGAACGCGGCATCGCCGTGAATAGTGAACGCGATCTTCTTCGACCGCGTCAGATCACCCGCGCGGTCTTGCTTGGCGCGCGTCCGGCCGATCACCACCGGGTTCACGTACTCGAGGTGGCTCGGGTTGAAGCACAACGACAAGTGCACCTTCTTGCCGCTCTCGGTCACGAAGTCCGAGCTGTGCCCGAGGTGGTACTTCACATCGCCCGAGCCGTAGTAAAGCTGCGGGTCAGCGTCCTCGAACTCGCGGAAAATCTCGCGCGGGTTCTTGCCCATGATGTTGGCCAGTACGTTGAGCCGGCCACGATGCGCCATGCCGAGCACGACCTCGTCGACGCCGTGCTCGGCGGCGCGGTCGATTGCGAATGCGAGCAACGGAATCAAGCTCTCCGAACCGGACAGCGAGAAGCTCTTGGCGCCGACGAATTTCTTCTGGATGAACTCCTCGAAAATCGAGGCGTCCGTCAGCTTGGTCAAGATCCGCAGCTGCTCGGCGCGCGAGAGCTGGATGCGATTCTCCGAGCCCTCCATCCGATCTTGCAGCCAATTTTTCACCTTCAAATCGTCGATGTGCATGAATTGCACGCCGATCGAACGACAGTAGGTGTTGCGCAGGCGCGTCAGAATCTCGCGCAGCGTGAGGACTTGCGCGCCAAAGATCGTACGGCTCGAAAACTTGCGGTCCAGATCGTAGCCGGACAGCTCGTAGAACTCCGGGTCGAGTTCGGCCTGCGTCGGACGCGGCAAGCCGAGTGGATCGATCTTCGCGATCATGTGACCGCGCACGCGGTAGGCACGTACCAGCGCGTCGACGCGATCCTGGCGAACCGCCGCGTCGGAGACGCCGCTGACTAGCGCGGTACCGTTGACGTTGACGTGACCGTTCGCGCCGTTACCATTCTCGAGCGCGTGACCGTTGCTCTTGGCCGCAGCGCCGTTGGGCGCCGGCGGATTGAAGACGCTGTTCGGGCGAAAATCGGGCCCCAGCTTGGGCATCTTCGCGAACTCCGCGTCTTGCCCCAGCGAATCGAAATACGCGCGCCAGTCAGCGGGTACGCTGCTCGCATCTCGGAGATAATCTGTATAGAGCCCCTCAGCGAACAGTAGGCTCAGCGTACTCGGCGAGCCCTCGGTGATCTCAGTGGTCATGTTTCGGCTAAACCCGGCGGTTTTTTCCCCCCATCAACCGTTCCGGTCAAGCAAAACGGCCGAGATTTCCGGTTCTAAACACGTGACGCGCAGGTTTCGGCAATATTTCGAGTTTGGCCACCGAGCGCACGACAACAGGAAGGCGGGAAGACGGGAAGGCCGAGATTTAGGGTGGGTGGTACTGGCAACTCGACGCCGGGGGATCGCGATTGGGCCTCAGGCGCCTGTTCGAACAAAAGAAATCTTCCCGCCTTCCCGCCTTCCTGTTCGCTCGTGCTCGAATCGCAAAATGAGACCAATGCTCAGCCGTCTCCCTGTTGAATTTCATGGGGCGCCGCTGCGGAACTGGCGGCCTGGGCTGCGGGGGCGTTTGGGGCGGGTGGCGGTCTTACTCGGACCGACACGCAGGTAGCCGCCTGACAGGAAGCCGTACATCTGTTGGGTGAGCACCTCAGCGCTCTCCTCTGAATAACCCAGGGTGACGGCTTGGTAGAGGAGCTCCTTCAGCGCGCCGATCGTCAGGTAGGCGAGCACCCGCGGCTCACCGTCGTCGACGATACCGAGCGCCTGGCCGTCCTTCAGGCTCTCGGTAAGCAGCTGAACCACCGTGTCGTAGAAGGTGAACAGCTTGCGGTCGAACGCCGGATCGATGCCGACAGCGTCGGTGAACAGGATCTTGGTCATGCTGCGCTCCATGAGGCATGTCGCGATAATTGCGCGAATGTTCTCACGAACTTGGTCGACGACCGGGCGCTGCTGGTCGTCGGTTACGATCCGAACGATCGCCATCGTGAGCTGTGAGGCGAAGCGATCGATCAGATCCGAAAACACCGCGCGCTTGTCTTCGAAGTAGAGATAGAAGGTGCCGCGCGCGACGCCGGCTTGCAGCGCAATGTCGTCAATCGTTGTCTGGTGGTAGCCACGCCGCGCAAAGACGTCACGCGCGACGGTCAAGATTTGCTGGCGGCGCTCCGACTTCGGCAGCGATGTTTTCTTGGGCGCAGCTTTGCCGCGTGCACGCTTGGTCGGGGCGGCCATGTAGGTACGCATCATAGCCAGAATTTTCAGACCCGCGCAGCTCAAGTCCTGCGCATCTGCGCCGTACCTCCTGCGCATGACGTTGTCTCGATCGTCGCTCGGATCGAAAGCCCTCTTCGCCGCGAGCGTCGCGTTGTGCGCAGCCTGCGCACTCACGCCTAGCTCGGCGCGGGCAGCGGCGCCGAAAACCGGCGTGGTGGCCGGGTCGGGTACGAGCGCGGGAGGCGTGTTCACGGCCGGCCCGGACGGCGCCGAATACCAACTGCCCAGCCAAGCGCGGCTTTCGCTGGCCCCGGGTGCTGCGGTGCGTGTGTTTCCGAAGTCGCAACAGCTGCAGCTGGTGCCAGGCTCGAAGACGACGACCTACAGCTTCGCGCTCGTCCGTGGACGTGTCGACGTCGCGGTGCCGGCCAAGCCGAAGGGCGCGGTCTTGTGCAGCATCGGTAAGATCTCGGCCGTGGTCAGCGCCGGCCAAGCCACGCTGCTGTTGCACGGCGACGAAGCAACGGTCGCCAGCGTCCAGGGCGACGTGCGCACGCTGGCCGGTGATCATTGGCAAGCGTTTGCGCCGGCTACGCTCGCGCACTTCAACGGCGAGCGTGGCACCACGCCCGAGCCCACCGCTGCAGCGCCGGTGCTCGAGGTCGGGCAACGGCTGTGGTTCTCAGCCGGTGATCCGGTCGCCATCTCGGGCATCGGCTTCGGCAAGGTCGACGCCGCCGAACACTACGAGCTGCGTCTGCGCGCCGCTGATGGCAGCGGTGCGCAGCAGCGCGCGGTGCGCGGCACGCGGCTCGACGACGCGTTCACGCCAGTCTTGCCCGGCCAGTACGAAATCGCCGCGCGCTCGGTCGACGCCGAGGGCATCGCCGGCACTTGGTCTAAGAGCGAGCCAGTGCGGGTCGTTGGCGTCACCCTACCGCCAGGCGGTTACGCGGCGAGCGGCGACATCTTCATTGGCAAGGGCCAAGAAGTGCATTTCTCCAACATCGATGGCCTGGAGATGACCTACGAAGGCGCTGGCCGCTATGTACCGGCGTCACAGGCGGTCACGCTCTATCGCGGCGAAACTACGGTGGTGAGATTTCGAGTGCCAGGTTCGGTCTTCCCGACCAGCGCGCGGCTGCGACCGCGGGGTCTTTACGCGCACGTCGCGCTCGGCCCACGCCGCGCGGTGTGGCCGACCGACGCCGTTCAGATCGCGGTCGAGCTGCGCAACAAGGACGGCGAGGGCGTGCCGGACTGGGTGCAGCTGAAAACCGAAGTGACAGTCGGTATCGAGCCTATCGCCGTGACGTTCACGCGCGACGGTAATCGTTTAATAGGGACGGTTCCGCCCAACTCGGCGCCTGGCCCGTGGGTACTGCGTGTCGAAGTGAAGGATCAGTTCGGCGCGCTCTTGGGCCGTGATTTCCTAGAGATCGGCAAGGCTCCGCCGCGCCCGCCGGCGAAGGGCGTGACGGCCCGCGTCGCAAGTAAATAAGCGCGCGCAGTTGCCACGGCGTACCTCTACCCACGTTGCCGCTCGGCGCTCACTCTGAGAAGCTGGGCGTTGAAGCGATGAGCCCGCGAGGATTCGGCCTCTCTACCTTGGCGCTGGCCGGTCTGCTCGGCGCCGCCGGCTTGGCGTTCGCGCTGTGGCCCCGCCAAGCGCCAGCTGCGCCGAAGCTGCGGGCCGTGACCCCCGCGACGCAGGCCCCGATCGCGCTACCGACAGCCAACGCGCCGCACGTCGCCACGCGCTTCGAGCTGTTCCAATCGCTCAGCGTCGAGAACCAGACCACGCGCGAAACCCGCGATTTGAAGCTCTACGACGCACGCGGGCAGATCGACGAAGCCGCCGCCAGCGCGCTCGACGACCTGTTGTGCGACGCGCGCGACCCCAAGCACCACGCGGTCGCGCGCATCAACCGCCGCACGCTGCAGCTATTGTTCAAGGCTGCCTACCACTTCAACAGCTACGAGGTGGAGGTGGTTTCAGCGTACCGCAAGCCCGGGCGTCGCCGCGAGGGACCGCACGCCACGGGCGCCGCGATCGACTTTCGACTACGCGGTGTCAGCGCCAAGGCGTTGGCCAGCTATCTGCGTGAAATCCCGCGCACCGGCGTCGGTATCTACACGCACCCCAAGACTCAGTACGTTCACCTCGACAGCCGCGACCATAGCTTTCACTGGATCGACGCCTCGCCGCCGCGTCGGCATTGGCGCGAGCGCTCGATCGGTACCGCCGACTTGCCGCGCGCGGATCAGAGCTACACGCCCGCTAACGACCTACCGTAGGCCTCTGCTCCTCCCTACGCGTGCCCGTGCCCGTGCCCGTGCCCGACGGTCCGTAAGGCGTCTTGAATGGTGTAGGCCCTGCCTGCGCGCCCAGCTGGGCGCGGCGCGCGCGGGCTCAAAGCCCCACGCCAGGAACCTCTGACCTTTCATCGCATCTTTGGCCAAACGAGCAGGGAAACAACAGGAAGGCGGCTTGTCATTGGTCTCATTTCAGCTGTTGAACACGCCCGCCGATCCTGGCTTCTGGCTTCGTTTTCGCTCCGGTCCGGTGCTCACGCGGGAAGGGCCAGCACTGCAAATTGGGGGTCGGTGGTACTGGCGAGCTCGACGCTTGGCGCAGCGACGAGGCCTCAGGCGCCTGCTCGAACAAGCAAAACTTCCCGCCTTCCCGCCTTCCTGTTTTCTCGCTGCTCGAATCGGGAAATGCGATGAAAGGTCAGCAGGAACCTCGGCCTACCCGAGAGAACCTTGGCGAGTCTCAAGTATTTTCGGGCACGGGCACGGGCACGGGCACGGGCACGTTTACGGCGGGAACAGCAATTCGGGGCGGGCGGCTAGCCCGGCAGACGGACCGTGAAGCAGGCCCCGCCCAGGCGCTCATCGCGACCGGCGATCAGGCTGCCGTCGAGCTCCTCGACGATGCGCCGAGAGATCGCCAAGCCCAGGCCAGTGCCGACGCCTACCTTGCTGGTGAAGAACGGATCGAAGATGCGATCGATTTCTTGGTCGGAGATGCCAGGCCCATTGTCGGCTACCTCGAGCACGGCCCAGGAGTCTTCCAAGCGCAGCCGGACGCTGATCACGTTCTCACTGCGCGGGCGCGCCGAGATCGCCTGAATCGAATTGACGATCAGGTTGAGCACCACCTGGCCCAGCTTGGTCGCCGACGCCTTGATCTTCGGCGCGCACGTGACGTCGAGCTCCAGCGACGCGCAGCGCATCAGCTCGCCGGAGACCAAGCGCAAGCTCAACCGCAGCACCTCGGCCAAGTCGACTGGCTTCAAGCTGCCCGAATCGCTGCGCGTCGGTAGCTCGATACCGCGCACGATATCCATCACGCGATCAGTGCCAGTCCGCGTGTCGGTCAAGCTGGCTTCGATCTCCTCGAGCCGGGCCTTGACCGGGCCTGTCGCCGATTGCTCGGAAAGCTTGCGCAGCTCCGACTGGGCGAACGACAGGCTGTTGGTGACCCACATCATCGGGTTCTTCATCTCGTGCGCGATGCTAGCGGCCACGATTCCGAGGGCGTAAACCCGCTCGGTTTGGCGCAACCGCACTTCCATCGCCGACAGCTTGCGGCTCATCGCGTAGATATCCAGCGCGTCCTTCAGCTCGGCCTTCAGCTCGCCGGGCTCCCACGGTTTGCGCAGGTAGCGGCGCACGCGTCCGCGGTTGATCGCGGCAATCGCGGCTTGAATGTCGCTGTATGCGGTGATCAACACGCGCACGGTGTCCGGATACTCGATGCGCACGCGCTCCAACAACTCGATGCCGGTGGTGCCGGGCATGCGCTGATCGGCGACGATGACGCCCACCTCTTCCTTGCGCATGCACTCGAGCGCAGCCTCGGCAGAGCTAGCGGTCACGACATCGAAGTCGTCGCCGCAGGCAGCTTCGCAGACGACCAAGTTGGCCGGGTCGTCATCGACGAACAAAACTTTGACACTCATGCAGCTGCCTCGATGGCTGGAAGGTCGATGCCGAACACCGCGCCCCCCCCGTCCCGAGGTGAATACGTTAGGTTCCCACCCGCGTCTTGCACGATACGGCGCGACAGGTAGAGCCCGAGCCCCGTGCCTTCGCCCACCGGTCGAGTGGTGAAGAAAGGCTCGAAGATCAACTCGGCGACGTCCTTGGCCACGCCAGGACCATCGTCGCTCACCGACACGCGTACCGCCCCACCCTCGTCTCCAGTCCTAATCCAAATGTTCTTCGCGCCCGCCCGGACTGCGTTGTCGAGCAAATTCAGAAATACCTGATTGAGCTCGCGCGGCGACGCGACGACCGAGCGACTGCTTTCACATACCAAGTGGACTGAGACGTTCGACATCTTATGCTCGAGAAGCTCGATCGAGGAGCGTAGCCCAGATTGGACGTCGCACTGCAAGATCGCGTTCCCTTCGGCGGGCCTCACGTGCTCTTCGAGCGCGCCGACGATGCGGTCGATGCGCAGCGAGCCTTCGACGATGATGTTGAGCAACTTACTCTCGAGCTCCGGCCGGCTCTTAACCCCTGGCAGTGAGCGGGCAGCGTTCAGCACCGCGTTCAGTGGGTTTCGCACCTCGTGCGCCACGCCACCGGCCAGCGTACCAGCCGTGGCGAGCCGAGCTTGGTCTGCCAACTGTAACCCGACCGAGCGTAGGCGTAATTGGGCGTTAATTCGGGCCAAAAGCACCCGGCTGTGAAACGGCTTAGTGACGAAGTCATCGGCCCCCGCCGAGTAGGCGTCGAGCACGTTGTCGGTCGCCGACAGCGCTGTCAGTACAATTACCGGCGTGCTCTTGAGCCGTGGGTCTTGTTTAATCGCTCGGCATAAATCGGTGCCGCTGGTGCCCGGCATCATCACATCAGTAAGTACCAGATCGGGCGCGTGGGCTTTGACCGCCGCCAACGCCAGCGCGCCGTCGGCGGCGGTCTTGACGTCGAAATAGGGTCGCAACGCCGCTTCGATGTACTCGCGCAAATCCGGCTCGTCCTCAGCGACGAGGACCAGCGGGCGCCGGCCGCGATCCATGCGCACCGGTTGCACCTCGGGCTCGAAGGGCGCTTCGGGCGGCGGCTCAGGTGGCGTGACCACGCCTGGGCGGTCGGTGGCTCGGCGGCGTGGATGCTCGTCGACGCGGACGCGGCGTCGCTCCAGCACCTCGTCGCGAAAGTGTTCGCGACCGAGCGGGAGGCTCACCGAAAACGTCGAGCCGCTGCCGACCACGCTGGCGACGGCCACGCTACCGCCGTGCAGCTCACTCAACTTGCGCGCTAGCGACAGCCCGATGCCAGCCCCGCCCTGCCGCCGTCGCTCGGAGCCTTCGACCTGATAGAAGCGGTCGAAAATCCGATCCAGCTCCGCGGCGGGGATACCCGGACCGCTGTCTTCGACGTCGACACGACAGTTGGTTTCGTCCTGCGAAACGCGCAACGCGACGCGGCCACTGTCGGGCGTGAACTTCAGCGCATTGCCGAGCAAGTTGGTCAAGACGATCTCGAGCCGGTGCGGGTCACCGAAGATCATCAACTCACCGGGCGGAGCCACGAGCTCGAGTGTCATGCCACGCGCTTCGGCGGCGGGGCGCGAAACCTCGACCAAGCGCGTGGCCAACTCGTTCAGGTCAAGCTCGGCAACATGCAGGCGTAGCCCGCCGACGTCGAGCCGCGCCAGGTCGAGCAAGTCGTCGATCAGCCGCAGGAGCCGGTGCGCGTTGCGGCGAATTACCAACAGCGCGGGCCGGGCGTCGTTGGCCAGGCCGCGCGAGAGCAAGTCTTCGACCGGTGTCAGGATCAGCGTCAGCGGCGTGCGCAACTCGTGCGAGACGTTGGCGAAGAACTCGTTCTTCAAACGGTCGAGCTCCTGCAGACGCTTGAGCGTCGAGCTGAGCTCGGCTGAAGTCTTCGCGAGATCAGAGCGCGCGTCGTGCTCGCGCTTGGCGGCGTTGTAACGAATCGTCCCCGCAGCCACCACGATCACGCTCGTCAGGCTCAGGAAGTACAGATTGTTGAAGAACGTGGCCTTGACGTTGCCGCTCAGCACCTGAGGCAAGGCCGGAAACAACCAAATCAGCACGATCAGCCCGCTGACGTACAGGAAATGCTGCCACCGCCAGGTGTAGAGGACGGCCATCGCCAGCGAGCACAGATTGAGGCCCGCATAGTAGGGCGTGTAGCCCGCGTCGAGCCGCAAGATCATCGCTTCGACGCCCGTGGCGCACAGGACGACGGCACCGGCCCCGAGCGGAACGGGATGCCGACTCAGAATCGGCAGATAAGACGCAGCCAGCACGGCCAATGCGATCACGCTGGCTGCCAAACGGATGAGCAAGAATTCGCCCACCTTGTCCGGAACCGTCATCAGGTCGAGCGCGAAGCCGGCGGGCATCAACGCTGCCGCCAGCAGATAGCCGAGGCGAGCCCCCGCGAGGTTCGATTCCGCGAGCCACTCTTCGAAGCCGCGATCCTGAGACAGCGTGAGGCTCCTTACTTCCAGATCCGCAGAAACAGATTCACGCCGCTCGGTTCAGCGTCGACTTCGACCCGCTTGGGCGACGGATACAGCGCGCTCGCAAACTCTTCGAGCTCGGCCGGACTGCGGTGAATCAAGAACCAGTCCAGTAGGTACTCCATCGTATAGCGGGTCGGATTGTGGCTGGCGACATTGCCCACACAAAGGTGGCCGCCCGGTGCGAGAGCGTCGTAAAGGCCGGCCAAGAGCGCCGAAAAGCTGCGCGCGTTCAAGTAGTCGAACAGGCCGGCGCTGTAGATGAGGTCGCGTTCGCCGAGCGCGTCTTTGAGCTTCTTGGCACCCAAAAGGCGCCGCACCGATTCACGAATGAAGTGGAGCTTCACGCCCGTCTTGGCTGCCAATGGCGACAGCGTCCGCTCGCAGTAAACCAGGACGCGCTCTTCTTGGTCGATCAACGCGACGTCCAGGTGCCGGCCGAGCTCGGGATTCTGCTCGAGCAGCACGCCGATTTCCCGAGCAGGCCCACAGCCGATGCTAGCGAGCCGCACGTGACCGCGCGCCTCGACGGCTGCACGAATTTTTGCGCCCAAGTAGTCCAGGCGATTCACGTTCGCCTGAGCCGCGCCCTCCTGCGTAGCGTAGAGGTTCATCGCTTTGGCGAACAGCGAGTCGCCCTCAGCGTGGTCGCGGTATAGCATGTTCATCATCTCGTAGTCGCCGGCGTAGCCGAGCGGCTTCGTATACGCCCGCCGCATGAACGGTGACTGAAGAATCAGATGATGAAGCTCGGCCTTGTAGTATTTGCGGCAGCTCGCGTGCTGGTCCTCGCGTAGACCAGCCACGAGCTGGCGCAACTCTCGCGACGCGGCGTTCATGCTCTCGACGACGCGCGGACCGATTTCTTCGAGGTAGGTTTTGAGCGTTTGCTCGCGCGTAAACTGGTCGAGGTTCTCCAGTGCGCGCTCCTCCAAATCGAGAAATTTTTGCAGCCTTTCGAGCGCCGAGCGCTGATCGTTTACCCAGACTTTGAACTCGTTGGGGACGACGTCGTCTTGTAAGTCGAGCGCGGCGTCCAAGCGCTCGGAGAAGCTGTGCCGCGTCCCGAGCCGATACAGCTCCGAGAAGTCGACGCTGCTCGACTGCAACTCGATCCCCAACACCAAATCATTGCCGCGCTCAGCGACGCGGCGAACGTTGGCGTCGCCCTCGTACAGGATCGAGTCGCGGCACACAATGCGCATGCGTTCGAGGCGGTCACCCGTGAGAACCAGGCTCGCTCGCGGCCCGGCGTCCACGATGACCAGTGCAGCGCCGGTCAGCGAAAGATCCTCGACTCGCGTCTCGATCATACCGAGCGTCGCGTGGCGCGCCGTCGCTGCTAACCCCTCGAGCTGCAGCTCCTCGATTCGAACTCGGCGCGCACGCAGGCGCCGCGCACGGCGGGACTCGGAAGGCGGCGGCTCCGTTCGCGAAGTCGGGCCGTGCGGTCGCGGCGAATCCGCAACACTGCTGTGCGGAGTCTCCTCTGCATCGGAAGGCGATAGTTCGACGTCGTTGACGGTTTTGGCGATAACGGCGTTCATCGTGATCCTTATGTCTCAAGCTGGGACGCGAGTTGCGCAAGCTACGGCAATTCCACGATCTCTTGCTGTCGGGCCAGTGACCACGCACCGCGAGGGTGCCGGCGTCGGGGACGATAAATCGATAGCACGACACCTTAGTCCGAAATCCCACCACTCTGCACCTGAGCTGCGCTTGCAGGTGTGTGTGGGTTCGACACCCCTACGGCATACTGCGATCAACGCTTAAGTAGTCAACGAAACAGTCGGTTTCTGACGTCACTGTTGTCAGTTGGGCCCCGGTCCCGAATCGCAGATTTCAAGTCTGCGTGGCGCAACCTTTCAAATTCGAAATGAATGTGAGCACCATTTCACGCGCAATCGGTGCGTCCGCGTTGCGTTTCTGGCGCGTTGCCGTGAAGGGCGTGTGTCAGCAGTCAGAAACTCGCGCCAATGGTCAACGCCGCAATCGCCCATGGCCGCGTGCGCTCGATTCCGATCGCTGGCACCCATGCGATGAGGTTGAGGCCCAAGCGCGCATCGGCTTCGCTGATCGGCAGCTCGTATTCGAGCGCCCCGCGCAAAACCCCCGCGCCCGCGCTGCTCTTTTGCCCGAGCGCGCCGCCATGCAGAAAGCTGGCTCCGGCGCTCAAAACCGGATGCAGCTCGTAGCGATGACGAAAGTCGATCCACAACTCCGCAGAGTAGGCGGACAGGCCTTGGGCACTCTCGGCGCGTAGCCATGACGCAGAGATCCGCGCGCCCACTGCGCGCTCGCCGATGTCGAGGGCAGTGAACAGACCTGGCCCCGAGGGCTGCAGCAGCACAGCCGGACCGACGTGGAAGCGAAACGTGGAGGCTTTCGGTGGTGGCGGCTCCCAGGGCTCGACGCGCGTGTCAGGCTCCTCCCTGAGTGGGGGCTCGAACCGATTCGGATCCTCTGGTCGGTAAGGCGACTCGGGCGGCGGAGCGAATTCCGCCCGTGCTTCAGGGACGTGAATGAAGACGCCCGCCGCCACGGCAGCGACAGCGGAAACCCAAGCCCCAAGACCACGACGGAGGAAACGCTTCGGCATGACCCCCAAGCAACGTGGCAGCCGTTCGCGGCCTTACAGGCCAGCAAGCCCGAGCGAACAGGAAGGCGGCTGATGATCCATCGCATCTTGCCCGAGCCAGCGGGGACAACAGGAAGGCGGAGGAAGGCGGAGGAAGGCGGAGGAAGGCGGGAAAACGGGAAGGCCGAGATTTAGGGTGGGTGGTACTGGCAACTGGACGCCGGGGGATCGCGATTGGGCCTCAGGCGCCTGTTCGAACCACAGAAATCTTCCCGCCTTCCCGGCTTCCTGTTGTTTCGCGCTCGGGTACGGCCCCGAAAAACGTGGCGTTTGGCGACTGACGTTCGTGTCACCGCAGGGAAATGGCCGGAAGGCTTGATTCTACGCCCCGGGTGCGGGCAGACTGACGCCCGTGTCAGTCCGAGGGCCCACTTTCCAGGGCCCCGCTTTCCCGGGATCCAATGAGCATGACGGACGGTCTGGTTATCGGCATGGACGTGGGGTCGACGACGGTGAAGGCCGTTGTCATCAATCCGGACACCAAGGAGATCCTCTGGTCTAACTACCAGCGGCATCACACCAAGCAGCCCGAGAAGGTGCTCGAGCTGCTCGAGGCCATCATCGCGGCCTTCCCGGATCACGAGCCGCAGAAGTTCCGAATGTTCGTCACTGGCTCCGGCTCTGGCCCTCTGGAGAAGCCGACCGGTGGCAAGTTCGTTCAAGAAGTGAACGCGGTCACGCTGGCGGTCGAGAACAAGCACCCCGATGTGCTCTCGGTCATCGAGCTCGGCGGACAAGACGCCAAGATCATCATGTTCAGGCAGGACGCCAACACCGGCGCCAAAACTGCCTCGACCAGCATGAACGACAAGTGCGCCTCCGGAACGGGCGCCACGATCGACAAGTGCATGATCAAGGTCGGCGCGGAGCCGGGCTTCGCGACCTCGCTGCATTTCAGTGATGAAAAGCTGCACCACGTCGCGGCCAAGTGCGGCGTTTTCGCCGAGACCGACATCGTCAACCTGGTCAAGACCGGCATCCCGAAGGACGAGGTGCTCAACTCCCTCGCCGACGCGATCGTGCTGCAGAACCTGAGCGTGCTGACGCGTGGCAACACGCTCAAGCCCAAGGTGTTGCTGCTCGGTGGACCGAACACCTACCTGCCGTTCTTGCAGGAGTGCTGGCGCCTGCGCATCCCGCAGACCTGGAAGGATCGCGGCTTCGACTACCCGAAAGACGTGCCGATCGAAGAGCTGATCTTTGTGCCCAAGAACGCCGACCTGTACGCGGCGTTCGGCGCGGCTATTTACGGCATCGCCGACGGCGGCACTGATTGTTACTTCAAGGGTACCGACGCGCTACGCGACTTCATCACCAACGGTCGGCGCGCGCGCCTGGGTGAGCAAGCCGGACCGCCGCTCTCGGCGGCCGAGCAAGAGACGCAGCAGTTCATCGAGGCGTACACGATTCCGAAGTTCAAGAAGGCCAAGCTTGAGCCCGGTCAGGTCGTGCGCGGTGTGATCGGCATGGACGGTGGTTCGACGTCGTCGAAGGCCGTCGTGATCGGCGAAGACGGCGAAATCCTGCTCAAAGCCTACCAGCTGTCCAAGGGCAATCCGATCCAGGACACCAAGGAGCTGTTGGCGAAGATTCAAGACGACGTCGAGAGCCAAGGCGCGACGCTCGAGATCTTGGGCTTCGGCGCGACTGGCTACGCCGCCGACGTGCTCGACGAGTGCGTGCTGAGCGACGTGAACATCGTCGAGACGGTCGCGCACATGATGAGCGCCGTGCACTTCTTCGGCGACATCGACGTGATCTGCGACATCGGCGGACAAGACATCAAGGTCTTGTTCATGAAGAACGGCGACATCCAGAACTTCAAGCTGTCGAACTCGTGCAGCGCCGGTAACGGCATGCTGTTGCAAGCGATGGCCGATCAGTTCGGCATCCCGATCACCGAGTTCGCCGAGAACGCGTTCAAGGCCGAGCTGGCGCCCAAGTTCTCTTACGGCTGCGCGGTGTTCCTCGACTCAGATCGCGTGAACTTCCAGAAAGAGGGCTACCAGAAGGAAGAGCTGCTGGCAGGCCTGGCGCAGGTGCTGCCGAAGAACGTCTGGCAGTACGTGGTGCAGATCCCGCGGCTGGCTTCGCTTGGTACGAAGTTCGTGCTGCAAGGTGGCACGCAGTACAACCTGGCCGCTGTCAAAGCCCAGGTCGATTACATCAAGCAGCGCGTGCCGGGCGCGCAGGTGTTCGTGCACCCGCACACAGGCGAAGCCGGTGCGATCGGCGCGGCGATCGAGACACTGCGTCGCTACAAGCGCACGGGCAAGACGCGCTTCATCGGCATCAAGGCCACGCTCGACCTCGAGTACATGACCAAGAACGACGAAGAGACCGTGTGTCACTTCTGTCCGAACGAGTGCAAGCGCACGTTCATCGATACCAAGCGCCAAGACGGCAGCACGGCTCGCTATATCTCGGGCTTCTCGTGCGAGAAGGGCACCGTCGAGAGCAAGGAAGCGATGCTGTCGTTGATGGCCGAGCGCAAGAAGACGGCCGCCGCCTTCCCGAACGTCGTGACCTACGAGGCCGAGCGCGCTTTCGTGCACCAGTACGATCAAGCAGCCTTGCCCGAAGCGGGCACGCCAGTGAAGGACGTGATCGTCACCAAGGGCCTGTTCCGGATCAAGAAGGAAGAGATCACCCGGCCGTTCAAGCGCTCCGGCGAAGCGGCGATGAAACGCCGAAAATCGCTGCGCGTCGGCGTTCCGCGCGTCCTGAACATCTACTCGACGGCACCGTTCATCCGCACCTACTTCGAGGCGCTCGGCTTCGGCAAATCGAACGTCGTGTTCAGCGACCCGATGACCGAGGAGATGTGGGTCGAAGGCGGCAAGTACGGCTCAATCGATCCGTGTTTCCCGAGCAAGGGCGCGCAGGCGCACATCCACAACCTGCTCTTCCACAAGCACGAGCCGGAGCGGAAGCGTCCGCTCAACTACATCTTCTTCCCGATCCTCACGCACGTGAACAACTTCGTGGCCGACACGCAGGACAACACGTCGTGTCCAATCGTCGCCGGTACGCCGGACGTGATGAAGGCGGCCTTCACCAAAGAGGTCGACTTCTTCAAGGAGCGCGGCATCGACTACCTGGCGCCGGCGCTATCGTTCGCCGAGCCGATCCTGCTCGCCAAGCGCATGTTCGAGACATTCGGTGAGCGCTTGGACATCACCGAAGACGAGAATGATCACGCTTGCCGCGAAGGCTTGGAGGCGCTCAAGGCTTTCGAGCTCGACCTGCAGGACAAGGGCCGCGCGATTTTGGAGACGGTCGAAGCCGAAGATCGCATCGCGATTCTGGTGCTTAATCGCCCGTACCACGCCGATCCGGGCCTGAATCACGGCATTCCCGACGAGTTCCAGGTCCTCGGTTACCCGATCCTCAGCATCCGCTCGATCCCAAAGGACCGCGAGTACCTCGACCGGTACTTCAAGGAAGAGCTGGCGAACGGCACGATCACGACGCCGCTGTCGATCAACCACGTCTGGCCCGAGAACTACTCGGCCAACAGCTCGCAGAAGGTGTGGGCCGCGAACTTCGCCGCGCATCATCCGAACGTCGCCGTGCTCGATCTTTCGAGCTTCAAGTGCGGTCACGACGCGCCGACCTACGGCATGATCGACGCCATCTTGCAGACGTCGAAGACGCCAGCGGCAGCGCTGCACGATCTCGACGCGAACAAGCCGGGCGGCTCGATCAAGATCCGCGTAAAAACGTACGCGCACTCGCTGCTGTTGCAGCACGAGCGCCTGGAAGACCAAGCCGGCAAGAAGCGCAGCTTGGCCGAGACCGTCGATCGCAAGCGGCTTGAGCTGCTGCAGTTGAAGCAGCAGCAGCTGTCCAGCACGGCGAAGAGCGACGCGGCTCTGGAGAGCGCCATCCGCGAGACATCGGAGCGCATCATGGGCTACGAGACGCGCCGCGCTGCCGAAGTCGAGCTGCCGAAGGGCACTGTTCGTCTAGGCAAAAAGGCCGCCGACGGCTCGATCGTTCCGATTGAGCAGGCGCAAGCCCAAGCCTCCGTGGCAAGCGACAGCGTCACCGCAGCCGAGTAGTCGCTAGATCGCGACCTGAACGGCCGTCGGCTTCAGTACTCGCCCCAAATCTGGGGGCGAGATGGCGACGAGGAAGCCGCGCGCGCCGCCGTTGATGAAAATCCGCGGCAGCTCGAGGATCGATGCCTCGACGTAGATTGGCATCGCGCGTTTGAGGCCGAACGGCGACGTGCCCCCGACCTGGTAGCCCGAGTGGCGATCGGCGACGTCCGGCGCGCACGGGGCGACGCTCTTCTTGCCCAGCGCGCGCGCCAGATTCTTGGCCGACACTTCTTTGTCGCCGTGCATCAGGATGCACAGCGGCTGCCTCTTTTCGTCTTCGAAGATCAAGGTCTTGATCACGACTTGCTCGTCGACGTTCAGGTACTCGGCCGATGCGCGGGTGCCACCACGCGGCTCCCAAACATACCCGTGCGGCTCGAACGGCACTTGATGCTGCCGCAGCACGCGGATCGCTAAAGTAACCGGATGCGTCGTCGCCACGCTACGGCGCCAAGCATGCCGCGAGCTCGGCGAACATGGCTACGTAGATTTCGCGGCGATGGTCGTCGAGGTGCGCCAGCAGCGCTTCGTGGGCTTCGGCCGTGACCGGCGTGTAATCTGCCCCGACGCCGGGAAACCCGAACACCACCCAACCGCGCCGCTGATCGCGCGGTCCGCGATGGCGGTTGAAGCCAAGCCAGGCCGCGTGATGCTGCAAAACCGCTAGGCCTTCTCGCTTTCCAGCCCACTTGCAACGGAGCGAGCGCGGCGGTCTACTGCATGGTTGCGATGTTTGCTCAGTCAGCTCGTGGAATTTACGGAGCGTTACCGTTGGCGCTTTGCCTGTGGTCGGTGCCCGCGTACGCCGAAGACGATACCGCCACCCGTGCGGCGGCGCGCAAGCTAGCCGAAGACGGCGTGGCGGCATTGCAGAACGGCGACGCCGCGACCGCGACCCAGAAGCTCGAGAAAGCGCACCAGATGCTGAAGGTGCCGTCGGTGGCGCTGTGGTCGGCGCGCGCGCTGGTCAAGCGAGGCCTCTTGCTCGAGGCGGCGGAGCGGCTGCGTGAAACCGTGCGCTTACCGAGCTCGGGCGACGAAGACGTGCAGGCACAGGCCAAGCGCGACGCCGAGAAAGAACTGGGAGAGCTCACGTCTCGCATCCCGAATCTGGTGATCACCACCAGCGGGGGCGGCGAACCGGGCGCCGTCACGGTCGACGGCACTGCCCTGCCCGCGGCACTCCTGGGCGAAGATCGCCCGATCAATCCCGGGCCACACCACGTCGTCGCCAAGCGCGGCGCCGACGAGCGCGCCGCCGACGTCACGGTCGCGGAAGGCGAGCGCAAGACGGTGACGTTGAGCTTCGACGGCGCCGCCCCGATCGCTGCCGCCATGTCACCCAACAACGCTGCAGCGCCCAGTACCGATCAGCCAACGACCGGAAACGGCCACAAGACTTTGACCTTCGTGGCAATCGGCGCAGGTGCCGTCGGGCTCGTGGTGGGCGGCGTCACCGGCGGGCTTGCGCTCAGCAAGAAGCAAGCGCTCGACGACAACCCAGCCTGCGGCGCGGGGAAATGCCTGCACTCGGTCGACAGCGAAGTCTCCTCGCTGCGCACGTTTCGCACGGTGTCGACGCTTGGCTTCATCGCCGGCGGCGTGCTGGCAGCGACCGGCGTCGTGTTGTTGGTGACGAGCAGCGACGCGCAAACGCAAGGCAAGACGAGCGCGCCGCGGCTGGCGCTCGGCGTCGGTCCGGGGCACCTGCAGCTCCTGGGACGCTTCTAATGGGCGTAAGATCACACCAGCGAGCGGTTACGTTTTCGCTGTGGGGCGCGAGCGTCGCCCTGGCATGCGTGGTGCCAGACGTCGACCTGGTCGACCAGCTCCCGTCGCACACCGCCGGCAAAAATCAGGGTGGAAGCGCGGCCGGCAAAGCGTCGCAACCCGCAGGCGGCGACGGCACCGTCGTCGGCGGTGAAAGCTTTGGCGGCACCGACTCCGGTGGCGCGACGGGCGGACGCGGTGGAACCGTCAACGGCGGCTCAAGTGCGGGCACGGCGCCTGGCACCGCGGGCACGGCGGGTTCGACCGCAGGCAGCAGCAGCGTCGGTGGCGGCCCGACCGACTGGGTCTTCAGCGGCAAAGGCGCCTGCGACGCCGGTCATCCGACTGCGTTCTGCGACGATTTCGAAGGCACGCTCGGCTCCGCGTGGCCGGCTGGAAAGCCGTGGACGACTCCCAGCATCAACGACGCGCCGTCCGGCTCGCACGCCATGCGCACCGGCTTTCACGCCGCGCCGATGGGTTACTCGTCGGGCGTCAACGATTTCAACCTGAGCTTCTGGGTGCGCTTTCCGACCAAGACCGATCAGGCGTTCATCACTTGGACGGTCAATGGCATTGCGATGACTTTCGGCTTGGAAGCCTCGAGCTTTCGCTTTCGACGCGAGGGAAACCCAGCGGTGGTCGCGCCGGAGCTCGACCAATACACGCGCGGCGCGGACGTCGACACGTGGACCTGCGTCGAGATCGAAAACGTCGGCTCGACGTTCGAGACCACCGTCACGGCGTTCGGAGACGCGCCAGTCAAGCTAGCCACTCTCGGCGGCACCGCCGACGCGGGCATCGACAAGTCATTGCTAGATTCGGTCCCAGGCAAGATGGTCAACGTCGATCAAGCGATCTGGGCGTTGGGCGACCCAGGCACCGACATCGAGATCGATGACGTGCGGGTCGTCAGCCCTGGCGAGGCTTCGGTGTGCAAAGACTTCCTCGACGCGAATCAGTAGCTGCGAGCTGCGAGTGACGGAGGCTTAGATACCGAGGTTTACGCGCGGTCGGGTGGCGGGTTGCGCGGAAGCGGCAGGAGCGGCGACGGGCTTCGGTTTCTCGACGACGGCAGCAGCTGGGACGGGTCGGGGTTTAATGGGGCGCGCGGCAATGCGGGCTGCGGCGGGCGGCGCGGCGGCAGCAACCGGCGCAGCGCTCGGGGTCGCGACCGGCGCTGGCGCTTCCGCGACAGGCTTTGGCGGCTCGGCGACCACCGACGGCGCCGCAGCGTGCGGCGGCTCACTGGGTGGCGAGTCGGCTGAACGCGCGGCACTAGCGGCGGCGGCGGCGTGGTCCGTGCCGCGCAGCACGAAGAACGCTCCGCCAGCCACGACGCCCAGACCGAGCACGCCGAGCACGACCCACGGCACCGCCGACTTCTTGGCCGCCTGATTCGAAGCTGACAGCCCAAGGTCCGCGGTGGTCGACGCGAGCGGCAGCGACGCTGCCGGCACCGCGCCGTACGCCGACACGGGCGGAGGAACCGCGTCCGCGCCGCGCATCATGCCCCCGCCACACACGGTACGCAGCTCTTGCGCCGCCGCTTTGGCGGTGCCGAAGCGATAGTTCACGTCACGCGAGCAGGCCCGCGCAAACCAGGCGTCAAAACCCGCCGGCACCGCGCCACAGCGCGAAGGTATCGGCATCTCACGCGCGCAAATCGAGAGTAACAACCCGCCGAGCGTCTCCGCTTCGAACGGTCGCGCGCCGATCAAGCACTCCCAAGCGATCACGCCGATCGCCCAAATGTCCGTCCGTTGATCGACCGACTTCGAGCCCTCGGCCTGCTCCGGGCTCATGTAGTAGGGCGTGCCCAGCACCGACCCCGTGCGCGTCGCGCTCGACACCGCCGCGACGCCGTGGGTGTGCGATTTCGCAACACCGAAGTCGAGCACCTTGCAGACCTCCTCTTCGTCGTTGCGAACGATGAAGATGTTGTCGGGCTTTAGATCTCGATGAATGATGCCGGCTTCGTGCGCCTTGGTCATCGCGCGCCCGACCTGCGTCATGATGTGCGCGGTGTCTTGCGGCGACAACCGCCGCACGCGATCCAGCCGCGCCGCGAGCGACTCGCCTTCGAGCAGCTCCATCACGATGAAGGGCACCCCCTCGTCGACGCCGTGGTCCAAGATCTGCACCACGTGCGGGCTGCGCAGCGACGCGGCCGCCTGCGCCTCACGCAGGAAACGGCTCAACGCCTCCGAATTGGTGGCAATCGTCGGGTCGATCAGCTTGATCGCCACTGGCGAGCGCAGCGTCAGGTGCTGGGCCAACCAGACCGAGCCCATCCCGCCCCGGCCTAGCTCCCGCTCCAAACGGTACTTACCTGACAGAACCTGCTGCGGAGCCCCAACGGCCATAGACCACCAGGATACCCCGGAGCCCCCTCCGATCGAAGGGTTCCGGCGATTTCCCCCGCGGTTCTGGGGAGGACACACGACTGACATGCGTGTCACCCGAGAAATCTGGCTGGAAGCCTTGCTTTCAGGGCCAAGGAAGGGAGTAGACTGACGCCCGTGTCAGCACAGGGAGCCCTCGAATGACCCAGCAGATTGACCTCGGAAGCGTGAAGAAGAAGAGCCTGCCCCTCGTCGGCCAGGACGTCATGCTCGACATCGACGCCGAGCTGAAGAAGTTCGAAGACGCCGAGCGCGAAAAGCTCGGCCTCGAGATCGAGAAGCGCTGGCTCGAAGACATGGCGAACCTGCAGTTCACCAAGTCCGAGAAGGCACACATCACGCTGCTGATCGGCGGCCTGACGATGGCCCACGACTACTTGGTGTCGGGCGCTTTCACGAGCCTCGGTTACAACACCATCCCGCTCGACGCGCCGAACTACGACGCGCTCCGCGCCGGCAAAGAGTTCGGCAACCGCGGCCAGTGCAACCCGACCTACTTCACCGTCGGCAACCTGGTGAAGTACCTGGTCTACCTGCGCGACGAGCGCGGCGTCTCCACGAAAGAGATCGTGGCCAAGTACGTGTTCCTCACGGCCGGCGCCTGTGGCCCATGTCGCTTCGGCATGTACGTGACGGAGTACCGCAAGGCTCTGCGCGACGCCGGCTTCGACGGCTTCCGCGTGATGCTGTTCCAGCAGCAGGGCGGCCTCAGCCAGGCTACCGGCGAAGAGAGCGGCCTGGAGCTGAACGCGCCCTTCTTCGCGGGCATGCTCAAGGGCCTGATCGCAGGCGACGTGATCAACGGCATCGGCTACCGCCTGCGCCCGTACGAGGTCGTACCCGGCGCGACCGACGAGGCGATCGAGAAGGCCAAGAAGATTTGCTACGAGGCGCTGCTCAACAAGAAGTCGATCTTGGTGGCGCTGATGAAGAGCAAAGAGCTCTTCAAGAAGGTCGAAGTCGACCGCACGCGCGTCAAGCCGAAGGTCGCGATCATCGGCGAGTTCTGGGCGATGACGACCGAAGGCGACGGCAACTACCAGCTGCAGAAGTTCCTGGAGAAGGAAGGCGCCGAGTGCGACATCCAGTTCGTCACCGCGTGGATCCTCTACAATATCTGGGAGGTCCGCTTCGACACGAAGCAGCGCGCGCTGTTGCGCGGTGCTGACGGCAGCAAGAACGGACTGAAGGACGCCGGCGAGTACGGCGTGTTCGTCCGCAAGATCGGCCTGTGGGCGGGCGACAAGGTCCTGCGTGCGGCCTTCCAGACGTTCGCGCACGCGGGCGGCTTCTACGGCTACCACCTGCCCGACATGGACGCGGTCGCCGAAACGGCGGCGCCCTTCTACAACAACGATCTGCGCGGCGGCGAAGGCCACATGGAGGTCGGCAAGCTGATCCTCAACGTGGTCAAGAGCAAGGCGACGATGACGCTCAGCGTGAAGCCGTTCGGCTGCATGCCGAGCTCCAGCGTCTCGGACGGCGTGCAGTCGCTGATCACCGAGAAGTTCCCGGGCACGATCTTCTGCGCTGTGGAAACCAGCGGCGACGGCGCCGTCAACTTCCAGAGCCGCGTGCAGATGTACCTGTTCAAGGCCAAGCAGGCGGCGCAAATCGAGTTCGACAAGGCGTTGGCCGACACCGGGCTCACCCTCGAGCAGATCAATGTCTTCTTGCAAGAGAACCCGCGCTACGCGGCTTCCTTGCACGTACCGCCGCACGCCGTCGCGCACACCGCGGCTGACCTGATTCACGAGATCGCCAAGGTTCACGGCAAGTCCAAGCTGCAGCTAGCCGCGATTCAGGCGCAGCTCATCTTCAGTGCCTTGCGCGCTTCCGCGCTGAAGACGGGCAGCGAAGCCCCCGAGAAGGCTCAGGCAGCCGTCGCGTTCGCGCGCGAAGCCGCTGTCGAGCTGTTCACGATCGCCAAGGAAAAGGCCCCCAGCGCTGCCGAAGCCGCACTCGGCAAAGCCAAAGCTAAGCTCGGCCAAGTCCTGCCGATGTTCAAGACGGCAAAGACCGAAGAGTACGCAGCCGCAGCCGAATAGGACCGCGGAAAGCGTGCTAAAACGCCCGGGCATTGTCTTGGTTTCACCTCGACGGCCCGGGCGTTGTTGCGTCTTTCGTTGATAGAAACACGGATTTTGCGCCCGGCCTCGCTGGATTCTCGACCCTCCCTTGCCTTTCGATCGTGATCTGCCCGCGCCAAGACTTTCGCGGTCGTACCAGCGCTCACGGCCAAGCCGCGAGCGCGTCCTTCGACACGGCTCAGCGGGTCGCGTCGCTTAATAAGATGACGAGCTAGCTCGCGTACCTCAAGGTAGCGCCCCGCGTCTGGTCCCCCCATGCTGAAAGCCCTCCGCGACAAGATCAACGACCCGAACGTCGTTCGCATCTACCTGAGCACGCTCGGCCTGGGCGCGGCCTACGGCATGGCAATCAGCGTGATCGCGGTGTTCCTCGATCACCGCGGCTACAAAGAGACGCAGATTGGCTGGCTCGCGGCTTGGTTTGCCAGCGGCATCATGGCGACCGCCATTCTGTCGGGCTACTTGGTGAGCAAGCTATCGGCCAAGGTCGTGCTGGTCGGCGCGCTATTCACGTACGCAACGACCGTCACGCTGTTCCCGTTCGCCCCCAATTTCGGGGCGATCGCGGCGCTGCGCTTCTTCGACGGCGCCGCCTCGGTCTGCGTCTGGGTTGCCTCAGAGACCATCCTGTTGGCGCGCGCCCCGCGCTCGATCAAGGCGTTCATCACCAGCATCTACGCGATGTCGATCGCCGTCGGCTACGGCGTGGGCTCGCTCAGCGCGTATTTCGCCGCCAACGTCTTGCCAAATGAGCGCATCTTCCTGGTGTCGGGCGCGATCACGATCGTGACGGCGCTGTTCGTGGCATTCAAACTCGATCGCAGCTCCGACACCCACCGCGAAGAACCCGAAGCCGGCGCGCCGCTCGGCGCAGCCGAACGATTGCCGACGGGTACATTGGTCAGCCGGATCAAGGCCTCGTGCTTTGCCACGTTTTGCTACGGCTACTTTCAGTCGAGCGTCGTGCTGTTCCTGCCGCTGTTCATGAAGGGCGAAAAAGGCATTCCCGAGCCGAAGACGCGGCTGATCACCTTCTTCTTTGCGGGCGGCATGCTGCTGGCCACCAACTTTGCTGGACGAATCGGCGATCGACACGGGCACCTGCTGGTGATGCGCCGACTCGCTATCGTCGGCACGAGCATGATCGCGAGCTTCGTTTGGCTGAACGGCTTCTGGGCGATGGGCGTCGCGGTATTCGTGGCTGGCGCCAGCCTGGCCAGCATCTCGCCACTTAGCCTGGCGCTGCAGGGGCTGCAAACGCGCGAGTACAGCCGGGCGACTGGCATCTACAACGCCTTTTATGCGGCCGGCATGCTGCTCGGCCCGCCGATCTCGAGTCAGATTTTTCATCTGCACGGCGGCGGCCCGATGCTCTACCACTTGGCCGCGTTGTGGGCGGTGTTCGTCGTCTTCGCGCAGGTCTTCCGCCGTGATGATCCGGCAGTGGGCCGAGCGCCGGAGGCCGTCTCCTTCCCCACTCCAGTCGACTAGCGAACGACCGCGTCGACGCCGACCAGCGACTTTTCGGCGCCGGCTTTGCGGCGAGCTTTTAGTCCAAGGCTGACGACGACCATCACGATCGCCGCAACGCCGACGGCGATCGCCGCCAGCTGGTTGCTGGCTCCAAGCAGCTTGGAAGCCGAGGCTAACAGCACGATGATCAACGCCGGGCGGATAACGTTGTCCGGAGCGCGCGACGACAGCTGCGCGCCGATGAAAACGCCCGGAATCGCGCCGACCAAAATCGACGCCGTAAGCGCGAACTTGAAGTCACCGAACAGGATGTGGCCGAGCGCGGCGGAGGCGACCAGCGGCACCGCCTGCACCAGATCCGTCCCCACCAGCTCAGACAGCTTGAAGCTCGGGTAAAGCATCAAGAGCAGGATGATCATCAGCGAACCAGAGCCGACCGAGGTCAGGCCGACGATCAAGCCGCCGGCGATACCGATCAGCAGCGTCGGTACCTTCTTCACCCGAATCGGCATCATGCTGTCGCCCGGCTTGCGCGCGCGAGTGAGCAGCGGCCGCACCACCAGCCCGAACGCGACGACCAACAGCGCGACGCCGAGCGAAGTCTTGACGATGCCCTGCAGCGCCACTCCTTGCCCCAACGTCTTCAGCAGCACGACACCCAAGAAGGCCGACGGGATAGAGCCCATCACGAGCCACTTGACGAGCTCCTTGTTCACCGACCCACGCCGAAAGTGCACGCTGCCGCCGATCGGCTTCATGATCATCGACGCGACGATGTCGCTCGACACCGCAGCCAGCGGCTCGATCTTGAACAGCAGCACCAAGATCGGGGTCATCAGCGCGCCGCCGCCCATACCGGTGAGGCCGACGACGAAGCCCACGAACAGGCCTGCCAAAGCAACAATCGGATCCATCGCGGGTTGTTCTTAGCACTGAATCTCTATCGGCATAGTAGGGATTAGATACAATTCCATAACTAGTTGAAATAACTGACTTAGATACGAAAGACTCGGGTCGACGGTTCAACTACCAGGGGCACGCGGCGCGAGCGAAGGGCGAGCGACGGGGGCGCTCTGATCGGACTCCCCGGCACGGTCGAGAGCGAACTTGAAAAGCACCGGGCCGATCATTTCGTTGATGGCCACGGCGGCGATGACCAACGAACGAAACTGACCGCCGACACCGGGAAAGGCAGCCTGCACGACCACACCCAAGCCGAGCGCCAGGCCTGCCTGCGACACCAATCCGGCCCAACCCCATTTTTGCACCACTGGCGGGTCGCCCGCCATACGGGATGCGACGCGCGCAGCAGCCGCCGTGATCAGCGTACGCATCAGGCAAAGCGCCAGCGCCAACAACCAGGCCTGCTTGAGCAACGGCACATCGAGTTCGGCGCCCGCCGTAGCGAAGAACAACACGAATACGACGCTACCCATCTGTTCGACCGCATGCAGCAGCTTCTCCCCCTGGTTCGACAAATTTTGAACCACGAAACCAGTGGTCATGAACGTGAGGAGCGGATCGACGTGCACATACTTCAGCGCCGCAGTGACACCGAAGCCGAGCGCCATCAACACCAAGATCAACTGTCCGCCCACCAGTCGCAAGTACATCGCCAACAGCAGCCCCAACGTCGTCCCCATCGAGATGCTGCCCAAGATCTCGTGACCAAGCACGTTAAAGTCGTCGATCGAAATCGAAGCTCCGACGGTGATCAGCGGTCGTGCCAGCATGATAGCTGCCGCCAACACGATCACCACGACGACGTCTGACAGCATGATGAAGCCGAGGGAAAACGTAGCGAGCGGCCCCTTGGCTCGCGTCTGCGACAGGATGCCCATGCACGCCGACGGGCTGCGCGTGACCGACAGTGCACCCCATAGCAAGGCCACGCCCAACAACGCCTTTAGCTCAAGATCTTTGGCGAAAGGAATGAATCTCGACAGCGCCAAGAACACGGCGCTCATCCCCACCAAGACGATGCTGGTTTGAAATAGTGTTGCGTAGGTGAGGCTCTTCGCCACCGAGCGCAGAGTCGATACGCGTAACTCGACACCGCCCGCCAATGCAATCAGCGCCAAGGCCAAGGTATTGACCGGCGAAAGCTGAGCGACAGTGTGATGGTCTACTAGCTCGAGAAAATGTGGCCCACCGACGATGCCAGCCAACAAATAACCCGACAGGTGCGGCAGGCCGAGCGGTTCGAGCAGCTCGCTCAATAGTGTGCCCGCTAGCACCAAGAAGCCGATCGCGGTCATCGTCCCGAGCCGCGACTCCAGCCCAGGTGTGAGGTGAGTGAGCGCGTAAAGAACACCGAACGAAACCAGCAAAGAGAGCGCCTGAACCACACGAGCGGTCACGCCCTTCTGAGGTCGAGCGTGGCTGCTCATGGTTCAGTGCACCGGCGCCCGTGGCGCAAGTGACGGCCGCGCCACGGGCTCGCCGGTATCGGTTTCGCCAGTGCGATCTAGGGCGAGCTTGAACAGGATCGGCCCGATGATTTCGTTGATGGAGGCGGCGGCGATCACCAGCGAGCGAAACGGAGTCCCGATGCCGGGGAACGCCCCTTCCACGACGATGCCGAGCCCGAGGGCTAAGCCGGCTTGCGGCACGAGCCCGGTCCAGCCCCACTGCCGAACCACCATCGGATCGCCAGCCAGGCGCGAGCTCAGGCGCGCCGTCATCCACGTTACGACCCCGCGAATGAGGCACAGGGCCAGCGCAATCGCCCAGCCTTGGCGCAGCAGCGGCAGATCGAGCTCGGCGCCAGCCGTCGCAAAGAACAAGACGAACACGACGCTGCCCATCTGGTCGACGGCCTGCAGCAGCTTGGACCCCTGGTTCGAGAGATTCTGGACGACGAAGCCAGCCGTCAGGAACGTCAGCAGCGGATCGACTTGGACGTACTTTAGGGCCGCCGTCAGGCCAAAGCCGAGGCCCAACAGCACCAAGAGCAACTGCCCGCCAACGAGTCGCAAGTAGACGGCCAGCAATAGGCCCAACGTGGTCCCGATCGAAATGCTGCCCAGAATTTCATGCCCCAGCACGTTGAAATCGGACATCGAAATCGTGGCGTTGGGCGTGATCAGCGGGCGCGCTAGCATGATCGCCGCCGCTAGCATCACGATCACGATCACGTTGGAAAGCATGATGAAGCCAAGCGAAAACGTCGCCAACGGCCCCTTAGCGCGGGTCTGCGACAAGATGCCCATGCAGGCCGACGGGCTGCGTGTCACCGACAGCGCACCCCACAGCAAGGCCACGCCGAATAGCGCCTTCCACGGCAGATTCTTCGCGAATGAGATGTAGGGTGCGAGGACCAGAAAAACGCCGGTCATAGCCACCAAAACCACCGTCGACTGAAGCAAACTGGCGACACTCAGACTCTTGGCGACCGAGCGGAGCGTCGTCACCCGGAGTTCCACGCCGCCCGCCAAAGCGATCAGCGCTAGGGCCAACGTGTTCACCGGAGCCAACTGCTCGACGGTCTGGTGGTCGACTAAGTGCAGCGCGTACGGGCCACCCAAAATGCCCGCTAGCAAGTAGCCCGAGAGGTGAGGCAACTTGAGCGGCTCCATCAGCTCGCTCAAAAGCGTGCCCGCCAGTACCAGAAAGCCAATCGCCGTCATTGTGGCGAGACGCGAGTCCAGCTGCGGGGCGAGGTGGGTCAGAGCAAACAGCAGCGCGAACGAGACGACGAGCGCGAAGGCCTGAATCGCACGCGTGCCGAGTCCCTTTTGCGAGCTGCCAGCGCCGCTCATCCGTGGCTCTCCCGCGAAACCAGGCTGTCGGGCGCGTCGCTCAGCCGACCGCCATCGCCCTCGGCGACCATATGCAGCTCGCCGGCACGCCCCAGCGAGCGTCGCAAGGCCGCTGGCGCGAGCCACTCGCCTAGGACGGTAGATACGACAGCGAACAGCAGGACAGCATCTGAAGCAACGCCAGGAAACCGCGTCGAAAACGCCAAGGCTACCGCGATCGTGAAGCCACCCGAGGCAAGCATGCTGACGCCGAAGTCGGCGCCGGTACCACGCGCGGGCCCCAACGCCAGGAGCGTGCCCAGCCAGACGCGCGTGAGCACCTTGGCCACCACCGCGAGGCCAACCAGCACGAAAACGGCGGTCGGTAACTTCAGGCTTACGTAGGCGCCTGCGAGCAACACGACCGGCAACAGCACGGGCTTCTCTGTCGGGGTGAGCATGGCTTTGATGTCCAAGCGATGCCTTGACGACGCCAGGGCGAGGCCCATCGCGAACGTCGCGCCAATCAACGACAGCCCCGCGCGATCAGCGGCGCCCAGTGTCAACAAGCCGGTTCCGAGCATCACGCCCCAACTCTCGTCACGACGAAAGTCACGTCCCAGCAGCTGGGCGGCTAGTAAGCCCATCATCGCGCCGAAGCCGAGCGTGATGCCGACGCGACCGATAACTGGCACGCTCGGCAAAGCGCCGCCCGGCGACAATGCAAACAGCACGGTGAGCGCCAACGGCGGCACCAGCGCGCTGGCACGGGCGGCGTCAGCGGCAAAATCGGCGAGCGGGCCACGCGCGCCGTGGCGCTCGACCACCCAGCGAACGGAGTGGCGCGTCGTCGCCGAAGCACACGCGCCAACGCCTAGCGCGATCGCGAGGCGCTGAAATCCATGAAACCCGGCGACCATCGGCGCCAGGAAGTAAACGGCCGCGGTCACCGCAACACAACAAACGGCCGCCAGCAGCACGCCAACCGCCGCGCGACCTGGGTTGATCCAGCGGTCAGCTACGCGCACGTAGCCCACGCCCATTACCAATGCGAGCCAGCCGGTGCCGACGAGAACGACCGGCTCGAACGTGTGCGCCAGGGAGCGCCCAACCACGTCGAGCACGTGCGGGCCGAGCGCAAAGCCGAGCACCAAGTATTCGGAGCCGGAAGGCAAGCCGAAGCCGCGAATCGCACGACCCCCGACCAGGTTGCTGCCCAAGTAGGCCAACAAGAGGAGCCCAAGCAGCAGCCAAATGCCGTCACTCACGCGCGGTCTCTCCCAAGCGTGATGCCGGCGCTGGACAGCGCGTCGAGCGCTGCGATGTGGAAGGCCGTGCGCGCCTCGAGCGACTCGCAGGTAGCGGCGATCCGAAACCGCACCGCGTCGGCGTCGGCCGATACAATCTCGACGCTGGGCTCGGCGCCGACTTTGCCAGCGACGGCCGCGAGCAGCGAGCGCACTTCGGTGATGGACGAGCTGGCGTGGACGTACATGTCGAGCGTGAGCCGCGGTCGCGCACCGAGCAGCCGTAGCGGGCGCACCAACGTCAGCAAGTGCGGCACGCGCAGCTCGGTGCGGTCGGAAACGATCAGCCGTAGCTCGAGCAAATTGACTTCGGAGACGCGGCCGCGATAGGCCCCGAGCTCCACGTACTCACCAACGCGCAGACGCCGACCGTAGAGCCAGAGCGCGCCGATCGTGCCGGACGCCAGTACCGGCGTTGACGCTAAACCAAGCGCGACCAACGCGATCACACCCACGCGCCCGAGCACGCCGTCGTTGTCACCGGTGACGATCGGCGCCAAAAACACCAAGGCCGAGATGACGATGCCGGCGCGCAACAGCACGCTGGTCGGCGCCGCCAGATCATTCGGCAGCCAGCCGAGCGGGGTTTCGCCGCGAGCCACGCTGGCGAAAAACAAGCCCACGAAGCGCACCAGCACGAACACCGCCAGCGCTGCCAGCGCCGCCACGACCAGCAGCGGTAGCGCCGTCGCCAGCCGCGACATCAGCTGCGACAACGGCGCGACGACGAAGCCGGTCAGCTTCTGGGTGTAGCCGCGTGTCGACTCGAACAGCGACAGCACGACGACCAGCCACGTGTAGACGACGCCGAGCTGCGCGAGCCACTTCACCGTGCCGAGGCCGAGCACGGCCGTCGAGCGCACCATGGCCGGGCGCACGAACTCGATACCCTGAAAGCGCAACGAGAGGTCTTTGTCGCTGCGCGCGTCGATCCACGCCCGCGCACGCTCGAAGAAATCACCGAGCTTCCGGAGCAGGTAAAACGCGATTAGCCCGAAGAAAACGACCAGCGAGAACGAGAACGCGCTCTTGGCGATCGCCGCGCGCTTGTGGTCGCTGACCAGCTTCTCGTGAATCGCCGACGCGGTGCTGGCCGCGTACACTTCGAGCGAGGTCGCACCAGCGAGCTTTGCCTCTTCTTCGTCGAGCTCGACGATGAAGGTGCGCCCGACCGACAGCAGGGCGACGTCGCCGCGACGCGCGACCGAGACGTCACTGGTTTGCTCGCCTTCGTAGGCGCGCTTCAGCTGCTCGGTGGCTTCGCGCGCGCGCGCTTCGGGCGACTTTCCGCCGAGCGTGGCGCGCAGCGAAAACACCGAATCATCGCTGAGCTTGACCGCGAAAGCCGGGACCGGAGCCGGCGCGGGCGGCGGCTCGACCACTTCCGCCACTAACGGCGGCGGAGGTGGCTCGGCGCTGGGCGCGGTCGATGGTTCCGGCGCGGGCGGCGGCGCTTCGGCACTGGGCGTGGCCTCGGCCGACGGGACAGGCTCCGCCGAAGGCGCGCCAGAGGGTGTGGGCGCCACCGACGCCGAAGGCGCGACGCTCGCGGCCGGCACCGCGCTGGCCGGCGCCAGTACCTTCTTCGGGGTAGGCACCACCGCGACGGGCGGCGCCGCGACAGAAGCCCTGGGCGTCGGCGCGTCGGTCGGGGCAGGCAGCGGAGGGACTTGGCCGAGCGCGGGGGCAACCCAAAGCAGCCCGCACAAAAGCCAGCCAAGCGCCGCGGACATCCCGCTCTCACGCCGAAAAACTCGCGTCATCCGGTGCAGCACGAGCCCGGTACTCTCGGGCACGTCGGCCCCAAGTGCAAGCACGGAGGCAGCACGCGCAAGCGGTTAGCGCGACGGCTCCGCGACGTTCACGCAAATCGTTGCGGCGGAGAGCGGTCCTGGCATGTTAAGCGGCCCCATGACCAACACCGAGCACCCCGACCGCCTCGTGCTCCACATCGCCGGCGCGGACCGAACCGGCGTCACTGCGCGGTTGACTGAGATTATCGCCCAAGCGGAGGGCGCAGGCCTGATCAACATCGGCCAGTCGGTGCTCAACGGCTACCTGATGCTTTCGGCGATCGTCGATCTGCCGAAGAACTCGTACGCGCTCCGGAAAATTCTGTTTGCAGCGGCGGATCTTGGGCTGCGCCTCGAGGTCACACCCTTCAAGCACGCGCCCGAGTCGACCGGCGTCGCCGAAGCGCCCGCGCTGGCGGTCACGCTGTTGGGGCCGCTCTCCAATGGTCGCGCCACCGCTGAGATCACCCGCTTCATGGCCGAACGGCACATGAACATCCGCGAGATCCGCTCGCTGTCCGACGTCGAGCTCAATGGTTTGGAGCTGATCGCCGATCTGCCGGCCGGCACGGATCTGAAGCCGGCCGAGCTGATGTCGCTGCGCGGCGAGCTGCTCACGCTCGGCATGCAGCTCGGCGTCGACCTGGCGGTGCAGAAGGACGACATCTTCCGTCGCACCAAGCGGCTGGTGTGCATGGACGTCGACTCCACCTTCGTCAAGGGCGAGTTCATCGACGAGCTGGCCGAGTTGGTCGGCGTGAAGGAGCAAGTGGCGGCGATCACGGCGCGCGCGATGCGCGGCGAAATCGACTTCAAAGGCGCGTTGACCGAACGCGTGAAATTGCTCGAAGGTTTGCCGTTCGAGCGCGCTCAGTCGCTGATCGACAAGTTCGAGCTCACGCCCGGCGCCGAGTTGTGGGTGAAGAAGCTGCAGAGCCTGGGCTTCAAGATCGGCCTGGTCAGCGGCGGCTTCACGTTCTTCGTCGACGTGCTCAAGCAGCGATTCGGCCTCGACTTCGCTTTCGCCAACGAGCTGGAGGTCGAAGGCGGCAAGCTCACCGGCCGCGTGAAGGGTGTGATCGTCGACAGCGAGCGCAAAGCGCAGGTTCTGAAAGACATGGCGCAGGTCTACAGCTGTCGGCTCGAGCAGAGCGTGGCGATCGGCGACGGCGCCAACGATATCCTGATGCTGCAGAGCGCTGGGCTCGGCATCGCGTTCCGCGCCAAGCCCAAGCTGCAAGCCGTCGCCAGCATGTCGCTCAACCACAACGAACGCCTCGATACGCTCCTGTACTTGATGGGCTGGAACGAGCGGGATTTGCGCACCGTCTGATCGAACCGAGCGGCGAGCGAACAGGAAGGCGGCTGAGCATTCATCACATTTCGCGATTCGAGCACGAGCGAACAGGAAGGCGGGAAGGCGGGAAGATTTCTGTTGTTCGAACAGGCGCCTGAGGCCCAATCGCGATCCCCCGGCGTCCAGTTGCCAGTACCACCCACCCTAAATCTCGGCCTTCCCGTCTTACCGCCTTCCTGTTG
>JBBSAB010000004.1:0-201743 GCA_038252755.1 Polyangiales bacterium | reverse complement strand
CCAAGAGCAGTCTGCTGAAAGGAGACGACCGATACCCAGGGCCGAAGCCCGCAACCGATACCGAGATATCCGGCTCCGCACCGAGTCCGAGAAAGGCCCCGCGCGGGCGCGGCCCAGCCTCTGGGTTGCCCGAAGCCCCTGCCGAGACCGATCCCGATCCCACGGCCGAGCCCCTTCCCGGGGCCGCGCTCGCGCGGGGTCCAGACAACGGATCAAGACTGCTACCTGATGCGAGTCTCTTTACCCCGTGAGCGTAACAAGGTAGCCAAGGCGCCGATGTCTGAGCGGCTGCGCCCGATCCTCAAATGGGCGGGTGGAAAGCGGAGCCTGGTGCCGCGGATCCTGAAGGAGCTGCCGCCGCAGATCAACACGTACTACGAGCCGTTCGTGGGCGGGGCGGCGGTGTTCATGGCGCTGGCCGAAGAGAAGCGCTTCAAGCGCGCGGTCATCACCGATAAGAACGCCCAGCTCATCAATCTGTACACGGTGGTGCGCGACGACCTCGGCAAGTTGTTGAAGAAGCTCGAGGCGCTGCAAGACCGCACCAGCGAAGACGACTACTACGAGATCCGCGGTGAAAAGCCCGGCACGCGCATCGAACGCGCCGCGCGGCTCATCTACCTGAACAAGACCGGCTACAACGGCTTGTATCGCGTCAACTCTAAGGGCGGCTTCAACGTGCCATACGGTCGCTACAAGCGCCCCAAAATCTACGACCCCGAGCGTCTGGCGATCGCAGCTCGTGCGCTGCAAGACGTGACGATTCGCGTCGCGGACTTCGAAGAAGTGTGCACGGAAGCCCGCAAAGGCGACGCTGTCTATCTCGACCCGCCGTACATGCCACTCTCGAAGACCGCGAGTTTCTCGGCCTACCACTCCGAAGCGTTCGGCCTGCCCGAACACGAGCGGCTGGCCAAAGCATTCGGCAAGCTCGTGAAACGCGGCATCACCGCGATCTTGTCGAACTCCGCCACGCCGGAAACGCGCGACCTGTACAAGAGCTTCAAGTGTTCGGACGTGTCGGTACGCCGCCCGATCAACTCCGTCGCCACCCGCCGCGGCGCGGTCAGTGAGCTACTCGTCGTAGCCAAATAGGCAGCGAACCGGGCGCCGACCGAGCTCAGCGTTTGAGCGTAGGCTTCGCGCGGCCAGTGCGCTCGCGCTCGCATTCGGTGTCGCAGGTGCGACAGCAATTCCGCGGCGTATCGCCGCAGCCTGGCTCGCTCACAACAGCCGACGACTACCGGCTGATAGCTGATAGCCGACGGCTATTCCGCTGCCGCAGGCTTGGCTGAAACGCGCGTGCGTTGCTGCTTCAAGAGATCGAACGCTGCCACGCGGTATGCTTCGGCGAAGGTCGGGAAGTTGAAGACGGTGTCGATGAACGTCTCGAAGGTGAGCCCGCCGATGATCGCCATTTGGCCAATGTGGACGAGCTCGGTCGCGCTTTCGCCAGCCGCGTGAGCACCGAGCACGACGCCGGTCTCCGGGTGCACGACCAGCTTGAGCAAGCCGTTTTCAGCCGCGGAGATCTGACCGCGCGCTACTTCTTCGAACTTGGCGCGTCCGACCAGTACGTCGCCGTGACGCTCGCGCACCTGCTGCTCGGTCATACCGACGCTACCGAGCTCCGGAATCGTATAGATCCCGGCTGGCGCCAGATCACCTTGTCGGCCCAGGTCCAAGCCGAGCGCGTGACACACCGCGCGGCGCCCTTGTTCCATCGACGTCGATGCCAGCGCGGGCGGGCCGATCACATCGCCGGCCGCGTAGATGTGCAGCGCGCTGGTGCGCAGGTGCTTGTCGACCTCGACCAGACCGCGCGCGGTGACCTTCACGCCGGCCGCGTCCAGCCCTAGCGCCGCCACCGGTGCGACGCGCCCGAGCGCGCAAAATAGCTTCTCGCTTTTCAGCAACTCGCCGCCGGCGAGCCGAGTTTCGACGCAGGAGAGGCCGTCGTAGCTCACACCTTCCAGGGTTCTTCCGCCCAAAAAGTCGCTGCCGGCGCCGCGTAGCTCTTTCAGGAAATGTTCGACCAGCTCCTGATCCATGAAGCTGAGCGGCCGCTCGGCCTTGTCGACGATCGTCACTTTGACGCCGAGCGCCGCGAAAATCGACGCGTACTCACAGGCGATCACGCCCGCGCCCAGCACCACCAGCGATTCTGGCAGGTACGAGATAGAGAGCAGGGAATCGCTATCCAAGATGTGCTCGTGATCGACCGGCACGTTGTCCGGAGTGCGCGGCGACGAGCCGGCGGCGATCACGAAAAAACGCGAGCTCAGGCTGCGCTTCGTGCCGTCGAGCTGCGTGACGTCGACGGTCTCTGGCGAGGTGAAGCGCGCCACGCCTTGCAACACCTCGATGCCGTTGCGCGTTAGCTGCGCCTGCATGTAGTGCTCGTGCGCCGAGATCACTTCCTCTTTGCGCTCCATCAGGCTGCTGACCTGCAGGTGCGAAGGCATCTCTACGTCCATCACGTGCGCGGTCAGCTTGCGGAACTTGCCCAGCGATAGCGCCGTTTCGCGCAGCGTCTTGCTCGGGATTGTGCCGTAGCGGACGCACGCGCCGCCCGCGCTCTTGGCGCGTTCGATCAACAACACGCGCACCCCAGCTTTCGCGCCCTGCACGGCTGCCTTTTGCCCCGCCGGACCGCCGCCGATCACGACCAGATCGTAGTCGCTCAAGACAGCACTCCGGCGGCTTGACGGATCGCTTCGCCCTTGGCCAACACCTTGTCGAGCATCTCGGGATAGAGCTCGAGCGGAGCCAGCGCGGGATGCTTACGCAGCTCGGCTTCTGGCATTTTTTCCGGCTCGAACGTGAAGCGCGCGAGCTCGTCGGCCAGGCCCGTGATCCGCACGCTGTTCACGTGGGCGTCGGGCGGCGTCAGCGTATGGTGGTGACGGATCGACATCTCGACCGCCTCTGGCAAGCCCCAAGCGTCGGCCAACGTACCGCCGACGTCGCTGTGAAGCTCGCCGGTCGCCGCGAGCACGGCCGAGGCCGGCAGCACCAGCTTCTGTTCGGCCAAAATCTGCACCAAAGCCTGCAGGATCACCGGCCGCCCGACGTCGTGGAGCAGGCCGCACATGAAGGCGTCTTCGACGTTGCGTCGCGTCACTCGCGCGATCTCTTGCGCGAACATCGCGGCGCTGACCGAGTGCTGGAACAACGCGGTCACCTCTTTCTCGAAGCCTTTCAGCTTGAACACACCGACCCGAAACGCGATCGCCAGCGCGATCTCGCGGATCTTCGAAACGCCGAGCCGCGCGACCGCTTGCTGCAACGAAACGATTTGCGTGCGCCCGCTGTACACGGGCGACGAGACGACGCGCAACACGTGCGCGGCCATCGCCTGATCTTTGCGCAGCAGCTCGGCGATGACTCGCGAGTCCGCGCTCTCTTGAGCGGCGACGTTCGTCACCTCCATCGCGATGCCGGGCAGCAGCGGCAAGTCGACTTTGCCCTGCGCCACGCGCCAGCTCAGCTCGTCCAAGACCGCTTTTGGAACCGTCGCCGTTTCGATTGCTCGCGCCGCTTCAGCCATTCGGGGGGCCCTCGTAGGACAAGGTGCGCAAAACGCGCGAGTCCCAAACATGGAACGGCCCGTCACGGCGAGACTTCAGCGCGGGGTGACGAAGCTCGGAATCTCGTGCAAATCTCAGGGCCCAGTCGACTCGCAGGTCGTGAAGAAGCCGGTCAAATCGCAGGCCAGGTCGTTCCAGGGTCCGGCCTGGGCATCGCCCTGGAGGATAACGAGGCAGTTTTCGTTGGCACCCTGAGCGCCGCTGTTGTTTGGCTGGCCCTGGAGCCAGTTTTGGAAGACGCCGTTGAGCGCGGCGTCGTCCCAGAATGCCGTCTTGCCGTCGGCCCAGTACCAGTGGCCTTCTTCGATCTGGTCGCTGCCGCCGAGCCAGCTGGTGCCCTTCAGCTTGCTGGCCACGAAGTCGTTCTCGGCCTGGGAATTGACGCTAGTCATGGCCATGCCGGCCGCGGTGCACTTGCTAAGCGCGGCGGCAGCCGAGGCGGCCTTGCCGCAGAAGAGGTACGTGTGAGTGGCGAAGGTCGCGCCCGTGCAACCGTCAGGGCACGTGCCGGGCGGATCGACGACCGTGTCGCAGTCGTTGTCGGCGCCGTCGCAGACCTCCGGCTTCGGAATGCAGCTGACGCTGCCGCCCGCGCCTGCCGTGCCGCTGGTGCCGCCTGCACCGCCTTTGCCGCCCGCGCCTGCGGTACCGGCTGCGCCGCTGGTACCGGCTGCGCCGCTGGTACCGGCTGCGCCGGCTGCGCCGCCCGCGCCTGCCGTGCCGCTCGCGCCACCTTTGCCGCCCGCTCCGCCCGTGCCGTTCGCTCCAGCTTTGCCACCGGTATTCGCGCCCGCATCGCTGCTCGTGCCGCCTTGGTCGCTCGTGCCCCCGATCGCGTTTCCGGTTCCGGCTCCCGTGGTGCTGCCCGCGACCGCATTCGAACCGCCGCTGTCAGCAGCGCCAGAATCAGTGCCGCTGTTCGTTAGCTTGCTGCCAGCGCTGTTGCCGTTGCCGTCACCGCCGCTGGTGCCGGTCGGCGGGGGATCGAAGCTCGCGCTCGAGTCGCTCGAGCACGCGTTGCTGAGTGCCAACGAGGCCGCGAACAGTGAAAGAAGCACACCTTGTCCGACATCAAAGCGGGGTGAAGCCATATCTTCCAAGCTCGCATTTCTCTGACGCTACCGCAATCTGCCACCTGTCAGGTCAACGTAGATGAGTGGGAGCCTGTCGCATTCGGTACCGCTCACGCTGCCATATCAGGCGGCCGTATCCGCTTCGGTCTTCGTGGTGTTTGGGTCCCAGCCCAAACACTGTGTTGCTGTGACTGTTTTTCCGCTGGGGGCAGTCAGGCTGCCGCGTCCGCCTCTAGCTCATGAAACAGGTCGATCAGCTCCGGGCGCATGCGTAGGGGGGCACAGAAGCGGCTCGCCATTTCCAGTAGCTCGCGATCGAGCTCGTCAGCGCGCTTGCCGGCTTCGCTCACGCCGCGCTGAAAGTTTTCTTCTTCGCGCTCTTGGCCTTCGCTCTGCGCGGCCAGCGCTGCGCGCAGCTCTTTGATCTGAAATTCCAGATCATCGACCTCGGTCTTGCGCTGCGCGGTTTCGCGGTCGGTGGCTTGGGCTTCGGCTTTGATGACCAGCCAGGCGTCGGTGACGTCGGCCGCGCCACGGTACGCCGCCGCTAGCTCGCGATACGGCTCCTGCATCGCGGAGCGCCCTTCCCAGCGCAAGATCTCGGCCATCGCCAGCTTCATGGCTTCGCGCTGACCAGCCAGCAGCGATTGCGAAGCGGCTGCACGCGCCAGCGCTGCCTTCAGCTCGTCACGCGCCTTACTGGCGTCGATCCCGAGCGCATCGACGGCGTGACCGAAGCGTTGCCGCGTCTCGCGCCCGCGTCCCTCGATCGATTCGAGCGTTCGTTGATCGGCGACGGCCTTGGCGCGCAGCTCACTGATCTCGCGTACCAGCCGCTTTACCTCGGCGAACAGGTGCTCCACGTCGGTGGGCCGGGGGCCGAGGTAGGCCCGCGCCAGCATGCGCTCGAACACCGCCGTGCGCTTGACCCACTGGTCGATCGCCACCGGTGGCAAGGTCTTGGCCGGACCGCGCGACGACGCCTCGTCGCTGAACGCTTCGCCCGGCACTCGGATGCCAATCGCGCCGGCGATCGCCAGCAGATCACCGTGCACGCGGTGTGCGTCGACTGGCCGATCCTTCGGATCCTTGGCCAACAGCTCCATCACCAGCTTGTCGATTTGCTCGGGGATCGACGGATCACGTTGCCGCGGCGGCGGCGGCATCTCTTTCAAATGCTTGATGAAATAGGTCGTCACGTCGGCCGCGTCGAACGGCAGCGTGCCGCACAGCATCTCATACAGAATCACCCCGAGCGCATACAGGTCGGCACTCGGCCCCGCGTCGATGCTGGTGATACGCTCCGGCGCCATGTACTGCGGCGTGCCGAACACCTCACCCGCGCCGGTCAGCCGCGTGTCTTGCATCGAACGCGCAATGCCGAAATCGAGCAGTTTGACGCGATCGAAATTGTCGACGCCGTCAGCCAGGAAGATGTTCTCCGGCTTCAGATCGCGATGGATCACCTCGAGGTCGTGCGCGCGTGCCAGCGCCCGTGCGATCTGAATTGCGATCGACAGCGTGCGATCGAGCGGGATCGATCCTTGCTTTTCCAGGAGATCGGCCACGGTTTGGCCCTCCAGGATCTCCATCACCAGGTACAGGCTGCCCTCGGGCGTCTCTCCCTGATCGAAGATCTCGATGATGTTCGGGTGCGCCAGCTTCTGCGCGGCTTTGGCTTCTCGGCGGAAGCGCTCGCGGATCACCTCGTTCTTACCGAGCGAGGGGTTCATCACCTTCACCGCGCAAGGCCGGTCGACCAAGCGATGGCGCGCGGCGTAGACCGTCGCCATCCCGCCTTCGCCGATCTGTTCTTCAATCAGGTAGCGGCCGGCGATCGTCGTCCCGATCAACGGATCTTGCAGCGCCGAGAGCGGACCACCGCATAGGAAACAGGCCGTGCTGTCGTTCGGATACTTCAGCTTGCACGGCTGGCAGACCTTCATGCGCCCTCGACCTCGAAGGCCCATCCTGCTCAAATCCCGGCGGACTTTCCAGCGCTCCCCTGCATTCTCAAGAAAAGCCCACGCTTTTTGGCGGCTTCCTAACGTGCTACGTCTCCTGGCTGAGGCTTCCCCTGGCATCGGCGACCGACAAACGACAGGCCGTGAAGGTCGAGGTGCCTGGCTCCCGGGACGACAACGTCAAGTTCGGGCGCGTGGGCATCATCGCGGTGATTGGCTTTGCGATCGGCATTGCCTGGCCACGTCTGGCGGGCGTCAAGCTCGTGCCCAGCGTGCCAGTTCCGGCCGCCGCCGAAGCTTCGGCCCGTGAGCTCAGCGGCGCCCCGCTCGAGCCCAAGCCGGCCGCCGCCGTCGTGCCGCCCGCACCGTCAGCGGCTCTACCGGACAAACCGCCCGCCGAGCGCGTGCTGGTCAGTGACGTGCAGGTCGCCAGCTGTCGCAACGAACACGGCAAGCGCGCCCAGTCATGTGATCGCGTGGACTTCGATCGCGTGGCGCGCGAACCGCTACGTTCGCTATCGAGCTGTCCCGGCACCGAGGACGCGGCAGGCGTGCTGTCGCTAGGCTTCGATCTCGATTTCGAAGCCGACAAGATCAAGAACATCCAAAGTGGCAAGAGCACGTCGCTCGAGCAAGACAACGTCGATCGCTTGTTGGCGTGTGCTCGCGAACGTTTTGCCAAGGTAACGCTGGCGGGCGTGACACACGAGCAGACCGTGTACACGCTGTTCTACCGCTTGGAGCTTTTGTCTTCGGCTGGCGCTAAGCCCGGCGTCGAGGCCGGTGGCTCGCGCGGCAGCGGTGCAGAGGAAGGCTCGCCGGCAAGCGGGCATGCCACCGTGAGCTGGGACGTCGCGCTGGTTCGGGCGCAGCCGGCGCGCGACGGCGAGGTTCGGGCGCGCGTGTTGGCCGGGACGCGCGTGGTCGTGACCGGCAAGAACGGTGACTGGTTTCGCATCAAGTACGACGCCAAAGGTAGCCAGGGTTGGGTCTACCGCACGGCCATCGGGATGTGACGAAGCGAGCCTATTTGCCCAGGTCGTGTTACACCTAATGCGTCCGTGACCCACCCGAAGTCACCGTCCACTCCGCCCGAGGCCGCAGTCGAAAAGGCAGCGACTGCGATACCAGACGTCGCTCTCGTGCACCACGTCGCGCCCGACGGCGCCGTTCACATCATTCGCCGCCGCGGCAATCAGCTCGAGGCCGGCGCGCTGCAGCCCCTGCGCGAAGGCGTGCCGATTCAGGGTGAAGTCTTGTCGCTGCGCCCGCGCGAAAACTTCCCGATGCTGTGCGACGTCGACGTGCTCTACACGCCGCCGGTCGCGAGCGCCGCCGTTGCCGCCAAGCCCAGCACCCCTGACAGCCCACGCCCGGCGCGTCGCAAAGGCCCTGCCCAAGTCGCCACCGACGACTACCGCGACAACTGGGACTCGATCTGGGCGACCAAGAAGCCCGGCGCGCTGAACTAGTGCGTCATTCTTCGCGCTCAATCCACACGTGCGGCTCGCCTGGCTCGTCGCCCGGCTCTACGTGAATGATGCGTGGCCGGCAGCAGACGGCGCAGTCTTCGGTGTACGTCTGGCTCTCACCGCCGCCCAAATCGACGGCAAGCTCGTCGGCCTGGCCGCAAAATGGGCACTCGACGAGCGTCGTTGATTTCGAACGTCCACGCTTCGGCACGCTTCGATTATGCCACGAAGCGCGAGCGCCAGCGCTAACGACGACGTCGGCGCCGTAGCGCAGCCGTCGACATCAGCAAGCCCAGCATCGCCAGCGCACCGTGGCTAGCGCCCGCGCCGAGCGCGCAGCCTGACTCGGTCTTCTTACTCAGCCCGCCGTCGGTACCGCCGCTGGCCGAGCTGCTGCCGGTGCCGGTATTGCCGGTGCCGCTGGGCGTGCTGCCGACGCCGCTGTTGCCACCGGGGGTCGGATTGCCCATTGGATCGAGCACGACGGTGTCGGAGTCGACGCACAAGCCGGCGGCGCACGTCTGCCCCTTCGGGCACATGTCCGGATCTTCGTCGGTCAAGCCGTCGCAGTCGTCATCGAGGAAGTTGCACTTCTCTTTGATCGGCTCACCCGGCATGCAGTACTGCATGTCGCAGCCCGGCGCTTCGCGGCGGCACCAACCCTCGCCGCACGTGGGACGCACGCGCTCGTCGGCGTCGCCGTCGCAGTCGTCGTCGATGTTGTTGCAGACTTCCATCACGCCCGGATTGATGGCCTTGTTCATCGGCTGGCAGTCGCCGGGCTCTGCCGCCCAGCCTTTCAGTCCCGCGCAGCCCACCTTCGGCGTGCCCACCTTTTCGGTCCGGGCGTCGTAGTAACCGTCACCATCGGCGTCCGGCCACAGATCGACCGGGATCGCGTTCTCGTCGATTTGGCCGTCGCAGTTGTCGTCGACCATGTTGCAGAGCTCTGGGGCGCCCGGGAACACGGTCTTTCGATAGTCGTCGCAGTCGCCGGTCGTGGGAACGAACCCCATCGGTGGCGCGTCGCTGCAGCCCAGCATCGAGAAATCTGCGCGCCCGACGCCGTCGCCGTCACCGTCGAGGTAGAAGGTCTTGCCGACGCAGCCGAAGACGAAGTCGAACGAGCCGTCAATCGCGCTGTCGCCGGAGCTGCGGCCGTTGCTGTTACCGCCCAGCGCGTAGACCGAGAAGCGCACCGCACCAGGCTTGGCAGGCGCGACCCAATTGAACCGAAACTGCACGCTGCCGCCGCTGCCCGGCTTCGGCTGGTTGTGCACGAGCCCGCTCGACACTTCGGTCAGGCCCTGGTTGGCGATCGCTTTTAGGTCGCCGATCTCGGCCGTGCTGACGTACACGCCGCCGTCCGAGAAACCACCCATCAGATTGAGCGTGAGCTCAACCGAGGCGCCAGGGTTGAAGGTCGCCGGGTTGGCGGTCATCGAGAGCGTGCCCTTTGGGCCACCGTTGTGGCAGCCGGAACAGCCGCTGGCCGCGATGCCGCCAGCGCGCGCTGAAGCGTGCCCGCTCGCCAGCGTGAGGCAGAGCACAAGCCCTAGGCCGAGCAGCGCGGAGCGAGCTCCGAACCTGGGCAAACCGGACGGCATCACCCCAGCTCTCTAACTCGGCAGAGTGGGCGAGGCTCGGCGCGCCGTGCGCTTTTCAATGAAAGCTGTGAGGTCAGGCAACGTGCCTGCAAGATTGCGCCGCTGGCGGCGAGGCGTGTTGCCAAGCAATAGCTCACGTGGGATGAGTGGCCTGAAACGCGAAAAAGGGTCTGAATATCTGCACTTAGCGCGTTCCTAATGAGGCCGTAGTTAGGTCTGAAATGGCAGCCGCGGGCCTGCGGCTTCACGCCTATTGTGGACCCGGCCTAGCCTTACCGATCAATGTTTGCCTACCTGGAGACGCCGACACCTCGGCACGAGCACGATTTCTTGGCGGCAGTCGTGCGTAGTCGGCGTCTGCACGGCGCCTGGGTCACCGCTCCCAGCTCCGCCGCCGAGTACCGTCTGTACATCAAGGAGCGACAGGGACCCCGCAATTACAAGTATTTTGTCTGCGACGAGCTGGAGCAGATCTGCGGCGTAATGAACATCAGCGAGGTCGTGCGCGGCTCCTTTCAGAGCGCGTACTTGGGTTACTACGCGCTCGCCCCCCACGCCGGGAAGGGCTTCATGAGCACCGGGCTGTCGCTGGTGCTGGCTCGCGCTTTCGGTGAGCTGGAGCTGCACCGCCTGGAAGCCAACATTCAGCCGAAGAACCAACGCTCGATCGAGCTGGTGCGGCGCGCGGGCTTTCGCTGCGAGGGGCTCTCGCCGCGCTACCTGAAAATCGCCGGCCGCTGGCGTGACCACGAACGTTGGGCGATCACGATCGAAGATCACAAGCTTGCCCGGAAGAAGCTGAAAGGACAGGTTTCTGGCTGATGACCCGTGCGGCTTGGCTTCTCTGTGTCGTAGGTTTGCTGGCGTGCGGTTGCTCCAGCGATTGCGACCTGGACGATGACGTACGGCTGTTCGCGGGCGACGCCGCCGTCGATTGCGGCACGGCCGACGCCACGCACGACCGCCGTGACATCGACCAGTGCTTGCTCGACGCGTTCGATGCCGGTACCGCGTTCATCGCCCGCTACCGGCAGCAGGGCGAGGATTCCAAGCTGGAGACCGCTCTGGCCATGAACACCGAAGGCAAAGTGAAGATCTTTCGCTGGGACAGCTCACCGTGCGGTGACGGCAGCTCCTGCTCACCGGTCACCGACGTTCAGTCGTGTGAAGGTCCGACGGTCGCGGCCCAGAGCAGCGACGACCCGAACGCGCTACCGCTCGCCTGCGCTTCGCTCGGTTTGGCGCAGCGTACCTGCGGGTAGTCGTCGCCATCCGCGCTCGCCTAGCTATTGCTACGGGCTCGGTAAGCAACGCCGCTGCGGCCTTTCGTGCGAAACACCACGGCCGCTCAAGCAGCCGCCTGCGCTGCAGGACACGGCATCCTGCTCTTGATCTGTGTAGGTACGTCGTAGTCGGCTAGTTGGCGTTGGCGGACAGGAATCGCTCTACCAGGGCGACGGTGCGCGGTGGCATTTCCTGCATCGGATAGTGGCCGGATTCGAGCAGTGCGTGCACCTCGAGGTTCTTACACACCGGTGACAAGCCCGAGAGGATCGCGTCGCGTCGCATCGGCGGCATGTCTTGCTCGCCAGTGACTGCGAGCACCGGCAGCGTCACCAGCGCGGTGGGGTCAGGGACGCCGTCCCGCGCGAACATGGCGACGTAGCCAGCCGCCGCTTGGGGCTCCGCGCTCGCACGCCAGCGCGCGGCCTTGTATGCCTGCCACCCGGTCGACAAGCGGTCGCCGAACCGCGGCGTGAGCATGGCCTGGCGTAGCGTGTCGTCGCCGAGCGCCAGCGCACGTGCGCCAGCGAGAGCCGCGTCGTCAGCGCCGAAGCCCGTCGGCGGCGGTGGCGTGAGCAGGACGGCGCGCTCGATCCGATCTGCATGCTGTTGCGCCAGATGCAACGCGACGAGAGCACTCATCGAATGCCCAACAATGGAGAAGCGCTGCCAACCGAGGACATCGGCCAGCGCCAGCACGTCGCCGGCAGCTTCGAGCGCCGTGAACGCGCCGCTGAGCTCGCGCGAGCGGCCGTAGCCGCGCAGGTCCGCGAACGCCCACGAGAAATGCTCGAGGTCGAGGTAGGGCCGTGCGCCGTCCCAAGTCGAGGTGTCGCACAGCCAGTCGTTGAGGACGACGACGGCTTGCGGCCCCGAACCCAAGCGATCGTGTCCGAGCACAGCTGCTTGTCGCGTCATTGGCGGAGGCTACTCGATGCGGTGCACGGCTCAGCAGAAATTCACGGCGCCACGCGGGCCAACCGCGCGCGGAAGGCGTCGAGGACTTCGGGGTCGCTGCGGAACGTCACTTTGACGCCGTCGTCTTCGTAGCGCTCGGAGACGACGCGGCCTTGGTCGTGCATTTCGGAGACCAGCCGTTGCTCTGAGTAGGGGATGCACAGCTCGGCTTCGGCGTAGCGCGACTCGAAAAACTCGATGATGCGCGCGCGCACGCTCTTCACGTCGTCCGGGCTTTTGGCCGAGATGAACCAGGCGTCGGGTAGCTCGGTTTGAAGCTCAGCCAGCGCCTCGGGGCTCAGTCGGTCAATCTTGTTCATGACCAAGCGATGCGGCACCTGGTCGGCGCCGATCTCGCGCAGCACCGCTTGCGTCACTTCGAGCTGTTCGCGAAAGCTCGCGTCGGCGGCGTCGACGACGTGCAAGAGCAACGAGGCCTCGTGGGCTTCGTCGAGCGTCGACTTGAAGCTCGCGACCAAATCGTGCGGCAGTTTTTTGATGAAGCCGACGGTGTCGCTGACCAAAATCCGTGGCTTGGCCTCGGGTTGCAGCGCGCGCACGGTCGTATCGAGCGTCGCGAATAGCTTGTCCTCGACGTACACTTCGCTGCTGGTAAGCGCACGCATCAGCGAGGATTTGCCGGCGTTGGTGTAGCCGACCAGCGCGACGCGCCGCGAGCCGCGACGGTGGCGGCGCCGCACGTCTTGCTCACGTTGAATCGAGGCGAGCTCGCGGCGCAGCTCAGCGATCCGGTCGCGGATCTTGCGCCGGTCGAGCTCGAGCGCTGCTTCACCGGCACCGCGGCCAGCCTGGCGCTCTTTGCTTTTGGGTGACTCACGCAGGCGTGGGGCTTCGTACGCCAAACGTGCGATTTCGACTTGCAGCTTGGCCTCACGGCTTTGCGCGTGGCGATGGAAGATCTCGATGATGACGCCAGTGCGGTCGAGCACTGTGACGCCGGTTGCACGCTCGAGGTTGCGCAGCTGGCTGGGCGAGATGTCGAGATCGACGGCGACGAGCGCGATTTTCGGCGTTGCCTCGTCAGACGAAGGTTCGTCGCCGTTGAGATCGTCGTCGTCGAAGTCGTCGTTCGCCAAGTCGTCGTCTTCGGAGCCTTCGTCGTCGTCACCGCCCTTGCCGCGGTTCTGCGGCAAGATCGCGCGAGTGCGGCCGCTGCCGCCGGTCAGCTTGGCCAGCTGTTGCAGTTTGCCTTCGCCGAGCACGGCGGCTGGCGCCAAGTGGGTGCGGCTTTGAACGATCCGTTCGACGACTTCGTAGCCGAGGGTAGTGACGAGTCGGGTTAACTCTTCGAGGCTAGCGTCGCTTTGTGCGGCGTCCATGTCGGGCAGGCGGACGGCGACGAGAATGGCTTGGGGACGTGTGGTATCGGTCATGGCTGGGCGTTTCGAGAAACCGCGGCTCCGAAGTCTTGGAGCGCGGCGGCGGTGCGCTGCGAGAGCGCGAAGGTGGCGTTGACGTCGTCGCGGCGGGCGTAGACGATGGGGGTGTCGTCCAACGTGTCGCGCGCGCCGAACAGCACGCGGACGGTCTTGCCGCTTCGGCTGCTGAACGTCACGCTGGTCTTGGGCTTCGCGAAACCCTCGGCTGCTGCGGCTGGGCCCAGATGCACCGCAAATTCGGCGCGCAAAGCCGAAAGCACTTCGATAGTGCCCAACGCCTTCACTTCGTCATCGCCGGGTTTGACCCCAACCCAGGCTTCGAACTTTCGGCTGAGCTTCAGGTGCTGGCTGCCGCTCCTAGCGTCGATGCCCGCCAGGTCCGACTCCGGAAACGGAGTGAGCGCGCGATCGATCAGCGGCGTTGCGAGCGTCGCAAATGCTGCGCTCGGCAGCACGAAAATTCCCGGATCCGAGCTGACCTTGGCGAAATAGCCGCCGCTGGTTGCCGCGCCGACCAAAAGCTCGCGGGTGCCAGCGTTGCCAGCCAACGTGATGCTCACCCGCAGCCGTGGCGTGGCCAGGCCGTAGCTCGCAGCGTCGCCCGCCGCGACCCAGCGAGCGGCTTGCAAGGTGCCGAGCGTCTGCACGGCATCGGCGACCAGCGCGCCATCGTGGGTGAAGCCCTTCGGCTCCTCGAGCTCGTAGCTGCTGTCTTCGTTTCGTTGCACGGCTTCTTTCAGACCTGGACCTTCGACGCGGAAGCTCGAAAGCTCCGAGGGTGCGAAGCTGAAAAGCGTGAGGCCTTTGAGCAGCGTCGCGTCCGGCTCGAACGCGCGCGCGGTTTCGGCGCTGAAGCACAGCACGACGTTGTCGGCGCTGCGCTTGACGCACACGCTGCCGTCGCGGCGCGGTTTTCCGACCAGCACGTGTTCGGAGCGGTGCGAGGCCTCGTCGGCGCCGGCGATTTGGATCGAAAGCTCGCCCACCGCTGGCTCTAGCCCGAGCTGGGCCAGGTTGGGGTTGTCCTGGCGCTCGCCGCGAGCGTCGGTGATCGCCGAAATTCGCGCGTTTCCGGCGTCGAGCGGCACTTCGCTGCTGGACGGTGCGCGCAGCACGAAGGCTTTGTCTTTGCGCGCCAGCTCAAGCTTTTGCGCGCCCCGCACGACGCGCAATTCCTCGATTTCGTCCGTTCGCGCCGCGAACGGTGCCGTCACGCGCACCTCGTCGAAATTGACGGAGAAGGCTTGCGCAATCTCTTGCGGAATGCAGCCGGCGCGCGGCGGCTTTCCCGGCTGTTCGCGCAGTACCAGCGCTAGCGACGCGTCCTTCGGGCAGGCGTTGGTGAAGCCGAGCGTGATCGGCGCAATCGCTTTGTCGACCAGCGTGAGACCGACTGACCACGGGCTGTGCTTCAACGCCTCGCGCGCCTGGTCGAGCTCGACGAACTGCTCGGTGGTGAGGCGCGACAGCGCGGTCAGTAGGCGCTCGGTAAACACGTGGCTGGCGAGCCCGTGCTCACCGTTCTTGAAGGTGTAGAGGGCGCCGTGCTCGCCCAGGTCGAGGGCGGTGTGCGACACGCCTTCGCCAACCTCGATGCGGCGGATCTCACGGCGGCCATACTCGAGCAGTCGCGATTCGCGGAACTTGTCGAACGGCATCGACAGCTCGGTCGCGACGCCCTGGCTCACCACGTAGCGCTTCGACGTGCCGTCGCTTTGCACCTCGGCGTAGCGCGCGCCGGCCGGGGACGGAGCCGGTCCGCCCAGCGTGACAGTCTGCGATTTGTCGGCCATATCTAGCCGGATCCGCAGCGCCGAACCGTTTAGTCCGGCCTGCTCGTTCGAGACGCCGTCGGCCGCCCGCAGCGCCGAGGCCAGTTCGAGCGAGCCGAGCAGCTGGTTGACGCTCGCGATGTCGGCGCGCTCCGGCCACGGTTTGACGATCCGGAAGTCACCGGCGTCCGCGCCACGGCTCGGCTCGAGCACCAGCTCTTGGCCGCTTGCGGAGAGCACGAGCCGAGAAATCGCTTCTCTGCGGAAGCTTTGGAACAGCTTGTCTTTGCGCGACGCACGCTCGGCCGTCGTCGGCGCTTCGCGAGTCGCCCAGACTACGCCCAACGTGCCGAGCGCGAGCGCCAACAAGGCGCCGTTCACGAGCAACTGCCGGCGCATGTCAGCTCGGTGTCCCGCCGGCAGCCGACGCGCCGCCCTGACGCGACTGACGCTCGACGTTGCGGCGTCGCAACAGTACGAACCCGCCGATCAACCCAGCCGCCGCCGGCATGTAGAAGAGCACGTAGCGCAGCACTTCACCGAGCGAGTCCTCGCTCAACGACAGACCGACCTCGCGCTCCGGCTTTTCTGGCACGCTGAGCATGCTCGGGCGTGCAGCCGCCCAGCTGATCGCGTTCTCGATCAGGCGTCGATTGCCGTACAAAGACGGATCCTGAAAGTTGCGATTCCAGGCCAGATTGTTGGCTCCAGTCACGAACAACCGCGCGCCGTGGCTGGCCGAGCTACCCGCCGTCGCGGGCAGCTCGCGGGCAGCGGCCAGGCCAAAGCTCTTGTGCTCGGTGCCTTGTGCGGCGTCCTCCGGCTTGGTTGCGTCGCCGAGCGCGTGCAAGTCTTTCAGCGCCAGCGCGTTAGCGCTCGACTCCATCAGCAGTGTCGCGCCGCCGCTGGTGCCGACCGAGCGCGCCTGAACGACCAGCACGCGCGAAGAAAGCTTGTCGTCTTCGTGCAGCACGCCGCGCGTGATCGCGTGGGGGCGAAGCTTGGCAAAGAACAGCTCGCCGGAGCCGCGCGGCAGGCGTTGCGCCTCGTCTTCTTCGAACACGACGTCGCGTCCAACGCTGACGCTCGCTAGCTCCAACACCGATTCGAGGCCGGTGCCGCGGATCCGTGACGAATCGCCGAGCGTAGGGCCGAGCAGCAAGAGCGCGCTGCCGCCGCCGCGCACGTAGTCGCCGAGCCGCCGCGCCTCGTCAGTCCCGAATTCGAGCTCGGGCGTCGGCACCACGACCGCCACACAATCCGCGTAGTTGGCCTTGGGCGAGGTCGCGTCCACGCTGACGGGCTCGTAATTGTTCTTCAAAAGCCGCTGTTTGAGCTCAGTCAGGCCTTCGGGACCGGCGTCGTCGAGGGTCGGTTCGCGATGTCCGGTGGTGAAGCAAAGCTTGGCCTTGTCGGTGCGGCGCACGTTGTCGAGCGCGCTCGACAGCGCTTGCTCGAGCGCCGGCCGGGACCGTCCCGACTCTTCGTCGAAATGGACCAGCTCGTCAGATGTGACGAACCAGTGCTTGTCGCCCTGAGCCATCACGATCACCGCGTCGGTGATGATGCGACCGTCGTCGGCCTTGCCGGCCAAGATCTGATACTTCTGTTGCAGCGCCAGGAATTCGGCCGGGCTCCGATCCGGGTCGACGTAGGTGACGCGCAGTTGGCGCGTCACGGCGCCGTAAGCTTCGAGCATGTGGCGGACGCTCACCAAGAGCGGATCGGCTTTGCTCAACAGCACGCTGACGTCGACCGGCTGCTGCAAGCCGCCGAGCAGCTCGCGTGTTGGCTGCGACAACGAATACAGCTTGTCGGACGTGAAATCCCAGCGCTTGTACCAACGGGCGCCCAACACGTTCACGTTGACGACCAACAGCGTCGCGGCGGCGACACCCAACCACGGCAAGGCGCCGCGGACCTTCACGCGCGCCTCCACGAATCCACGACCCGAACCGTCAAAAATAGGCAGAAAAGCGCGCTGGTGGCGTCGTACAGCAAGCGTCGCGTATCGACGATGCCCTTGGAGAAATCCTCCATGTGCCCGGCCAGCGACACGTACGAGCAAACGTCGTGGAAAACGCCCGGGTCGAAGATGTATTCGCCAATGCCGAGCACGAACAGCCCGAACTGAATCAGCACCGTGATCAACAGCGCCACGAATTGGCTCTTCGAGAGCGAGCTCGAAAGAATGCCGATCGCCAAGTACTGCGCACCGACCAAGAACAGTCCCAAGTAGCTAGACAGCATGACCAGCCAGTCGACGTTGCCAGTCTTCCTCAGGATGACCACGTACAGCACTGTCGGGATCCAAATCAGCGTGTAGGTAATGAGCGCGGCCGCGTACTTGCCGAGCACGACGCCCGCCGAGCCAACCGGCGCCGTCATCAGCGCCTCAATCGTGCCGCTACGGCGCTCCTCGGCCAACAGCCGCATGCTGAGCGCCGGACAAACCAGGAGCAGCGTCATCAACAAGAAGACCGAGTTCTGCCCGAAGTACGCGCCGAGCGGCCCCTCGTCGACGGACAAGTCCGTGAAGCTCGCGAAGTGCGCGATGATCGAATAGAAAATCCCGCCCTGCAGCAGCAAGAACACGCCGAGCAACACCCAAGCCAGCGGCGTCACCCAAAGGCTGAGCATCTCGCGCCGCAAAATCGCCCAAAACCCACTCATGGCAAACACTCCGCGAAACCGGAGCCAGCCGAGAGTCCCCGGTACGCGAGGCGAGATTCTCGGGGTCCTGAGCCGCACGATGTCGAACGATGACCGCGCCGTCGTCGTTCGACACCGCACGGCTCGATCAAACAAAAACCTCCCGTTCCTCCCGTCCTCCCATCCTCCCTGTGAAAAAATCTCGAGCCGTTCACGGGGCCTCGTTGGAGTCGTCGCGCGTTAGCTCGGCGAAGATTTGTTCGAGGCTGGCGGTTTCGGGGGCCAGGCTGGCGACTTCGATGTTTGCCGTCACGAGGGCGCGCAGCAGCCGTGGGCCGGCGCTCAGCGCGGCTTCGCCTTCGGCCAAGACGACGCGCAGGCGAGCGTAGCCGTCGGCGAGCGCCACGCCGGCGAGCGTCTCGATCTCGGTAACGCCCGGCTGCTCACCCAGGAAAACCGACGCGCGTCCGTCGGCGTTCCGCGCGACGACCAGTAGCGCCGCCGAGCGCCGCCCGCGCGACAGCTCCTCCAAGGTGCCTTGCGCTACCAGCCGACCGCGATCGATGACCAGCGCGCGCTGACAAGTCGCCTCCACCTCGGACAGGATGTGCGTCGAGAGCAGCACGGTGTGGTCGGTCGCCAGCTCCTTGATCAGCGCGCGCACCTCGCGCACCTGGTTCGGATCGAGTCCGGCAGTCGGCTCGTCCAAGATCAGCAGCGGTGGATCCGCGACCAGCGCATCAGCCAGCCCCACGCGCTGACGAAAGCCCTTCGAGAGGTGCCCGATCGTCGTGTCGGCGGCGTCCTTCAGGTTGGCGCGCTCGAGCGCACGCTCGATGCTCGAACGCCGACGGGCGCGCGGGACACGTTTGAGCCGCGCGCGAAATTCCAAGTATTCTCGCACCCTTAGCTCTGGGTAGAGCGGGGCTGATTCGGGCATGTAGCCGAGCGAAGCGCGCGCGAGCAGCGACGCTTCGGTGATGTCGTGGCCGTTGACCGTGACCTTGCCGCTGCTCGCGCCGAGGAAGCCGGCCAGGATACGCAGGGTTGTGCTCTTGCCGGCGCCGTTCGGCCCCAAGAAGCCCACGACCTCGCCACGACCAACCGAGAACGAGACATCGCGCACCGCAAGGACGGTGCCGTAGTCCTTGGTCAGCCCCTCGACCTCGATCACGCCCGCGGCTGCTCTTCTTCGGGCTCGTCGTCGCTCGCGCCTTCTTCTTCGAGCAGGGCGCCGTGGCACTTCTTGAACTTCTGACCCGAGCCGCACGGGCACGGATCATTGCGACCGATGCGCGCGGCTGCGCGAGCGGGCGGGGGCGACGACGGCGTCGGACCCTGGCCAGCTGCGATACGCTGCATCTGCGCCAACGCCGCAACGGGATCGTCGGTTTCTTCGCCCGGGTGACGCGCGACCGCGGCCTCGAGCTCGGCATGGTGGCGCGCATGCTCTTGGGCTTCGAGCGCCGCGATGTCCTCTTGGCGCTGGATCTGAACCTCGAACAACTGAACCAAGACGGTGCTCGACACCTTGGCCATCATGTTCAAAAATAGGTTGTAACCCTCTTTTTTGTACTCGTTCTTCGGATCGCGCTGGCCGTAGCCGCGCAGCCCGATGCCGTCGCGCAAGTGCTCCATGTTGGAGAGGTGCTCGACCCACGCGTCGTCGATCTGCTTCGTGTAGACGAAGCGGAAGATGCGCATGAACAACTCGACGCCGACCTCTTTTTCGCGCGCGAGGTAGATCTCTTCGGCGCGGCTGTACAGCTCGCGCACCAGCATGCTCGGATCGCCCAGCTCGTGAGCTTCGGTCGGCAGATCTTGCTGGAAATGCTCCTTGAACGCGGCGTTGATGCCCTTCCAGTCCCAGTCCTCGGGCGGCTTGTTCTCGGGGCAGCTCTCCTCGACCATCGCCGACAGCACGCGATCGATCAGGTCGAGCACGCGCTCACGCTGCTCCGACAGGCCTTGCGGGACCAGCTCGGCCAGCTCCTCGTAGATGATGAGCGGCTTGGGGTTCTTGCGGCCCTCCAAGTCGAGCTTCACGCCCCACTTGTTGTAGACCTCGGTCTGCAGCGTCTCGAGCTCGACGATCTTTTCCAGCGATTCGAAGTCCTTGGCCGTCAACGGCAGGTACTTGTCGCCTTCTTTGGTCGGCGAAATCGGCGGGTCACAGCACAAGCCGACCAGCTGCGCGACTAACGGCAGCACATCGGTTTTGACGGCGTCGTTCAGGTCGATCTTGCGGGTGTCGCCGGTGAGCTTGCCGGTGTCGTCGACCTCTTCCGGCGCGTAACGACCAAGCAGCAGCTGCTGACGGAGTGAATACACCGTCTTCCTCTGTGCGTTCATCACGTCGTCGTACTCGAGCAGATTCTTGCGGATGTCGAAGTTGCGCTCTTCGACCTTGCGCTGCGCGTTCTCGATGCTGCGCGTGACCAGCGGATGCTCGATCGGCTCGTCGTCGGGCATGCCCATTCGATCCATCAAGTTCTTGACGCGATCACCGGCGAAGATGCGCATCAAGTCGTCTTCGAGCGACAGGTAGAACTTGCTGTAACCCGGGTCACCCTGACGACCAGCGCGGCCGCGCAGCTGGTTGTCGATGCGGCGCGATTCGTGGCGTTCGGTGCCGATGATGTGCAGGCCGCCCATCTCGACGACCTCGTCGTGCTCGATCTTGCAGTCGACTTCGGACTGCTTGACCAACTCGGCGAACGCTTCAGGCTCGGCGTCGGGGTCGCGGCTCTGCTTCTTGAAATCGAGCCTTGCGATCATCTCCGGGTTGCCGCCGAGCATGATGTCGGTGCCGCGGCCAGCCATGTTGGTCGAGACTGTGATCGCGCCTTTGCGACCGGCCTGCGCGACGACGAAGGCTTCGTTCTCGTGGTGCTTGGCGTTCAGCACCGCATGCTCGATCTTCTTCTTCTTGAGGATGCGGCTGATCGCGTCGCTCTTCTCGACGCTGGTGGTGCCGACCAGGATCGGGCGACCCTCTTTGTGGTGCTCGACGATGTCGCGGGTCAGCGCGCTGAATTTCTCGCGCTCGCTCTTGTACACGACGTCGTGGTCGTCGTTGCGGACGGCGTTCTTGTTGGTCGGGATCTCGACCACGTCCAGCTTGTAGGTCGACGAGAACTCCGCGGCTTCGGTCTGCGCGGTGCCGGTCATGCCGCCGAGCTTCTTGTAGATGCGGAACAAGTTCTGGAAAGTGATCGTCGCCATCGTGCGACTCTCTTCCTGGATCCGCACGTTCTCTTTGGCCTCGACGGCTTGGTGCAGACCGTCGCTCCAACGGCGGCCGGACAACACGCGGCCGGTGAACTCGTCGATGATCAGGATCTTGGCGTCGGGCGAGACCATGTAGTGCTGGTCGCGCTTGTACAGCGCGTGGGCGCGCAACAGCTGATTCAGGATGTGCAGCGCCTGCACGTTGACCGGGTCGTACAGGTTCTTGACGCCGATCACCTTCTGGACGGTTTCCACGCCTTCGTCGGTCAAAGTGGCGCTGAAGCCCTTTTCATCGACGTTGAAGTGCTCGTCCTTCTTCAGCCGCGTCACGACCTCGTTCAGCGTTTTGTACTTCTCGCTGGCGGCCTCGGCGGTGCCGCTGATGATCAGCGGCGTGCGCGCTTCGTCGATCAGAATCGAGTCGACTTCGTCGACGATCGCGAAGTTGAGCGGACGCTGCGCGTATTCGAGCGCGGAGTCCTTCATGTTGTCGCGCAGGTAATCGAAGCCGAATTCGTTGTTCTGGCCGTAGCAGATGTCGCTCTTGTACGCGGCGCGCTTCACCCAGTCTTCTTGCTGGTTGACGATCGTGCCGATGCTGAGGCCCATCCACTTGTAGACGCGGCCCATCCACTCGGCGTCGCGCGTGGCCAAGTAGTCGTTGACCGTGATCAGGTGCACGCCCTTGCCTTCGAGCGCGTTCAAGTAGACGGGCAGGGTAGCGACCAGCGTCTTACCTTCACCGGTGCGCATCTCGGCGATCGAGCCTTTGTGCAGCACCATGCCGCCCATTAACTGGACGTCGTAGTGGCGCATCTTGAGCACGCGCTTGCTAGCTTCGCGCAACGCCGCGAACGCCTCGACTAGGAGATCATCCAACGTAGCGCCGTTGTCGAGCTTCCCTTTGAACTCCGCGGTCTTGGCTTGCAGCTCTGCGTCAGAGAGCTTCTGCATCTTCGGCTCGAGAGCGTTGATGGCGTTGACGATCGGCTGCATGCGCCGCACGGCGCGCTCGTTAGAAGTGCCGAACAGCTTCTTGGCTACCCAGGTCAGCATGTGATGTGGCCGGGAACGTAGTCGCAACCCCCGCTTTGTGCATGCTACGTAACGTAACTATTCGAAAATACGAGGAAAATACGGCCTGATCCGTCGCGCCGAGCTTGAAACCGTCGTCTTCCCCCCAGCGTGGGGTCGGGGGAATCAACAGGAAGGCGGGAAGGCGGGAAGATTTTTGGGGTTTAGATCCGCTCGGCCCCTAGCCGGCGTCTGCACGACTCGTTGCGGTCACTGCACCTCTCGAACAATCAAATCCTTCCCGCCTTCCCGCCTTCCTGTTGCCTCGTCTCGCAGCTCGCAGCTCGCAGCTCGCAGCTCGCAGCTCGCAGCTCGCAGCTCGCAGCTCAAGTCAGCGGCCGGTGCGGTGGCGTTGACGTTCGGTGCCGGCGTTGGCGAAGGCGCGGTCTTCGTCCGTCTCGAGCAAGAGCGGTGGAGCGCCGGCGGGCTTGCCGTCGTTGCCGAGCGAGACGTAGACGAGGAACGCGGAGTTGGTGTGCGTGACGGCGCGCGTCAGTAAGTTCTCGGCGTGCACCAGCACTTGTACTTCGATCGAGCTGCGGCCGACGTAGGTGACGCGCGCCTTGCACAGCATCAGGTCGCCGACGTGGACCGGTTGCTTGAACGTCATCGAGTCGATCGCGATCGTGACGCACGGCTTCTGCGCGTGGCGCATGGCGGCGATCGCGCCGGCTTCGTCCACCATCTTCATAATCACGCCGCCGTGCACGTTGCCGAGCGCGTTGGCGTGCTCGGGCAGCATCAGTTGATTGAGTGAGATTTCAGATGCTCGCGCGCTCTGTGCGCGCTCGCTGGTGGTGGAGCCGGTCATGATTCGCGCATGTTACGCCGACTTTGCCCGCGCGTTTTGCGGCTCGATTGGGCGGTGCTAGCGTCCGCTCCGCGTTAGTTTTCGGCCCGACGGTTTTGGGTGTCTTGCTCCACGAAGAGCGCCGCCCCGCCTGGGCCCCCGTGCATGGATCTCCTTTACTTCGTCATCCTCGTCAGCTCGCTGATCTTCATTCACGAGCTGGGGCATTTCCTGTTCGCCAAGGCGTTCGGGGTGAAGGTGCTCACCTTCAGCTTGGGCTTCGGCCCGAAGCTGCTGAAGCTGCGCGGGCGCGAGACCGAGTACTGCATCTCGCTGTTGCCGCTCGGCGGCTACGTGCAGATGCTCGAAGCGTCCAAGGTCGACGTCGTGTTGCCGGAAGATCGCAAGCGTACGTTCGAGTCGCTGCCGGTGTTCAAGCGTTTGGTGATCGTACTGGCGGGGCCAGTCATGAACCTGATCTTCCCGGTCTTGCTCTACTTCGCGGTGTTCGTCGGCGACGGACCGTTCTTGCCGCCGACGATCGGCATCGTGCTGCCGAACCACCCGGCCGAAGGCAAACTGCTGCCCGGTGATCGCATCATGTCGATCGACGGGCAGGAGGTCGGCACGTTCGACGAGGTCAAGCGCATCATCAGCAGCAGCCCGGCCAAGACGCTGAAGCTCAAGGTTTTTCGCGACAATCGCCACGTCGAGGTCGAGGTCACGACCGAAGAAACCGTCGAGCGCCACGAAGACGTCAAGACGCGCGGGCTCGATCTACCGCAGCAGCGGGTCGGCACGTTGGGCATCTTGCCGAGTGCGCCGGCCGCGGTGATCGGCGTGCCGAACCCCGACTCGCCAGCGTACCGCGCGGGCCTGCGCACCTTCGACGTGATCACCAACGTCGGTGGCATGCCGGTGCGGCGCTTCATGGATCTGACCAACGCGCTGAGTGAGAACGCTGGCGAGACGTTGCCCGTCACGTACCTGCGCCCGGTGGGCGTGCCCGACGCGCTTGGCGGCTTGGCGGACATGGCCGTCTTCGAGTCCGGCGTGGTGGCGCTGACGCCGGATCCCTCAGGCAGCACGCTGTTCGAGCGCGCTGGCATCGAGCTGGCCGATCTATACTTGGCGATCGTGCCGCCCGATTCGTACCTCTACAAAGCGGGTCTGCGGGCAGGTGACAAGATCCTGCGCCTCGACGACGAGCCGGTGCCGGCTTGGTACACGTTCTGCGAGCGCGTCAAAGCGGCGCCGGACAAGCAGCACAAGCTCGACTATCAAGCGGCGCGCGACGGTCGCGTACGCAGCGGCACGTTTCAGATCCGCCGCGAAGATTATCGCGACGACAGCGGCCAGACCCGCTCGTATTACATCTTCCCGCAGAAGCAGTGGATCCCGCTCGCGGCGGAAGCGCGCGTCGAGCACCCGACGCCAATCCGCTATGCGTTCACCAAGGCGGTAGAGGAGACGGTCGAGGTCACGCGCTTCACGCTGGTGTGCCTGGTGCGGCTGCTCCAGGGCCGACTCAGCCTGAAATCGCTGTCGGGCCCGATCGCAATTTACGAAGTGGCGGGCGAAGAAGGTCGGAAAGGCGCCGACAGCTTCGTCTGGGTAATGGCCCTGCTTAGCATCAATCTGGGTCTTTTGAACCTGCTGCCCGTGCCAGTGCTAGATGGCGGCCACCTGATGTTCTTTGCGATCGAAGGCGCTCTGCGCAAGCCTCTGCCGCTGCGCACGCGCGAGATCGCGCACATCATCGGTATGGCGATCCTGTTTGGGTTGATGGCGATGGCTTTCAAGAACGACGTCGAGAAGCGTTGGGACGTGATTCGTGGACAGATTGGAGTGAGCTCTGGCTGAGAAACCGACGGCTCCGGTGCCGCAGAAGGCGCCCTGGCAGCCAAACGCCCGCACGATTGCGGCCAAGGTCGTCGAGCGCGTGCTCGTCGACGAAGCCTACGTGGCAGCGGCGCTCGACGCCGAGCTGCGTCGACATCCGCAGCTCGACTCGCGCGAGCGTGCGCTGGCGACCGAGTTGGCGTACGGCACGATGCGCACCGAGCCAGCGCTGCGCACGAGGCTGTACGTTCACGCGCCGCGCGGCGTCGCGGACGAGCGCGTGCTGTCGCAGCTGCTGGTCGCCGCGTATCAAATCTTGCTGCTCGATCGCGTGCCGGCCTTTGCGGCGGTCGATGCGGCCGTCAACGGCGTAAAGCGCGAGCGCGGTCCGCGCGTCGCCGGCTTCGCGAACGCAGTTTTGCGGAAGCTCGCCAAAACTGGGGAGAAGCTCACGCAGGCTCAAGCGCTACGCGAGTCGGTACCCGAGTGGCTTTGGGCAGCGCTGGTCAGCTCGGTTGGCGAAGAGCAGGCGCTTGGGCTCATTACTGCCGACGCATTCAGCGGGCTTCGGCTACGGCAGGGCAAAGACGAGCCAGAATGGCTGCGGGAGCTGGCGCGCGGGAGCGTTTCGCCGGTCGCGCGACTTGTGCGCGGCGAGGGCGATCCACGGCAAAAGCCCGGCTTTGCCGAGGGCGCGTTCACGGTTCAAGAAGAGGGCGCACAGGCCATCGGGCTGGGCTTGGGCGTGCGTGCTGGCGATAAGGTGCTCGACGCCTGCGCAGGCCGAGGACAAAAATCGACGCTGATCGCGGAGCGGCTGGGCGACGGCAAATTGGTCGCGAGCGATCTGTACCCAGAGAAGCTGCAGGCGCTAAGCGAAGAGGCCGCGCGTCTGGGCTTACCGGCAATCGAAACACGCGCCGTGGATTGGAGCGTCGGTCAGGGCGGCTTGCCCGACGATTTCGACCGCGTGCTGGTCGACGCGCCGTGCAGCGGCACCGGGACTTTGCGCCGTCGTCCCGAGATCATGCGTCGGCTGAAGCCGGAGGATCCGGCTCGGCTAGGCGAGCTATCGGAGACCATCTTGCGCTCCGCGGCGTCACGCGCGCGGGCGGGCGGCACGGTGCTGTTCGCGGTGTGCTCGGTGCTCGAAGCCGAGTGTGAGGCGGTCGTTGTGCGCGTCGCCGACGTGCTCGAGCCGGCGTTGTTCGACGCACCGGAATTGCCGCCCGAGCTCGTCGCAGGCAAAAGCTCGCTGCGACTCTTGCCCGGCATTCACGGCACCGACGGCTATTTCATGGCTTGTTTTCGGCGCCGCTAGCTCGAAGCGTCGCTGGGCTAGGCCACGACGCGGTTACGCCCGCCGCGCTTGGCCGCGTACAACAGCTCGTCGGTGCGCTGGTACAGCTTGGCTGGCTCTTCGCTCGGGCCGAGCTCGGCGACGCCCAAGCTCAATGTCGCCGTGATTTTCGCGCCCATGAAGTCGGTGACCAGCGACTCGATCAGCTGGCGCACGGCTTCCGCAGCCTGTACGGCCAGGTCGCGCTGGGTGGCTGCCAGCATCAACGCGAATTCTTCGCCGCCGACGCGAAACAGCGCGTCGCCCTCGCGCAGCTGCGCCGCGACCGCGCCGGCCACGTTCTTCAGTACTGCGTCACCCGCCGGATGCCCAAACGTGTCGTTGATCTTCTTGAAGTGGTCGATGTCGAACAGCACGATCGACAGCGGTGTGCTGGTTTGTTGGGCGCGCTGCGTTTCCTTGTCGAACGTTTCGTCGAAGTAGCGCTTGTTGAAAGCGCCGGTCAACGCATCCATGCTAGCCAGGTTGAACGCGTGCTCGAAATAGCGCTGCTCGACGTGGCTTTCGGTGTACTTCAGCACCGTCTTGCCGACGCGGATCTGATCGCCGTCCATCAGCTTGGCGCGCTCTACCTTCTGCTCGTTGATGAAGGTGCCGTTCGTCGAGCGCATGTCGACGATGTAGTAGCGGCCCAAGATGTGCTGCACGGTGGCGTGCTTCCTGCTTACCTGGTCGGTCGAGACGCAAATCGTGCAGTTGTCGCCGCGGCCGATCGACACCTCCTGCGGGCCGAGCTCGAAGCGCCGACCCATGTCACCGCCGGAGATGATGACGAGACACGGCGGCCCCGACGCCAGCGGCCGATCCGACGGAATCGAGATGGCGGTCCGCCTGCCGGGAAAAATCGACGTCATGAGGAGAGGGACTTTCGATAGTACCGAGGGACGACGCGCGGTCAAGAGCGCAGCTGGGGCACTTTTGGGGAGCAATCATCGGCTTTTTACGCCAGTTTCGGCTTGGCGGGCCGCGTACGTCCTTGCATCCCGTGCGCTTACGCGACAAACACGCTGCCATGCCGCTTCTGCTTCAAGGTGTCTACACGGCGCTCGTGACGCCGTTTTCTGCTGATGGTTCGAGCATCGACTTCGAGGCATACGAGAAGCTTCTTGCTCAGCAGATCGACGGCGGCATCAACGGGCTCGTCCCGTGCGGCACGACGGGGGAATCTCCGACGCTCAGCGACTCGGAGCAGCGCGAGCTGATTGCGCGCACGGTGCGCTTCGCCAACGGGCGCGTCCCGGTGGTGGCGGGCAGTGGCTCGTTCAACACCAAGAAGAGCATCGAGGCGTCGAAGGCCGCCTTCGAAGCCGGCGCTGACGCTGTAATGATCGTCATGCCGTATTACAACAAGCCGTCACAAGAGGGCTTGTTTCGGCACATCACCGAGATCGCCAAGGCTGTCTCGGGGCCGGTCGTCGTTTACAACGTGCCGGGTCGTCACATCGTCGAGCTCTCGGTCGATACGTTGCTGCGCGTGTTGGATGCGTGCCCCAATGTGGTCGGAATCAAGGATGCGTCGGGCAATGTGCTGTATTGCCAGGAGCTGATCGGTAAAGCGCGCGGCCGAATCGTCGACCTTTGCGGCGATGATCCACTGACGTTGCCGATGATGGCCGTCGGCGCGAAGGGCGTGATCAGCGTCACTAGCAACCTGTACCCGCGCCAGGTGGGCGAGGTGGTGGCGGACGCGCTCGCCGGTCGGTTCGCCGACGCCGAACGCAAGAATTCGCGGCTATATCCGCTACATCGCGCGTTCTTCACCGAGCCGAGCCCGGCGCCGATCAAGGCCGCGCTGGCGATGAAGGGCATGATGCACGACAGCGTGCGCCTGCCGATCGTCGAAGCGACGCAGGCCTGCAAGCAAAACCTGACTCAGCTGCTCAAGACCTTCGAGGCCCAATGAGACTCGCACTCTTTGGCGCTACTGGTCGCATGGGGTTGGCGATCGCGCGGCTGGCTCACGCCTCGACCGACGTGCAAATCGTCGGCGGTATCTGTTCGGATGAGGATCCGGGGCTCGGCAAAGACATTGGCGAATTGGCCGGTATCGGCCAGCTCGGCGTGGTGACGACCGCCGATATTGCGTCGGGGCTGTTGGGTGCAGACGTAGTGATCGATTTTTCGCGGGCATCCGCGGTGCCGTCGCTGCTGTCGGTGGCGGCGCGCCAAAAGATCGCCGTCGTTAGTGGCACTACCAACATCGACGAAGCTGTAAAACGGGCGCTCGATCGCGCCGCGCAGATGGTGCCGGTGATGTGGGCGCCGAACATGAGCCTGGGCGTGCAGGTGCTGGCCGAGCTCGTCGAGCAAGCCGTCAAGCGCTTGGGCCCGGGCTTCGATGTCGAAATCACCGAGGTTCATCACCGTAAAAAGGTCGATTCGCCCTCGGGCACCGCCAAGCGGCTGGCTGAAGCTGCCCGCGCTGCGCGCTCTGAGTTGCGCGAAATCCACGGCCGTAGCGGCGACGTGGGCGCGCGCACCAACGAAGAGATGGCCGTGTATGGCTTGCGCGGCGGCGACGTCGTGGGGGATCACACGGTGTACCTATTCGGTCTCGGCGAACGGCTCGAGCTCACGCATCGCGCGTCGAATCGCGACGTGTTCGCGCATGGCGCCTTGGCAGCGGCGCGGTTCTTGGCGGGCAAGCCGGCCAAGCGCTACACGTTCGCGGACGTGCTGGGGTGACGGCTGGCTCGGGCTGGCTCGGACGGCTCTCGCTCGAGCTGAACCAGACCGAGCACGGCACGCAGCTGACGCGCTCGTCCCACGAAGGCCCGCTGCGCATCCAGCGCGTGCTCAAGCCCGAAGGGCCCGAGTGCCCGCACATCTACCTGCTGCATCCGCCCGGCGGCGTGGTCGGCGGCGATCGGCTAGAGACGCGCGTCGAGTTGGGGGCGGGCGCGCAGGTGCTGCTGACGACGCCAGCCGCGCAAAAGCTCTATCGGTCGCAAGGCGCGCTCGCCGAAATCTCGAATCAATTGCAGCTCGGGCAAGGTGCCCGGCTCGAGTGGCTGCCGAGCGAAACGTTGGCCTTTTCGGCGGCGCAGGCGTTGGTCTCGACGCGCGTCGTGCTCGCGCCGGAAGCGGCCTTCCTCGGCTGGGACATCGCCTGTTACGGCATGCCGGCGCGCGGCGAGACCTTCGGCGCCGGTCGCGTCGTTGCCCACTTCGAGATCTTCCGCGGTGAGACCCCGCTTTTGATCGAATCGTTCGACTTGGGGCACGGTGAGCTACTCGACAGCGCGTTCGCGCTGCGTGGGGAGCCGGTGGTGGCCAACCTGTACGCCGTGCCTGGCGACGGAAAAATCACGGCGGAGCTGGTCGAGCGCGTTCGCGAGGCGCTGGGCGACCCCGCTCAGGGACTGTCCAGCGTCACGTCACTTCAAGACCTGCTGGTCGTGCGCGCGCTCGGCCCGAACGTCGAAGGCGTCCGCGCGTCGCTGATCCGGGCCTGGCAGGTGCTCAGACCCGTGATCGTTGGCCGCGACGCCGTGCCGCCGCGGATTTGGGCGACTTAGGTATCTACAGCACGAAAGTGCCGCGGACGCCGAGCGTTAGCCACTGGTGAAGGGCCTTCTTGTCGATGTCTCGGCTGCTCGTGTTCAAGCCGTCGCACCCACTGCCGTCGCAAGAGCTCGACGACTTGCTGTATTGGCCGACGGACAGCGACAGAAACGGTCCGAGCCCGAACCCCGGCGCGACCGAAAAATCCGCGCCACCTTGCAGGTTGATGAACTCGAAGCCATGACCCGTAGAGGACACGTTGCTGGACTGACCAGCGTTCGAGATGTCGATCCCAAAGGTGAGCCATTCGTAACCGATGCCAGCGCCAACCCAAGGGTCCACGCTGCCTTTGGGTAGTATGTGATACTGGGCCTGAATGCCTAGACGCACGTCATGCACACCGCAGCTGACATCGGTCGCGCCAAGTCCCTGCAAGCTGTCGCAGCTTTTGGAGAGCGCGTCACCCGTGAAGCCGAAGCCGTACATCACGTAACCGCCGACCATCAGGCTCGGGATCACGCGGTAGCCGACGTCGAGCTGCAGCGGGATCATCCCCGAAATGCTGTCCGAGAGGTCGTTGTTCGTGCCCTGGTCGACGGCCTTGCCCAGTGGAATGCCGTAGCCTGTTCGGGCTCCCAGCTCGAAGCCTTCGGCGTGCGCCGGGGAAACGCCCCCCAGCACGACGACACTCGACACCACGCCCACGCCTACAAACAACCGCAGCTTGTTCAAGTTACCCTCCTCGAATTGGATTTCCTCGCACGTTTATCACGAGGTTCGACTACTACGCTGGAGAATCGGCGAACCTTCCCTCGGGTGGCGCCTCGGCAAGGCCAGTTGCTGTGAGTCGGGTGCGTGATCGCCGTGTTGCGGGCGAGTTTCGTTTGCGTCGGGCTGGGCGGTGCCGCGCGCGTTTGCGTCTGACGGCGGGTTTTCCGTTTGCTCGATGGGCGCTGTGAGCTTATCCGGAAAGGAGCATGGAGCTTCTACCGCGCGAAAAAGACAAACTACTTCTGTTTACGGCGGCGCTGTTGGCGGAGCGCCGCAAAGCGCGCGGGCTGAAGCTCAACTATCCCGAGGCGGTCGCGTACATCAGCGCCGCTATTCTCGAAGGCGCGCGTGATGGCAAGACAGTCGCCCAGTTGATGGCGCACGGCACCCAATTGCTGAGTGAAGCCGACGTAATGGAAGGCGTGCCCGAGCTGATCGCGGAAGTGCAGGTCGAAGCGACGTTCCCGGATGGCACCAAGCTCGTCACAGTGCACCAACCAATTCCGTCTTCGGGACGGCGCATCCCGGGCGAAGTGTTGGTCGCTGCCGCACCGCCGATCGAGCTCAATGTCGGGCGCGCCACGGTGACGCTCGAGGTCTCGAACACTGGTGACCGCCCGATCCAGGTCGGCTCGCACTATCACTTCTTCGAAACCAACTCCGCGCTCGAGTTCGATCGCAGCGCGGCGCGGGGCTTTCGGCTGAACATTGCCGCCGGCACCGCGGTCCGATTCGAGCCGGGTCAGACGCGCACCGTCGAGCTGTGTGCGCTCGCAGGCGCTCGAAAAGTTTACGGTTTTCGCGGGGCGATTATGGGTGAGTTGGACCAGAGAAGCTCGTTTCTGCCGCCGCCGGAGGAGGTGTCGTGAGGACGATCGACCGGCGCGCTTACGCCGAAATGTACGGCCCGACCAAGGGCGATCGCGTGCGGCTCGGCGACACCGAGCTTTTGATCGAGGTCGAACGCGACCACACCATCTACGGCGAGGAAGTGAAGTTCGGTGGCGGCAAGGTCATCCGCGACGGCATGGGCCAGGGCCAAGCCGCGTCGCATAGCACGGTCGATACTGTCATCACGAACGCGTTGATCCTCGACTACTGGGGCATCGTGAAGGCCGATATCGGTATCGTCGCCGGCCGCATCTCGGCGATCGGCAAGGCCGGCAACCCCGACATTCAGCCCAACGTGAACATCGTGATCGGACCTGGCACCGAGGTGATCGCTGGCGAAGGGCAAATCATTACGGCTGGCGGTATCGATACGCACATTCACTTCATCTGCCCGCAGCAATGCGAGGAAGCGTTGATGTCCGGCGTGACGACGATGGTCGGCGGCGGCACCGGGCCGGCTGCTGGCACCAGCGCCACCACGTGTACGCCGGGGCCGTGGAACATCGCGCGCATGCTGCAGTCGCTCGAGGCGTTTCCGCTGAACTTTGGCCTGCTGGGCAAAGGCAACGCCAGCCTGCCGGACGCTTTAGTGGAGCAGATTGCCGCTGGTTGCGTGGGGCTGAAGTTGCACGAGGATTGGGGTACGACGCCGGCCGCGATCGACAATTGCTTGCGCGTAGCCGAGGACTACGACGTCCAGGTCGCGATTCACACCGACACGCTGAACGAATCAGGCTTCGTCGAAGATACGCTGGCGGCATTCAAGGGTCGCACGATTCACACGTTTCACACCGAGGGCGCGGGCGGTGGTCATGCGCCTGACATCATCAAGGCGTGTGGCGCGCCAAACGTGCTGCCGTCGTCGACCAATCCAACACGCCCGTATACGGTCAATACCGTCGACGAGCACCTCGATATGCTGATGGTGTGCCACCACCTGGACCCGAGCATCGCCGAAGATGTCGCGTTTGCCGAGTCGCGCATTCGACGCGAGACGATCGCGGCCGAAGACATTTTGCACGACAAGGGCGCGTTCAGCATGATGTCGAGCGACTCGCAGGCGATGGGTCGCATCGGTGAGGTCATCACCCGTACTTGGCAGACCGCGCACAAGATGAAAGTGCAGCGTGGCGCCTTGCCGCAAGACTCCGCTCAGAACGACAACTTTCGCGCCAAGCGCTACATCGCAAAATACACGATCAATCCGGCGATCACTCACGGCATGAACCGCGAAATTGGCTCGGTCGAGGTGGGCAAGTTAGCAGATCTGGTGCTGTGGAAGCCGGCGTTCTTCGGCGCCAAACCGTCGATGATCATCAAAGGTGGCTTCATCGTAGCGGCGCCGATGGGTGACGCGAACGCGTCGATCCCGACACCGCAGCCGGTGCACTTCCGGCCAATGTTCGGCGCGTTCGGCGCCGCGCGCTCGGCGACGTGCGTGCATTTCGTTTCGGGGGTCGCGATGGAGCGCGGCATCGGCAAAGAGCTCGGTCTTACCCGGCGGCTAGTGCCAGTGCGGCAGACGCGCGGCCTGCGCAAGCGAGACATGATTCACAACGACTACTGCCCACAGATGGAGGTCGATTCACAGACCTACGAGGTGCGGGCCGACGGCGAGCTTTTGGTCTGTGAACCGGCGACTGAGCTGCCGCTCGCACAGAGGTATTTTCTGTTCTGATGGAAGCGCCCATGCAAATGCTGGAGGTCGTGCTCGACGCCGCCGACACGCGGCGAGCCACCGATTCGTTGACGCTGGTGTTCGAGCTGCGGCGGCGAGCGCGGCTCCGGGCGCGCCTGGACGGCGGCGGGGAGGTGGGGTTGCTGCTCGAGCGCGGTTTGTCGCTCAAGCAAGGCCAGCGCCTGGCCACCAAGGACGGCGCGCTGATCGTGGAGATTCGCGCTCGCGCCGAGCTGCTTTCCACCGTCGAAACGGCCGATCGGCACCTGCTGACACGCGCCGCGTACCACTTGGGCAATCGGCATGTCCCGTTGCAGATCGAACCCGGCAGGCTGAGCTACCAGCACGACCACGTACTCGACGGCTTGGTCCACGAGCTCGGGCTGCACGCGCACGTCGTGGAGCGTCCGTTCGAGCCGGAGGCGGGCGGTTACTCTGGCGGCGGACATCGGCATGGGCATGAGGACGAGCACGGGCACGGTCATTCACATGAGCACGGTCATGGTCACCATCATCACGATTAGTTGGCGGTTAGGAGTTGGCAGTTGGCAGTCTCGAGTGACGTGAGCGCGACCGGAGTTTCCGGGACGGCTTTGATGCGGTTGTTCCAGCTGTCGAGCGCGGCGTTGCCGATCGGAGCCTTCGCTTACTCGCAGGGGCTCGAGCAAGCCGTTGCACTCGGAGACGTGACCAACCGCGATTCGGCGATGTCGTGGATTTCTGGAATGCTGAGGCGGTCGCTTTTGAGCTTGGATGTGCCGATTTTCGCGCGGTTGCATCGCGCGTTTTCGGAGCGAGACGCGGCGGGCCTGCGGCGATGGAACGACTACTTGTTTGCGGCTCGCGGCAGCGCCGAGCTGCGCGCCGAAGAGCGCCAGGTAGGTTCGGCCTTGGCGCGGCTGCTGTTCCGCGAGGGCATCGAGCAAGCGGAGCCGTGGATAGCGGACCCGCGCGTCACGCTTGCGACCAGCTTTGCGCTGGCCAGCGTCGCCTGGTCCGCGCCGGTCGCACCGGGCGCGCTTTCGTACACGTTTGCGTGGGCCGAAGCCCAAGTCGGCGCGGCGACTCGGCTGATTCCGCTCGGTCAAACCGACGCCCAGCGCGTCCTGGGCCAACTGATCGAGCTGGCTTCTGCCGGCCTCGACGCGGCGTTGGCCCGCCCAGACGACGAGCTTAGCTCCACCACGCCTGGGCAACTGTTGCTTTCGGCGCTGCACGAGACCCAATACTCACGGCTATTTCGTTCGTAGGAGAAAAGCATGAATCGCAAAGGTCCGCTTCGCGTTGGCATCGCAGGTCCGGTTGGCTCCGGCAAGACCGCGCTAGTCGATGCGCTGTGCAAACTCTTGCGCTCACGCTGCGAGATGGCCGTCGTGACCAACGACATCTACACCAAAGAAGACGCTCAGTTTCTGATGCGCAGCGGCGCCCTGCCGATCGAGCGTATCGTCGGCGTCGAGACCGGTGGCTGCCCGCACACCGCGATCCGCGAAGACGCCTCGATCAACCTTGACGCGATCGATCGCCTGAACGAGCGCTACCCCAACCTCGATCTGATCATCGTCGAGAGCGGCGGCGACAACCTAGCGGCGACGTTCAGCCCCGAACTGGTCGACCTCACGCTCTACGTGATCGACGTGGCTGGCGGCGACAAGATCCCCCGTAAAGGCGGCCCCGGTATCACCAAGAGCGATCTCTTGGTGATCAACAAGACCGATCTGGCGCCGCACGTCGGGGCGTCGCTGGAGGTCATGGACCGCGACGCCAAGAAGATGCGCGGCGAGCGGCCGTTCGTCTTTACCAGCATCCGCCAAAACGAAGGCCTAGAAGCCGTCGTCTCCTTCGTCATCCGCGAAGGCATGCTGAGCGTCTCCTAGGCGATCCCCTACGACACCCAAAACCCGGAAACGGGAGCGCCGCAGGGGATCATAGTGGGCAGACGAAAGACACTGCGAGCCGCGCGGCGAAGATCCCGGAGCCGCGCGGCCCGCAGCGCAAGTGTTACTGCTGGATCTGGAAACCGAGTTGGACGAACTGCGCTTTCGCAGCCTCGCCGCTCTCGGGCTTGGCCTTGGCGTAGGTGTAGCTGAGCTGAATCTTTGCGAAGTAGTCCTTGAACAGGTAGGCGACGCTGGGCTCGAACGCCGTGTGCGTCGTCTTCGCCATCTCGCCGGTCTTGGCCATCTGGAAACGGAACAGAGCGTTCAGCTTGCCCTTGGCCGGCAGGATTTCGCCGGTCGTGTAGCTGGGCACCACGTAGAAGAAATCGTTGAAGCTGCGCGTGTCGCCGCCCTCGTGATAGTAGGCAGCTTCGATACCGACAGCGCCGGGATCGAGCTTTTTCTCCGCCAAAATGTCGGCGTTGAACTCGACTAGGTTGTCCTTGCCTCCGACGGGGCCGCAATTCCAAGTGCCCGCAGTGCAGTTGTAGTCCTTCTGGTATTGGAAGCCGGCGCCGAGCGCGACGATGTCTTGCCCGCCGTAGTAGGTGCTGCTGCCGTAGAAGCCCGGTTCGCTGCCCACGAACGCGTATGCGAGGCGGGTAGAGATGAGCGGGTTTTCGCTGGCGTAGCCCTTGGTGCCGCTACCGGCGTTGCCGTCGAGATCGAGGATACCGACGTAGTACTTGAACTTGCCTTTGCCGATGTCGCCCCAGACCGTGCCGCCGACTTCGCGACCAACTTCTTCGGTACCGCGCGGACCGAAGTAGCCGCTCGGCAGAGCGCCAGAGTAGTTCCAGGGAGCCATGAACCAGGCGCCGCTGAAGTTGGAGCGATCCGACGGGGTGAGCATGCGGCCCATCCAGACGTGAAACTCATCCATGAAATCGAGCTGACCGACGAGGTCGAGCGCTTGGGCCTGGAAGGCGATCGGTGCGCCCGTTACGAAGCCCGCGGTGGCGCGTGAGCGACCATCGACGGTGAAGTTCGCGGTCCAACCGACGATGTCCGTGACCTTGCCGCTGGTCCGAAGCTCTACGTTGAGCTCGTCCAGAAACTGATCGTTCAGCTTGTCCGCCTTGCCTGGCGTCTGATTCTGGAAGCGAAGGCCGCCACGGAAACCGGCTCCAACCGTGACCTTGAAGGGACTTTCGGCGGGTGGCGGCGGAGGAGGAGGCGCCGGCATGTCGGTGGCGGGCGGCGCCATCGGTGCCGGTGGTGCTGCCATGTCGGCGGCCGGGGGTGGCGGCGGCGCTGGCGGCGCCTCTGCGGCTGGTGGTGCTGGCGCCGCAGGGGCGTCCTGCGCTTGTGCCAGTTCCGAAGCAAAGAGGCCCGATAGGACGACCGCGCCGCCCAGGATGTGGCTATGGATTTTCGTCATGTTCACCGCTCGTGCATTGTTTGGAGCGCGCGTAGCCGAATGTTTCGGCGAGTGGTCCGCGCGCAAGTTCAATGGGGTGGGCGGACATTCCCTCGCTACGAGTTAATTGAAAGTGTTGCTAAGGTTTCGGATCGCAACATCGATACTGCTTGTGAGTTAGGACGTCAGATTTGCGATTTTGACGGCAAATGCGCGTGAAAAATCGTGATCGTGGCATCCCGCACCAGACTGTTTGTTTCGACGTACGTCGGAAAGAAGACGGAAACGCGCGACTCTCTATACCAGTCGAGCAATGCCGATCACTCGCACGTCACTCCTCACTTCACGTCGCTCTCTCTTCTGCGCGGCGGGCGTTTTGGCGCTCTCGACGCTGTCTTGCAACAAGCCGGCTTCTGGTTCGGCGCCGGCGGGGTCAGCGGCCGCAGCAGCTCCCGAGGCTGCAAAACCAGCCTCTGCACTGACGGTTGGCTTCATCTACGTCGGGCCGAAAGACGACTACGGCTACAACCAAGCCCACGCGGAAGGCGCCAAGAGCCTGGCGGCGATGGGCGTGAAGATCCGCGAAGAGGAGAAGGTGCCCGAGACGGCCGACGTCCAAAAGACAATGGAGAGCATGATCAATCTGGACGGCGCGAAGCTGCTGTTTCCGACGTCTTTCGGCTACTTCGACCCGCACATCCTGAAGATGGCCGAGAAGTACCCGGACGTGGTCTTCCTGCACTGCGGCGGCATGTACAAAGAGGGCACGCACCCCAAGAACGTCGGCAGCTACTTCGGCTACATCGACGAAGCGCAGTACGTGTCCGGCATCGTCGCTGGCCTCACCAGTAAGACGAACAAGCTCGGCTTCGTGGCCGCCAAGCCAATCCCGCAGGTGCTGCGCAACATCAACGCCTTCACGCTCGGCGCGCTCTCGGTCAATCCGAAGATCACCACCAGCGTCATCTTCACCGGTGACTGGTCGCTGCCAGTGAAGGAAGCCGAAGCCACCAACAGCTTGGTCGACCAGGGCGCCGACGTCGTGACCTGTCACGTCGATTCGCCGAAGGTCGTGATTGAGACTGCAGAAAAGCGCGGCATTTTTAGCACCGGGTACCACGCCAATCAAACCGCGCTCGCCCCCAAAGGCTACCTGACCGGCGCCGAATGGAACTGGGCGGCGGTTTACAAGGACTACGTCGAAAAGATCAAAGCCGGCCAGTCGTGGGCGCATCTGGTGCGCGGTGGCTTCAAAGAGGGCTTCATCAAGATGTCGCCGTACGGCGCCGCTGTCTCGGTGGACGCCAAGGCCAAGGCCGACGCCGCCAAGGAAGCGTTGACCGCCGGCAAGCTCGTCATCTTCAAGGGCCCGCTGAAAGACAACGCTGGCAAGGAGATCATCGCCGCCGGAACCGAGCGTGGGCAGACCGATATCGAGCTCGAGAAGATGGGCTACTTGGTCGCCGGCGTGAAGGGCTCGATCAACTGACGGAGCGAGCATGACCGCCAGCGCCACAGTCCCAGGAGCTGTGGGCGCGCCCGATGCGGGGCCCGAGAGTACGCGGGCCTTGCTGGGTCGTGTCGGTGCCCTGCTCGACGGCCTGGTCGTACCGAGCGCTTCGGTGCTCGTCTCGGCAGTGCTCTTCGGTGGCTTCGTCGCGTTGGCAGGTGCCAACCCGCTCGAGGTGTACGAACAGATGTACCGCGGTGCGTTCGGTACCTGGTTTTCCCTGCAAAATAGCCTGCAACGTGCTGCTCCGCTGATGCTGACTGGCTTGTGTACAGCGCTGCCGGCGCGGCTCGGCTTGGTCGTGATTGGCGGCGAAGGCGCGCTCTACGTCGGCGGCGTAGCGGCAGCCGCGGTGGCGAGTCACATGGGTGGCTCGGGGCCGTACGCGGTGCTGACCGTCATGGCCATCACCAGCATGGTGTTCGGCGGGATTTGGGTCGGCGCTGCGGGTGCGCTGCGCGCCAAGCGGGGCGTGAACGAAACGATCAGCAGTCTGCTGCTCTCGTACATTGGCATCGCGCTTTGCAACCATTTGATCGAGGGACCGCTCCGCGATCCCCAGAGTTTGAATAAGCCGTCCACAATGCACATCGGCGAGCAGAACATGCTCGGTAACCTGCCTGGCCTCGACGTGCACTTTGGTCTGCTCTACGGCGTCGTGGCCTGCGTGCTGGCCTGGCTGCTGATGGATCATTCGGTGTTCGGGTTCTCGGCGCGGATCGTCGGCGGCAATCCGCGTGCGGCTCGGCTCAGCGGCCTCGGCGTGCCGCGGCTGTTGATCACGGTGTGCGCGCTGGCTGGCGCCGCGGCGGGCTTGGCCGGCATGGTCGAAGTCGCGGCCGTGCACGGCAAGGCCAACGCATCGTTGGTGGCGGGCTACGGATATACGGGAATTTTGGTGGCATTTCTGGCTCGTCATAACCCGCTTGGGGTTTTGCCAGTCGCGCTCTTGCTCGGCGGCATCAGCGCCAGCGGCGGGCTCCTGCAGCGCACGTGCAACTTGCCCGACGCGACCGTCAACGTGCTGCAAGGACTGCTGTTCGTCGTGATCTTGGCCAGCGAGACCTACCGCGGCAAGGTCGACTGGTTCTCGCGCCTGCTGACGTCGGCCCCGAAGGGAGCAACCACATGAGCGATCTCGGCTCCTGGGGTGTGCCGCTGGCAGTCGTGGGTGGCGCGCTCAGAGTGAGCGCACCCTTCTTGTTCGTCAGCCTTGGCGAATGTCTGACCGAAAAGTCAGGCCGCGTGAACCTGGGCCTGGAGGGCACGCTGGTGATGGGCGCGATGGGTGGCTACGGCGTCTCCTACCTGAGCGGCTCGGCGTGGCTCGGCGTCGTAGCGGCTGGCGCGCTCGGTGCGCTCTTCGGTGCTCTTCACGGATGGCTATGCGGTCGCCCGCGCGTCAACGACATCGCGGTCGGAATCGCGCTGATGCTGCTCGGAGTCGGGCTGTCTTTCTTCCTCGGTAAGCCGTTGATTCAGCCGACCGCGCCGCGTTTGCCTGCGTTTTCGCTCGGGTTTTGGAGCAGCGTGCCGCAGGTTCGCTCCAACCTGCAGATCAACGGGCTGCTGTTGCTGGGCATCGTGCTGGCGCCGGCCTTGCGCTGGGCGCTCAAGAATACGCGCTGGGGCTTGATCCTGCGCACCGTCGGCGAGAGCGCCGAAGCCGCACGCGCCATGGGTTACGACGTGAATCGGGTGCGGTTGTTGGCGACCATGGCGGGTGGCGTGCTGGCCGGCATCGGCGGCTCGTTCCTGTCACTCTTTTATCCGGGTAGCTGGAACGAAGGCCTGTCCAGCGGCCAAGGCTTGATGGCAGTGGCGCTGGTGATCTTCGCGCGTTGGGACCCGGTACGGTGCCTGTACGCGTCGCTGCTGTTCGGCGGCGCCAGCGCGCTCGGACCAGCGCTGCAATCGGTTGGCGTCACGTCTGGCTACTACTTGTTCAACGCGGCCCCTTACGCGCTGACGTTGACGATCATGGTGCTCTCAAGCTCGGCGACCAAGCAGTCGGCGGACTTGCCGATGGAGCTCACCGCACAGCGCTAAGCCAGGAACGGAGCCACGAAATCATGACGACTTTTGTCCCCGCTCAGCCCTACTCCTGGCCGTTCGACGGCGATCTGCGGCCGCAAAACACGGCACTGATCATCATCGACATGCAGATCGATTTCTGCGGCAAAGGTGGCTACATCGACGGGCTCGGCTACGACCTCAGCAACGCACGCGCGACGATCGAGCCAATTCGCGGAGTCTTGGCGCGCTTTCGGCGCGGGCAATACCAGGTCATCCACACCCGCGAAGGTCACCGACCCGATTTGTCGGACCTACCGGCCAACAAACGCTGGCGCTCGCGCGTCCTGCAAAACGGCGGGGTCGGTCAACCCGGCATTGGCGACGTGGGCCCGTGCGGTCGCGTGCTGGTGCGCGGGGAACCAGGCTGGGAAATCATCCCGGAGCTAGCCCCGCTCGCTGGCGAGCCGATCATCGACAAGCCGGGCAAGGGCTCGTTCTGCGCCACCGATCTCGACATGATTCTGCGGCAGAACGGCATTCGCAACATCGTGCTCACCGGGTTGACGACGGACGTCTGCGTGCACACGACGATGCGCGAAGCCAACGATCGCGGCTATGAGTGCATCATTTTGGGCGACTGCTGCGCCGCGACCGATGCCGGCAACCACGCGGCTGCCTTGAACATGGTGACGATGCAAAACGGCGTGTTTGGTGCCGTAAGCTCGTCCGCCGCCTTGCTCGAGGCCTTGCCATGAGCGCGGTCGAGCCGCTGAAAGTCGACAAGTTCAACCCGGCCATTGATTTGAGCGGCATCGCGCCGGCGCGTCGCCGGGGTGGTCCGCCGCCGTTGCTCGCTGCGCAGCACATGACCAAGCGCTTCGGCGCGATGCTGGCGCTCGACGACGTTTCGTTCACACTGCGCCCCGGCACCTTCCACGCGCTGCTCGGGGAAAACGGCGCCGGCAAGAGCACGCTCGTCAAATGCATCATGGGCTTCTACCAAGCCGACTCCGGCAAGGTCGTGGTCGGTGACTCCGACGTCGTCGTGAAAAATCCGCGCGATGCGCAGCGCTTCGGTATTGGCATGGTCTACCAGCACTTCACGCTGGTCGAGAACATGACCGTCGCCGAGAACTTGGTCCTGGCGCGCGCCGAAATTCCGAACTTCATCGATTGGAAGCGCGAACAGCAGGCGATCGAAGAGTTCATGTCCGGCATGCCGTTTCGCATCCCGGTCAAGAAGCTCGCGCGCCAGCTGGCAGCCGGTGAAAAGCAGAAGCTGGAGATCTTGAAGCAGCTCTACCTGGGCAGCAAGATCATCATCTTGGACGAGCCGACCAGCGTGCTCACACCGCAAGAGGCTGACGACGTGCTCGGACTACTACGCGAGATGACCCGGCGCGGTGAGCTCAGCGTGGCGATCATCACCCACAAATTTCGCGAGGTCACGGCGTTCGCGGACGAGGTGACGGTGCTGCGCCGCGGCGCGCTGGCCGGTACCGGCAAAGTCTCGGAGCACACGCCGGAGTCGCTGGCCGAGCTGATGGTCGGCTCCGAGCCACCCAGCGCGTCGCTCGAGCGCAAGGTGATCGCACACGAAAGCGTCGAGCTCGAGCTGACCGACGTGTGCGCCGACGACGACATTGGGCTGCCGGTGCTGTCGCGAGTCAGCCTCAAGGTGCGCGCGGGGGAGATCCTCGGCATCGCGGGCGTGTCCGGCAACGGCCAGGAGCAGCTGGTCGAGGTCTTGGCCGGCCAGCGCCCGCTCGGCTCCGGCACGTTGCAAGTGGCTGGCAAACCCTACGCTCCGACGCGCACGCAGATTCGCGAAAGCCGCGTGCGGCTGTTGCCCGAGGCGCCGCTGAAAAACGCCTGCGTGGCGAACATGACGGTGGCCGAGAACATCGGCTTTCGCTGCTTCGACGAGCCTGGTTTCACGCTCGGGCGTTGGGCGGTGCGCAAGGGGCCGCTACGCCGTAAGGCGGTCAAGTCGATCGGCGAGTTCAAGATCAAAGCGCCCGGTCCCGAAGCGCCGATCGGTGGGCTCTCGGGCGGCAACGTGCAGCGCGCCGTGCTGGCGCGCGAGCTAGACGGCGATGTCGCGGTGCTGATCGCCGCTAATCCTTGCTTTGGTCTCGACTTTGCGGCGGTGGCCGAGATTCGCACGCGGATCGTAGCGGCGCGCAATGCCGGCACCGCCGTACTGCTGGTTAGCGCCGATCTCGACGAGATTTTTGCGCTTTCGGATCGGATCGTCGTGATGAGTGAAGGTCGCATCGTTTACGAAACGCCTGCCGAGACCGCCAACGTGGCCGACATCGGTCGCCACATGGCCGGCGATCACGCGTGAGTCCGCTGGCTATTTGGTCGCTGCGCCCTGAACAGATCGCGGAGTTGCCGTTCAGTGAGCTGCGCTCGGGCGTGCAGATTCACGTCTTGCACGAAGCGCCGGACGGCGCGCGTGCGGCGGTGCTGCGCTATGCTCCTGGCGCGACTGTGCCGTCGCATCGGCACCAGGGTTACGAATACATCTACGTGCTGGCAGGCGAGCAAAGCGACGAAAGAGGCCGGTATGGCGCCGGATCCTTCGTCGTCAACGAGCCCGGCCTGACGCACCAGGTGACGAGCGAGGGCGGCTGCACCGTACTGATCATTTGGCAGCGTCCGGTCGTGTTCATTTGAGTCCGGAACATTTCGTGCCCGACGCTGATTGTCTCGGACGTTTTTCCAGACTTACGACATCGCGAATTCGCGCTTGCGAGACACGGCCGAAACTCGCGACCGACGATGACAAGGGCTGCCGGGTGCGCTCGGCTCCTACCAGGTGTTCCACGACTCGCTTTGATTGGAGAAGGTGATGAAAAGACGATTTGAGCTCATGCTTGCAGGATTACTGGCGGCTGTTGGGTGCAAGGGCCCGGGCGAAGCCGCTCCAGCGCCGGTGACCAGCGCCGCGCCTGCCGCTGCATCGGTTGCTGCAGCGCCTGCAGCTGCCGCTCCGGCGGCGGCGGCGGAGACGGGGCCGATCAAGGTCGGCATCCTGCACTCGCTCTCCGGCACGATGGCGATCAGCGAAACGTCGCTCAAGGACGTCGCGCTGATGACCATCGATCAGATCAACGCAGCTGGAGGTGTGAAGGGTCGCAAGCTCGAGCCGGTCGTCGTCGATCCAGCCTCGAACTGGCCGCTGTTTGCCGAAAAAGCTCGTGAATTGCTGCAAAAAGAGCACGTCGCGGTGACGTTTGGTTGCTGGACTAGCGTGTCACGCAAGAGCGTGCTGCCGGTGTTCGAAGAGCTGAACGGTCTCTTGTTCTACCCCGTCCAATACGAAGGTGAAGAGTCGTCGTTCAACGTCTTTTACACCGGTGCCGCGCCGAACCAGCAGGCGATTCCGGCCGTCGAGTACCTGATGAGCAAGGAGGGCGGCGGCGCCAAGAAGTGGGTGTTGCTCGGCACCGACTACGTGTACCCACGCACCACGAACAAGATCCTGCGCTACTTCCTGAAGCAGAAGGGCGTCGCAGAGTCGGACATCATGGAGCAGTACACGCCGTTCGGTCACTCCGACTACCAAACGATCGTTGCCGATGTGAAGAAATTCGCAGCCGGTACGCACACCGCCGTCGTTTCGACGATCAACGGTGACTCGAACGTGCCGTTCTACAAGGAGCTGGCCAACCAGGGCCTGAAGGCGTCGGACATTCCGGTCGTCGCGTTTTCGGTCGGTGAAGAAGAATTGCGCGGCATCGACGCCAAGCCACTGGTCGGTCACTTGGCGGCGTGGAACTACTTCATGTCGGTCAAAAATTCTGAGAACGAGAAGTTCATCGCGGACTGGAAAGCCTACGTAAAGGCCAAAAACCTGCCCGATGGCGACAAGCGCGTCACCAACGACCCGATGGAAGCCACCTACGTCGGCATCAAGATGTGGGCGCAGGCCGTCGAGCAAGCCGGCACCACGAACGTCGACGCCGTACGCCAAGCCGTCGGCGGTCAGACCGTGAAAGCGCCCTCTGGCTTCACGTTGACGATGGACGCTAAGAACCACCACCTGCACAAGCCGGTGTACATCGCCGAGATCAAGGCTGACGGTCAGTTCCAGGTCGTGTGGAAGACCGACGGCCCGATCCGCGCCATGCCGTGGAGCCCCTTCGTTCCCGAGAGCGCGAAGAAGGTCGCCGACTGGACCTTCCCGTGGGTGTGCGGCAACTGTACCGAAGGCAAGTTCAAGGGTGAAACCTCGACGGCTGCGCTATGAAGCGCAGCCTCTCTTGTCTCGCGGGAGCTCAGCTCCCGCCCCAGGAGGTGAATTCCTGGGGCGCCTCCCTCAGGTTTTGGGTCCCCAACCCCAAAACACCGTCCCTGTTCGGAAGACAGGCATGACGATTCGCCCGCTGCTGGCAGTCATCGTCGCCTGTGTCCTCGCGCTGGTTTCGACCTCGGCGAGGGCGCAGGATCTGCACCAGGCCGCTCAGGACTTGGGCCGCTCGGACAAAGCCAAATTGGAGGCCGCGGTCGACAGCATCGCCAAGGCTTCCGACCCGGCCGCGCTCGCGCTGCTCGATGCCTTGGCCAGGGATGCGCTGCGCATCGATGCGGCGGGCGTTCCGTTCGTGGCCGGTGAGGGCGGCAAGCTCTCACCGGTGTTTTCAGGCTCCGCCAAGCCGTCCGGCGCGCTGACCACGCCGTTGGTCGACAATCGGCTGCGCCGGCAGCTCGAACCGGCGCTGGCCTCGCTCAAGCTAGGTTTTCCCGATCCCAAGGTGCGGCTCGAAGCCGCGAAGGATCTGGCCAAGAGCCGCAACGACGACTTGGCGCCGCTGATTCGCGCGGCGGTCGCCAAGGAGCAGAACCCGGATATCAAGATCGCGATGGGCTTGGCTCTGGCGCAGATCGATCTCCACGGCACCGACAAGCGGCTTTTGCTGGCGGCCATCGCCGCAATCACTGCCGCTTCCGACGCTTCGTTCAAGACCGATCTCGAACAGCTGATTGGCAAAGGCAGCAGCAAGCCGAGTGACGTCGATCCCGACGTGCGCAAAGCTGCTGTTACGGCGATCGGCGCGATTGACTCACGGCTGATGATCGTGGGCTTCGTCGCCAATTTGTTTTACGGCTTGAGCCTCGGTAGCGTGCTGTTGTTGTGCGCGCTCGGCCTCGCGATCACCTTCAGTCTGTTGCGCGTGATCAACATGACTCACGGCGAGCTGTTGATGATTGGCGCGTATTCGACGTACGCCGTTCAGAAATTCTTCGCCGCCTACTTCCCGGCTCAGCAGGACCTGTACTTGATCGTAGCGGTCCCAGTGGCGTTCATCGTCACGGCGGCGATCGGTATGATCCTCGAGCGCAGCGTGATTCGCTTTCTGTATGGGCGCCCGCTCGAGACGCTGCTGGCGACCTGGGGCATCTCGTTGATTCTGATCCAAACCGTGCGCTTGATCTTCGGCGCGCAGAACGTCGCGGTCGCCAATCCGAGCTATCTGGCCGGGGGTATCGAGGTGATGCCCGGTTTCGTGCTGACGTACAGCCGGCTAGCGGTGATCGTTTTTTCTTCGGCCGTGACTGCGTTCGTGTGGTTCGTGCTGCAGAAGACGCCGCTCGGCTTGCACGTGCGCGCGGTGACCCAGAATCGCCAAATGGCGGCCGGCATGGGCATCGCGACGCGGCGCGTGGATGTGTGGACCTTTGGCATCGGCTCGGGCGTGGCCGGCCTCGGTGGCGTGGCGCTGTCGCAGCTTGGCAACGTCGGACCGGAGCTCGGTCAACAGTACATCGTCGACTCGTTCATGGTCGTGGTGCTGGGCGGCGTCGGCAAGCTTGCCGGTACGCTGGCTGGCGCGTTTGGGCTCGGCATCTTGAACAAGTTGCTCGAGCCTGCGGCTGGCGCGGTGCTCGGTAAAATCGTGATTCTGGGCTTCATCATTCTGTTCATTCAGCGCCGGCCCCAGGGCATTTTTGCCCTCAAGGGTCGCGCCGCGGAGGCGATGTGAACATCAAAGCGGAGCTCACCAGGCTCCTCCCTCGCAACGGTTGGATCGGTCTCGGTGTCGCGGCGCTGGTTTTCTTCTTGGTGCCGATCCTCAACAGTGTGACCGCTGTGGACTCGGCGCTGCACACGCCAGACTACTTGGTCGCGCTGCTGGGCAAGTTCCTGTGCTTTGCGATTGTCGCAGTCGCGATGGACCTGTTGTGGGGCTACACCGGCGTCCTGAGCCTGGGTCACGGCGTGTTTTTCGCGCTCGGCGGCTACTGCATGGGCATGTACCTGATGCTCTCGATCGGCGAAGCCGGCGTTTATCGCAGCAAATTGCCGGATTTTATGGTGTTCCTCGATTGGAAGGAGCTGCCTTGGTTTTGGAAGCCGTTCGATAACTTCGGCTTCGCGATGCTGGCGGTGTTGGTCGTGCCGGGCCTGCTCGCCTACGTCTTCGGATTCCTCGCGTTCCGCTCGCGCATTCGCGGCGTCTACTTCTCGATCATCACGCAGGCGTTCACGTACGCGCTGATGCTACTGTTCTTTCGCAATGAGACCGGCGTTGGCGGCAACAACGGGCTAACCAACTTCAAGAGACTCTACGGCTACGCACTGGCCGACTCGAGCACCAAGCTTGGGCTGTACACGCTGTCCGCGGTCGGGCTGCTGCTGGTATTTTTGCTGTGTCGATTCATCGTCGTGTCGAAGGCCGGCCGCGTGCTCCGCGCGATCCGCGATGAAGAGAGCCGCAGCCGCTTCGCCGGCTACAACCCGACCAGCTACAAGCTGTTCGTCTACACTTTTTCCGCGGTCATTTGCGGATTTGCTGGCGCGCTCTACGTGCCGCAGGTCGGCATCATCAACCCGAGCGAGTTCCAACCGTCGAGCTCGATCGAAATGGCGATCTGGGTCGCCGTGGGCGGGCGCGGCAGTTTGATTGGCGGTGTGCTCGGGGCGTTCGTGGTCAACGGCGCCAAGAGTTGGTTCACGGTCGCCCTTCCCGAGGCTTGGCTTTACATCCTCGGTGTGCTCTTCATCGCGGTGACGCTGTTCTTCCCGGGCGGTCTCTCGAGCTTGCTGACGCGCAAGAAGGCGGCCTCTTGAGCACCGACACGCTCGTATCGGAATCCATGGAAAGTGAAGAAGTGCCGCCCGCATCGGGCAAGATCGAGATCGATCCCAAGCCGTCGCCGACTGGAAAGAGCGGCCGGCTCAGCCTGTTGCCCAAAGCGCGCAAGGTTGAGCAAGCGCGGGTCGATGCGTTGACGCGTGGACGCAAGGCGATGCTTTGCATCGACAATGTCAGCGTGGCGTTCGACGGCTTCAAAGCCATCACCGAGCTGACGCTGATCCTCGACGAGGGCGAGCTGCGCTGCATCATCGGCCCGAATGGCGCTGGCAAGACCACGCTGCAAGACATCATCACTGGCAAGACCAAGCCCGACAGCGGCTCGGTCTTTCTGGTCGGCGACAATACCGATCTCACGACGCTCGCCGAATACGAGATTGCCGAGCGCGGCATCTGCCGCAAGTTTCAGCGCCCGACGGTGTTTCAAGGCCATACCGTGTTCGAGAACTTGGAGTTGGCATTGCCCGGCAAGAAGGGCGTCTTCGCTAGCTTGTTCGCTCGCCTCTCCAAACAACAGCACGAGCGCATCGACGAAGTGCTCGAGACGATCGGTCTCAAGGAGCAAAAGTACGCCGCTGCCGGTCTGCTCTCTCACGGCCAAAAGCAGTGGCTCGAGATCGGCATGCTGTTGGCGCAAAACCCACGCGTGCTGTTGGTCGACGAACCGGTGGCGGGCATGACCCACCAAGAAACCGAGAAGACCGCCGAGCTGCTCAGCAGCTTGGCCGGCAAGCGTACCGTCGTCGTCGTCGAGCACGACATGGAGTTCGTGCGCAGCATTGCTCGCACCGTTACTGTGCTGCACGAGGGGAAAATTCTCGCCGAAGGCAGCATGGACGCCGTGCAAGCCAATCCCAAGGTCATCGAGGTTTATCTCGGAGGCGCGCCAGATGCTTGAAGTCGCCGGGCTGAATCAGTTTTACGGTCAAAGCCACACGCTGTGGGACATGGACCTCAAAGTGCCCGAAGGCTCGTGCGTTTGCTTGATGGGCCGGAACGGCGTCGGCAAGACCACGCTGCTCAAGAGTGTGATGGGCGCGCTGCCGGTTCGCTCTGGAAAAATCAATTTCATGGGCGCCGATATCGCGCCGAGCCGGGCCGAGACGCGGGCGCGCCGCGGCATCGGCTGGGTGCCGCAGGGGCGTGAAGTGTTCAGTCAAATGACCGTGCACGAGAATCTGCGCACCGGATTGGCTGCCCGCGCCGACAAGAAGCAAGAAGTGCCGGAGCGGATCTTCGAGCTGTTTCCGGTGCTGAAAAGCATGCTGCAGCGCCGCGGCGGTGACTTGTCCGGCGGCCAGCAGCAGCAACTCGCCATCGGGCGCGATCCCAAGCTGTTGATCTTGGACGAGCCGACAGAAGGCATTCAGCCGAACATCGTGAGCATGATCGGCGATGTCTTGATCAGCCTGAAGGAAAAGGGCTTGACGATCCTGCTCGTCGAACAGAAGCTGCCGTTCGCGCGTCGCGTCGGCGACTACTTCTGCATCATGGAGCGCGGCCGCGCGGTCGCGACCGGCAAGATGGACGAGCTGTCCGACGACATAGTGAACAAGCATTTGAAGGTGTGAGTCAATTTGCGACTCGTGCGCGAGCGCACAGGAAGACGGCTGACCATTCATCACATTTCGCGATTCGAGCACGAGCGAACAGGAAGGCGGGAAGGCGGGAAGATTTCTGTTGTTCGAACAGGCGCCTGAGGCCCAATCGCGATCCGCCTGCGTCCAGTTGCCAGTACCACCCACCCTAAATCTCAGCCTTCCCGTCTTCCCGCCTTTCTGTTTGTCCCCGCTCGCTCGGGCAAGATGCGATGAATCATCAGAGGAAGACGGGAAGGCGGGAAGATTTTCTGGGTGGGTGGAACCGGTGGCCCGGAGGTGCGGGGCTTGCGCAGAGTCATCGCTGGTGTGGGTGAGTCAATAGATCCCTTCCCGCCTTCCCGCCTTCCTGTTGTCTCGGATTCCCGCTGAAATGACCTAAGTTTGCGGTGAGCTGACCGTTCTTTAGTAAGTGGCGAGCTCGCCTAGCGTTCGGCCTTCGAGGCCCAGTATGCCGCCGCGCAGGTTGGTGGTGCGGCATGAGTCGACCGGGCTTTCGCTGGGCGCGCGCGACAAGTTGCGCGCAGCGGTTTTGAGTGGTGTCGCGGGTTACGTCGACGCGGCCGGGTTGTTGTCGCTGGCGGCGATGTTCCCGGCGCACATCACCGGCGAGCTGGTGACCGAGGCGGTCGCGCTGTCCTCGGGGCACCGCGACGGTGGACCTTCACGCTTGTGGATGCTGCCCGCGTTCGTGCTGGCGGTCGCGCTGGCGGCGGTGGTGGCGCGCATCGAGCGCCGCGCTGGGCGCGGCCCCGCGGCGATGCTGCTGTTGCTCGTCGCAGGCGGCCTGTTCGCGTTCACGCTCAGCGGGGCTGCGCTGCGGCTTTGGCCAGGGCTGCATCCGCTCGCGGTCACGCGCGTTGGTGCCTGCTGCGCGGTGGCGGCGATGGGCTTCCAAAACGCGCTCATGCGCGAAGCCTTGAACGGTTCGGCCCCGACCACGTTCATGACCGGTAACCTCACGCAGCTCGTGATCGAGCTGGTTGATCACGTTTTTACGGTTGGGCGACGGCCCGGCATCTTGGGTGACGTCGAGCGCAGCGTGAGCCGGGCGCGGCTCCGAACTGCGGCAATCGCGCTGGTTGCGTTCTTGGGCAGCGCTGTCGTAGGCGCCTTCGCGACACGCTGGGTTGGCGCCTTGAGCGCACTGGTTCCGGCGCTGTTGGTTGCCCTCCTGAGTCTGCAGGCCTTCCGCGAGCGCAAGGCGCGACCCGCCGCCGCCGAAGTTCAGCCGACGCTCGGCATGCGCCGGCCCACGCCGATCCAGCTCCCGCTCGCCAAGCATGCTCGGCCGTCGTCGGGCACGCGCTTCAAGGCCGTGCGCGCGCCAGAAGACAAGAAAGCCGACGAAGAATCGGCTTGAGCTGTCGCGTTCGGCCGCTTGCGCTTCGCCGTGTCGGCTCCGTCGCGAACGCTCCCGGCGCTACCGCTCAGAAGCCCGGGTCGAGCTCGTCATCCGAACCGCGCGCGCGCTTACGACCGGCGGTGGCCGACGTATGAACGGGGCGCGGCGCCTTGGCGACCTTGCCCGCGCCGTTCGACGCCGCGGCAACCTTGGCAGCCGCGCTCGGTTTTGCGGCGTCGGTACTGTTGGCAGCGGCGCTCGGCTCTTGATCGAGGTCGATGACAGACGCTGCCGCGTGCGCGGTCGGTGCTGCAGCTAGCTCGACGCCACGCGTCGGGGCCGCCGCAGCGCTGACCGCGCCGGAGTCCGCTCCACGGCCGCGTAGCACCAAGAACGATGCCGCCGCGGCGACTACACCGAGTGCCACGAACGCCGCAAGCTTTCGGCTGCGCCGACCAGCCTGGGCCGGCACGTCGTCGTCATCGATCACGATATCGAGCGCTGCCGGCGTCGTGGTTCGCGCCGGAGGTGCGCCAACGGATCGAGCCGTGACGCGACCTGATGGCTGCGGCGGTGGGTACGCGCTGGCCAGTGCGAGCTCGGCCTTGACCATGCCGGCGTTCTTCAGCATGTGGTAGCAGCGCTCAGCCGAAATGCGCGCGCGGCGCGGGCCAAACGGGTAGAGCGCGGCGGCCAGCTCAGCCACGTTCTGGTAGCGATCGTCGGGATTCTTCGCCAGGCAACGCAGCACCACCTCTTCGAGCTCTTCAGTGGCGTCGGGCCGCAGCGTCTGCAACGGCACGGGCTCGCGCTCCAAAATCGCAGCGCTCAGCTCGAGCAGCGACGGCTCGTCGAACGCCGTCACGCCGGTCAACAGCTCGAATAGCACACAGCCGACCGCCCAAATGTCTGAACGCGCGTCGACCTGGTCACTGCGCCGGATCTGCTCCGGAGACATGTAAACTGGCGAGCCAAGCGCCATTTGCGTGCGCACCAAATCGCGCTTGCCGCGCGGCAGGGCGATCTTCGAGATCCCGAAATCGAGGACCTTGATCGTGTGCATGCCCTGGGCTTGCTGCGTCAGGAACAGGTTTTCAGGCTTGATGTCGCGGTGAACGATGCCGTTAGCGTGCGCGGCAGCCAGCGCTTCACACGCCTGCATGATGTACTCGACCGCGACGCTGATCGGCAGCGCACCTTCCTGGTGCAGGTAGTCGGCTAGATCTTTGCCGTCCAGGTACTCCATCACGATGAACGGCGTGCCGTCAGACAAAGTGCCGACGTCGAACACGTTCGCGATGTGCTCGCTGCGGATCTTGGCGGCCGCGCGCGCTTCGCGGGCGAAGCGTTCGACCAGCTCGGCGTGCGCCAGCGCCTCCGGGCGCAGGAACTTGAGCGCGACCATCTCGCCCAGCTCGATGTGGCGCGCGGAAATGACGTAGCCCATGCCACCGCTGCCGAGCAGGCCGGTTACCTCGTACTTGCCCGCGATGACATCGCCGACCGCGAACGGAACCTGCAGCGGCTCCTGCGACAGCGGCTGGAGCCCACTGGCTGGAAATGTCTCGCGCGGTTGGGACTGCGTCAACGCCTGGGCCTCGGCAGAAGTACGTCCTCGCCGCGCTTGCATTAAGGACCCGATCGAGACTCCAACGTGTGGCGTCTTTGTCACTGGCCGCATTGTTTGTAGGTGCCGGACTGCTGCGCACTCATGATGTCGAACAGCAGGCCCGAGCTTTGATACGCGGGCTTTGCGGTCGTTCCGCCGATGCACCACATCTCGAGCGTGCCGCCTTTGACGGCGCCGTTCGTGTCCCAATCCAAGACACCGAAGCTGCCGATCGCGGTGATGCCAGCGTTGGCGCTGAGCTTCTGAAATGCCGCGAGCAAATTTGTCCCAAGCGTCGTGAGCTTCGTCGGTCCGCCCGCGAGCTTGCGCAAGCCGGCCGCGACCGATGCGCCGGACACCGGTTGATCTTTGGTAGCTGCCAGCGCCAGCCCGATTGCGTAGGCGGCGTCGTGAGCTGGGCCCATGCCAGAAATCGTGGAGGTGCTACCCGCGTAGCGCACGTCATAGTCGATCTTGAAGCCGTTGTAGGCCTCGGTCGGCGTGTCCTTGCCGCTCGGGCCCGGCGTGATGCCAGTGCCACGCACGCGTGAGCGCAGGTCGTCGTTATTGGTTACGGCCGTGAGCAGCTCGGGAACTTTGGTTGAGTCGATCAGCAGGTAGTACGGGCGCCGCTCGCCCACCCATTGCGCTTCGAGCGGCACCATCACCTTGGTGACGGCCTCAGCGGTGCCGGCCAAGACGATGATATCCGGCGCGAAAGTCAGGTATTTCGTCACCAGCGCTTGCTGCTCGAGCTCGGTGGCGGTGGCCGAATACCCGTCGATCTCGAGGTGATTGCCCAGGTTGACCGGATCGGTAAGGCCTTTGCCATTGAGCACGAGCTCATTCAGCGAGGTGCGCGTGCCGACGCCGAGCGCGTCGTTGCGGAACACGATGCCTAGCTTGATCGTGCTGACTTCACGCGCATCCTTGAGCTGCGTTTCGAGCGCGCCAATCTGACTTATCATCAGTGGAGCGCGCTGCACGTCCGACGGCACCATCAGCCAAGTTAGGTCCTTGTCACTCAGCGAAGTGATGGTCGAGGCGACGGCCGTGGGAGTGATGACTACAGTGCCGCCCGGGACGGTGACTTTGGCGGAAACATCGAGTGTGTCTTGACTGGTATTCGGTCCGACGATCGCCGGCACCTGCAGATCTTTGACTAGATGCTCCGCCGCTCTGACCAGATTGGTGGACTCGTCGCACGACACCAGAACCAGTGGCCGCGCGTCAGCTGAACTCTCGCCGGCCGGCACGCCACCGACCATGTTGATCTGCTCGATCGCCAGCGCAGCCGCCTGCTGGCGCGGAATGTTGGTGGCTGCTTGCGCGCCGATCGTCGAGAACAGCGAGCCCAAGATGATCGCGCGATTGTTCGAGTAGTCACCAGTGATGGTGTGGCAGTCCTCGCTCAGCAGTGGTGCACAGCGGCCTTCGGGCTTCACGCACACCGCCGGCACTACGCCCGCGTTCTCGCCACCGCTGCCGCCGGCGCCGGTTTTAGCTGAATTGGCGCTGGATTTGTCGATGCACTGCTGGTTCGTCGTGCACTCGCCGACGAAGACGTGCGCGTCGCCGCCCGCGCCAGCTTCGGCAATCAGCGTCGTGCCCGCGGTGCCGTTGCTCTCGGTTCCGCCGTTTGCGCCCGAGTTGGTTCCGCCCATTGTCGGCTGCTTGCCGCCGTTCGGCGAAGTGTCATTCGCGGCGCCGCTCGCAGCGCCACTCACCGAAAGATCATCGAGGCCGACGATGCTGTTGCACGCGACTGCGGTGACCGCGAAAAGGCTCGCCATGAGGGCCGAGTTGTTGAGCGTTAGTGTTCTCATCGTTTCACCCAAGCAGCGCGGAGTACGCGCCGTCGTTGGGTGCAACGGCTTAAGCCCGGAGCGCATAAGCCGCTTAGCCGGACATGAAGCGACGCGAGCGCATCCTGGGATCGACGTTGGGACTATTTTGCACCGTGGCACAGTTGCACGCGTCTGACGCTCGAGCCGAAGATGCGTCAGCTGCAGAAACCGCCACAGCGCGTTCACTCGCGGTCGAAGGCTTGAAGCTCGCGCAAGCCAACAATTGCGCAGAAGCGTGGCCGAAGCTCGAACGCGCCGAAAAGCTGTATCACTCCGCCGTGGTCGCGAGTCGCTTGGGCGAATGTTACGTGAACGTTGGCAGACTAGTTGAAGGCACTGAAGTCTTGCGCAAGGTGCTGCGCGAGCCGCAAGCAGCTGACGCAACAGCTGCGCTCACCAAGGCGCTCGATCGCGCACAACGTGTGCTTGACGCCGCCAAGCCGCGGATCGCCGGGCTCACCGTCAAGGTTGCGGCCGTGTCAGAAATGCGCGTCAAAATCGACGGCAACGTCGTGCCGAGCGCACTCGTCGATACCGAGGTGCCGACCGATCCAGGCGAGCACAGTATCGAAGTGACGGCACCGGGCTTTTTGAAGTTAGCGACCCGCATCGGTGTCGCCGAGGGTGAAAAGAAGAGCGTGACGTTGACGCTGTCGCGCGATCCGAACGCTACGGTCGCGCCGGCTCCCGCTGCGGCGGCTGCGACCAACGGTGCTGTCGCCGCGCCTTCGGCGAACGCCGGCGAACCAGCCCGCTCCACGGTTGCCGACCAGAGCGCCACGCCGCCGCACGGACCGAATCGCACGCCGGCCTACGTGTCGCTTGGCATCGGCGCGGTCGGTGTCGCAACCGGAGGTGTGCTCGGCATCCTGACGTTGAAGCGGTACAAGTCCATTCACGGCCATTGCCCGAACGACGTCTGCACTTCGGATCAACAGAGTGATCTCGACTCCGCCAAGCGGCTCGGTAACGTTTCGACGATCGCGTTCGGCGTCGGTGGCGCCGGTCTCGTGCTCGGAACCGTGCTGATCTTTACGGCTGGGCCAAGCAACGTCGACCACGCCGACAAGGCTGCGAAACCGCAGTTCGCCGGCCTCTCGTCACCGCGCGTGGCGCTCGGCCCGACCCAAATCGAGCTCGGCGCCGACTTCTGAGGTTTGGCTCAGCCCAGCGCGGCGACCAGCTTTTTCGAGTCGGAGACCCAGCCGAAGATGCCGCCTTGGGCTTTGATCATCCGCAGGCCCATCTCGTGGAACTCGGGAAAGTACGAGCCGCAGCAGTCGCCCGGGACGATGCACTTGTAGCCGCGGTCGTTGGCCTCACGCACCGTGGTGTGGACGCAGACCTCGGTCGTCACGCCGCACACGATCAAGGTTTCAATCCCGCGGTGCTGGAGGATCGAGCCGAGATCCGTGGCGTAGAACGCGCCCTTGCCGGGCTTGTCGATGATCGGCTCGCCGGGTAGCGGGTACAGCTCGGGAATGATGTCGTGGCCGGCTTCGCCGCGGATCAGGATGCGACCCATCGGGCCCGGAGCGCCGATCCGTAGCGAGGGCGCCCCGCGCTCCACCTTGGCCTTGGGGGCGTCTGAGAGGTCGGGCCGGTGACCCTCGCGGGTGTGGATGATTAGCATGCCCTTGGCGCGCGCCATCGCCAGCAGCACCTTGCACGGCTCGACGGCTTTCTTGAGCAGCGAGACGTCGTTGCCCAGCGACTCGCCGAAGCCGCCCGGCTCCAGGAAATCGCGTTGCATGTCGATGATCACGACCGCGGTTTTGGCGGGGTCGATCGCGAGAGGCTCGGGCTCGGCTTCGACGGTGACTAGGCTTGCCATTCCACCGAGTCTTGTCCGGCCCCGGTTTCACTGGCTTTTCGAGCTGGTTACTCCGGGTCGCCGCGCCGCTTCTTCAGCTTGCCGTCTTCGAACTCGGAATCGACGTCAGGATCGGCGCTGGGCTTTTTGGGGGACGGCGAGTCGTCGTCGTCGTCGTCGTCGTCGTCGTCGTCGTCGTCGTCGTCGTCGTCGTCGTCGTCGTCGTCGTCGTCGTCGTCAGCGCCCTTGGAGGTGGACGTTTCTTCTTCTTCCTCCTCGTCTTCTTCGCTTTCGTCTTCGTCTTCTTCGCTCTCGTCGACCTCGTCGCCGGGTTCGACCCAGCCTACGGGCTCACGGCGTTTGAAGGCGCGGTACAGGCCGTAAAGGCCGAGCAGCAAGCCTGGAAAGCTCAGCCACTGGCCCATCGTGATGATGGCGCCCGGCTCGACCGCCTCGAACTCCTTGTAGTGCTCCGTGAACAGCCGCCCGCCGAAATACAGCACGAAGAACCACGAGATCATCGCGCCGCGCGGCCGCTTCTCCTTGCCCATCACGCGATCGGCAATCAAAAGGCCAATGAATACCGCGATCCCCAGCGCGATTTCGTACGGTTGGCTCGGGTAGCGGTACTTAACGCCGGCCAGCTCCTCGGCGCTGAAGCTGAGCTGCTCCAGGCTGCCTTGAATATCCGCGCGAGGAAACTTCATGCCCCAGCTCTGATCCGGCACGACGCGCCCGACGATTTCCGAGTTGAGCAGGTTGCCGATGCGGACAACGGTTGCGCCAAGCGTGGCCGAGAACGCGAACCGATCCGCGCCTTCCAGAAACGGCACACCGCGCCGCTTCGTGAACAAATACATGACCGTGATCAGACCGATCACCGCGCCGTGGCTGGCAAGGCCTCCGGTCCAGATCATGAAGATCCACTTCGGATCTCTGAGCGCGTGCTCCAGATCGTAAAACAGCACGTGCCCCAGGCGCGCGCCGATCAGCACGCCGAGCACGCCGTAGACGATAAAATCGCTAGCGACCTCGGCGCTGCCGCCGCCGCGCTTGACCTGCCAATTGAGCAGCGCATGCCCACCCAGGAACACCACCACGAACAGCAAGCTGTAGTAGCGCAGGGGCAGGTGGTCGCCGAGCAACGCGTAGATCAACCCGGCCATCGCCAGGAACATCACGCCGGTCGTGGTCTGGTCGGTGATCTTGCGCTTCAACCCCAACAGCAGCGAGATAACGCCGAACGCGGCGACCAGCGCGACGACCGGTCCCTTGGGTGGCTCCCAGAGCACGGGGTGTACGGTCCAGGTCCATTTCGGGAGTTGTGCGAGAGAAGCGAGGAGCATCGGGGCGGCGGTACCTTAGACGCATTTTTCCGGGTCGGCCCGGCTAAATGCGCGGCAAGTACCGGCTATTTGCGCGCTTTTTGCGGCAAAATTGCGGCGAGGCCGTGCTGGGTCAGCTCTTTTTCGACCAGCTCGGCCCAACCGCGGTTGGCTTTGGGGCTCGCCGGGCTCGGGTGCGAGATGGTGGCGATCTTGCCGCCGAAGCCGGGCAACGCGAGCTTGGCGCGCGCGGTCGCGAAGGCGCCAACGCCGATCACGAACTCGGGCTCGAGCTCGCTCACGATGTCGGCGAGCGCGGCGTCGCAGGCGGCGAACAACGCGTGCTGCTCGGCCTTGGGCAGCTTGTCCGGCGTGCGGTTGGCGCCGCTCTCTTCCATGAACGCGAGCGGGCAATAGTTCACGACGAAGAAGTGCTGGAAGAATTTCTCTGGCTTGCCGAAGCGCTCTTGCGCAAACCCCCACAGCCGCTTGCCGCTGACCTCGCCGCGCGAGCAATCGAAGCCTTGAATCGGACGCTTGGCGTGCTCGAGCTCGGGCCGGCCAACCTTGCCAGTCACGCCCAGAAAGTCGCGCACCATACCGATGTCACCGAACGGCACGCCGGTCTGGGCCATGCCAAACGGCCCCGGATTCATGCCCAACAAGAGCGCGAGCTTCGGGCCTTTGCCCCAGGTTTCCAGGTAGCGCTCGTGCGGCTGTCGCGCGTAGGCGAGCGGATTGTAAACGTGCGTGACCGGTGCTGCGAACTTGAGCTTGTCGACCTTGCGCGAGAGCTCACGACTGATGCTGACGAGCGACACCGGTCGAATAGAGGACCAAATGCGTCGGGAATCAATGAGCTTTCCAGGCTACTTTCGCGAGCCCGAAAAACAGCGCCACTGCGCCCGCGGCGGCCAACCCGACCGAAGCGCCCGGATCACCGGCGTGCGCGAAGACACCGCCGAGCAAGAAACCGAGTGGCATCAGCACCAGCGCCGTCAGCAAGGCGCGTGCCGCCAGTCGATCTTCCAGACGTGGCCACGCGCGCGCCGCGAGCGCGTAGCAGACGTTGACCAGGCCGAGCAGCGCGCCGTGGGCGTGCGCGAGCCGCCAGAGCAGCCGCCGCGTCTCGTTGTCGACGTCGAGGTAGAAGCCGACCTTGAAGCCGTGGAGTGCCTCGAGGAACAGCCCCAGCAGGGTGAACGTCGCGAGCGCTAGTACGCCGGCGCGCAGGTTGAGGGGAGGGCGCTCGGAGTCGGTCATTCGGCGATCGTGATCGGGCGGCGGTCGCGCGCGGCCAGCAGCTGGGCAAACGTTGCTGCGGGGAGCGGTGCGGTGTTGGGCGCGAGCGGCAGTGCCCGGCGCGCGCGCTCGGCGATCGCGCGGACGGCCGCGTAGTCGTCTTGCGCGAGTTCGGTCAGCAGTTGCTGCCGGAGCGCGGGCGCGTCGTTCGAGCTTTGATGGCGGCCGAGCGCCGCCGCCGTGATCGCGCGGACGGCCGCGTCGCCGGCCAACGCAAACACGGCTCCCGCAGGCGTTGGCGTTGGCGGGCGATCCAAGACGAAGCTCGGTTTTGGCCCATACCAAGCCGAGGTTTGCGCGGCTGCCCAGGCTTCGCTTTGCTCCAAGTGGCACAGGTTGCAGGCGTTCGGGCGATCACGCGTGCGCGCGTCGAACGACGGCGAGTCGACGCGATGCGAGCGAATCGCGCCCAGCAAGGCGTAGCTGGTGTGCGGCATGTGACAGTTGTAACAGAGGCTGCCTGACGACGACGCGGCGTGGTGCGTGTGCGCTGAGACGTCGGTAGCCTTCGCAGTGTGGCACTGCGTACAGCCGCGATTTCCCTGCTTTTGGGGGCCGAGCTGATCATCGGGCGAGCCTTGATGCATCGAGTGGCACGACAGGCACGACAACTGCTTTTGGTCGTGACCGCGCTCGTAGCAGGGCGAGCGCACCAGACCGTTGTACTCGCGCCCGCCGACACGGATCGTCCCGTCGCGGTAGAACAGGCTGTCTGCGCTGGCACCCAGCTCGGGCGCGTCGGGCGCGGCCAACACTTCGGGGCTGAGCAGCAGCTCCGCCGCCGCCAGATCTTGGCCGGGCGCGTAGCTCCGCGAGAAGCCGTCCTTCCACCACTCGGCTTCATGCTTCGGAAAGAAGTAGGAGTGGCAGCGCCCGCAGACTTGCGACGCTCGTTCGGTCGCAAGCGTCTTTGGATTCACCAGCAGGTTGGTCTTCGCGCCGGCGTGAGCTCGGTAGCGCGTGAGCGGGTTTTGCATCGCGCGCACGTGCTCGGCACCTGCGCCGTGGCAAGCCTCACACGCAATGCCAAGCTCGGCGGCCGAGGTCGCGAAAACGTCGCGCTCCCGCTGATGAGCTGGCGCGCCCGCGACGGCGTGACACTGCACGCAGTTCGAGTTCCAACGCACCGCCTGTTCGACGGCGTCTGGTGGATTCAAAAATGCGTCGCGGCGCGGCAGCAGGCGCTGTTCGTCGATCGAGTAGACGACCGGTAGCGCACGCAGCTCGCCCGAGCGCGTGCCACTAACCCAGAAGGCTTGGTGGTGATGGGAGCCGGTCAGCAGCTGCACGCGCACGTCCCGAATTGGGGCAGCTTGAAACGATGCTTCGTACGAGCCGATTGCGGCTGCCGAGGTCACGCCCGGGTCCGGTAAACGGGCCCACAGCTCGCCTCGCTGCGCGAACAGCTCGACGGTCCTACCGGTGGTCTCCAGATGCAGCCGGCCGCCCTGCCGGAGCTCGGCGGCGGCGACCCGAGCCAGCTCGGCGGATTGGGTCATGCGTCGGTGGTAGCTGTCATGCCAGCTCGAATACTCCCCGGGGTGACAGCTACGGCAGGCGTTCGACGTCACGAAACCTTCAGCGCGCTTCGCGATCGGCACTGGCGTTGGGGGCCCGCGCACGCTGGTCGTGGCCACCGCAACCGCAGCACCCGCCAATATCATCGACCCGAGCAACGGGGCCGCATGACGTTCGCGGAATCCGAGCGTCCGGACACCAACCGCGATCGCCATGGCGATGAGCAGCGACTCGAGCAGCACCGAAGCAGGCTACCGCATGCGGCCCGTCCGTGGAAAACTCCGCGCCGCAAGCTGAACCCATGGACGACGGAAGCGGCACCAGCGCAGAAACGTCACGACTGAAAGCCGAGCTGGCCGGTGTCGAGCAACAGCTTGGATTAGCGCTGTCGCTCGGGCTCGCGTTCTGGGATTGGGACGTAGCGACTGGAGCGATCCAGCGCCTGGGCGGTGCCGCAGAATTTCTGGGCGACGGCTTCGACGCAACGCCGGCGACCAATACCGGCTGGGCCGAGCTCGTTCACCCCGATGATTTGCTGCTGGCGCATCGGGCCTTCGAGCCGTGCTTGCGCGGCACGAGCGACGAGTGGATGAGCACGCTGCGGCTGCGTCGTCCGAACGGCGCCTGGCAGTGGATGGAAGTGGGCGGTCGCGTGGTGGAGCGCAGCGCTGACGGCTTGCCACGCCGCGTGTTGGGCGTCGTGCAGGACAACAAGGCGCGCAAGCTGGCGGAAGACGCAGTGCTGCGCGACGCCGAGCTTCTGTCCAAGGTGTCGGCGGCGGTGATTTGCTCCGACATGGAGGGCCGCGTCACGTACTGGAACGAGGGTGCTTCCCGGCTGTACGGCTTCAGCGCGCAAGAGCGGCTCGGTAATTCGTTGTTTGGGCACTACTCGCCCGAGCGGCGTGCGTTGGCGGAGGCGACCTACGGCGAGATCTGCCTTGGTCGCGCGTACGAGGGCGAATGGCAGGGCTTGCGCAAAGACGGCACCAGCGTGTGGGTCGAGGCGCGCGTGTCGATGTTCCGCGATGCCGAGGGCAGGCCAGCCGGCGTGATCGGCATCTCGCACGACGCCAGCGAACGTCGGCGCGCGGAGGCCGAGCGGCGGCACCTGGAGCAGCAGCTGTTCCAAGCGCAAAAGATGGAGACGGTCGGCACGCTAGCTGGTGGCATCGCTCACGACTTCAACAATATTTTAACGGCGATCTTGGTGCACGCTGAGCTGGGCGTGAACGGCGAACTGTCGCCGGCCCGCACCCAGGAAGCCTTCTGTCAGATTCGCCAAGCGAGCCTGCGCGCCAAGGATTTGGTCAAGCGCATCCTCACGTTCACGCGTCCACAAGAGCCGGAGCGGCGGCTGGTTTCGGCGACCGACCTGCTGCGCGACGCCGCCAAATTCTCGCGCGCGATCGTGCCGTCGACGATCGATATTCAAGTCGAAATTGCCGGCGAGCCTGGCGAAATCTGGGTCGACGCGAATCAGTTTCACCAAGTCGTGCTGAACCTGGTGTCGAACGCGTCGCAAGCCATGACTGACGCGCAGGGCCAGTTGTCGTTTCGACTCGAGCCACGCGAGCTGCTGCAGCCGCACCTGACTTCGACCGGGGAGGTGGCGGCCGGCTCGTACCTGCTCTTGACCGTGCGCGACAACGGCGCGGGCATGGACGAAGAAGCGCGCGTGCGTGCGTTCGAACCGTTCTTCACGACCAAGCGCGTGGGTGAGGGGACCGGACTCGGTCTGTCAATCGTGCAGGGTATCGTGCACAGCCATGGCGGTGGGATCGAGCTGTCGAGCGCTCCGGGCGGTGGCACGACGTTCGCCATCTATTGGCCGGCTACGGCCGAGCGCGCGCCGCTTTCGAGTGCGCCGCCGTCGTCATCGACGTTGCGCGGTCGTGGCCAACGCGTACTGGTGGTCGACGACGAGCACGCGGTCGCGCTGGCGGCACGTTTGGCGCTGGAGAGCCTCGGCTACGTCGCCAAGTGCGTCACGTCACCCGAAGAATTCTTCGCGGAACTAGCGCGCCGCCCCGACTACGATCTGGCGCTGATTGACCACACGATGCCGCGCCTGACCGGGCTCGACGTCGCGATTCAGCTGCGCGCCGCCGGTGAGCAGCTGCCGATCATCATTGCGTCGGGCGACGGTCGTCACCTCACCAACGAAGTGCTCAAGCCAATCGGTAGCGCCGCCGCGCTGCGCAAGCCGTTCGAAATGGAACAGCTCGCCGATGCCGTCTCCCGACTCCTGGCCAAGCGCCGCAACGACTGAGTTGCTCACGGGGGACAGCCGCGGCCAACAGCAGGCGATGGCGAACCGTTGCTTCAAACACCCTTCGGGTGCTGCTTCGATGCGTCAGCATGAATCGGGCCGGCCGTGCGCACGCTGGAAAACGGCGCACCCTCGGTGCGAGCGTGCAGGAATGCCATGGCAGGAACGCCACAGGTCGACGCGTTTCAGACGCTGAGCGCGGCGTACACGTCAATCGCCGCGTGACACAGCATGGTCGGCAAGAGACTTCTGCGCGTGGCGGCCACCCACCCCAGGGCGAGCCCGTAGAGCGCGAAACGTGCGACGGCCCAAGCGCCCTGTTCGCCGTGTGCGATGCCGAACAGCAGCGCCTGTACCGCGATCGCGAGCGGCACTTGACCGGTCAGCGCGGAGAGCTGTGCGACGTCCTGGCAGGCCCCTTGCAGTATCGGATCGGTGACTCGCAACGATCAACGTTCCCAACCCACAAAATCACGGAGAATCCAATGCTAACCATCCTCTTCATTCTGCTCGTTCTTGCGCTCGTCGGCGGCGGCCTCGGTCACTCCCGCTTCGGTTACGCTGGTTGGTCCCCAGCGGGCATCCTGGTGGTCATCCTGTTGCTCATGTTCCTGACCGGCAATCGGTTGTGACCATAAGGAGGATGTCTCGTGCTCTCGCGAATTGGGGCGGCGTCGCGGGTCGGGGACCGCTCGCATCGGGATTCCGCCGCGCTAGCCGCGAAAGTGCGCGTCACATTTCGCCCATCGAGATCAAACTCATCGCTGGGACATCCGCCTGGTGAGCGTCACGGATGCGTCATTGGTGCACCAAGGCCGACAACGAATGGCGCTTCTCACATCCCGGAAAACGTACGGCGCGATTGTTGCTCTTTGCCGGTCGTCACCTTTTTTCGGGAGACGACCCTAAAATGATCAAATCAAATATTCGTTTCGCTAGCTTCGTTAGCATGAGCCTGTTTGTCGCACTCGCACCGCTCGCGTGTGGCAGTGATGACGATGACAGCAGCAGCACGACCGGTACCGGCGGCAAAAGCAGCAACGCTGGCACGGCCGGCAAGACCAATAACGCGGGCACCGCGGGCAAGCCAAACAACGGCGGTAGCGCCAATCACGGTGGCGACGGCTCGACGGGCGGCACCGATGCCACCAGCGGCGCAGGCGGGGAAGGCGGCGCGGCTGTCGTCACCAAGGCGCGGCTGCGTGTCGTTCACGCCTCACCCAGCGCGCCGCGCGTCGACATTTATGCCAAGGGCTCGACGACGGCGGTGGCGAAGGGCGTGAGTTACGGCTCGGCGACGGCCTTCATCGAAGTCGACGCCGGTACGGTTGCGTTCGATCTGCGCGCGGCTGGCGCGAAGGCGACGGTTGAGCCGGCGTTTACGACGGACGACGTCGTGGTCGATGCAGGCGCCGACTACACGCTGGTTGCCGCGGGCGACTTCAATCACCCGGCCGATGCTGACACCGGCTTCCGCGTTCTTGCGCTTGAGCACGATTTCGAGGCCGCTGCGGCCGGCACCGCGATGGCGCGCGTCGTTCACGCCACCACGGCGTGGGGCGCGGTCGATCTCGACGTCGTTGCGACGGACGGCGTCGATCTACCCGGGCTTACCCCGTTCGGGAGTGAGAGCAATGTCGCGCTGCCAACGGGCGCGACCACATCGGTCGACTTCCAGACGGCCGCCGATGGCGTGCTGTCACAGCTGACCCTGCCCAAGCTCTCCGCTGGCAGCGAGTTGTTCGTGATTGCGACCGGCAATCCGGGGTTCCCATTCCGTGCGCCGGCTAACGGCTTCGCGCTGCTCGTCGTCGACCAGGACAGCAACGTGAGCTGGGTCAAGGAACAGCCATGGATCCATCTCGTCCACGCCTCGGACGTCAGCACCGTCGACGTGTACGAGACGACGCATACCGCTGCGGCCGCCAAGCTGACCAACGACCTGATGGCCCAGAAGGTCACCGCATTTCAGCTGCCGGCCAGTCCAACTGGTTTCACGCTGAAGGCGGTTGCGGCTGACGCAGCAAGTGGCACTGCCACGGCCTTGGCCTCGGGTGCTACCAGCACGATCGAGGTTGGCGAGCACTATCTCGGCTACATCGCTGGCAACACGATTCAAACCATCCACGAGCAGTTCGACCTCGAGCAGCCGACCAAAGTCATGTTGCGCGGGGTACACGCTTCGCCCGGCATCGCGCAGACCGTCGACTTCGGCGCGGTGGTCACGGGCGCGCTCAGCAGCGTGCTGATCAGCAGCGTCATGCCTGCTGAGTCATCGGTTGAGGCTGGCGTCGCGGTGGCGCCTGGCAATGTCATCCTTGGCGCTTCGGCGCATTCGATGACCGTGCCGTTGGCGCAGAAGGCGTTGACTGGCGCCACGGCACCCGTGGCCGGCGAGCGCGACTTCGCGCTGCTGGTTGGCGCCGACGGGCTCTGGGTCGTGGACACGTCCGTGGCAGGTTGGCCGCTGCGTTGATCTAGTTAGTGGGGCGCGGAGCGCGGGGCTCCGCGCCCTCCTACGATAGAGGCGCAGTCGGCGCTGATCCGCATGGGCACCGCGACCATCGGTGCCTCCACCGGCATCCCGGTTCGCTTCGTGGCCGCGTGGTCAGAGCTGCCCGAAGCTACCCATTGAGCGCTTCGTAACTACGGCGCGTCGAGCAGCGCATCGACGTTGTCCGCGCGTTGGCTCACGCGAAATTCGATCACGCGGAAGTCGGCCAGGCCGCGCGACACGAACGGATCTTGCCGGATGATCGCCTCGAGCTGCTCACGGCTTTCGCCGACAGCCAAGATGATGCCGCCGTCGCGCGGTATCTTGCGGCCCGACATCACGAAGCATCCAGCCTTGTACTGCTGCTTCAGGAACGCCATGTGCGCCCGCATATTGGCGTCAATTTCCGTAAGTTCCGCCTTGTAGATGAGCTCGACGATGAACATGTTCAGGCACTCTAACCCCAACATTTGGCCCGAAAAACCCATTAAGTTACGATATATACGTCCACTACTTCAGGTCTAACCAGGCCTGGTGCTAATCTTTCGGGGTGATGCGGACCCCGGAGACGGTGCGGAGCGAAGAAATTCGCGCGCTCTTCGAGCACGGCACGCCGATCCTTTGGGCGAACGTCAGCGTGGCCGCGATCGTCACGTTGACGCTTTGGAATGACGCCCCGCACCTGCGGCTCTTGGTGTGGCTGGGCGCGATCGTGCTGATGAGCCTGGTGCGGGCCGGTTTCCAGGCGCGCTACGCTCGCGAGCAGCCGGACGCCACCGAGCTCGAGGCTTGGGGCCGGCGCTTCGTCTTCGGCTCGTTCGTCGCTGGCGCGTTGTGGGGCGCCGCTGGCGTGCTGTTCTTCGCTCACGAGAGCACGCTGTCGCAAGCACTACTAACGTTCGCGATCGGCGGAATGACGGCCGCTGCCGCCGGCACGTTGTCGTGTCATCTGCCAGCGTTCTTCAGCTTCTTCGTGCTGGCGCTCGCCCCGCTGACTTTGCGCGCCTTCGCCGCGGGCGACCGCGTTCACCTCGGCATGGGCGCGATGCTGCTGATGTACGCAGTCGGCATGCAGCGCGTCGCGCGCAGCAACCACGCAGCCTTCGTCGGTGCCTTTCAGCTCGGGATCGAGAACGCCGAGCTGCTCGACCGCTTGTCGATGTCGCAAGTCAATCTTCAGGAGACTAACCGCACGCTCGAACACCGCGTGGTCGAGCGTACCCGCGCGCTCGAGCAACAGGGTGAGGCGCTGCGCCAAGCTCAGCGGCTCGAGGTCGCGGGCAGGCTAGCAGGTGGGTTGGCGCACGACTTCAATAGCCTGCTGACGGTCGTGATCAACAACTCGGTGCTGCTGAAGGAAAGCCAGGCGCTCGACGAGCACGGCCGGCTAGCCACCGACGAAACGCTTGAGGCCGCTCAACGCGGCGCGGCGCTGATCCGCCAGCTGTTGGCGTTCAGTCGTCGGAAGCAGGCCGAGCCGCAAGCATTCTCGCTGAATGAGCTGGTCGAGGAGTGGGCTGGACTGCTCGGCCGCATCTTGGGCGAGGGCTTCAACACGGTCGTGAAGCTGGCCGCCCAGGCGACGCAAGTCCACGCGGATCCGGCTCAGGTCGAACAGGTGCTGGTCAACCTAGTTGCGAATGCGCGCGCGGCTATGCCCGACGGCGGACAGCTGTTGATCGCGACCGAGGTCGTCGCGATCACTGGCGACGCGCGGTTGGCCGACGGCGCCTACGTCGAGCTCAGCGTGCAGCATTCGGGCGCCAGTGACGCTCAGCGCGTGCTCCAGCGCTATCCGGGGCTGGAGGGCGACGCGCGCACCCGCGGCTCCGGGCTGGCCACGGTCTGGACCACCGTTGAACAGTGGGGCGGGCGGATCCTGGTCGATTCCGAGCCCGACACGGGCACGCGTTTTCGCGTGCTGCTGCCGGCCTCGACCGAAGTGCCGGCACCGGCCTCCGCGCGGCGACCCGAGCCTGGGAAAGGCCGCCGCAACGCCTGCGTGTTGGTCGTCGACGACGAGCCCACGCTACGCTCGGTGCTTCGCCGAAGCCTCACGCGCGAGGGCTACACCGTGCTCGTCGCTGAAGACGGCGCGCGCGCGCTGGCGCTGGCACGGAGCCACACCGCCAACATCGACCTTCTGATCACCGATGTGGTGATGCCTGGCTTGACGGGCCTCGAGCTGGCTCGTCAGCTGCTGCTCGAACGGCCGACGCTCGGCGTGCTGTTCATCTCGGGGTTCACCTTCGAGGAGTCGGTCCCAGCGACTGATCTCGCGCAGGGCACGGCCTACCTGCCGAAACCGTTCGATACCAAGGTGCTGTTGGCCAAGGTTCACGAGCTGCTGGCGATCTGCGCCGAAGGCGCGGCGCCGTTTCAACGCGCCAGCGGCTGACCAGTCCTCACTTCGAAGGCATCGCGGTCGCGCTAATCGTCCCGTTGGCGACGAAGTCACCGGTAGCGGTCGGCTCGAACGGTTGCCCGGGCTGCACCGCAAAGTGAACGTTCGCGAGCTTCACCACATACGCATCGCCTTTCACGCTCACGATGCTCACGGTTCCTGAGTCCGCGTTCCATACGCCGGCCGAGTCGATGTAGCTTGCCACGGCGCCTTGGTGGGCGGCAAAGTCGAAGCCATCTTCGAGTTTGACGCTGGCGCCTGCCACCGGGGGCGCGAAGAAGTCGATGTTGAGATCCCGCTCGTCGGGTTGAACGGCTTCGAAATTGATTTGTCCGTCGAAGGTCGTTGCGCGGCACACGTCGCTGATCGGCGTCGTCGGGTCGATGGCATTCGAACTGTTCTCGGACAGCGCGACGTAGCAATCCCCACCTTCGGTTGGTGCACCGCCGGCCGCCGCACCCAAACTGCCAGCCTCGGCGCCGCCTGCGGTCATCGAGCCTCCGCCTTCGCTGGAGGCGGCGTCGCCTCCAGCCGGTGCGCCGGCGCTGCTGCTGGGCTCACCCGCTGCCCCGGCGCTGGTCGAGCCGGCGGCGTTGGCTGGCGTAGCTGCGGTATCGCTCGAACAAGCGCTCGAAAGCGCGAGCCCCACACCAATCACCAGTACTAAAGAGGAAACGGGGAAAGCACCCAAAGACGAAAGACTCGGCATAGTAACCGCGTAGCGTAGCCTGTTGTCAGACACGCCCGCAAATGACCGTCGAGAGCACTCCGCGCCGTCCGCCAGTAGGGGGACGGGCGTTGCGAGAAACGAAAATCGCGCCTCGTTAGTTGCAGAATTCGCAACACAGGCTCAATCTCGCAGTCGTCATGGATCTGGATGCTTTAAGGCTGTTCGTACACCTGAGTCGCAGCCTGCATTTCGGCCGCACCAGCAAGGAATGCCACGTCAGCCCGTCGGCGTTGTCGCGCTCGATTCAACGCTTGGAAGAGGAAGCGGGAGCGGCGCTGTTCGTCCGTGATCGGCGCTCGGTCGCGCTGACCGACGAAGGTCGGCTCTTGCAAGGCTTCGCGCAAGATACGTTGGCGCGCTTCGAGGCGCTCGAGCAGCGCCTGACCCGCAGCCAAGAGCGGCTACAGGGGGCGATCTCGATTTTCGCCTCGGTCACGGCTTGTCAAAGCTTCTTGCCGCCGTTGCTCTCGCAGTTTCGTCGCCAGTACCCCGAAGTGCAAATTCGTCTGGAGACTGGCTACGCGATGGACGCTTTGGCGATGCTGCGCGGTGGCTCGGTCGACGTCGCGGTGGCAGCACTACCGGACGACATTCCGCCGACTTTGGCGGCGCGCGTCGTGGTCAAAATTCCGCTGGTGTTCGTCGCGCCGGCAGAGACGTCCGCGGTTACCGAAGTACTGAACCGTGAACCGATACCGTGGGCCGAGGTCCCGATGGTGCTGCCGTCTTCGGGTTTGGCGCGCGACTACATCGATCGCTGGTTCCGCAAGAAGCGCGTCGCGCCGCGCATTTATGGCGAGGTCGCAGGCAGCGAAGCGATCCTGTCATTGGTCAGCCTCGGCTGTGGTGTGGGCATCGTGCCGCGTTTGGTCGCCGACCAAAGTCCCCTCAAAAGCTCGCTCAGCGTGCTCGACCTCGACCCGAAACTGCAAGTCTTCCGCGTCGGCGTCTGCACCGAAAAAAAGAAGCTAAAGTCCCCAGTCGTGAAAGCCTTCTGGGAATCGATCAGTGCGGAATAGGACCGGGCAACGCCTGAGGTGACGCCGAGCCGTCCGCGGGCCGCTCACCCGTCCGGAGATCGCAGCCGGTAGCCGACGCCGGGCGTGGTGATCAACAGCTGGGGCGAGGTTGGGTTCTGCTCCAATTTCCGACGTAGTTGGCGCATGTACACGCGCAAGTATTGGGTGTCTTGAACGTAAGAGCCGCCCCAGACTTCGCGCAGCAGTTGGCGATGCGTGACGACTCTGCCTGCTTGGCGCGCCATGACCTGGAGCAAGCTGAACTCAGTCGGGGTGAGCGGGACCTCCTCGCCGTTCAGGTACACGCTGCGCTCGCGCGGATGCAGGCAAAGCGGGCCGATTTCAATGCGTTCGTCGTGCGGTGCAGCGTGGGCGGCAGCGCTGCGCAGAGCGGCTCTGAGCCGCGCCAGCAGCTCGGCTTCACGAAAAGGCTTGGTCACGTAGTCGTTCGCGCCGTTGTCCAGCGCGAGCACCTGATCACGCTCTTCACCACGTGCCGAAATAATTACCACCGGTACCTCGGAGCGTTCGCGCACGACTCGCAAGAGGTCCAGGCCGTCGCCGTCGGGCAGACCGAGATCGAGCAGGATGGCCTGCGGCAACCTCCTGGCGATGGTCGTCATGGCGTCTTGCTTCGTGCCAGCCTCCCATACGTGGTAGCCCTGCGCACCAAGCGCGGTGCGCAGCACGCGTCGCATCGGTGCTTCGTCCTCGATCACCAATATCGCTGGCGTCATGCTTCATGCCTCTTTTCGAGTCGCAGGTGGGTGATTGCTGGGCCGGTGTCGAGTGGCAGCGTAAAGCGCACTCTGGTTCCGCCACCCGTGCGAGCCAAAATGTCGATGCTACCGCCATGCGCCCGAACTACGGCACGACAGATCGTCAAGCCCAGTCCTGTGCCACCGTCGTTATGTTTGGCGGCCTGGCCGCGGTAGAATTTCTCGAACACGCGGTCACGCTCTGCGAGCGAGATGCCAGGACCGCGGTCACATATTTCGACCGCGATTCCGCTGCCGCTTGGCGTACCTCGGATCTCGAGCGGGGAGTCGCCGGGCGTGTAGCGGAGCGCGTTTTCCAACAGATTGGCCAACAGCTGATCGATCAGCACCGGATCGACGGAGACCAGTGGCAAGTCCCCCGGAATGTCGACGTTCACCTGGCGGCCGCTCAAGCGTCCGGAGAAGCGCGACAGCACCGCGAAGACCAGGTCGTCTAGCGCTTCGACTTCCTTGTTGATGATCGCGCAGCCTGACTCGAGGCGTGTCACGCTGAGCAAGTTGGTGATCTGCGCGTTCATTCGCTCAGATTCCTGAACGATCGTCTCGAGCAGCTCGCGCGTGGTGGCGTCCTTTTGCCAGGAGCTGCTGAGCAGGGAAGTCCCCGCGGTCATGATCGACGCCAGCGGAGTCTTCATGTCGTGCGACACTGCGCTGAGCAGAGCGCTGCGGTTGCGCTCCATTTCGGCGTGCACTTCAGCGCGCCGCGTAGCCTCTCCCATCACGAGCCGTTTCGAGGCATCGGCAATCCGATCGGCGCTGGCTGCTAGCAACAGTGTTCGTTCGGTTCGCTCGCTCGCCAGCTTGGCCTGCTCGACCAGAATGTAGCCGAACAGCTCACGGCGATCGCGGATCGGTTGAGAGCGAAAGCCTGCGGCCTTCGGCGCCTCGGCCTGCGTGAACTTAAGCTCGGTGTGCTCGCCGAACAGCTCACGCAAATGCCGCTGCGCGTGCACGAACAGCTGCTCGGTGCCCGTCACTTGCGACAGATCTAGGCTGAGCTGACAGAGCGCCTGGGTCCGTTCCTCGCTGGCACGCGCCACGGCGCGCTGATAGCGCAGCCCCTGATTCAGCCAGCACACGAGCAAGGCGACCAGTAGCATTCCAGCGAAGCTGACCATGTAGTGTGGATCAGGCATCGCGAACGCGAACACCGGCGGAATGCAAAAATAGTCGAACGCCAGCACGCCGGTGACGGCCGTGAACGTCGATACCGCCATCTCGTAGCGTGTTGATATCAGCACCGCACCCAGCAGGTGAATGATCATCAAGTGCGCGAGCTGCGCGTGCGGCGCGACCCAGAACGCGATCGTCGTCGTGACGAGGTTGGTCAGCGCGCCCCAGACGAAGCCGACACGTTCTGGAAAAGCGCGGCCGAACGCTGCGCGCAGGCGCGAATTCACGCGCTCGTCGGATAGACGTGCGGCGCACATGTGGTGACCAGCCTAACGGATATTTCACGAAGGCGCCCGGCACATCAGACTGATGACGTCAGATCGCCGATTCCGAGTCTTGCCCGACACGCGTCGGCAACGCAGCGGAAACTTGCGCCGCCTCAGCGAGCGTCGCGATGCATGGCTTGCCTCACCACGGTCACGGTGCATGGCGCCTTACGCACCAAAGTTTCGGCGATCGAGCCCAAGAGCAGGCGTTCGAAGCCGGAGTGATCGTGCGTGGCGATCACCAGCAAATCCACCTTCAAGTCAGCGCAGAAGCGCAGGATCTCGTTGGTCGGGTTGCCGACCGTGAAGTGGCCGATGACTGGGTTTCGGCACTGTCGCATCGCCGAGCGCTTGTGCGCCTCGAGGTGATCCTTGGCGTCGTCGGCGACGTCGGAGCCCATTGCCGGCACTCCGGCGTGGCGGTCGACGCGCGAAAACCTCAACACGTGCAGCACGTGTAAGCTGGCTTCCGGGAAAGCGCGTGCGAAGCGCGCGGCCATCGCGATGACGCGCTCGGCTGAAGCCGACGTGTCGACGGCAGCGAGCACGACGCGCGGCTCTTCGCCGCTGTTGACGAGCGGCCTTTGACTCGGCATCGGCGCCGCTAGTTCGGGTGAATCGTCAGTGGGCTCCAAGGTTTCACTCCTAACGTTCGAGGGCGATCAGCGCGAAAGTGACGATCAAATGGGCGGGCAACATCGTGAAGAAGGCGAAGATAGCGTAGCGCACGAAGCCGGGCATCGTGACGCCGGAACGCTCGGCGATTGATTTTACGATCAGGTTGGGACCGTTGCCGATGTAGGTGGTGGCACCCATCAGCACGCTGCCGGCGCTGACGGCCATCAGCATCAGCGGCGAGATGCCCGCTACGAGATCCGGATGACCATGGCTTAGGCCACGGCCGAGCGCGGCGAACGCCGCGTAGGTAGGCGCGTTGTCGAGCACCGCTGACAACAGCCCGGAAACCCAAAATAGTTGATAGGCATGCTGAATTGGCAGTTGCGGCGCCATATAGCCGAGCATGATTTCGATTGGAACCAGGCACACGAACAAGCCTACGAACAGCAGGGCGACCTCGATGATCGGTCCGAACGTGAACGCGTTCAGCTTGTGCAGTTCACGCGGCGTGCCGAAGTAGGATGCCAGACCAATCGCCACCAGCGCGAGCTCGCGCCAGATTGGCGGCAAGAAGGCGGCCCCGACGATCGCGCCGAGCAGCGCGAGGTTGCGCTTGCCGCGGATCGCAAGCGGCGCCTGCTCGGCTTCGTCGCGAACCAACGCCTCTGCGGGTTCGCGGGCGTAGGCGCGACGATCGACCAGGAACAGTAGAAGTGCGAACCACGCTATGTACAACAGCCAAAGCGGAAATAGCTTCAACGTCCAAAAGAATGGCACGCCACCGACGAAGCCGACCAAGAGCGGTGGATCCCCGAGTGGAGTCAACAACCCGCCGGCGTTCGCCACCGCGAGAATGAAGAACGGGACCAAATGACCGGTATGCCGGCGCTGCGAGTTTGTGCGCATCAGCGGGCGAATCACCAGCACGCTCGCGCCGGTCGTGCCGATGATGCTGGCCAGCACGCTGCCCAACACCAGAAAACCCACGTTGACGCCCGGCGTGGCTCGCAGGTCGGCGCTGGCAAAGACGCCGCCGGCCGCGATATACAGCGCCCCGAGCGTGGTGATGAACGTCGCGTACCCGCCCAAACTCCGCGAAATTTCGTGCGCGAGGCCGTGCTGACTCAGAAAGTACAGGACGGGCAAGGTGCAGGCAGCGACCACCGACGCTTGAAAGGCTCGGCGCTCCCAGAAGTGTGGGACCACCATCGGGAGCGAAGCCATCGAAAGCACAAGCGCACCGAAGGGCAACGCCGTCCAAGATGGGAGAACATCTGACACGTTTTCGCGTATATCACACGGCGTGTTTCAAGCAGGTAGACGCAACCGATAGCCAACTGCGGGCTCGGTAACCAGGTACTGGGAGAGCTTCGCCGCAGGCTCGAGCTTGCGACGGAGCTGCTTCATGTACACGCGCAGGTACTGAACCTGGTTGAGCGACGCTGGCCCCCAGACTTCCTGCAAGAGCTGCTCGTGCGTCACGACCTTGCCGGCCGAGGCGATCAGCACGCCGAGCAGTTTGTACTCCGTCGGCGTGAGGTGGACCGACCGACCGTTGAGGCGGACCTCGCGCGCGACGAAATCGACCTCCAGCGCACCGACGCGGAAGGGGTCGTTTTGAGCTCGAACGCGGACGCGTAGCGAGCGCCGCAGGGCCGCCCGGATTCGAGCGAGCAGTTCGGCGCAACTGAATGGAATAGTGACGTAGTCGTCGGCGCCGGCGTCGAATACGGCGATTTTCTGCTCTTCCTCGTCGACATCGGATAGGGCGAACAGCGGCACCTCGGTGCGCTGACGCAGTAGCGAGGTGACTTCGGTGGATGTGATATTGGGCGACCGTAGATCCAACAGCACGAGATCCGGCCGGTGTACCTCGAGCGTTTCGATGGCATCGCGGATCGAGGGACACTCGAGCAGCCGAGCTCCGTTGTGGTTGAACGTGACGCGTAGAAGGCGCCTTAGTTGAGGCTCTTCGGCGACCAATAGCACCACTTGGCCCAACATCTTTTGCCGGCAAGCGTACAGGTCGACACATAAAAAATGTGTAAAGTCAGTCCGGTACGCGCAAGCGATAGCCGACACGACGCGTGGGTCAGCAGTATCTCGGGCGCCTCCGGAGTCACTTCCAGTTTTCCCGAGCGGGCCGTGGGCTGCTTCGGCGCGCCGCGACGCCCAGCGTGGCGCGTAGGCGCGCGAGCAGCTCGGCTTCGCGGAAAGGCTTCACGATGAAGTCGTTCGTGCCAGCATCGAGAGCCTCTACCGGCTCGAGCTCGCCGATCTAGGTCGACATGCCGAGCAACGGGACATCTGAGGAGTCTCGAATCGTGGCCAGGGCCGCGAAGCCTTCACCGTTGGGCAGCTCCAAGTCGATCAGGACGGCCTGAGGAGCTCGAGAAAGAAAGCGGCGCGACCTTCGGACGCCGTCGTGGCCTCCCAGGCTCGATATCCCTCGACGGCGAAGGCCGCGCGCAGGCCCGTTGCGTCGTGGGATGCGGCTCGCTGATGAGTATTGCGGGCATCAGTTGACGCCGACGACGCCGGAAATGTTCGCTTTTCCTCGGCTAAATGCCGCATAAATATTTCGTAAAGATTCCGTGAGGAATCTTTATCGGATCTCCGAAACAGAGAGTCGATTCGGAAAAACTGCCGAAATGACTAACCCGGTACTCGCAGGGGCAGGAGGCCGACTGATGACACAAAAGCTGACGACCCCGCTGACTCGCTACCTCGTGCTGGCTCCAACCCTGCTGCTTAGTTGGGCATTGGCGCGGGCTGGCTTTCCTCCGCTGTATCGCCTGGCAGCGAGCGTGGCACTCGGCGCGGTTTTGATCGTCGTGGTTGCGCGCTTCCAGCGACGCCGGATTTTGGCACACCAGCGCGGTGAGGTGACGTGGTGAACCTACTCGGATCGAAAGAGCATTTACGGACGCATCGCGGAGCTTCTCCGCTGCGCGCCCGCACTTTAGAAAGGTGGATTTCGGTGAGCAAATTCAAGTTACTTGTCTTGGGTCTGCTGGCGTCGTTCGTGACGCTCAGCACGGCCGCCTTCGCCGACGAGCCGGCGCCGGCAGCAGCCGCGGCGGCAGCGTCCGCCGCTCCCCCGGCATTGCCGGGCTACTTCTCGGGTGCCAACACCGAGGGCAAGCCAGCGACCTGGCCTGACCCAACGGGCGCGTTCTCCGGCGCCTGGGCCACGCCAGCCGGTGACGGCAAAGGCGACGTGCCGAGTGCGCTCGGTCCGACCGACATCTACGATCGTGTCACGCACAACATGTTCTCAATCAACATGGTTTGGGTGCTGGTGACGGGCTTTTTGGTCATGTTCATGCAGGCCGGCTTCGCGATGGTCGAGACCGGTATGTGTCGCGCCAAGAACGCCGCGCACACGTTCGCCATGAACTTCATGATCTACCCGCTCGGCTGCTTGGGCTTCTGGGCCTACGGCTTCGCGATCGGTTGGGGCAACTGGTTCAACGGACCCGTGGCTCCGGGTTGGTATTCATCACTCGGGCCAGGTACGGCCGTTCTGAACAGCGGTATCTCGATCGCTGGCAAGTACGGCGTGATGGGCACCAAAGGCTTCTTCCTCGGTTCGTCGGTCAACGACACCGCGGTTATGGCGCTGTTCTTCTTCATGATGGTGTTCATGGACACCACGGCCACGATTCCCACGGGCACGATGGCTGAGCGCTGGGCGTGGAAGAACTTCGTGCTGTACGGCCTGTGGGTCGCGCTTCCGTATTGCCTCTACGCCAACTGGGTTTGGGGTGGCGGCTGGCTCGCGCAGGGCGGCATCAACTGGGGTCTTGGCCACGGCGCGGTGGACTTCGCTGGCTCTGGCGTCGTGCACGCGATGGGCGGCGCAATCGCGCTCGCTGGCGGCGTTGTCGTTGGACCTCGCATCGGCAAATACGTCAATGGCAAGCCAGTCGCGATGCCAGCGCACGATCTGCCAATGGCAATCGTGGGTTGCTTCATCCTCGCGTTCGGTTGGTTCGGGTTCAACCCGGGCTCGACCCTCTCAGGTACCGATCTGCGCATCTCGTTCATCGTCGTCAACACCATGTTGGCGAGCGTGGCCGCTGCCTTCACGTGCATGGGCTACATGATGGTGCGCGGCGAGAAGCCGGACCCGGGCATGCTGGTCAACGGCTTTCTGGCAGGCTTGGTCGCGATCACGGCGCCGTGCGCCTTCGTCAACCCGCTGGGTGCGGTGATCATCGGTGGCATCGCAGGTCCGCTGGTGGTGGTGGCGGCGCGCTTCATCGAGAACAAGGGCGTCGATGATTGCGTCGGCGCGGTCGCGGTCCACGGTGTGAACGGCATCTGGGGCGTACTCGCGGTCGGCATCTTCTCCACCGGTGAGTACGGCGCCGGCTGGGGTGGCGTTGTGCGCGAGGAGTATGTGACGAAGTACGGCTCTGACGGCGTGCGCGGTATCCTGTACGGCGACGCTTCGCAGCTCGCCATGCAGGCAATCAACGCGGTGACGGTCGCGGTATTCGGCTTCGTCATGGCGTACGTCTGGTTCAAGCTCAGCGACAAGATCACCCCGTTGCGGGTGAGCGCTGAGGTTGAGCTGGCTGGCCTCGACTTCCCGGAAATGGGTGTCGGCGGTTACCCCGAATTCGTCATTAAGACGGAGGAGACGCCGGCGAGCTGAGCCGCTAGTTCGGATCTCGAAGGAGCCGGGTGCGCGTCAGCGTGCCCGGCTTCTGCATTGGTGCGCTGCCCAACGCGAAGCTCGCTAGATCGCGGTTTGTGAGCTAGGAGGGCGCCGTGAATCCGCGGCATGAACAGATCGAATCGACCTTGGCTCGCCTCGCGCGTCGGGTTTCAGAGCTCGGCTTCGAGAGCATCGCAGTGCCGGAGCAGGTCGCGTTGCTCGCCTATTCGACCCATAGTGTGGTTACGAACGGCGGGCTCAAACAGTTCTACGAGGGCAGTATCCCACTCAGCCAACTGGTGTCCGCGCTGCGCGCCCTGAAGCTCAATCTGTTGGCCAACGCGGCACTCGCCAGCGCGGCGCAGTTTCCCGACCCGGCGTTGGCCGACAATCCGGTCGCGCGTCGTGAACACTTGGCCCAGATGAACACCGACAAACAGGACTACGTCTTCTTCCGCTTGTCGTTGGACGAGCTGCTTGACGCGATCAACGCGTTTTGGAAGACTGCTCGCGCCGCCGCCGCAAAAACTTCGTAGCGACGCCTACTTCAACCTGTTTGCCCTACCCCTAGACGGCGACCACGTTGGTGGTTGGTCGCTTTCGTAGCCAAAGCCCCTCGCGATCGCCCACCGGATCAGGACAATCCGATGCCGAAGTTCCGGATTGTCCTACGCACAGGCTCCGGCGCATGGTCTCCTGGAGGCCCGACCCTGGCTGCGGTGTCGGAAACACCATAGTTGTAGGGTACACGAGCATGTCGCCAACGAAATCGCTGCGCCGCTGGTTCGTTTTTCATTTCGTCGCGGACATCGTATTCGCTGTGCCGCTGTTCGTGGCGCCGCGCGCGCTGCTCGGGCTGCTGGGCTGGCCATGTGTGGATCCGCTCGCGAGCAGGCTCGTGGCTGCCGCGCTGTTCGGCATTGGTGTTCAGTCGTTACTGGGTCGAAACGGCGGCCTCGAAGAGTTTCGTGCCATGTTGAGCTTGAAGGTGATTTGGTCGGCCTTCGCGACGACCGGCCTGTTGTGGTCAGTGCTCGACGGCGGGCCTCCCGCTGGTTGGCTCTTCGTCGCCATCTTTGCCGGCTTCAACGGCGTTTGGTCGTTCTATCGCTGGAAGCTGAGAACGTCGGTCGCTTGAGTAAAACCGTGACGGACGGCGCGTGTTCGGAGGGGACCAGCGCCGCCCGTCACCGGCAAGCTTTTCTGCGCTGTCAGTCGGCGAGCGACGTTCCGGCGAGCCAGTCGGTGGTCGTGTACGCCGAGTGGCAGCCTGAGCAGAAGTTGCGGAAGGACGTGCTGGTCTCGCTGGAGCTGACGAGCGCCAACGTCGTCGGCTTGCGCTGCTCCCAGACCCAGTCGCCCCGATCCGGATCGGTGCCCGGCGGTTGCTTGATCATGATCATCACCTGGTCGACCACGTCATCGCCGTCGCGGCTTTGCTGTTTGACGGCGACGGTCCCAGGCGGCAAAGGTTCGAATGCGTCGGTGCCGAGGACTTGCTCCATGTTGGCGGAGTAGAAGATCTGCACCAGCTGGTGAGGACTGCTGGGGAGACCTATCCGAAGGCCATTCATGCGCGTGACGAAGTCGGTGGAGGAGGCGAAGTCTGTTGCAACGGTGCCGGGCCCGTCGGACAGCGCCTGCGCCTGGCCGGGTGCACCACCAGCGTCGGTGGTGCTTGGCTCGCCTGCATCGCCGGTTGATTGGGCTCCGCTGCCAGTCGGTTGACCCGCGGTACCAGGCGCGCCAGCGTTGGCCGTAGAGTTGGCCTCGCCGGAACTGCCGCAGGCTGCCATACTCAGCGCCGCGAGCAGGGCCCAATGAGTTCTCATGACGGCCGGTATGCCGGTGGCAAGCAACGGTTACTCTTCCTGGTTTGTTCGGCTATTTTCCTGCTCGATGCCTGCCGCGACAAACCGCGAAGCGACGGTCTCGAGGATCTGCGGATACCCGATCCGCAGGGCTACTTTCTTCGCGAGGGGTACGTGAAGATGGTGCCGCCGTTGCTTTTGCCGCGCCGAACCCCGCGCAATGACGTTGAGGTCTGGCTCAAGTTGCCTCCGGCCGGTCTGATCACGACGACTCTGGAGCACGGGCATCCGTCAATTCAGCTGCCGGTTGGGTCGAGCGCGGCGCGTGTCGAGAGCGTGGCTTCCGGCCGGGACCCGAGTTCTTGGGAATGGTCGATCGCCGACGTGCGCGGCACTCGATTCGAGGCCAAAGGTGAGGTTTTTTGGGTCCTTCGACCCGAAGCACGGAGGCCCCAAGCTCCGCTCGTGGGCTGGGCCTGGGCGCGCTCCTCAACCGAGCAACAGGCCACGGCCACAGCGCTGGTCTCGGATCTAGCCGCGAGCATCGTCGAACCGGCTCATCGCGATCAGGAAAGGCGGGCCGCTCGGCGCGCAAACGCCTGCGTTTCTTGTCACGCGCACGCCCGAAAGGAAAACGTGCGCCCCGGCCAGTACGGACTCGCCAACCGGGCCACCGACGCGAGCGGTTGCTTCCAGGTGCAGAACATCCTGCTCAGCCAAGTGCCGCTGGAGACCTATTTCCCCCTCGAAATGAATCGCGGCCGTGTTTTTATTCAATTCGGATGCGGGGCTAGTGGTCCCGCTCAGGACTCCGGATCGGCGCATCCGAGCTGCGCTGACGGAAGCGTGCCTTGGGGGCGATTCGATGTGCGGGCAGCGCTAGCCGCAGCGGACGAGCAGGCCGGTGGACTCTGCGCGGCGAGGCGTTACGTGTTCGATCGCTTGGACGCCGCCGGTCGCCTGGCCTTCCGAGACGGCTTCGCCGAATGTGGGATCGACGGTGGCGGGGTAACCGCTGCGTCCCCTCCGCCGTAGCGGCCTGATCGGCATCGGAACCGATGGAAAGCGATTATAATAATGCGTAGGGATCTTGAGACAGTCTTCGAAGTGCTTTTGGTAGGAGCGGCGTTGGTGCTGGCCGTGCCAGCGTGCTCCGGAGACGACGACGACAATTCGGCTAACATGGGCGGCACCGCCGGAAAGACCGGAACGGGCGGCAAGGGTGGCACCGCGGGCTGTCCCGGCGGCGGCGCGGGTTGCCCGACGGCCGGTGGCGCAGGCTGTCCGGCGGCTGGCGCAGGCTGTCCGGCTGGCGGCGCAGGCTGCCCGGCTGGCGGCGCAGGCTGCCCCGCTGGCGGCGCAGGTTGCCCTGCTGGCGGCGCAGGTTGCCCTGCCGGCGGCGCGGGCTGTCCCTCGGCAGGCGCCAAGTAGTGAGCGCGATGCCCATCGCCCGTCGCGTGACAGGGGTGGGTATCGGTTTGCGTTTCGAGCTCTGGCCGGCGCTCCGCGAGACGGAGCGCCGGGTGGACTGGCTGGAGTTGATCGCCGAGAACTACTCCGAGCATGGGGGTTGGCGGCGGCGCCAGCGTGACGAAGCGGCCGCGCGCTGGCCGCTGATCGCTCACGGCGTGAGCACGTCCGTCGGCGGACCCGACGCGCTCGATGTGACGAGTCTGCTGCGTCTCAAGCGGCTACTCGACGAAATGGGCGCTGAATTCTACAGCGACCACCTGTGCTGGACGAGCTCCGACAGTCACCACTACCACGATCTACTCCCGCTGCCGCGCACCGATGAAGCGGTGCGTTGGTGCGCAGCGCGCGCACGAAGAGTGAGCGAGATTCTGGAGCGGCCCCTGCTTCTCGAAAACGTCACCTACTATGCGACCATGCCCGGCAGCGTCTTGGACGAAGGTGCTTTCGTGAGCGCCGTGCTCGCGGAAAGCGGCGCGTACCTGCTGCTGGACGTCAACAACGCATACCTCAACGCAGTCAACCACGGTCAGGATCCGCTCGACGTGCTGCGCCGCCTGCCGCTGGAGCGAACTCGGCAGATTCACCTTGCAGGTCATGAGCCGGACGAAGAAGGCGTGCTGCTCGATCGCCATGGCGCTCCGGTGTCTGACGCCGTTTGGTCGCTCTTTCGCGAGGCGATTCGGCGTGTCGGTGACGTGCCAACATTGATTGAATGGGACAACGACATCCCTGCGTTGGATCGCGTGTTGGACGAAGCCGACAGGGCGCGCGCAATTCAGACGGAGGAGCTGGCGCGCCGGGCTGGCGCAGTTCAAACGAGCCCTGCGCCATGACGGCATCGAACCAGCCCGAGACAGCGGAGGCACCGCTCGGCCTCCGCCGTTTCTTCGCGGCTTTCGCGGCCATGGTGGAGCTCAAGGCTGGCCCCGAGGACGTCGAGCGAGCGCTTGGCGCTTCGCCTTCGGGCACCCAGCGCTTGGGCTTTTACGGCGTGCTCGCGCGCCGCAACCGCTTTATCGCGCTACGCCAGCTGTGTCCGGCTACGCGTCATGCGGCGCTCGCGCTGGAGCCACCGGTTTGGGAAGAGCTGGTCACGCGCTACGCCAAGCAACACCCGCCGAGCCACCCTGACCCGAACCGATTCGCCGAAGGGCTCGCTGACTACCTTGCGGCTGAGCGTGGCAACGGTCGCCCGTTCCCCGCTTATCTCGAAGAGCTAGCGGACTACGAGTTCACCGAGTGGTGCGTCGGCGTCATCGATTTTGAATCAAGCGCCGAAGATCCCGGCCTCGAACGCACGATTCACGTGCGGCACTACAACTACGACATTCCCGGTTTCGTCGCCGACTTCCGCGCTGGACGCGTAGGGCCGGCACCCGTCGAGGAGCCGAAGGCGGTCATCATCTACCGCGACGTGCGTACGCAGTGGGCGAAGAGCTTCTTCCCAACCCCGCTTGGCCTCGCCGCCCTAGCGCGACGTGCCGGACGGACGCTCAAGATCCCGGACGAGATGGCGTCGGCGCTCGACTCCGCAGAAATTGACCTCGAAACTCACGGCATTCTGCTGCCGCGGGCTCGAACGGCGTAAGGGACAGCGTGTCCTGCATTTTCCGATTTGATGCTGCTCCCGGACGGCCCAGTCGCGTGACGCGCGACTAGGCTTCCTCCATCTTCGTTCGACGCGGCAGCTCGCTGTGCAAGAAATCCAAGTGGCGTCGCCACAGGCTAGCTTCGTCGTTGGACAAACGATCACCGTCGACGGCGGTTTGCTCTCCCAGTAGCGGCGTTTCCCTCTCAAAGCTTCTTGAGCGTGATGGTTCCCTGAGCCGCCGAGAATTGCTTGGCGAGCGCGATCAACGCGGGCGGTTTGGTCGCCCCGGAGCCGTAGGTGAAGTCGTCGCCGTTCTTCGTGCCGGCGTCGTACACGACCGCGTCGATCGTTTTGGTGCCGATGAATTGGCCGTTTTCGCAAAGATTCAGCGACGACAGCCCTACGAAATTGTCCGGGGTTGGAGCCATCATGCTGCCCAGAGACACGAGCGGGAACTCGGCGTTGACGAGAATCTGCCCCATGCTGCTCGCAGGCGGGCTGCCGCCGCTGAACTTGACGATTGAAAGCGCCTTGCCTTCATCGATGGCGGTCTGCACCTCGGCGGAGAGGGCCTGGGTACCGCCAGACTCGGCCATCTGCTTCACGCCGGGCGTGGCCAATCCGCCTGGATGCCAAACGTCGAGCGCAGCGGAATGGACCGCGCCGATTAGCGTCGTGAAATGCTTCCCCGATACGGCTTCGTCTGCCCAGGTGATGTTCACGGTGACGCTATAGCTGGCTTCACCGGTGCACACGGCACCAACTCCAGCCGCTCCCGCCATGCTTGGTGTTCCCGCTGCCCCTGCAGAGGGCGCTCCGCCTGCGACGCTCGGGTTGCCTGCGGTTGAAGGAGGAGCACCCGCGTTACCCGCACCCGATGCCGCCATTCCAGGGCTGCCGGCGCCTGCCGCTGAGCCACCCGCGTTGACGTTGGCGTCTCCGGCCGTTCCGGCTACCCCGGCCGCACCGGCTGCCCCGGCCGTTCCGGCGGCCCCGGCCCCGTCGCTGGGCGTATTGTCGCCGCTCGAACAGCCGAACCACCCGACCAAGCCTAGCGTTACGAGCCATTCACGTCGCATGCACAATTCCTTCGTTTTTCACGCCGATTGGCGCACAGACCATGGCAACCGTTAACTCGCCGGTACGGTTGCTCGAATGGTGCGGTTACACAGAATGATCACTGCCTGCGCCGTCTACAGCACCGGCGCGATCGGACGGCTCGTCTGGCAAGACGTACTCGGCCTCGTCAGTTATATCAAGTCGCACTCGGCGGCCTCATGATGTCCTCAACGACGCTCGGGATCCGAGCTCGGAAATCATGCATCCACCTGTAACCGCTTCTTCGCCGACGCATAGCTCGACCGCGGCCGCCTTTTCGCGCCCGACGAATCTTCAGCCGAGAAGGAAAAACGTGCAGGAAAAACCGTGGCACCTTGGGTTGTTGTGTGTGGTCGGCGTGATGGCGTGGGGCTGCAGCAGCTCCGACAGCCCATCCATGGACGATGCGAGCGCGTTGGGCGCACCCAATCCGGATGGCGCTCCGGGCGATGCGCAAACCCCGCCCACCACGAACGGTACCGACGTCGAGGCCTGGCTAAAGAAGGGCGAATACAAGAGTTGGACCTGCGAAACCGTCGAGCACGCGCAGCTGAAGGTCTCTCCGCACGGCTTCAATCGCGTCTGCTCGAATGACCTTGCAACAGGCTTTACAGGCGCAGTTGGCGATGAACGGCCCGTCAACACGGCGTCGGTGAAGGAGCTTTACAACGATTCGTCAAAGCTCGTCGGCTACGCGGTGGGCGTGAAGACTAAGGCGAAGAGTGCGGGGGGGGACGCCTGGTATTGGTACGAGCGGGTACCGCTCGACAGCGGTGCGCCCCATGACAAGAACGGCGTGGTCGCTGACGGTCTCGGCAGCGCCGGCGCAGCCAACGGCATTTGCGTGGGCTGCCACGCGGGCGCCGGCTCCGACGCCATGCACGCCGTAACGGGTTCGTCCGATTTCGTGTACCTGCAGGCGATGGCGGCCGCCGCCCCCGATCCGGCTGGTGACGCACAGACGCCCCCGAGCACCAGTGCGGACGATATCGAAGCCTGGCTAGCGAAGGGCGATTACAAGAGCTGGGCCTGCGAAACCGTCGATCACCCGCAAATGAAGGTCTCGCCTCACGGCCAGAACCGCGTTTGCTCGAACGATCTCGCTGCCGGCTTCAAGGGCACGGTCGATGAGGAGCGCCCCATCGGCACTGCCTCCGTGAAGGAGCTGTACGACGACGCGTCGAAGCTTGTGGGCTACGCCACGGGGCTCAAGGTGGCGAGCACGAGCAAGGCCGGCGCCAACTGGTTCTGGTACGAGCGCGCGCCAGTCAACCGTGTCGTCGCGCTCGGCCTCGGAGACGCCGGTACCGCCAAGGCGATCTGCGTGAGCTGCCACGCGGGCGCCGGGTCCGACGCCATGCACGCGGTCACGGGTTCGTCCGATTTCGTCTACCTACAAATTGCGCCGTGATTCTACGGAGGTAGCTGCCCGCTTTTGGCGACGGGCGGGCAGCCACTTCACGGACGCTGGCGCGCAGCCTTGGTGGGAAATTCATGCAGACGATTTCAGAGCGAGACATCTTTGGCAAGGCGCTACCGGTCGTGCTTGGGCTCACGGTATTGATTTACCTGCACCGACAGCGAATTGTGCGCTTGCTGGACGCGCCGGCGCTGCCGGTCGCCGAGTAATCCATGCGAAACTCGCGTCGGGTCGTGCTCCGAAGCGGCTTCGGCCTCGCTGGGAGTCTACTGTTGGGCTGCGCGAGCCAGCCGCTGGATGACCCCGGGAGTGAGACGCCGCCGAACGAACCCGAGAGCGAGCTGCTAGGAGTCGTGCCCTTCGTTGGGGAGAGCGAAGTGCCGCTGGATGAGGCTTTCAACGCGGGCCTCGATGGCCGCCTCTACACCGATCTTTCGCTCCTGGAGGAAGGGCACCTAACGACGCCGAGCGCGACCTTCTACGTGCGCACTCGCTACCCCGATCTGCTTAAACCGGAATCCCGCTGGCCGATCGACGTTTGGGTGAACAACGACACGATTTCGACGATCTTTCTGGACGAGATAGCTGCGCTCGTCACAGTACAGGGCGCGAACCTCATGGAGTGTAGCGGCAACGCACGTGGCGCGTCGTTCGGCCTCATGAGCTCAGCAGACTGGACCGGCGTCCCATTGCTGCAGGTGCTCGACCGCTTCGACCGCGGCAACGCGACCGGCGTCCTAGTCTCCGGTTTCGATGAGCATTCGCAACCGTCGCTGAACAACCACTCGACGCCGGGTGCTAGCTGGGTTTTCACCGTTGACGATCTCCAGCGCACGGGCGCCTTCTTGGCGACACAGATGAACGGCGAGGCCCTCCTCGCTGATCACGGCGCTCCGGTTCGGCTGGTCGTCCCCGGTTGGTATGGTTGCACGTGCATCAAGTGGGTGAACGAAATACGCTTCGTCGGTCCCGACGAGCCTGCCACCTCGCAGATGATTGAATTTGCTAGCCGGACGCACCAGGCGGGCGCCCCGGCGCTCGCCCGCGACTACCAGCCAGCCGAGATCGACGTCGCCGCCATGCCCGTGCGAGTCGAGAAATGGCGCATCAATGGTGCGCTTCGTTACCGCGCTGTTGGCATCGAATGGGGCGGCATGACTCCGGCGCCCGCTCTTGAAATTCGTATCGGCGACGCCGCCTGGACGCCCGTGCAGAAGCGCGCGAGCGTGGCTACCGCCGCCTCCTGGCGAATGTGGGAACACAGCTTCGCGGTCGTTGCCGCCGGCACCTACGCCATCACGCTCCGCGTTCCAGATGACTCCGTGCGCACGCGCCGCCTTGACGCTGGCTACTACCTGCGAGAAATCAGCGTCGCTCAGACGTGAACGCAGGGTCGATCGCGGTGGTATCCGCTTCGCGAAGCGATCAGCAGCTGATGCTGGCCTATGTTGCCGGCGTGCGCGCCCATCGAGCCGGTCGGGTAACCGGGAAGGCGCGAGCAGCATATGCGGAGTGAGACCCGTGGAATGCGCTGACATCCGCCGCAACTTCGTGGCAGGGGACGTTCCCACGGGCCCCGAGGTCGACGTACATTTCAAAACGTGTCCGCACTGCCGCGAGCTCTTCGGAAATGGCGCCGAGCTCGGGCGCCGGCTCGCGCAAGCGGTGACTCCCGAGGTCAACCCAGGTGACCTGTTTGCTCAGGTCGAGCGAGACATGCTTGGAGAAGTCGGCACGCGGGCGCGCTTGCGAGCGCTATCGACGCGTGTTCGGGTCGGAGCGCTGATCGGCGGTGCCGCGGCGCTATTCGTCGGTCAGTTGCTGCTGCGTCCGCGGCCAGACTTCGAGCAGTATTCGACGGGGGTGTTTTGGGACTGCGTCGTGCTGCTCGGCGCGGCAGGCGTCCCAGGCACGGGGGCGCTAATGCGCGGAGCAAGCGCCCCCCCGACTTCGCACAGCCGTGAACGATGGGTCGCCTTGACGCTGCTCGCCCTTCCGGCGTTCATGGCACTGCTGGTGCCGTTGGGCTCGCCATCAGCAGCGACCGCGGCGACGTGGGGCAGCCCGGTCGCGTGCTTCAGTTACGGAGCGGCGCTGGTTGCCCCGCTCTTGCTGCTGTATTGGCTCTTGGAGCGCCGGGACGAGGTGCCTCTTATGGTGCTGCTATCGGCGGGAGGCTTGGCGGGCATCGCCGCCAACCTACTGCTGCACGCCCGCTGCCCGTCTGTCCACCTCGGCCACTTGCTGCTCGGGCACGCCAGCATCGGCGTAATGTGGGCGCTCGCGCTCGGGCTCCTGTCAAAGCGACGTCACCGCGCCCGCTAAGAATTCTAGAAGCCAACGACCCCGTGAGTCACCCGAGCGACTGCCGCTTCGAAATTAGAGCGTGTCGACCAATTGTGTAGACGATTTTCGAGGCAGCCTTGATGCTGCCTCCCACGGTTCCCGAGACCTTCGAAAGACCTGCGGCGCGAGGGAGGCACGAGACGTCAACTTCGACGATCTTGAGGCCTTGCGCGTGCGCGCGGATCAGAAGCTCAATCGTGAATCCGTACCCTGTGTCGGAAAGCTTGAGAGTATCCAGTGCCGTGAGTCGGATCGCCTTGTAAGGAGGCATGTCGTGGTACGGCGCTCGAAGAAGTACGCGCATCAGCCAAGGCGCGAACCGATTGCCGAAACGCTGGACAGGCGTCATGGTTGCCAGATTCGTGGGGTTCCGTGTGCGTACGCCGACCACCAAGTCGGCTCGATCCGCCAAGATCGGCTCGATCAACTTGGCGGCCTCACGCGGATCGTCGCTGCCATCGCCATCGAGGAAGAGAATCACCGTCGCTCCCAGTTCTCCGGCCCGTCGCATGCCCGCGAGGCACGCATGCCCGTAGCCCCTGCGTGGCTCTGATTCCACGATCGCCCCCGCATCTCGGGCGACGCGCGCCGTAGCGTCGACGCTGCCATTGTCGACGACGATGACGGCAGCAACACTGACTTTCAGAGCGCGGACAACGCCACCCACGCTGCCCTCCTCGTCAAGAGCTGGAATCACCGCCGCAATCACGGCCGAATCTCCAACAGCTTCGCGCACCGGAGCGCGAGGCCTGGCTGGCGAGACAGCTTGGCGCGCAGGCGATCGAGATCAGCGGGAGTGTCGATATCGGCAGCGATCGGCAGCTCGTCCCAGGGTAGAGCAAGCTCACGCAGGCGAACGCGGGTCTGCTCTGCCACGATCGCTGTGCTCCAAGAGATTCCGCTGAAGACGCCGAGCTCGAGCACGTTCATGGCGATGAGATAGTAGCCGCCGTCCTCGGACGGGCCGAGCAGAGCGCGCGGCGAGCGGCCAAAGCTCCGAAGCGCAGCAGAAATGGCAGAAGTTGGCAGCGTCGGGGCGTCGCTACTCACCAACGCCAGCGCCTTCTCCGGCAGGCTAAGGTCGCTCATTCCGTTGGCCAGTCGTTCTCCCAAGTCGTCTCCCCGCTGACTGACGACCTCCCACGCGGCGGGCACCAACTCTCGGAGCCTAGCCACGCCGTCGTCTTCCGGAGCCGCGAGCACGACTCGGCGACCACATTTCACCTCGCTGAGCGCATCGAGCGTGTCGAGGAGCATCGCCTGGTAGAAGGTAGCGGCCTCCTGCGGACTGAGCCGAGGACTGAGTCGTGTCTTACACCTCCCCGGTGTTGGAGCGCGCGCCACGACCGCCAGCGTCGCGTCAGCGCGCGAATCAGAAATCATGACCGACTTCGGCTTTCGTGGCAGGGCCCTTGGCGGTGCGCTCCACCAGCAGGACTCCCGCCTCGTCGAGGCGAATCGTGAACCTCGGATCGCTTCGCAGCCGAGCGATGGCGGTCTTGGCGATTTCCAGCTCGTCCGGGTGCGCGCTCATGCCACCGACTTCCAAAACCACGAAACGATCGGCATCTTCGCGGTCCGGCCACCTATGGATTTCAGGCCGGTGCGCCAGATGCGGGGCGATGCGATCGAACGCGCTCACCGAAGCATCAACCGGCAATAGCGTCGGCAAGCGTCCGAGCGCAATTGCGCGCTTTGACCCGGCGAACTCTGGATCGAGTGGCCGACCTTCACCGTAGATCTTTCCGGCGAGGGGGACGCACGACACGATCGCCGTCGCGCCGACCCAGACGGCTGCAAACCAGCGCCGCTTGTCCGGAGGGACACAACGCTTGTTCGAAAGGGCCAGAGCCGCACAGGCAGCCAGAAGCGGTACGACTGCCGCGCCATACTGGGAATGGATGCTCCAGACCGCGGAACGATCATTCAGTAGCTGCACCAAAAGCAGCGGCGCAGCGACAAGGAGGGGCCAGGCCGCAGCGCGCGCCGATCGAAACGAAACGATCAGCAGCGGGAGCGCGCCGCTGGCGAGCAGCAGGAGGTAGAGAGGTCGTTTGCCTTCGAATGGCAGAAACAAAAGCTGAAAAGGATGGTGTAGCGCGAAGCGCAGCGCCGCTTCAGGCGAGCCCCCGAGCCTGCCATACTGATTCACATACCGAAAGGCGCCACCGTCCGCGTAGTGCGGGATGAGCCACAACACCTCGAACAGAAACCCACCAATGCCGAGGGTAGCGAAGGCCAGCGCCACCGGCCAACGTCTGCGCCAGCCATGGCATAGCAGCCAGGCAACGGCCGCCGCGGCCAACGCAAGCCCCATCTGCTCCCGCACCGACATCGCCAACAGCGCGCCTACGATCATGCGGCGCGGAGAATCAGAGGCAACGCCCCAGACCAAGAGCGCGAGCGGAAATGCGCAGGCGGTGATACTATGAAAGTCGTTGATTTCGGCCAAGAGCAGCTGCGGAGAAACCAGCATCGCCAACCCCGCAACCAAGCCGACTCGCCGATCACCAGATGCCTGCCGTGCCATCGCTTCGATCGGCAGCGCGGCTGCCGCGCAGGAGATCTGCTGCACCAGAAAAAGCCATACCGGGCTCGGCGCGAACCGGAAAGGCAGCCAGAGCCAGAGCAGCCCCACCTCGAAATGATTCGACCATTGGTGGTGGTGCTCAATCGAGTCCCACGGCACACCTCGATGCGCCAGGTTCCAGAAGATGTTCTCGTAAGCCGCTAGGTCGAACGCGGTGGAGCCGTAGTGTTCATGCCGAAGCGTCGACCAAAGCACCATGATCGTCGCGTGCGCAACAACCATCGGCGCGACCAGCGGATGTCGTGACGCCGGCGAATCGGGCATATTCAAAGATCTCTGCAACGCTTTTGCGAGCCGCTATGAAGACGAGCCAGACGCGGTTTCGCCGGAGTTCCGCGAGGTAACGCGGATCACCCCGCGCTCCTTCAACTCTTGATTCGCGCGGTCGCTGCTGTCGACTATATCGCCGGGCCGCTCCGACGAAGCCCAAGCGGCTAGCTCTGCGATACCCTGTTCCAGGCTGACGTTCGCGCTCCAACCCAGCAACGATTTTGCTTTGGACACGTCTGCGAAGCAGTGCCTGATGTCCCCATCGCGATAGTCACCGCTGATGTCGGGTGAAATGGGGCGTCCGATCGCCCGAGCAAGCATGCCGGCCAATTCCGCAACGGTGATGCTCTGTCCAGTTGCCACGTTGAAGGCCTCGTAGTCCGCGGAGCGGGGCGCGGCACTGGCGGCCAAGTTGGCTCTCACGACATCGGAGACATGAATGAAGTCGCGTTTTTGAGCTCCATCCTCGAACACAATCGGAGCCTTACCGTGGATGAGACGATTCGCCCAGATTGCGGCAACCCCAGTGTAGGGGTTGCTCAACGCCTGCCGCGAACCGTACGTGCAGAGGTAGCGCAGAGCGACGGTGGGGATGGCATAGCTCTTACCGATGGTGAGGCACAGCTCCTCTTGATCGCGTTTTGAGATGCCGTACGTACTCGTGGGCCGGAGTGGATGTCCTTCGGAGGTCGCGATCGCGACTAACTCGCGTTCGCAACGAGGGCAGATAGGTTCCCAGAGGCGGGCGCTCAGCCGAGCTGCGGGCCTGAGCGCCTGTGCCACAACGCCGTGCTCGTTACACGTGTAGGCGCCGTCGCCGTAGACGACCATCGACGATGCCACAATCAGCCGTCGGAACTGAGCACGGCGCTCGACCATGGCTTCAAGGAGGGTAGCTGTGCCGACTGAGTTCACGTCGATGTACTGGCGAATCTCGACCATCGACTGCCCGTTACCCACCATTCCGCCAAGGTGGTAAACGACGTCGATGTCCGAAAGCGCGCGCTTTACGCTTTCCGGATCGCGCAGGTCGCCGCGCCAAAGCTCGGCTTCGGGTGCCAGGAACCGAGGCACGCCACCTGGGTGGGCTTGCAGCGTCAGATTGTCGAAAACGCGAACGCGATCACCTTGCGCGAGCAGGGCGTCGACCAGGTGAGAGCCGATGAAGCCCGCACCTCCCGTTACTAGGACGCGTTCCGTCAAGACCGACCTCGCAGCTGCCTAGGGCGCCGTGCCCGCGGAGCGCGAGGTTGACACGAGGGAACGGGAGTCACAACCGATTTGCAAAGCCTGGTAACCGAAACGACGGAGCGGCATAGCCCGCAAATGGAGGAATGCTTGCCCGAGCTCTGCCGTCCGGCTTTCGACGGAAAATCCAATAAAGCTCGAGATGGCGACCGGCACCACTTCAACGGAGTGGCAACGGCCCTCTTGTCACCGGGATCCGAGCATCGGTACGGATTCGCCGTGGCACGCGTTGCAAGAACCGTGCGGTGCCGTGGATTTCATCCGGCGTCGTTCGCCGTCACTGAAGATGATCGTTGCCGTCAGCGGCGGCGTGAGCTTCTGGTGGCGGAAAAAGTTGTCAAAGAAGTCGGGCGACATCTCCGCGCTGCGCCCGCTTGGATCGGTGACGAGGATCGTCTTCACCGCGGAAGCGGAGACAAGCGAGCCGGCCACACCGAATTCCGTCTCGTGGCAACAAAGACAATTCGAGCCCCAGCGTTCACGCTTGGGGTCTCCGTCGACGCACGCGCCCAAGTCGACCATTGCCGGTTGGTCTCCAGTCGCGCTGGCGTCCGCGTTGCCCCCGTCGAAGCAGCCTTCAACCGACGTTGCTGCCACCATCAGGCACCACATGCGGAGGGCGAGCTTCGTCCGGATCGCCACCCGTGGTAAGGCCGTTGTCCGCATGCTGCGCCCATTCGGTTACCACGTGATCCCGACAGTCGCCATCATCGCCGGACTGTCGCTTGGCCTTGCGTCTTGCTATTCGCACGGCGTAACGACCTGTGGCCAAGAGGACTCGGCGACGTCTGCTCTGCGCGGAAGCGTTATGGTCAAATACGGGGCTGACGAGATGCCGCCGAATGGCGAGACGGTAAAGCCTGGCGCTGGGTCGCTCGTCTTCGTCGAGCTTTGCGATCTCTACAGCGAGAATCCGGACCCGTCCAAGGCGCACCCGAACTATCGCTACTCGGCCTTGGTGGACGATGCCGGGCAATTCAGCGTTGATGTGCCAAAGGGTCGGGTCGGACTACATACGTTACTAGAAGGCTATCTGTATGGATCCAAGCTGACAACCGACAGCACGGCGAGCGGTATTGTGGTGACCGCCGAGGCGCTCAACGGTCGGCCAGCTCCCACCGCGAAGGATTTCGCATTCACGCCGACGGACCCGACCGAGGGAAGCGAGCTGCGTTTCACGCTCACGGTTCAATCAGCCGCCAATGACCCGCTTTCGGAGGAAATTCTATTAGCTGAGCCTGTGAGCGGGCTCGCGCGTGCGTTTGCTCCGCCCAGGCGCGGCCAGCCAGGCAAGGGGTTCCCAGATGGGCAATGGAGCGCAACGCTCACGGCGCCTGCGCCAGGAAGCTACACCTATTACGCGCAGGCGGTCAGCGAGGGGTGTGCGGTATCCGAGCGCCTTAGCGTGCAGGTAACCGTCCGATGAGCAAGCGCCTCGTTCTGCTTGCGGTTTTTGCGCTCGGCTTTTTGGTTCCTTCCAAAGCCTTTGCCTACAGCTGGATGATCCGCCACGCCTACGCGCAGTGCTCAAACTGCCACGCCGATCCCGCTGGCGGTGGCCTGCTCAATTCCTACGGTCGCGCACAAGGCGAAATCCTGATGCGCATGCGCTACGATTCACCACCGCTGCGCGAGCCCGGGCCGTTGGCGGAGCCGCTATTCGGGCTCCTCAGGCTGCCTGACAGCCTGCTCATCGGCGCCGATGTGCGCTACGCGAACGTGCGCGTCATGCCCGCTGGTGGTTCCGCACAGAGTCGATTCATCCTGATGCAGGCCGATGCTCTCGGCCAATTCTCGCTAGGGAGATGGCGGGTCAACGGCTCGCTTGGCTATGTGAACGAAGGAGCCAACGGAGCTGCCATTACCCGAGGAACGTCGATGAGCTCAAAGCTCGTCTCTCGCTCGCATTGGCTGGGTATCGACCTGGGCGCGCACAAAGAATGGCTGCTGCGGGCCGGGCGGATCAACATACCTTACGGCCTCCGTTCAATCGAGCATACGCTGTTCGTCAGGACGCTCACCCGCACTGACACCAATGCGTCCCAAAGCTACGGCGTCGACATCGATTACCACCACAACCGGCTTCGCGGCGCAGCGATGTTGATCGCCGGTAACCTAGCGGTGGCACCCGACCATTTTCGTTCACGCGGCTATGCGGCATTCGCTGAGTACGCTCTCGATTCCACTGCTGCCGTTGGAGTGTCGAGCAAGGTGACGTGGAGCAAGCTCGATCTGACTACCCTCACTCCAGCGTTTCGGCACGCGCATGGTGCTTTTGCCCGCTACTCGCCGGTTCGCCAGGCGGTAATCAGCGGAGAGTGGGACTTCTTGTTCACTTCCCAACCCACCCCCGATCAGAATCATGCAGGCCAGGCTGGCGTCCTCGCCGTCGACATCGAGCCCATCCAAGGATTGCATCTGGGTCCAACCGGCGAGCTCGGTATCCGGGAGTTCGGAGGGCCAAAATCGTACGGATATTGGCTCAGCGCGTGGTGGTTCTTCGCCCCTCACGCCGACCTTAGGCTTGACTTCGTCGACCAGAGCTTAGGGTCGCCCGGCGGCGCAATACGGGTGACCGCCGTAGTCGCTCAGGTGCACGGTTACCTATGACACGGTCTCTCCGCTTTCTTGCTCCGCTGCTCGGTGCGCTGGCCGGGTTGCTGTTCACGCGCGTCGCGTACGCCACGCCGAATTTCCCGGGGGCAGTGCAGCGGATCCTCGGCGCCTCTGCGGCCCCGCAGTGCCGCATCTGCCACCTGTGCGGAATCACCGGTCGCGGTACGGTCAATACGCCGTGGGGCGTAGCGATGCGCAGTCGCGGGCTCCAAGAGTTCGACGAAAGCTCGCTCGCCAACGCTTTGGCAGCAATGGAGAGCGACGGCGTCGACAGCGATTCCGACGGGGTCATCGACGTAGACGCCGTGCGAATGGGTAACGATCCCAACCCGTCTGGCCTTTGCAGCGGCGAGGATGACACGATTCCGAGGTACGGTTGCGTCGGGCAAATCTCGCCGGTGGGACCACCACCAAATAACTTCCTCCTCTGTACGGGCGCTTTGGTTGCTCTGTTCGTGAGGCGCTCGCGGCGACGCTTCCGCGTTGGTTGGCTGCTGCTAGTGGCAATGACGCTCGCCGCCGGCCTTGCCGCAGGATGTGCGTCCGGCACTGCGCTCGCCCCGCGGCCTCCAGGCGCACACGCGAGTCAGGCTCCGCAAATGCGACCAGTGGTGGCGTCACGAATGGCGGACGAGCTACGAGCCATGCAGCTCGATCCGGCGAATCTGCCGCTATTCGACCAGGTTTCATCCTGGCAGAAGCGCCGGCTGATGAGCACTTTCACGCGCGCGCTCGGCATCGGCTGCACGGGCTGCCACGATGCCAGCGACTACCTCGCCCCGACCAAGGCAAAGTCGATCACGGTCCAGATGTGGAACGAATTCACGCGTCCCTACGCTGTCGCAGGCGGTGCTCTGTTCTGTGACTCTTGCCATCAAGGTAGCGATCGCTACCTCAATCGCCGCAATTCCGAAGCGACCTCGCGCTATATGACTGAAAGCTTTACCGGCAAGCTCCAGCGGCACGACTCAAAAAACGTGCAGTGCGAAACGTGTCATGGCGATCCGTTTGAGTACGAGATCCTCGCGCGCAAGTAGGCGCGGACAAAGAGCCGCGGACGCTTGGGTGAGAGTAACGCATGTGCTCTAATAGGCTTGTGTCCAAGCTCGCGGTCATCTCGCAGCTCAGTTCCCAGAGCATCGCCGCCATTCATCAAAGAATCGCGGGGACGTCCGACACGTGGGCCGTGGAAGAGATTGGGGACGGCAACGTCAACCTGGTCTTCCTCGTTAGCGGTCCCGGCGGTCAAGTCGTGATTAAGCAGGCCCTGCCCTATGTACGTAGCGTGGGCGAAAGCTGGCCGCTGACGATGCGCCGCAGCTTCTTCGAACGCACGGCGCTCGAAGAGCACGCTGCCGTCGCGCAAGAATACGTACCGCGCATACTGGCATTCGAGGAGCCAGCCGCGATCACGGTGATGGAATTTCTCGGCAGCCACAGCGTCCTCCGGAACGGGCTGATGCAGGGCACTCGATACCCGAGCTTCTCCGACCACATCACGGACTTCCTAGCGAAGACGCTGTTCTTTACCTCGGATCTCTTTCTTTCCGCCGCCGAAAAGAAAGCGAAAGTGAGCCTGTTTAGCCAGAACGTAGAGCTCTGTAAGATCACCGAAGATCTCATCTTTACGGATCCTTATCTGGTGGAGTCCAGAAATCGCTGGACCAGCCCACAACTGGATTCATTGGCCAAAGCCTTCTCGACTGACCGAGAGCTGAAGGTTGCCATCACGGAGCTCAAGGCCAAATTCCTGACCGCCACCGAAGCGCTGCTCCACGGGGATCTTCACACGGGCTCGATCATGGTCAACCAACAAGAGACCAAGGTTATAGATCCCGAGTTCGCTTGCTATGGTCCGATGGGCTTCGATGTGGGTTTGCTCCTGGCCAATTTTATTCTCAGTTACTTCAGCCAAGCCGGGCTGAGGGGGAACCCTGCCTATGAGCAGTGGCTTCTGGAACAAATCGCTGAAATTTGGAGCGGGTTTGCTCGCAAATTTTCAGCACTGTGGGACAACGACCTGCGAGGCGACTATCTGCCGCAAAGGCTCCTCACCGATGACTCACGAGTCTACGTACTAGACCAAGTGAGGACCGACTATTTGGCTCGAGTTTTTGACGATTCGTTGGGCTTCGCGGCGACTGAAGTGATCCGGCGTGTGCTGGGCTTTGCCCACGTCCCGGACATGGAGAGCATTGAGGAGTCCGAGCGCAGAGCAGTTTGCGAAGCTCGCGCGCTGCATGCGGCCCGAGAGCTTTTAGTCAGTCACCGAAAGTACACGGACATCACGACCGTGCTTGACATGATTCGTGCCCAGCGGACGCGGGCATAGGCGGGTAGAGTAGACAATGGCTTTGAATGCTGAACATGAAATCGGTCCGACCGACTTGGGATTTGCGAACGGACTTCTGCTTCAGATTGTAGATGCCCTGCGTGAGACCCCGCCGGGTGCGCTTTTGGCGGTGACTTCGCGCCACCCGGACGTGCGCGAAAACCTCGAGCGATGGGCCCGCTTTACAGGCAACACGTTGATCGAAGCGACAGCGCACGACGGTGGCACGCGTTGGGTGATCCGAAATGGACCGGCGCCGATGCACGACGCCCCGCCGATCGGATCGAGGATGTGGGTCTATTCAAATTTCGACTGCAATCTAGCCTGCGGGTATTGCTGCGTGCGTTCGAGCCCGAAGGCCGAACGTCGGACCCTCCCGCTCGACGTTGCTGTCCTGCTTGCGCAGCAAGCCGTGGCAGCTGGGGTCCGAGAAGTGTTCGTCACCGGAGGCGAGCCCTTCTTGCGTGAGGACATCGCCGCTTTCGTCTCGACCTTCTCCGCAGTCGCCAAGACGACTGTCCTCACGAACGGGGCGCTCTTTGCCGGTCGGCGTCGGGCCGCCCTCGAGCAACTCTCGCGCACCAATGTCGCGCTTCAAATCAGCCTCGATAGCGCCAAACCGGCGCGTCACGATCTCATGCGCGGCGCCGGGACCTGGGCGAAGGCGTGGGATGGAATTCGAACGGCGCGCGCCCTGGGCTTTCGCGTGCGGATCGCGGCGACCGTGACGACCGCGGACGAGGAAGCCGAGCTGTCGTCCTATTTCGATGAGGAGAAGGTCGCGGCCGAGGACCGTGTCATTCGGCGGGTCGCCCTCCGCGGCTTCGCAGACGCCGGTGTTGCGCTTGCGCGCTCCGATCTTTATCCGGAGCTCACCGTGACAGCCAAGGGTGTTTACTTCCACCCTGTCGGTGCGGACGACGACGACTTCTTGATCGTACGGGAGATTCTTCCGCTCGCAGCCGCAGTGTCGGCGTTGAAGGAAGCCTACGAGCAAGAGCGAGCCCACGCCGACTCACTCTCGTCCGTATTCCACTGCGCCTGAGGCCGCGAAGTTCGCGATTGCCGCTCAGAAGAGACCCTGAAGTTTACATGCTTCGCGGAGCGAGGCATAGCCGTCGGTCGGTGCGATCCACTGCTTGAGACCCTCGGCTTCGAGGATCGGGCGGTGCTTTGGATTGGCGAAGCTCATCGCAAACAGCGCCTGGGTGAAAGCCGAGCGCTGTTCGGCTGGCAGCCCGGCGCGCGCCGTGAACATGCAGTGGGTGAACTCTGGCGAGGCCCAAACCTCGGCTAGCCCCGCCGTCGGAACGAGCTGTTTTTCCCGAACGCCGTCCCAAAAAGGGCTCCCAACGAACCCGGCGTCAGCACGTCCGTCGAGGACCGCGCGAAGCACGTCGACCTCGCTGGTGCCGGTATCCCCATGCTTGCCGACGTCGAGGTTGAAGCGCACCGAGGAGTAGTCCGTGTTCTCGACGATGCCTCTTTGCGCGAGAAAGTGGACAGGCAGGATCGCCGCGTGTCCGCTGTCTCTGCTTCCAAGCGCGATTCTTTTCCCGCGCACGTCATCGAGCGTCTTGACGCTGCCGCCCGCGAGCGCGACCAGCACTGACTTCCAGCCGAGATCGGTGTCGCGCATCGCCAGGGGTTCCGCTCGCCCCTCGGTTTGGTGTTGTGCCTGCACGTAGGCGAAGTTCGTGTTCCACCCGATGTCGATCTTCGAGTCGAGTAGGGCGCGCACCTGAGCCTCGTAGCTGAGAAAAAGGACGATCTCGAGCGGCAGCTTCGCCTCGTCGCGAAAGTACTCGCGCATACCCTCCCAGATTGTCACGACCTTGGGCTCATATGCGACGGCCCCGAGCAACATGTCTTTCATGTGAACCTTTCAGAAAAGCGGGATACCGAGAATGGCTTTGCCGATGAACTCGCGCAAAACCTCGACGGTCGGCGCCATGACAGCGCCCGCCTGCGCATCGCGGAAAAATCGTTCGATCGAAGTGTGACGGGAGAATGCAGCGCCACCGCAGGTTCGCATCGCGAGCTGCGTCACGCTGATCGCCGTCTCACCCGCGGCGGCCTTCACTTCGAGGACACGAAGCATCGTGAGCTCGCCCGGGTTCTCGAGGTGGGTGCACGTATCGGCAATGCGCGCAGCGAGCCCGTCGGCGTCGATCTGCATGCTCGCGAGATTCGCGCGTAAGTTCGGAAGCGCCTCGCCGAGCGATGCGCCGAGGTGATCGAAGCGCGCCGTCTTGAGGTGTTGCGCCGTCGCCGTGACGACTGCACGGCAAATACCCAGACCCACGGCGGCTTGTCCGATGTTGAACCAGGGCAGCACCACTTCGAGCATCGACTTGAAGCCCTCTTTGGTCAGCAAAGCCGATGCGGGGACTTTGCAGTCTTCGATCGACATCGGCGCAGAGGCGTTCGCGCGCATTCCGATCGCGTCCCACTTGTCGGCGACTCGCGTGCCGGCGGCACCCTTGCGGATCAACCAAAGGCCGCTCTCGGTCGGTCCGTTGGCGTTTGGGAGCTGGGAAGAAATAATGTAGCTGTCGGCGAAGCCGGCGCTCGTCACCCATGACTTGTAGGCGTTGAGAGTGAAGCCGTCAGCCGAGTCCTTCGCCTTGGATACCGGCGCCCAAAAATGGCTGCGCGAGCCTTTTTCACTGAATGCCAACGTCGACAGGTGCTTGCCGCTTGCGACTTCGGCGAGGGCCGACTTTGCGTCCGGGCTCGCGTCGGCAAAGGCCACGAGACACTGCACACTGCACACGTGCATCACGTAAACCATCGCGACCGACGCATCGACCGCAGCGATTGCCTCGACCACATCGGCGAATGCACGCGGGCCGAGGCCATGACCTCCGGACGATGTCGGCACGTTCAGGGCGAGAAGACCAGCCTTGCCAAGCGCCTCGACCGCCGCAACTGAGAACGTCCCATTCTTGTCGTTGTCCGACGCGCTCTTCGAAAGCACGGTCTGTCCAACCTCACGCGCACGCTCGACTGCTGATTTGTGATCCATGGCTCTTCTCCCTGTGAAACGACACTATCCGATGGTGTTCGGTGACGCAACGACGCAACGCGAATCAGAACGAGCCGTAAATGATGAAGTTCAGACTTCGGTCATAGACGGGGGTTCGGGTCGGATTCTTGTAGTGGGTTTGCCACAATACAAACTCCGTCAGAAGGGAGACGTTCTTGGACAAGGCGTAGCCGATGCCCGGCTCGTGAATGGTTTCCTTGATTGAGACGTCGGCGTACGACACGAAGCTGAAGTTATATCGGGCCGAGAACTTGTCTACGTTAACCTCTGCGCCCGTCCAAACGTAGTGGTTGTGCGACGAGGTCTGTCCAGGAACAGCGTCGGTCGTGGTCGTGGCCGGAGTAGCCGGTACCGGGTAGTTCATGACGTGCTGCCCATGCTGGTACGTGTACTCGCCGAACGCGCTGACTGGGCCGTATTTGGCGTTCGCGCCCAGGGCGAGTCGGTACACATCCTTCTTGCCGGCGTCCGCGAGATCCGCCTGGAAATACTGGGCCGAGACGTCGGCCCCAACTGACGCAGTCTCACTGATTTGATAGACCGGCTCCACGTTGGCGATCGCTATGTTGCGTCGGCGCGAACCTGGGTCAAATAGGGTATCCCCGCCGCGATACGCGCCATTCGTGAGGCCATCAATGACAAAGTACTGAGCCGCGAAATCGACCTTCGGGCCCACCTTGGCCGTCGTGGTCGAGGCCTCGAGCGAGACGCCTTGTTCCGGGGCCAACTTGAATCCGTCGAAGTAGGGGAGATTGCCGTAGAAGGAGTTGTCCCAGAACCGACCGAAGTGGCTGTAGACTTTGCCGACCTTCACCGCGAGGGCTCCGTAGTCTCCAATTGGCGCGTCGTGTGAATTCGGTCTCGTCGGGTGTAACCGATCGACGTCTCGAGGACTAGTGAACGGTACGCCAGACCTGCGCCCGCCCAGATTGAAGCGTGCTGGCGGTGTCCTCCGGCGTTCGCTCCTCGAAGACACGCTGGGTGCGCCCGCCGGAATTTCGAAGGCTAAAAGTCTTCCTTCGACGACGAAGGCCGCGGCGCTACGTCAGCGTGACTAGCTCTTCGGCGGCGGTGGGGTGGATGGCGATGGTGCGATCGAAGTCGGCTTTGGTGGCGCCCAGCTTCATGGCGACCGCAAAGCCTTGCAGCAGCTCGTCCGAGCCGGCGCCAATGCTGTGGAGACCAACGACTTTTTCATGCGGGCCGACGCAGACCAGCTTCATGGCGGTCTTCGGTTTACGTTCGGTTACGGCGAAGCGCATGTTGGTGAAGCGCGTGCTGTAGATCTTCACGTCGTCGCCGTAGAGCTCACGCGCTTCGAGCTCGGTCAGGCCCACTGTGCCAATCGGCGGATGACTGAAGACCACGCTTGGAATGCCCTCGTAGTCGACCCGCGCATCCGGCTTGCCACCGAACAGCCTGTCGGCAAGCAAGCGACCAGCCGCGATAGCGACAGGCGTGAGTTGCCATCGGCCGGTCACGTCGCCCACCGCCAACACGCCTGCGACGTTCGTGTTCTGAAACTCGTCGACCAGGACCTCGCCGCGCGTTCCGAGCGCGACGCCGACGATGTGTAGCCCCAGGCCCGCGGTATTGGCGACGCGCCCGGTGGCCCAAATCACGGCGTCGAAACCGCTGTGCTTTTTCTGGTGCTGGGCCACCGACGTGAGCGAGCCATCGGCTTCGCGCATCAACGACGAAAGCTCGTGCCCCGACAGCAAATTCACGCCCGACGACGTCATCTCATCGGCCAAGGTGCTCGACAGTAGCTCGTCGAAGCCACTGAGCAGGCGTGAGCCGCGCAAGAACACCGAGACGTCACAGCCGAGCGTCGACAGTACACCGGCGATCTCGACCGCGATGTAGCCGGCCCCCACCACCGCCACCCTAGCCGGACACGCCTCCAGCTCGAAGAAGCCATCCGACGTCAAGCCGAGCTCAGCGCCCGGCACATTGGGCACGAACGGACGGCTGCCAGTAGCCAGCAAGATCGCAGGTGCAGCCAGCCTCCGTTCACCCACCTCGACGACACCCGCCGCGACGAACCGAGCGCGCCCCTCCACGAGCGTGATCCCGTCGAGCTCGACGTTGCGGGCGTAGAGCATGTTGAGGCGCTTCACGTAAGCGTCGCGCGCGCGCTTGAGCGTCGCCCAGTCGAAGCGAGGCGCCCCGATCTCGAAGCCATACTTCGGGGCGTCCGCCAGCCACTCCGCACATTCGGCCGCGTTCCACATCACCTTCTTCGGTACGCAGCCGACGTTGACGCACGTGCCACCCAGCGGCCCCGCCTCGACCAACGCGACCCGTGCCCCATGGCGTGCAGCCCGACGCGCCGAGGCGAGCCCGCCGCTACCGGCGCCAATCACTACATAGTCGTAGGTTTCCAAGAGGGAGAATAACAGCACGAAATAGCGGTGACGAGCGATTCATCCCAAGATCGGCGCACGGATCGCTCTGCGATCCGTGCGCCGCAAGCCCGCTAGAATCCGTGCACCTCACGCCTACAGGAAGCGGTGAACGATCGGACAGTTCACGATCAGGCCCGTAGAGCCCCACGCTTTGCCACCCGGCCCGGTGATGAAGCCGCGGCGAAACGCGGTAGGGTGGGGCAGTGCACGGTGCCAGCTCAGGTGCGTCACTCCGGACAGGGCTCCTTTCTGCCCTCGCGATCGTTGGCTTTGCCGCCAACTCGCTGCTCACGAGGCTTGCCCTGCGTCCCGACCTCATCGACGCCGACAGTTTTGCGGCCGTGAGATTGAGCGCGGGAGCGATCGCGCTGTTTGTGTTGGCTCACGTCCGAAAGCCTCCGGCTAGCCTGCGCAGTGGTAGCTGGCAGTCAGCGCTATTCCTCGTTGCCTACGCAGCGCCGTTCTCGTACGCGTACGTTCACCTGGGGGCCGGCACCGGCGCCCTGATTCTCTTCGGTACCGTCCAATTGACCATGATCGGCTGGGGATTGCTTCACGGCGAGCGGCCGCGTGGCGGCGAGTGGTTCGGACTGACGCTGGCGCTTTCGGGCTTGGTTGCGCTTAGCTTGCCCGGTGCGACGCGACCGGATGTGCCTTCTTTCTTGCTGATGGTGGTGGCCGGTGGCGCCTGGGCTGCGTACTCACTCCGTGGCCGGATGACTAACGACGCGCTTGGCGCAACCGCCGGAAACTTCGCGCTCAGCGTGCCTCTTGTGCTCGTGTGGTGCGGCTCACGCTGGGTGCTTGCTGCAACGGTTGCGCACGCGCGACCTACCGGCGTCATTCTTGCGATCGCCTCTGGTGCTGTCGCGTCGGGTCTCGCCTACACGTGCTGGTACGCCGCGCTGCCGCGAATGACTTCTCTGGCGGCAGCACTGGTGCAACTGATCGTGCCGGTGCTGGCAGCGGTCGCCGCAGTAGTCTTACTCGACGAGCCGCTAACCGCGCGCCTGGTCGGCGCCAGCGTCCTGGTGCTCGTAGGCGTCTCGGTTGCGATCTGGAGCCGTCGCTCCGGTGGTTGACCTCGTGTCTCTCGCCTTTCGCGAGGTCGGAGTTTCGTGCGCCGGGGGCTCAGCCAGGCCGGGGCTTGCTACTCCAGCAGGCTGCGCAGCATCCACGCCGTCTTCTCATGCACTTGCATGCGCTGCGTGAGCAAATCACACGTTGGCTGATCGTTCGCGCTATCCGCCGACTTGAAAACGTGGCGGGCGGTCCGCGCCACGGTTTCGTGAGCCTCGACGAGCTTGCTAATCATGTCCTGCGCCTTGGGCACGCCATCCTCTTCGACGATCGTCGAGAGCGCCGCGAACTGCTTGTACGTGCCCGGAGCGGGGAAACCGAGGGCACGGATGCGCTCGGCGACGAGGTCCACCGCGAGCGCAAGCTCATTGTAGTGCGCCTCGAACATCAGGTGCAGCGTCTGGAACATCGGGCCTGTCACGTTCCAGTGGAAGTTATGGGTCTTGAGATACAGCGTGTACGTGTCCGCGAGCACGCGCGAGAGCCCCTGGGCGATCTCCTCCCGCTGCTTCACGTCGATGCCGATGTCGATGTTCATGGTCTTCTCCTTAGCTTCGGGTTGCTGCAGTTGTCGACGTGCCGGATCAGTTGAGGTCGAACCTGTCGAGATTCATCACCTTGGTCCACGCCGCCACGAAGTCGTGCACGAACTTGTGCGCCGCTCCGTCGCAAGCGTACGCTTCCGCGAGCGCGCGCAGCTGCGCGTTCGAACCGAAGACGAGATCGACGCGGGTGGCCGTCCACCTCAGCTCGCCCGTCGCGCGGTCACGTCCTTCGAACGTGTCCGCTGCCTCCGACGTTGCCTTCCAGGTCGTACGCATGTCGAGCAGGTTGATGAAGAAGTCGTTCGTGAGCGACCCCGCGCGCTTCGTGAACACGCCGTGTTGCGCCTTTCCGAAGCTCGCGTTCAGAACGCGCAAGCCGCCGGCTAGGACGGTCATTTCGGGGGCGGTCAACGTCAAGAGCTGTGCTCGGTCTAGCAGCATCGCTTCTGCCGGGACGGTGAGCTCTGTCTTCTTGTAGTTGCGGAAGCCGTCCGCGACTGGCTCGAGCACCGAGAAGGAGTCGACGTCGGTCTGCGCTTGGGAGGCATCCATGCGGCCCGGCGTGAAGGGAACCTGGACGTCGTGCCCGCCGAGCTTCGCGGCCTGCTCGACGGCGGCGCAGCCAGCGAGGACGATCAGATCGGCGAGCGACACCTGCTTGCCTCCCGTCTGCGCCGCGTTGAACTCCTTTTGAAGGCGCTCAAGGACACCGAGCACGTTGGCGAGCAGGGCGGGCTCGTTGACCTCCCAGTCCTTCTGTGGCGCGAGGCGGATGCGCGCCCCGTTGCCGCCACCGCGCTTGTCGGAGCCGCGGTAGGTGGAGGCCGACGCCCAGGCAGTCGAAACCAGCTCCGAGACGGACAGCCCGGAGGCGAGGACCTTGGCCTTGAGAGTGCCGATGTCGTTGGCATCGAGCAGCGGATGGTCGACGGCGGGGACGGGATCTTGCCAGATCAGATCCTCGGCCGGAACCTCAGGGCCAAGGTAGCGGGTGCGGGGACCCATATCGCGGTGGGTTAGCTTGAACCACGCGCGGGCGAACGCGTCCGCGAACTCTGCCGGGTTCTCCATGAACCGCCGAGAGATCTTCGCGTACGCCGGATCGAAGCGCAGCGAGAGGTCGGTGGTCAACATGGTCGGTACGAGCTTTTTCGACGGGTCGTGGGCGTGAGGGATGGTTGCGGCGGCCCCTTTCGCGACCCACTGATGGGCACCGGCCGGGCTCTTCGTGAGTTCCCATTCGAAGCCGAACAGGTTCGAGAAGAAGTCGTTGCTCCATTGCGTCGGTGTGGTGGTCCACGTGACTTCGAGGCCGCTGGTGATTGCGTCAGCGCCGTGGCCGGCACCGAAGCCGCTCTTCCAGCCGAAGCCCTGCTCCTCGATGGCCGCGGCTTCGGGCTCCGACCCCACGTGCGATGTGGGGCCGGCGCCGTGCGTCTTGCCGAAGGTGTGCCCGCCGGCGATCAACGCGACGGTCTCCTCGTCGTTCATCGCCATGCGGGCGAAAGTCTCACGGATGTCGTGGGCCGCAGCGACCGGATCCGGTTTGCCCTCGGGACCTTCTGGGTTGACGTAGATCAGCCCCATCTGAACGGCCGCGAGCGGCTTCTCGAGATCTCGCTCGCCGGAGTAGCGCTTGTCGCCACCGAGCCAAGTCTTCTCCGCGCCCCAGTAAATGTCCTGATCGGGCTCCCACACGTCCTCACGCCCGCCGCCGAAGCCGAAGGTCTTGAAACCCATTGTCTCCAGCGCGACGTTGCCGGTGAGTATCATCAGGTCGGCCCAGGAGATCTTTTGGCCGTACTTCTGCTTGATCGGCCAGAGCAGGCGGCGGGCCTTGTCGAGGCCGACGTTGTCTGGCCAGCTGTTGAGGGGAGAGAAGCGTTGCTGACCAGCTCCAGCGCCGCCACGGCCGTCACCGGTCCGATAGGTGCCGGCGCTGTGCCACGCCATTCGAATGAACAACGGGCCGTAGTGACCGAAGTCTGCCGGCCACCATGGTTGCGAGTCAGTCATCAGCGCCGCGAGATCCTTCTTCACGGCCGAAAGATCGAGACTCTTGAACTCTTGGGCGTAATCGAATTGCGCGTCCATCGGACTGGCTTTGGCAGAGTGCTGGTGCAGGAGATCGAGCCGCAGCTGGTTCGGCCACCACTCGCGGTTCGACGTGCCCGCACCGCTCGCGTTCGAGGCCGCGCCGTGCGTTACAGGACACTTGCTCGGCGTTGGCTTATTCTCGTCACTCATGGTCGGCTCCTTCAGGGGTCTGCTTGGCAGTCGTCTCGATTGATGAATTGCTCTCGGTGGCGCAGTTCGCGCAGATACCGCGCACCTCGACGTGCGCATCGACGACGCTGCCGAGCTGCTTCACTGCGTCGGGAAGACGCAAGGCGTTGAGGTCTGCGCTCTCGAAGTCGCGGACGAGGCCGCAGCGCACGCAAACGTAGTGATGGTGGGGATCAAGGTTCGCGTCGAAGCGCACTCCATCCCGCTGGGGACCGATTGTCCTGGCCAACCCCAGGTCGTGGAGCAGCCACAGCGTCCTGTAGACGGTGTCGTGCGACACCGTCGGCATGCGGGCCTGCACGGCGCGATACACCGTCGCGGCATCGGGATGTTCCACGCTCGCAGCTATTTCACGAAATATTTCCAGACGTTGGTGGGTGAGCTTGATGCCCGCCGCCTTGGTCGTCGCCGTGATGTGAGCGAGCCGGCTCTCGGTCCGAGAGTGCGCGATGTTGCTCATCTATTCCTACTTGCGGTTGCGCCGCAGGTAGGAGCCTGGGTGCGACAACGCGCGCCGTCAAGGGTCTGAACCCGCCAGGCGGATTCAGCGACGCGCGCTCAGCAGCTAGCGCTGTGACAGTCGCGCTTCGGCGTAGCGCAGCTTGAGCTCGGCGTCTTTGTTGATTGGATCGTGCGCGTGGTCGAAGGGCGTGCGTGAGTTGATGCCGCAGAAGTTCAGCATCTCGAACATCTTGAGCAGGTGGCCGATGCGCCGGTCGGTATCATCGGCCGGCTCGCCTTCGAGCTTCAGGCGCCAGAGCCGATCGAACAGTGCCTCTTCCTCCGGCATTTGCCCGGCGACCAACGCAGCTTTGACGGCGTCGCGAAGCTCGGCGTCCGAGCCGTCGCGTAGCGCTATCAACTGGTGCTCGTCGAGCGGAAACAGTCGCCCCTTGTCGCGAAAGTAGTGCAACTGAAACGCGTAGGCGTGGGCGTGCACGCAGTAGCTGCAGCCGTTGAGCAACGACGCCTCGACGCACAGTAGATGCGTCCGCAGCGGCCCCCAGTCTTTCAGGATGGCTTCGTACTCTGGCAGGTTCTTGGCGAACCAAGACAGTGCCCCGAAGGGGCCGAGGTGCTCGACGATCTGCGGCAGCAAAAATGGAGGCGCGCCCCAAATCTTGGTGGTGAGGCCGCGCAGGATGCCGACGGCCATGCGCTGTGGGAGGCTGCCGCTCATTTCGAGGCCTCACGCAGCCAGGCTTCCATGCTGTCGACGGTCGGGAACGTCTTCCAATCGAGGCCCGCGACCCGGGTGCCGATCAAGACACTCGCCCCTCGCGCTTGGGGGCTGTCCGAAACGAACGCCACGCGCCGGAGTCGGCCGCGATAGCGGCGATGTAAGTCGGCCAACGCTTCGATGGCCGTCGAATGGCAGCCGCCCTGCGCGCGCAGTACGTAGCCGATCGTCTGCGCGCCGCGTTCTTGGAGCGCCAGCGCGATGTCTCGCGAACAGGTCTCCACGGCGCGCGGCGTCCACGTGCCGCTGACGCTCACCCGCAGGGTTTGCTCCGAGAGCTTCAGCTCGACCGTTGAAGCATCTTGCGTGCTTGCCTGTGTCGACCGACCCAGCGCGCCTTCGATTTCGCTCACCAGCTCGGCCAGGGTCCTAAAACGCCGCTCGGCGTCGGCCGAGCTTGCGCGCTGGATTGCCGTCTCTAGCGCAGCGTCGTGGAACCGCTCGGGCGCCGTGCTGAGCAGCCAGCGCGTCAGGCCTGCCAGCGCGAATTGATCGACGCGCGGGTCGTGCGCCACCGAGAACGCCTGCTCGGGCGGCGTTAACTCGCCGCTTACCGCGGTGTTGAGCAGCGCGGGATCTACGAGTACCGGGGTGTCCAGACTCTCGAACAGCACGTTGGCAGGCTTGATCGCCCCGTGGACCAATCCGTGCAGATGCGCGTGCTCGAGACCCCGCCCTAGGCGCAGCGCGATCGCCAGCCGCTCACTCGCGCTGAGCGAGGGCAAGCGCGCCTCCAGTGTGCCGCCCCTGAAGTAGCTGCGAACCGAAAACAACAGGTCGCCGGTCTTGCCGCGCTCGCACAGTGCCGCGAAGTTGGCGCTGCGCATGCGCGTGCAGGACAAGGCACGCGACGCGAACGTGACGACCGCTTCCGGGCTATTCGTTCGGAACAGCTTGACGACAACCTCGGCGCCGCCCGAATCAAGGGCGCGCCACGTTTCTATCGACGGGCTGCGACCCAGCACGTCTCGCAGCGTATAGCCGGGAATGTCGGGTTGGCTCACCATTCCCAGCCTACGGCGTCTCGCCTCGCCGCACAATCAGTTCCACCGGCGCGCGCGGGTTGAGGTGAAGGGGCCCATGGTACGCTCGGCTTTCTTGGCGCAGCGTGCGTTCCTCTGTGCCGTATGCCTTGGCTTGGCCATGCGTGGATCCAGGAGTCTGGGACTCACGGCGTTGCACGGCTCGAGAACGTTCTCTTGTGCATCGAGCAAGAGCGAGCTTGCAGCGACGCCGACCTGCCCAAGGACGCTGAAATCATTCGTTACAAACGCCGCATCGACGTCCGTGCCGTGTTGGCCGTCCTGTAGTTCCTTGCTCCCCAGTCTGCGCCGGATTGAGCTCGGTCGTGATCTCGCGGTGGCATGAGTCCACTTCAATTCCCGGCAAGTCCCCGCCCAGCGCGAGGCCGAGAAATATGCATTCCCGTGGCTGCGCCGACGATGCACGAATCTCAGTGTGTCGCGGCCGTCGGAGTCGGGCAAGTGAGCCGCTCTGGACCGATTTCGAGCTCGTCGAGCCACAGCGTCGTCGTCTCGGCTTTGCTCTGGTAGTTGACGAAGCCAATCCTCAGCTCGGAGAACGTCGGCGCTTGCCAGACCGAGCTCGTGCCGTCGACGCAGCCCTGCCCCTTGTTTTCGATGCGCGCTTGCTGCACGCCGTCGATATAAAACTCGATCACGTTCTTCTCGCCGTCGAACAGCCACTCCCAGCAGGCCCATTTGTCCACCGGGATGGGCTTTTGCGTACCAAAGTAGCAATCGTGCGGGTTGTAATTGAGCAGCACGCCACCCATGCCAGCGACGCGGTACTCGCCCATGGCCGGATCGGCTCCTGACGCCTGAATCAGGTCGTAGTGCACGTTCTTGTTCTCTTGGTCGCTCATGCCCGGCAAGTCTTTGGCGAAGGCCATCACGCGGCCCCACATCTTGTTGCCGGCAAGCGGAAAGAGCGGCGCTCCGCTGCGCTCGAGCTGGCCCCGCTTGTTGCCGCCTGGCTCACTCACGAACTGCACAGACTTGGAGCCCGCGAACACGTGAGTCGTGTCGAGCTGGATCGCGCCCGCTCCGTTCTTCGTCCAGACGCCGAAATCGGCACCGTCGAAGCCGTCGCACACGTGGCCAGCGCTGCAGGGAGTCGTACCACCGCTGCCCGCTGCGCTCGTGCCGCCGGCACCGCCGCTACCCGCTGCGCTCGTGCCGCCAATAGCGCCGGCACCACCACCGCCGCCCTGCCCGACACTGCCGGCGGTGCTGACCGAGCCGCCTTGGCCTGTGCCCGCTGAGCCGCCGTGGCCTACTGCGGAGCCAGCGCTGCCGCCGGCCGTGCCGCCGCCTGACGCACCCGCGGGAGGCGGCGACGTGGGCTCCGCGTCATTCCCACACGCGGCGACGATCAGGACCACTAGCCCAAAACCAAGCTTACGCATGCCAGATAAGTGCACCGATCTCGGCCGACTCGCACGCCCTTTGGACCCGCGCCGCAAAGCCGGTGGGTGCATATCGTACTTTGCCGAGAGCTCGAAGCTCAGCCGCATCGGGAATAGCCTCCGCCGCCAAGATGGTCGAGGCCCACGCAACCGGAACGCCATTTTCCAGGCACTGAGCGCGACTCTGGCCGAGAAGCCCTTCGCTCATGCGACGCGCAGCCTATCAGGGGAAAAGCGGCAGCTCTGGCCAAAATAGTTTGCGCAACTGACGGTGGTGCCTGGTTAGGGTGGTATGCGCTTCATCACGCAAGTTTTGTCCGGCTTGGCTCTGCTTCCTTTGGCGTCGGGCTGCGCGGACATTCCGCCAGAAACGCTCGAGGAGCCAATCGGAGAGGTCGCGGCACCTCTGGCGACCACGGATGAGAGGTTTGGTTTCTATGGCGTCGGAGCGCAAACATTCGCGCACACGTTTGGATCGAACAGCTACATCAACATCGGCAACCAGAACGACCCGGCGCGTCCGCGTGTGATTCAAGCGCTGGAGCCGGCCATGGACCCGCTACCGGGCGAAAAAGTCGTCGTGAGAGTTGGGCTCTTCAACGCGCGTCTGGACGGCTACGGCTATGGCCTCGATACGTTCGCGGCAAGCGTCAGGTCTTTCGCGAAGAGGCGCGCGGAGTTCTACGCCTACGGCTTCACGAAGCCCACCTACCGCTGGTTCCAGCCCGACGTGGTGATGGTGCACAATATCGAGAAGGACCAGATCACGACCGCCATCCGCCGCTGGCGCAGCAAGGGCATTCGGCTCTCGGACATCACGTTCGAGATCGGCAACGAGCCCAATTACTACGTTTCGATGACACCGCGCGAGTACGCCTACCTGTACAAGCAATATCACTGGACGATCAAGAGCGAGGCGCCAGAAGTGAAGGTCGCGCTTGGCTCGCTCTTCGCGTTCGAGCTCATGCCGGCAGACGCACGTGATCAGATTGGGCAGCTGATCACGCTCGCGGGCATGAAGGAGTACGACAGTGCAGTCAACTCCGGCCTGGGCAAGTTGTCCGAGCCGGTGGTGTTCCTCTCCACACTCGGCACGTCTGCCGTGTTCGGACTGGGGGCGGAATTTTGGCTCTGGCTTACGTCGGCCGGCGAACGCGGCATCCGCGATGCCCGGAACCTGCTCACGTCGCGCTTCTTCGCCAAGACCAGCACCCAGTACGTTTCCGAGGTCCTCGACCAGCTGCCTGCGGACATTGCACCCGATGTTATCAGCTTTCACGCCTATCCCGCCGACTTCAAGAACCACTATGGCTACGACCAAATCGACGCCATCACCGACAAGCTCGCCGACGACTTGCGCACACTTGCCTACGACAAGCGCCGCAACGTCTACCCGCCGGCAGAGTGCACGAGCGACTATTGCACCAGGACAGGTCCGGAGATCTTCATCACCGAGATGGGCAACATCAATCCGTACGTGAGTGAGGGCGAGCTAGCGCTCCGGCTCTATTACACGGTTGGACATTTGAAGGAGTCCAGCACTGTCGACCGCTGGTTTTGGTACAAAACCGTGGGCCAAGACGCGCAGTTCGAGTTGCTCAAGAACGCCACCGGCGTCGAGCCACCGTTCACGCGCCTCACCATCAACCCCGCCTACGTGGCCCCCAAGCTACCCGGCCGCGTCCCCTGCGCCGAGCTCAACTACACCGGCGGCCTCTATTACTACCTGGCGACTGAGACCTTTTGCGAGTGATGGCCTACGTGTCCGGCGGCATAGCTGTAACGTGACCGTCCACATTTGCAGCACCGGTCGCCCGCTAACCGGCAAGAGTAGTCAGCTCCTGCTTGGGTTGCCCGAACGTGTCGCCAAAGTAGTCGACCGGCGGGGCGCCGGAGGCGTTGATGAGCGCGGTGTAAAGCGCATTCGACGTCGCCTGTGTGCCAGTCTTGCCAGACGTCCACTCGAGGTAGCGACCGGTCTTGAAGGCGCCGTCGAAGTTGCCGCCCAAGATCCAACCGAGCTCCACCGAGCGATGCCCACCGCCGGTGTTCTGCAGGTTGGTGAGCAGGACCACCGTGGACTCGAGCAGCGGCCGGCCGTCGGCATCGTTCGTGGTGTTGAGCTTGTCGAGCAGGTAGGCGTATTGCTCGACGAACCACTGGTCGACATAGTCTTTGACGCCATTGTCGCCATTGCTGTCGTCGTGGGCGAGACTGTGATGCGAGAGCCTGGCGCTGAACGCAGCGTTTTTTGATTTGAGCCAGGGAAACGCGAGCTCACCGTTGGCGTAGTCCCCAAAGTACAAGCTAATCGACCGCGTCATATCGCAAGCGATCGCGGTCACCGCGAGATCCATTTGTGTCTTCGCGATGAGCGGAAAATCAGGATTGTACTGGTCATTGGTCCAATTGATGCCAGCTTGGGGCGCGCTAGGAGTCGCGCACGAGTTGATGATAGAGATCGTACGCGTCGTTTCGGCGACAGCCGCCAGGTGCGCGTCGATACGCGCCATATTCTCGGCGCCGAAGTGGTTACGCATGGCGCCAAGTTGGCCGCTGACGTGGTCGAGAATGTGTTTCTCTCCCGCGATCGCCTGCTTCACCTGGTCGCTACTGAGATTGCCGCCCTGAAACATCTTGGTGTAGAGCGCCGGGGGGTTGTCCTCGACACCAATCGCGGCCGCTCCGGTGGCCCGCTCTTCGTACGAAACGAGACCGCCGCCGCGATGCTGCGTTGGTCGCATCGCTAGGCTTCGGAACTTGAGCTTGTTGGCTCCGGGCATACTGTTGCCGAGGTAGACGTCGATCGAAGGCCCCCCGGCCGTCACTTTCCAGCCGTCCGGCTGTGAGCTTCCAGGTAGGAGATGCTTGCCGGTGAGCAGAGACGGCGACGCCGCGTGACCCTGTACGGGTTTGCCGTTCACCTGTACGGCGTCTTGGGGGATACCGTCCGCGTAAAGATGGGGTTCGATGACCATATTGCCCATCACGAGGATCTTGTCCTTGAAGGACGCCAGCGGAGCCAGCGGCGAATTATCGCCTTGCTGCCCGGCCGTGACTTTGGCGCCATTGAGGCGGCTGCCGGCTTTGATGTTGATGCCCTGACCTGGGGTCGGGTACCAAAGTTTTGTCCAGCCGTTGGGGACGACCATGACGATGAAACGGCGCTTGGGCGTGGCGGCTTGAGCGAGCACGCGCTCCGGCATGAGCGGCAACATCGCCCCGCTCAAACCGGTGCTCAGGAGAAAGGCTCTGCGAGAAAAAGTGGGCATGTAGTTCTCTGGTTTCACTTTCCGTGGAGTCGGTTGTGCGGCGCGGGCTACTGAAGAGGCTCGTCCTGAGCGGGCGTGCGGTAGAGGAAAGAGGGCGTCGCGGTGAAGCCGAGCATGAGCTTGCGCACGTCGAGACGAGTGCTCTTGGCAGCCTGCCAGCTGTGCTCCAGCGAATGGTTGTCGGCGGCGGTCTCGTAGCTGTCGGTGGCGAAGCGGAACCATTGCTTGGCGATACACGCCTGCACCTGCTCGTTCTCTGCCAAGATCTTGCCGAGCTCGACCGGCTTGGTGAAGCTCACGCCGTTCAAGGTGGCGGCGGAGTTGACGCTGACGCCGTCTTCATCGACGTCCCGCCACGCGCCCAAGGAGTCGAAGTTGCCGAGCCCAAAAGCCAACGGATTCAAGATCGTGTGGCAGCCGACGCACACTCCTTGGCCGGTGAGCGCTTCGAGGTAGGCGCGTTCGCCGACTACCTTGCGGTCGACTTGCGGGATCGGCGCGCTGGCGATCAGAGCAGGATCCGCCGGGACGAGCTTTTGACAAAAGAGCTTCTCGAGCAAGAGGTCGCCGAGGTGGAACGGTTTGACCGCGTCGGGTCCCGACGCCGATGCGAGAAAGCCGGGCATCGTCAAGAGTCCTGAGCGCCGCGAGGGGTCGACGTTTACCGGTTTGAAATCCACGCCAGACACGCCAGTTTGCCCGTAGACATCTGCCGTTGGTTGATTGAGGAAGGTGCGGGTCGAGGTCAGGAGACTCAGCACGCTCGCATCGCCACTCAGGATGAGATCACGCGTAAAGAGCTGTACCTCGGTGGCCATGGCCTGACCGAGGGCGGGGCTCCAATTTGGAAAAACGTCGGTGTTCTTGTTCAGATTGGGGAGATCGAACAAGTCGAGCCACTGCGCATGAAATGAATCGACGCCACGCGCGGCGCGGGGTGACTTGAGCATGGCGGTGGCTTGTGCTGCCACTTGCTCGTCGGTGTCGAGGCCGCCGGACTTGGCGAGGTTGATGAGCGGCTGGTCGGGGCCCGACGCCCACAGAAAGAACGAAAGGCGCGACGCGATCTGGAACGCGTTCAGCCGAACGGTGTTGCCCTTCCGGGTCGAGATCAGGTGGCCTTGTTCCCACTCGTACAGGAAGTAGGGCGAGTTCAACATCAACCGCACCAGTGCCAGAGCCGCGGCGGTCTTGGTGTTGCCGAGCTGCGACAGTTCTTCCTTGTAGAAGGTGACGTGGTCGTGGACGTCTTCTTGGGCAAGCGGACGCCGGTAGAGCAGCTCCCCGAATTCGGTAGCGAAAGTAGTGATGCAGGCAACGTCGTTGCCAACCTCGACGTCGCACTTGAGCAGCTTGGAAAGCGAGGGCGCGATGGCGCCGGCCACCGCCTTGGACGCGTTCATGTACCCGCCGATGCTGACTGGAGAGATCTCCGGGGCCGCTGCGAAACCGGAGCGACCAGGAGCCTCGGTCGCCAGGTCTTTGGCGAACGTCGCTTCGCCTTGGAGCACCCCGTAGGTCTCCTTCAAGAGCAGCGTGAGCGTGTTGTCGTACTGGCGCTTGGTGAGCAACCGAGGTGAGAAGCCGGGGGCGGCGTTGGGATCCCCATCATGGCCGGGCTGCCAATCGTCACCGCCGTCGGGGTCCGAGCTGCTCGTACCTCCGCCCGATGTCTGCGAACCGCTACCTGCTGTAGGCGAACCGGCCCGAGGATCGCTGCCAAGTCGCTGCCCACCTTGAGGGCCAGAGATCCCTGCCGTGCAGCCTACGAGGAGCGATGCGACCGAAAGCGATGCTGCAACGAGAACGCGCATATCTGGGTAATGGACGGGATGAACGTATCGATCATGAGATTCGTCATTCGTTTCGCTCGGGCAGCCGAGTTGAGTTGCGCACGCTACAAACTTTGATTGGGTATCGAAATTCGAGCGACTCGGATGCAACAGCCGCTCGAGAATGGCCGAACCCTGCCCAAGTTGCGCATGATTCGCACAACTGCAAATGAGGCGCATTTTTGTTCAATTCGGCGCAACGGAGCCGCACACACGGAGTGCGAGTTGGGCAAATTGTTCTATTCATCGCTCGATGTGACTGCACGCACTCAGGCGCAGACCGCATGCGCGCATGCGCAACAGGGATCTAAAATCAACCTGAGGGATTGGCGAGCCCGCGGATCGACCCGGCCCAGGCTGCCGTCGTCGTTGACGACGAGCTTGGCCCATTTGGAGAAGTGCGCGCGACCTTCCTGCACCGAGACCTGCGCGGAGCCCACGCGCGCTGGCCAGCTCCGCAAGCTGCGCGCGAAATCGGCGTGACCCCAGGCGTAGTCTTCCGGCTCCAAGAGCACGCGGACACGGTCCGAGCCAAGCTCCGCATCGAAGCGCTCCGCGAGCCGTGCCCAGTCGGCCGAGCAGATGAGCAGCAACTCGCTAGGCGCCAGCTCGAACGACGTCGCAGCATCTACGCTTCCCAGCACAGTCGCGTCTGGCGCGAAGCAGCGGACGAACGGGCGCATTGCAGGGGCTCCCCAGGTCAAGCGAGCAGCCAGCGTCGCTGGCGCACCCCCCGCTGGGGCGGCGCCAGTCAGCTGGCGGCGGCGCTCGAGCGCATTGGCGACCAGCTCACCCAACGCCGCCGGACTCGATACGGGTTTTCGAGATAGTCGTGCGGGACGCCGCTGCGCACGTCTCGGGCCAGGTGCGCGGGACCGAGAATTCAGGGACACAGCCTCGACTCCTGCTAGTTTCTCACCATCTTGGTATCGTGGCGTTCCCGAAGTCTGGCCACTTTCGTCCCACTTCTGGCTTTGGTGTGGCCGAGTGTCGCCCGTGCCACGCCGAGCGACCTTGGGCAGTCTTTGTCGCTCACCTACGTCGCTGCTCAGGGGTGTCCCAATGAGCCCAGTTTCGTGGCATCCGTCGAGGCTCACTTGTCGCGACGCCCCTCGCCCGCGACGCCGCTGCGCGTTGTTGCACACCTGACGCAGAGTCGCGGTGGTTATCGGCTCAGCCTGCGACTCGACGACAGCGAACGCGTGCTCGAAGGTGGCTCGTGCGAGGACGTGAGTCGCGCGGGGGCACTGCTGGTGGCGTTGATGCTCGAGCCCGGCCTGAGTCAAGAGCCTGCGCAGCAAGGCGAGCGAGTCAAACCGGCGGCACCGACGTCTGCAGCGTCCAAGGTCGAGCACAGCTTGCGAGTCGTGACTGGCGTGGGCGCGCTGCTCGAGCGCGGAACCTTGCCAAAGCTCAACCCAATGGGGACTCTGGCGTTAGGGGTAGTGACCGGCCCTTGGCGCTTCGAGTTGAGCGCGAATGCCGGGCTGGGTGTGGAGGTGGCCGTCGACTCCCAGCGCACGCTCACGCTGCGACCCGCGTGGGCAGCGCTTCGGGGGTGCTTTCAAATTTGGCAGCTCAAGCCTGTCGCGCTGGCGCCATGTTTGGGGGTCGAGGCGGGGCTCGTGCGCGCGGTGGCTCAAGGTGTCGATCCCCCGACTGAGTCGACGCCACCGGTGGTGAGCGGTGTAGGTGAAGCTGCGCTTTCATTCTTGCTATCGCAGAACTTCACGCTAATTGCGAACGGCGGCCTGGCCTTGCCGTGGGTCCGCCCAAGGGTCTTTGTCGAGGGACCTGGACCCCGGGTTCGCGCATATCGGGCTGAAGTTGGCCCGCGCGTGGGCCTCGGCCTGCGCATCGCGCTATGATCCCAGCTTGATTTGGTCACGGATTTTCGCGCCAGCGTGCACGTAGAGGGCAGGCACATGGCCTCCAATACCGCGCTCTCAGCCCCGATCGAACCCGGATCAGGCGTGGAGCACATCGGTCCAGAGAGCCCTTTCCGGATCATTTACGAGACGCACGCCAGTTTCGTGTGGCGTACGTTGCGTCGCTACGGCGTGCGGGGCGCTGAGCTCGACGACGCAATTCAAGACGTCTTTGCCGTCGTGCACGCGAAGCTTCCGGAGTTCGAGAGCCGCTCCACACTGCGCACGTGGGTCTTCGGAATCGCCCGGCGTGTTGCGCGCGATCATCGCCCGTCAGCGCGTTTCGAGGCACTCAAGGACGGCAAGCTAGACGAGTTCATGGCGGACCTCGGGAGCAATGACCCGGCACTCTCGCTGCAGCACCGGCAGGAAGCGCGCACACTCTATCAGCTCTTGTCCGAGCTGCCTCCCGAGCGTAGTGAGGCCTTCATCTTAGTCGAACTGGAGCAGTTCAGCGTGCCAGAGGCGGCAGCCGTTCTTGAGCTCAATGTCAACACACTGTCTTCCCGGCTGCGAGCCGCCCGGCAAGACTTAAGACAAGCGCTGACGCGCAGGCAGGCTCAAGATGAGTGGAGCTCACATGCCAGACCGTGACTTAGCTCGGCTGATCCGGTCGGCGCGCTCGGTTGAAGAAAGCGCTTCGAGTCGGGGGGCTCCGCCTTGGAATCGGGTTGCTGCGGCTTTGGGGGCTGGAGCCGCGTTCGCTACCAGTCAGGGGCTTGCCGCTAGCGCCACGGGAGCCGGCCAGAAAGCCGCAGGTTTGGTGGGTAAAGCCGCAGCTTTCTGGGGCACGACACTGGGCAAGGTGAGCGTGGTAGTTGGCACGGCCGCCTTGCTTTCGGCACCGACAGCCATCAGCCTCTCGGCGAATTCCAAGCCGGTCAGTTCGCCGAGCGCATTGGAGTCGCGTGCGCTACGGGCGACGCCGAAGGCTACGCGCGCTGCGATGGGGGACGGCTCCGAGCGAAAGGCCGTGAACTCGCCGCGCGCCGACGACACGAGAGCTGAGTCAGGCGACGCTTCGGGCCTACCCACTACTGACACCTCAGCTCGAAAGGCTGCGGCTGCTCGCCAGCCTGCGGCTGCTCAAGATCTTGCAGCAGCAACCAAGCACACGCCGGTGGGCGACATGAAGCCACCGAGTGACACGCTTTCTCGGGAAGTCGATCTCATCGGCTCGGCGAAGCGCGCTTTGGACGCGGGGGACGCCCGCGGTGCGCTCAGCATGGTTGCGCGTTACCAGGCCGAGTTTCCTAGCGGCGTGTTGCGCAGCGAAGCTCAGGCAACGCGCACGCTTGCGCTCTGTGCGTTGGGTCAGGCTAGCAATGCGCGCCAAGCAGCGCAGGGCTTGGACCCAAACTCCGCGCTTGGAAAGCGGCTCCGGGGCGGATGCCCCCAATCGCGATGAGCTCGAGTCGAGCACGCAAGTTCTGTCTGCTCGCTTCGGCCTCGCTGTTCGGAGGGTCGCTCGCTTGCGACGTCGACGTTTACCTTGGCCGGCCTGACCCAGGCCCTCTGGCAACAGATGCAGGGGCGCCAGGCACCCTTGGAGCGGGGGGCCAGGCCGATACGCCTGAAGCGCAAGCCGGTGCGTCCGGAGTCGCGCCGGCCTGCTTGCTGCGCGCATCGGGGCCGGTCGTTGCGACACGGGATGGCCAGGTCATCTCGGGTCTCAGCATCGTTGCGAAAGGCGAGCCCGCGATCCGGGTCGCAGGGTTTTCGAAGGTGCGCATCGAGAACGTGCGCATTGACCATGAGGGGGCCGCGGGCATCCTCTTTACCGACGCCCCCGATCTTAAAATCGACGGTGTGAGTGTCGAGCACAGCGGCGCCCCCGTATCGGGTCAAAACCCTAGCTCGACCTTGAACAACATCGAAGGCCATGACTCGCCGCGCGCTTCGATCTCGAACGTCTATCTGACTGGCGGCTCAGCCGGCATCTACCTGGTGCAGAGTCCAGACTCGCTGATCTCGAACGCTGTCGGCAAGAACATGCGCGGCCCTGCGCCTCGTGGCCAATTCGTTCAACTCAACGGTTCAAACGGGGTCTCGATTCAGGACTTCTACGTCGAAAATGACGCATCTTCGTGGCCTTCCGCCGGTGTGGATGTCTACAACTCTCATGACGCCCATATCGCTCGGGGGTTGATCGATGGGAACAACGATCCATCGGGCGTCGGCGTGGTGTTCAATGGCGGGTCGAGCTCGGGCGTCGTCGATGACGTCGATGCCGTGCACATGGGCAACGGCTGCTTTTCTGCGCTTCGGGCGGCTCCAACCGCACAAGTGGTGTTCCGCCGCACGCGGTGTCGCGACAACATCTGCAAAGACCAGGGGCGTGGGGTACCGCTCTCGGGCGGCATCATGTGGACGGGCAGTCCGGATGGCACTGCCCCACGGCTGGAACAGTCTAGCTACTTCGACGCCTGCGGTCCCCTCACCTGGCCGACCGATGGCTTCATGCCGAGCGAGCTCACGGAAGAGGACTTCACCGTACGGCAACCAGTCAGTGTCAGGTTTTGTTGGGAGTGAAGTAACCGCGGTACCGTGGGGCTTTCCATAACTAGCCCAGGAGCGCCGTGAAGGCTTCGGTCGTGTACGATTCCGGGTCCTTCTCTGCACTGCCGACGGCGGTTGCCGGTACCCCGACGCTTTGCAGCGCGGCCAGCATGACGCTTCCGACCATCATGCTGCTCGGGGTCTTCAAGTAGCGTCCCCCCTTCAAGGTACCACCGGCTTTGCCAATCAGTACGAAGGGGTGATCATCACGCGAATGGCGCGAGGCGTCTTGAAACTCCGAGGTCGCGTAGATCAGCGTGCGGTCGAGCAGGGTACTGTCGCCCTCCTTGGTTTCATGGAGCTTGCCTGCCAGGTATCCGAGCCGCTGCATGATGAACGTCACGACCTTATCCGCATTTCCGTAGTACCAAGTCGAGTCGTGTGTGAGCACGTGATACTGTTCGCTGATTGCGAGTTGCGCATACACTGTAGGATCCTGAGCGCCCGTAAACATGAACGAAAACACGCGGGTCAAGTCACAGGCCAGGGCTACGGCGAGCAGGTCTGCCATCGCATCGCTGATACCGACAAGGTCGCCAGACGTCTTCGACGCTGCCGCTCCAAGCTGAGGTGCGACGGGCGTCTGACAGGAGCTCGCTTGCGTGCTCGATTGAAGCCGTTGTTCGATCTCGCGAATGCCGTCGAGGTGCGCCTCAATCCGCTGCTTGTCGCGGGCGCCCAGGCGAAGACTCAGGCGTTTAGCGCTTTCTTGCGCCGAGTCGAGCACGCTCAGGCGTGCCGTGCGGATGGCTTCGAAGTTCTGGGTTGCGCTGGCGTCGCTAAGGTTGCCATCGAACAGCCGCATGAAGACACTACGTGGGTCCGTGTCGGGCCGCATGATCTGATGCCCTGCTTTCCAAGAGACGGAGCTGTTCACTCCGCCATTGGCCAATACGCCGAGCTCAAGCGAGTCGAAGCGCGTCTGCCCCTTGAAGTGTTGGGCGGCGACTTGGTCGATGCTGGCCGCCGGGGGATCGCCTGGGTAGCCCTTCGGATCGGTGGTGTAGTAGGAGCTCGAGAGTGCCCAGCCGCGGTGGTGCCAGTGCCCGCCGTTGCCTTTGACGGTTCCCATGTGCGCGCCGCGAACGAGCGTGGTGTAGTCGCGCACGTTGGCGAGCGGCGCCAGCATCCCGCTCGCCTGCCAGTTGTCCGAGACTACCTGGGGGAAGAAGCGGTCGCTGCTGACCACGCCTCCCCCAAAGAACCAAGTCCCGAAACGCGTGGGCAATGCCCCGCCGGTCTGTGCCAAGGCTCTGCCGGTATTGTCCAGCATCGCGTCCAACACCGGCAGCGCGAGTCCAAAGGTTGTGCCCAGGGCGAGCGAGCCGCGTAGCATCAAGCGACGCGAAAGGGGCGATGTCGGCATTACAGGGGCCTTTCAGCGAAACGGAAGAGGGGACTTTTTACGAGCTCGACCAAGAGAGCCGAGAGCGATTTGCCTTGCGACAGGAAGCTCGCGTCCAGCGTTTGCAGCTCATGCTGAACGCGATCGGTGTTGCTGACACCTGCGGCGCTCTGATAGAGCGAACGTACGAGGCAAGAGCGGGCTCTGTCGTCGATCGCTATCATTGCGGAAAGCTCGCGTGCTCCGCCGAAAATCTGGCCATCTAGGTCGCCGCTTGTATCAAGCGTAAACCCGCTCTCGGTCTCTCTGTACCCGCCGATGGCGTCGAAGTGCTCGAGCGCCAGGCCAATCGGATCGAAGAACGCATGACAGGCGGCGCAGATTGGATTCTTGCGGTGAGCAGCCAGCCGCTCGCGGGTCGTCTGGGGAGCCGCGCCCGAGCTAGCTACTTCTGACAACGTGACGTCAACCCCAGCCGGGGGCGGGGGTACCTCCTGACAGAGGATGCGTTCGCGTATGAAGACGCCTCGCAACGTCGGCGACGTCCGTGTTGCGAAGGCACGGTTAGTAAGGATGCCAGCGAGGGTCAGCAGCCCAGCTCGCTGGCTATCCGGAGCTGCCGTCGCGTCGACGAACCCAGCAGAAGGCCCAGGCAATCCGTAGAGCTTGGCGAGGCCCGCGTCGACGTAGTGCTTCTTGGTAGTGAAAACTTCCATGAAGTTCTGATTTGGGGCGAAGGCCATGCCGACGAGGACTTCATCGAGCTCACGCCGCATCGAGGAAGCTAGCGCCACGTTGAAATCGGGATAGAGCGTTGCGTCCTTTGACGCTTGCTCCAGCTCCGTATAGCCCAAGTGTTCCGCAAAGAACTGCGCGACCGCAGCGCGGGCGGCAGGCGCCTCGAGCAGACGTGTCGCTTGCGCCTCGATGCCCGCGGGCGTGAGCAACACCCCGCGTTCGGCGGCATCTAGCAGCACTGAGTCTGGGGTCGTGCCCTGAAGTGTGTACGACAGGCGTGTCGCCATCTCCAGTGACGTGTACCTGAGAGCTTCCGGGCGTTCGCTGCTTGGTTCCCCGAGCAGCGGCATGTAGAGAAAGTTGGGATCTTGCAGCAAGGCAGCGACGAGGTACTCCAGTCCGCGCCACGGCTCGGAGTACGCGACAGTCGCCTTTTGCGCGACATCGCTGAGCGCTGCCAGCTCGTCAGTTGTGGCCGGGCGCCTGAAGGCTCGCCGGGAAAAGTCCTTGGTGAACGTGGCACTACAAGGGTCGGTCGCATTCGCAGGAGCGCAACCGACGAGGGCGAGTCGCTTCTTGGGGTCCTGGAAGACTTGGGCGGCGAGATCGAAAGCAGCGCGCGAGTAGCGGTCGACGGCATCCGAACTGCTGGTAACCCGATAGCTGCCGATGCTCGAAAAGCCATCTGTGCGATCGTCGGGGTCGAGGTCGCTGGGTAGGGTGACATCGGCGCCCAAAAGATCGCGCACGCTGTTGTTGTATTGCGCCACCGTCAACCGGCGCAGCCCCGCTTGTGCGAACCCAGGTGCTTGGCTGGGCCCAGGCTCCGTCACGCTGGTCGGGTTCACGCTTCCACCGCCGCCGGGTGCCGCACCGCGAGCATTCAAGTCAGGCGACGTGATGGTTCCGGTGCAGCCGAGTACTAACAAAGAGGCAGCGACGCTTCCGAGGCGCATCCCGTCTTCCTTTCATCGCCGCCCTGCTGCCCGCCTCACGAGCGAAGCAGCCGGCGTCGAACTGCCCAAGACATCGCGTCAGGGCACACGGCGATACGTGCAGAGCGCAACGCCGACTCGTTACGAAAAGGCGCAATCCGGCTCTACATCGTGCTTGAAGCAGCCTCTCGCCAGCTTTGACGGAAAACTATGGGCTCACGGAACCCATCACCGGCCGCGCGTGCCACGGCGCGCGCGGGTTGAGGTGAGGTAGCGGAGGCGGGACTCGCGTGTTTTTCGACTCCGGCGCGCGCGACTCGCGTACGCTCGCTCAGGTGACTGTGTTTGTACTCCCAGCGCGTTGGTGGAGCGTGGGGCTGAATGCAACGCTTGCCTTCGCGGTGTTCGGTTGCGGGGCGGCGAGCACGCACGACTCGAGCGGCTCCGCGGGCGGCGACGGGACGAACGGCGGCGCGCCGACGACCGAGCCGGTGATTCGCGGCGGTTATTTGGACGGCCGTCGCCTCGAAGCTCGGTTTTGGGATGGCGGCGACGAGGCGCGCTCGTTCGTGGAGTGGTTCGATCGCGACCTCGACGCTGGCTGCAGGTTCGAGGCCGATGTCACCGGGCAGCAGCGCTGCTTTCCGCAAGGCGGCGGCACGGTCCTCTACGCGGATGCCGCGTGCCAACAGCCGCTCGTTTATCTCTTCACGGCCGACACGCCCAACCCCGGCGCCATCCGCGAGCCGCTAGGCTGCGCCGATGCGCCAGCGCGCGGCGTCTTTCGCGTCGGTGCAAGCGTCACCGCGCCGGACGTCGTGCCGACCTACGAGCGGGCCAAAAACGGCACATGCCACGCCATCACCTCGCTCGGCGGCCCCGCGCTTCACACCGCGACCGCGCTCAGCCTCGACGAGCTGGTCGCCGCCAATGAGGTGCGCGTGCCCGCAGCGAACGGGACGACCGGCTCGGCCGTCATCCTGCAGGCGGCCGACGGCGCGCGCGAGGTGCGCGCGGTCGACCTCGGTGAGCCGTTCTCGAGTTGCTCGTTCGATCCGTTGTTCGAGCCGGAGACCGGCCCCGCCAGTTTGACGCGCGCGACGTGCGTCCCAACCGACATTGCGGAAGCGGGGCCGGTGACCGACTATTTCGCCGACTCTACGTGCACTCAGGCCGTATTCACGTTGCAGACCAACGCTTGCCGCACACCTCGCTTTGCACGCCTCGCTAACTACACGCCATGCGGCCGGCAGCACCTGGTTCACGAGGTCGGAGCGGCCAAGCCAGCGCAACAGACCTTCTACACCACGCAAACGGGCGCCGGCTGCACGCCGAGCTCACCACCAGTCGACCCCGCCAGTCTCTACGCGCCGGGCGCCTCGTTCGACGCGGGTAGCCTGCCGCAGCTCGAGCGCCACGATTGGGGCAGCGGCCGCCTGCGGGTGCCGCTCGCGACCGTGCGCGACGGCGTCGTTGCGAAGCCTTGGCTCCAGGTCCCCGACGCGTCGGGCGCCGCTCCGCCCGTCTTCTACGACACTCACCGCACTACGATTTGTCGGCCGCTCCACGCGGCCGATGGCACGCTACGCTGCCTGCCCCAGGGGCTCGCCCAGCGCACGCAGGCTTTGTTCGCCGAAGCTACGTGCCAAACGCCGGTTACTTTGGCAGGTGGCAGCGGTGGGGGCTGCGCAGGCCCTTCACTATGGGTCGAGGTGAACGGAATGCTGTCAGCAGATGCGACGCTCACGAGCTTGTACGAAGCCGTGGGTGATCCTTACTCGAGCCTGGTCTACGAACGACTGCCCGGTGGCTGCGTCGCGTACACCGGCCAAAAATCAGCGGAGCCGTTGCAAGTGTCCACGCTGCAGCTCGTCCCGCCCAGCGATTTTGCCGAAGTGCAGCCACCGCGCTGAGATGAAGCGTCAATCCGAGCTAGGATCGCACCGTGGACGCGATCAATCTCGAAGCGAAATTGGCACTGTTCTCCGAGCACTGGCAGCCGCGGGTCGTCGGCAAGTTCAACGGTCATGATTTGCTGCTTGCCAAGGCACTAGGCGAATTCGTCTGGCACAAGCACGACGACACAGACGATTTTTTCTTGGTCGTGAAGGGGACGCTGGTGATCGAGATGCGCGACCGCAACGTCACGCTCGGCCCGGGTGAGATGTTCGTGGTCCCGAAGGGCGTCGAGCACCGCCCGGTCGCGCGCGAGGAAGTGCACGTGCTCGTCATCGAGCCGCAGGGCACGCCGAACACTGGCAACGAGCAGACCGCCACGTCACCGCGGTACCTTTGAGTCGAGGGGTTGAGGCCCGCTTCAGCTCCATCACTTCCGCATAGCTGGCGCGCCCACCGTCTCGCACATGCGCGAGCTTGGTCACTGGCGTACGCCCGGACGACACAATGGAATTGGTCTACACAGCGCTGGCTGTGGGCCTGTCACATACACGTGGGGTGTTGATGAGACGTAGGTGCGATACGAAAATGAACTGAAGCTGGAGTTTTGCGCTCTCCAGCAACTTGAATTCCGGGAAAGGTGAGGAGCCTTGCACCGGAAGGCGATCGATCGGGCACTCACTTGTTTGAGGATGCCGTTGCGTTTGCCTGTCACTGCACGCCGGATACCGCCGGTCATCGCCCGCGCCGTTCAGGCGCTCGGTCTGCTCGGGCTAGTTGCTGGGTGCACCGGCGACATCACTGGTCGGTTGGATCCAGGCGGTAAGTTGGATCCAGGCGGCACCGGGGCTCCGGTCGGCGCTCCGCCGCAGACACCCGGAAAGTCACCCGAAGGAGTAACGACGCCCGATGGTGTCGGTTGGGCGACGCGTTTTCCGAAGTTGTCGAACGAGCAGTGGGAAAACACGGTTCGCGATTTGTTCTATCTCGACGCACCGACCGACCTGTCTAAAGCCTTTTCGCCGGAGCCGGCAGACGGCGGCTATGACAACCAGGCCGCCGCGGGACAGACGATCGCCGGAGATTCGTGGGCGCGCTACCAGCTCGCAGCCGAAGAGCTGGCGAAGCTTTTAACTAGCGACCCGCAGAAGCTAAACAAGCTGATTCCTCCGAGCGCGCCCAGCGCCGGTGTCGAGCGTGCGCGGGCGACGATTATCGATCTCGGCCTCCGTGCCTACCGACGTCCGCTGACTGCTGCCGAGGTCGATGGTTATGTCGCTTTGTTCGAGCAAGGCTCGGCGCTGACTCCGGCGGAGGCCTTCGGTGGCGGCATGAATCTGGTCATCCAGACGATGCTGCAGTCGCCGCATTTCTTGTACCGTGTCGAAAGCTCCTCTAAACCGGATGGGCCGCGCATCTGGTTGAGCGGCTACGAGCTCGCGACTCGTCTCTCGTACGCTTTGTGGAACACCACGCCGCCTCGAGAGTTGTTGGACGCCGCAGCCGCAGGCCAGTTGAGCACGCCCGATGGGGTGAAGGGTCGCGCTAGCGCCATGCTGATGGATCCCCGCGCTGCCGATACGCTGGCGCGTTTCCACGCTCAGACTTTCCGCACGGCCGTTTTTGGATCACAAGGCAAGGATGACAAGTTTGGTTTCGACGCCATCGCTCCGGTGCTGAAGGACGAGGCTCGCTTGTTTTTCGCTGACGTCGTCGGGCAAGGCGGCGGCATTCGTGACATTTTGACGAGGCCGGTCGCGTTCGTGAATGAGCAAACGGCGCCGTTCTATGGCTTGACCGGCATCACCGGGAGCGAGCTACGTCGTGTCGATCTAGATCCTACCCGTCGCGTCGGGTTGTTTTCGCAGGTCGGCTATCTATCGCAAAATGGTGCCCGTACTTTGACCGACCCCGTGCATCGTGGCCTCGGCATCTTGCGCCAGGTGCTGTGCGACGATCCGGATCCGCCGCCGCCGATCGAGATCAAGACACCCGTCGTGCCGCCCGGCATGACCACGCGGGCAACGTACGAGAAGGCGACCGCCTGCGGCGTCGGTTGTCACAATACGCTGATCAACCCGCCAGGGTTTGCGTTCGAGCATTTCGACACCGTGGGTCGTTGGCGCGACGACGAAAGTGGCCTGCCGCTGGATGATACCGGCACGTTTGGGGCACGCGTCGGCTGGACACCCGAAGCCAAGCGCGAAAACCCGCCGATCATGCTCGAGTTCAAAGGCGCGGTGGATCTGCTCACGCAGCTAGCGCAGCTCGACCGCACCCATGAGTGCTACGCGCGCCACCTGCTCCAGTTCGTGCTCGCGAAGCCGGTGGACGAGCAGGAGCTTGGAGCCGGTAAGCTACTCGGAAAGGGTTCGAAGACGAGCGGTGCCGCCAGCTCGATCGTGAGCGAACTCGTCACCCTCAACACCTTCCGCGCCCGCGCGGCGGATCCTCAATAGAGCCTGCCATGAAGTCTCATCATTCAGGCGTCAGTAAGAAACGCGGCATCCACAGGCTTGATCGGCGGCTCTTCATTCGGGGTGCGGCGGGCATCGTAGTGGGGTTGCCGTTGCTGGAGTCGTTCATGCCGCGCCAGGCGACAGCGGCGGAGATGCAGGTTCGTTACGCGATCTTCTTCCGCCAGGGCAACGGCGTGCAGCAAGGCCTGACTGGGAATGAGCCGGATCGTTTCTGGCCCACCAAGCTTGGCGCTCTCACCACCGCCTCGATGCAGGCGGACGGCGATCAAGCGGTCAATGTGCTGGCTCCGCACGCTGCCAAGCTGCTGATCGTGAAAGGTCTGAAGTACGACGGCCTCGGAGTGGACGTAGGCTGTGGCCACTCACGTGGCGGACTGTTGTGCCTGACAGCAGCCAAGCCCGACGGCAAAAACATCGAAAGAGCGCTAGCGCTTGGCGAATCGATCGACAATCGCATCGTGCGCGAACTGCAGCCTGCCGGTCAGGAACCGCTCACGCTGCGCGCTGGCCCGCGCTCCGGCTACCTAGACGACGTGCTGTCGTATCGTGGCCCGTCAGATCGACGCACCGCCGAGCAGAATCCGTACAACGCCTACAAAATAATGTTCGGTGTGGACGACGGCACGCCCAGCGAGCAAGAGCTGATCAAGGCGCGGCGCAAGAGCGTCAATGATTTCATTCGCGGCGAGCTCGGCGGGTTACTGCAGAGTCCGAAGCTGAGCCAAACCGATCGCCAGCGGCTCGAGCACCACCAGCAAGCGATTCGAGATCTGGAGACCGGGATGAGCTGCAAGCTGCCACCCGAGCTGCTAAGCCCGATTGCCGGGGTGGATAACAAGGAGGCCGTCAGCAACGATCTGGTCGACCAAGTGACGCAGATGCAGATGCAGGTGATCGCCTTGGCGGTGTCGTGTGGGCTGACCAAAGCCGTGACGCTACAAGTCGGCAACGGCAACGACGGTACGCAGTACACAATCAACGGTCAGAAATACGAGAGCTTTCATCACATCTCGCACCGCATCAACGGCGACGGCAGCGAGGGCACGGCGATCGTGAACGCCGACGTGAAACATCACGACATCGACAAGCACTTTGCGGGCTACTTCAAGTACTTGATCGATCAGCTGTCGTCGTACCCGACCGCCACGGGCACGATGTTGGACGAGGGCGTATCGGTGTGGCTCAACGACCTCTCCACGGGGCCGCCGCACGGCTCGAACAACTTGCCGTACGTGCTCGCCGGCAACGCTGGGGGCTTCCTGAAGAGCGGCCAGTACGTCGATGCCGTCCAGGGTGCCAAAGATCAAATGCCGCACAATCGCTTCTTGAACACGATCGGCGCCGCCGTCGGCTGCAAGAACAAGCAGGGTGCGCCGCTGGATGATTTCGGCGATGCAACCCTACCCAAGGGTCTGGTCGACGCGATGCTCGCCTAGCGCGTGTCTCGCCCGTGCCCGACGGTCCGTGAGTTACCGTCGGCGATATGGGGCTGGTAGGCCTGGGCTTGTGCTGATGATTGATCGCGTCTTGCCCGAGCGAGCGGGGATGTCGGCCGCACGACCCGATTGAGTCACCTGCTTGAATTTGCCCATTAAAACTCCCGTGCCGCGGCCGTCCCTCCCGGTGTAGGTCTCAGGCAACGGAGCGCTCCAGTCGGTACGACCGGTCGGGCTGCTACTGTGTCCTCCGACTCGTCTATGAAAGCCCATCTTCTTCTGATCGATGACAGCGAAGCACAGAGCTCGCAGATCGTGGCGGCACTCGAGCGCCTTGGTTATCGGGTCACGCGAGCGTCTTCGGGCATGCAGGGGTTGCAGCAGGCGCGCACGCTGTTACCCGACTTGGTGTTGCTCGACGTCGTGATGGCGGACATCGACGGCTTCGCCGTTTGCCGCTGGTTGAAGATGAACGCGGAGACCCGCGACATACCGGTGATCATGCTAACCGTGCGCACGGCGTTGGCCGATCGCGTGGCGGGGCTCAACATCGGCGCAGACGACTACCTGCCCAAGCCGTTCGAGGACCAGGAGCTGGAAGCGCGCATCTTCGCCGCGCTGCGCGTCAAGGCTACCCACTCCGAGCTCAAGGACCGCAACCAGCAACTGGAGTCGATGCTACACAGCGTGGAAGCGCTGGCCAGCACCGACGCGCTGACCGGTTTGTTCAATCGCCGGCGCTTTGCCGACGTGCTCAAGCGTGAGTTCGCGGTGACGAAGCGCTACAAGAATACGCTCAGTTGCCTGCTGTTGGACTTGGACCATTTCAAGCAGATCAACGATCGCTTCGGACACGACGCGGGCGACCAGGTGCTCAAAGAGGTCGCGCGGCGGATTAACGGATCACTTCGCGAAGTCGACCTGGCTGCGCGCTACGGCGGTGAAGAGTTCGTGATCTTGCTACCTCACACCAGCAAAGGTGACGCGCGGATTGTCGCCGAACGGCTGCTGAAGAGCGTGCGCAAACAAGAGTTCAACTTTGGTGGTGAGCTGGTGACGGTCACGACCAGCATCGGCTGCGCCGGCAACTCCGACGTGCTTTCGAGCAACGCGGATGATCTGGTCAAAGCCGCCGACATTGCTTTGTACGAGGCCAAGAATGGCGGCCGAAACCAGGTCGTCATGTACAGCAGCGCGAACGAGGAGCGTGCCGTCGGCAGCTCGAATTCCCTGCCGGCGCCGGCGATGCCGTTTCCAGCGTCCCTGCCAGCACCGCCCGGGCCGTTCGCGGTCGCGATGCCTGGCGGTGTGCGGCCGCCCGCTGTCCGTGATCCGTCCGGTACCGGCGAGCCAACCAAGTAGGTTTGCCTTACTTTGTGTTTGCATGGCGCATACCGAGCCAAGCCCACGGGCGCGACGGCTGGTCGCGCAGGAATGACACCAATTTAGTGCGCTCCGTTCGCGTCGACGCCGCCCCGGAAGAGTTCCGGCGTAGGCTCGACGCCGCGCTTCGCTAGGAGGCCCGCGGAAGGGGCTGAGTTTTTGGCCGAGGCTAGATCCAGATCGCAAACGCAACGAGACCTGGGCTTGGCCCTCGGTGTCGCGGCGCTCTACTTCGTGGCGGCCAAGTTTGGCCTGTCGTTGGCGTTCGCGACGAAGCAGGTGACGGCCGTTTGGCCGCCGACCGGGGTCGCGTTCGTGGCGCTCCTGCTGCTCGGATACCGGGTTGCGCCAGGCATCTTCCTGGGCGCGTTTCTCGCCAACGCGACGGCTAGCGAAAGCCTGGTGACGGCTGCGGGCATCGCCGTCGGCAACACCCTGGCCGGCGTCGTCGGTGTTTTTCTCACGCGACGTTTCACGGGGATCGACCGTCGTCTGAACAAGCCCAGCGATGTGCTCGGACTGGTGCTGTTGGGGGCTGCGGTCGCAAGTACCGTGAGTGCGAGCGGTGGGGTCGCCAACTTGGCGCTCGCAGGCATCGTGCCGTGGCCTGCCTACTGGTCGGTTTGGTGGGTGTGGTGGCTGGGGGACGCGATGGGCGTGTTGTTGTTTGCCCCTTTTCTCTTGGCGTGGCTGCCTGAACCGCGTGTGCAGCTCAGCGACGCTCGCTTCTCGGAGTTGGGGCTACTTTCCCTTTCGCTCGCGCTGATCTGCCATGTGACGTTCTCGGGGCAGAGCCTCAGCGCCGTGCACTTGTTTCGCCTCGAATACACGGTGTTCCCGTTCGTGATTTGGGCCGCCTTGCGCTTCGGTCAGCGCGCGGCGGCGTCCGCGAGCGTCTTGATCTCCGGTTTTGCAGTTTGGGGTGTCATTCACGAGCGCGGCCCATTCGCGCACGGGCCCGTCGATCAGCGGCTGATGCTGCTCGATGTTTTCATGGCGGTGGTCGCGATCACGGCGCTCATGCTCAGTACGGTCGTCGCCGAGCGCCGCCGGGCGGAGGGCGCGCTCGAGGCGGGACGCGCTCAGCTCGAGCTGCGAGTCGAAGAGCGCACTCTGGAGCTGCGGCTGGAGCAAGCTCGACTTGCCGAGGCGCAGCGCATCGCTCACTTGGGCAGCTGGGAATGGGATGTGGCGAACAACGCGGTGACTTGGTCGGACGAGCTGTACCGGATTTTCGGGCGCGAAAAGGCCACGCTTGGCGTCTCCTATTCGGCATTCTTGGAGAGCGTTCACGCTGACGACCGGCTCAGGGTGGGCGATGCGCTCGAGCGCTCTCGCGTCGAGCAGAAAGCGTTTCACCACGTCTATCGCGTCGTGGTTGACGGGAAAATACGCCACGTAGAGGGCCGCGGTGGCGTGCAGTACGCGGCCGACGGGGCGATGGTGCGGATGGCCGGCACTGTCCAGGACGTAACCGAACGCGAGGAGCAACAAGCAAAGCTGCGCGAGAGCGACGCGTTCTTCGAACTTTCGCTAGATATGCTCAGCACGGCCGGCATCGACGGCCACTTCCGGCGCATCAACCCGGCGTTCAAAGCACTTGGCTATTCGGAGCAGGAGCTGTTGACGACTCCGTTCCTCGACTTCGTCCATCCGGACGATGTCGCGGCGACGCTGGCTGAGGTCGAAAAGCTCGCGCAAGGCGTCAAGACGTTGCACTTCGAGAATCGCTACCGCTGCAAAGACGGCTCCTATCGCTGGATCTCCTGGGTGTCGTTGCCGCACCCGGACGGCGTCCTCTATGGCACCGGGCGCGACATTACTCAGCAAAAGGCGGAACAGCAGGAGCGCGAGCGCTTGAATCAGCAACTGCAGTCGCTCAACCGCAGCTTGACCAGCACGCTCGCGGAGCGCGAGGTCCTGTTGCAAGAGATTCACCACCGCGTGAAGAACAACCTGCAGGTGATCTCCAGCCTGATCAACCTGCAGAGCCGTAAGCTGGAGGCTGGGGAGAACCGCGACGCGCTCGAAGAGTGCCGCTCGCGTGTGCAAGCGATCGCGCTGATTCACGAGCAGCTCTATCAGTCTTCTGACTACGCGCGGGTGCCGTTCGCCGAGTACGCCAAGAGCCTGGCCGTGAGCGTGTTCCAGGCGGCCGTGCACACAGTCTCGAACGTACGGCTCGAGCTGGCGGTTGACAACATCGCGCTCGCCGTTGACCAGGCGATTCCGTGTGGCTTGGTCCTCAACGAGCTGATCACGAACGCGCTCAAGCATGGCTTCAGCGACGGGCGCGCCGGCACGATTCGCGTCGAGTTCTCGAAGACAGCCGTTGGGCGTGTGCGCTTAGCCGTCAAGAACGACGGTGTCGCCTTGCCCGAGGGGTTTGAATCTCGGGATTCGCCGTCGCTCGGCCTACATTTGGTTTCGACATTGGCTTCGCAGTTGAATGCGGAACTCGAGATTAGCCGCGACGCCGGGACGGCGTTCCAACTGACGTTCGCGTTGCCGGAGGCCCACGCAAGCGCCGCGGATTCCTGACAACGAGGCTGGATGCAGCTCAGGCTTGGTGCCGACCCACTCGATCGCGAGCTAGCTTTGACCGCTAGTCTGGGCGTAAGTTGGGTCTTGCGGTTTCCCCTGAAAGGCGCGCCGACATCGTCATGAACACCATCTTGGTCGTCGAAGACGACGCCATCATCGGCGAAGACATTCAGCGCACGCTGCAGCGGCTGGGCTACGAGGTCGGCGCGCCGCAGCGCTCGGGCGCCGACGCACTGCGCTGTATCGAAAGCGTGGTGCCCGACCTGGTGCTGATGGACATTCGGCTAAAAGGGCCGCTCGACGGCATCCAGACCACCGCTCAGATTCGACAAAAATGGGATATCCCGGTCGTGTACCTGACAGCGCACTCGGACGAAACGACGCTGGCTCGTGCCAAAGAGACCGCCCCGCACGGCTATTTGCTGAAGCCATTCAACGAGCGGGACCTGCGCACGACGATCGAGGTCGCGCTGCGCAAGCACGAGCTCGAGCTGAAGCTCTCGGCCAGCGAACGTTGGTTCTCGACCACGCTCGACTCGATCGGCGACGCCGTGATTGCCACTGACGCCGAGGAGCGCGTGGCGTACATGAACCCAGTCGCCGAGCAGCTCACCGGCTGGAAGGAAGAAGACGCCAAGGGGCTCAAAATTATTGAGGTTTTCAAGCTGGTAGGCCCCAGCGGCGTACCGCTCGAGAGCGCCGTGGGGCGAGCGATTAGGCAAGGCTTTAGGTTGGAGCTCCCGCCCGATACTCAGCTCGTCAGCAAGCTGGGCAGTACCACCGACGTGGACGACAGCGCCTCGCCAATCGTCGACGCGCGAGGGAAGATCTTGGGCGGAGTTGCCGTCTTTCGCGACGTCACCGATCGCAAGCGCCTTGAGCAACGCATTGCCGTGTCCGAACGGCTTGCCTCAATCGGCACGCTGACTGCCGGCATGGCACATGAGATCAACAATCCGCTGTCGGCGGCGCTCGCCAACGTCGAATTTGCGCTCGAACGCCTGAGTGGCATACGCGCTGAAATTGCTACGAATGGCGTTGGTCGCTCCTTCGCTCAGGCGCTCGAGGAAGCAACGACGGCTCTATTCGACGCCGAGCAAGCCGGCCAGCGCGTGGGCCGGATCGTCCAGGATTTGAAGCGCTTTGCTCGTTCCGAAAAAATCGATCGCGGCGTGCTCGATCTACCCAACGTGCTCGATGTAGCGATCAAGCTGACCGAGCACCAGGTTCGGCACAGTGCCAGGTTGACGCGCCGTTACGGGACGACGCCGCTGATCGAGGCCAACGAGGGGCAATTAGTCCAAGTCGTCGTGAACCTGATCGTGAACGCTGCCCAAGCTATCGGCGACGGGGCCGCAGAGCTGAACGAGATCGTCGTGTCGACGCGGACCGACGACGCCGGTCGCGCAGAATTCTCGGTGACGGACAGCGGGCCCGGCATCTCGAAGCAGGACCTGGGCAAGATCTTCGATCCGTTCTTCACCACCAAGGCGATTGGCAGCGGGACCGGCCTCGGCTTGTCGATTTGTCACAGCGTCGTGATGGCCGTGGGTGGCGAGCTGACTGTCGAAAGTGAGCTGGGTGTCGGCGCTACCTTCAAAGTGGCTTTGCCGCCCGCTTCCGCAAAGGTCTCACCCGCCACAACGCCGTCGGTTGCGCCAGCGGCCGTGCGTCGTGGCAGGGTGTTGTGCATCGACGACGAGCAAGCGGTATTGCGAACCGTCAGCCGTGTGCTGGGTAATCATCACGACGTTGTCATCGAGACGCGCGCGCATCAGGCGCTGTCGCGCATTGCTCATGGCGAACATTTCGACATCATCTTTTGCGATCTGATGATGCCGGAAATGACCGGCGTCGACTTCTTCCATACGCTCAGAACAGCGAATTCGGCGCTGGCCGAGCGGATCGTCTTCCTGACTGGCGGCGCGTTCTCCGACAGCGCCGAGCAGTTCTTGCAGAATAGCGCCAACCTGGTGGTGCTCAAGCCGTTCAAGGTCGACGCGCTACGCAGGGTCGTGGCCGACTACGTAGGTGGCGCTCCGCCCACGTCCACGCCGAAATAGCCCTACGGCTCGCGCTTCGAGCCGCCGTCGCTTTGCGGCACTTTTGGCGTGAGGTCGAACAAGCCGCGGATCGTTTGCGGCAGGCGCATCACGCCCGACTCGCGGATTACCGGTTGCGAGAGCGTGCTGGCGATCGTGACCAGCATGCGCAGAGCAACGCGCTTGCCTGGCGTCGCGCTCAGCTCGTCAGCGACGCCGAGCCGCTCGGTCACTTCGGTGAACGCTCGCTCGATCTCGGCCTCGGTCGGTGACGGCAGGAGCTGCTCTAGCTCGGACGCGAGTCGTCCGAGCGCGGCGATACCGAGACCGGCCGTGAACACCGCGGTTTCGAGCTTCGTGAATACCATGCTCGCAGGATCTGAATAGTAAGCACCCGGTACGAGCCGGCCTCTGTCTTGGCAACGCGGACACGTCGGGCTGGCAGAAGGCGCGTCCTGTGTGGCAACGAGCCACAGGCGTTTGCAGTCGGGGCAGTAAGCAGGGTAGTGGCGCATCGAACAGGCTAGGGGCGGGGTCGGGAGCCACCATACTATGCCCGGCCGGCTCAAGTCCGGAGGGGAGTCTCCGTTCAGCTGGCCAGATGCACGACCTCTTCAATCCTGCGGGACTCCGCATGCTGGAGGACCAACAGGGGGCTATTGCCTACGGCTACGTTGCGCACCGCGTGTTCTACGCGCGCTTCGTGGGACACCTGTCAGCGGAGCTCGGCACCCACTACCTGAACCAGTTGGAGGCCGCTATCGGTCAGGTGCCGGCGATCGCGTACTTTGCCGATGGCAGCGCGCTGCGCGAGTACGACCTCGTCGCGCGGACGCGTTTCGCGCGCTTCGTTTTGGCCCGCCGTGTGAAGTTTACTTCACTCGTCATCCTGACCTGGCGAAGCGGTGTCGGGCCGGCGGCGCGCGCGTTCGCGGATTCGCTGGGGGCATCGGTCGACCTGCTGAGCGATCCGTTGGAGTTCGAGCGCGCGTTGGGCAACGTCGCGCCGCTGGCCGAGCGAGGCCCAAGGGGCGCGGGTGCGATCGAGGGCTTGCCGCAGGTGTGGCAGGTTCACGCACCTGGCTGATCCAAGCTGCGCTTAACTACCACATCGTCTCGCCGTTTCTCCTTTCTGGAGCAGTATCCGGTGGCTGGAAATCACTCTGCGAATCTTGCGTACCTACGCAGCAACTTGCGATCTGAGTGCATTTCCGACATGTGGAATCCGGGCGCGGACTGCGAATGTCAGCTTAGTGAAGCGGCGGCACGAGAAGTGAATGAGGCACGCCCGTGCGCTCCCTGAATCGCGAACAGCGATGCCCTGTCAGTCGTGTACGTGAAATGCCTACAAGTGACGAATCTGAAGCAGCGTGCCACTCTCAGAGGTTGGGTCCAATGCTTCGCACCGGGTTCTGGCGTTCGTCGTGGGTGTTACCAGTCTTGCTCGCACCGCTCGCGTTGGGGTGCGGTCAGAAGTCGAGCCCGTCGGGGCTGACCAATACTGGCGGTAGCGGCCCCGGTCACATGATCCCGGTCACGAGTGCGTGTGGCACGCCACAACAGGGCTGCGCGTGCGACACCGAGGCCGAGGTGATCGAGTGCGGCTCCGTTGCGCGCCACTCCGAAGGCTACACGGCTTGTTCGATGGGCCATCGCACGTGCGAAGCCGGCAAATGGGGCGCGTGTGAAGGCGACAAGATCTCGATGGTGCCGGATTCACTGCCCGGCGTGCAGTCGCAGGGTCTGGGCACGTCCAATGCGTGTGTCGACAATCCGTGCGACCCGTTTTGCCAGGTCGTGGTCGACGACAGCACGAACCTGGATGTTTCGATGACGCCGGGCCTGACGATTGACAATGGCCTCACGCTGGTGCCAGTGCCGGGAGATCCGGCCAGCAACACGTGCACTGGCATCAAACTTGATCCGCCCACGCAAACGTTGACCGTCACTGCGATCAACGCGACGAGTGGCTTGCTCGGCGAGTACTTCAACCAGCGTGACAACAACGTCACGGAGATCCCCGCGGCCTGGCCCGTCACCGCGACCCGCGTTGATTCCTCGGTTGGCTTCGACTGGGGCAACGGCGCGCCGGGCCCGACCGGCATTGGCACTGATAACTTCTCCGTGCGCTGGACCGGTAATGTTTATCCGCCGGCGTCCGGCGACTACACGTTTTACGCCGTCGGCGACGACGGCATTCGGCTGTGGGTCAACGGCGCTCTGGTCGTCAACCAATGGAAGGACCAGGGGCCGACCGAGTACGCTTCGTCGGCGATCACGCTCACGGCAGGCGTCCCCGCCGACATTAAGTTCGAGTACTTCGAGAACGGCGGCGGCGCTGTTGCAAAGCTGGAATGGAGCTCGGCCAGCATCCCGAAGACGATCATCCCCGAGACCTACCTGACGCCTCCCGGCGGCACTCTGCAGCCGTTCGTCACGTCGCCGACGACTGCGCCGATCACGGTCAGCGTGGTGCCGGTCGGCTGCTATGAGGGCCCCTTCAAGGCTGCTTGGGCGATCGATAGCCTGGATCGCGCAACAGTTTCCGACACTGGCGAGGTCTCGCTGCTGAGCCCGCTCGCGGGCACCATGAAGGTGAGCGCGTACGTTCAGGAGTTCAAAGACACCGCGACTGTGGATGTCGTCGTCAACGCGACCGATGTGGTCGAAGCCCCGGCGGGTGCTCCAGCGATTTTCGCAGGCGCCGTCACCGGTGGAGCTGACACCACCACTATTCTTTACCCGTACGACGCGACTGTCCTGCCGCTAGCGCTCAAACCGCCCGTGCTGCAATGGGACACAGGCGGTGTCACCGCCGACTCGGTCAAGGTGTCGTTGACATATCCGGCCGTCGGCGCGCCGACGTTCTCCTGGTCGAAGATCGTCTCGCCGCCCGCAAATTCGCGCTTCTCGTTCTCACGCGACCAATGGGGCTTCTTCGAGCGCACGGCCAAGGGCGGCACCGGCAAGATCAGCCTCCAGCGAGTCGTCGGTGGCGTGCTGAAAGACGCTATCTCCAAGACGATCACGTTCTCGAGCGCGCCTCTGCGCGGCAAGATCTTCTACACGCAGTACGGCGGCGGCTCGAACATGATGCGCCTCGATCCGGGCGGCGACATTCCGGCCGCCAAGGCGTTCGCGGTCGACAACGGCTGCCCAGTTTGTCACTCGATGTCGGCGGGCGGCACCAAGTTTGCCACCTCCAACTCGAATTGGAGCAGCAACGCTGGTATCTCGAACGTCGACGTTGCCGGCAACCTGACGGTGCTGTCGGACTTCCCGGGCGGCAGCCCGTACTGGGATGGCGGTAACGACTGGCGCGGTTTCGCCTGGGCGCCGCTGACGCCCGACGGCAAGTACATCTTCGCCACCAATAACATCTACGGCAATACGCGCGAGAACGTGGTCGGCATCGACACGGCCACCCGGACCGTTCCGCTTGCGACCAGCATGGTTTCCGGCGGTCGTGGCACGGGTTTGATGGCGGACTATTACTCCACCAACAACTTCACGGGCGACTCGTGGCGCCGCATCGACGCGCAGCCAAACTTCGACTGGGCGGGCTCGCCCGGTGGTCCGCTGCCTGCGACTGGCTACAGCGTGGTCTGGGACGGCAACGTCGAGGGCTATTTCAACGAGGCTTACACGTTCGAGATCGAGACCAGTGCAGGCGCGCGCCTGACGGTGGGCGGCGTCGTGATCATCGACCAGCTCGCCTTCAACGGCGCCGGCGTGGCCAGCAAGTTCACGGGCACGGCCAACCTGACCCGCGGCGGCCAAACGTCGATCAAGCTCGAGCTGGTCAACCAGAACGCGCAGACGTTCATCAAGCTGCGTTGGTCGAGCGCCAACACGCCGTACCAGCGCATTCCCCAAAACATGCTGTATCCGACTGGCGGCCAGCACGGCGCGGTGGCGGCTTACACCGACAATTCCGGCCACGCCATCACGCGGCTCGAGTCCGACTTGGTCTACGACTGGGGCAACGGTCGTCCAGTGCTGGGCAGCAGCGATTCCAGCAAGAACATTGACTGGGACAATTTCCAGACGACCTGGGATGCCCTGGTTGAAGCGCCGAGCACCACCGACATGTACTGGTGCATCAACTCCGACGACGACTTCGTGATCAAGGTCGACGGAGCAACCATCCTCTCGGGCGGCTACACGTTCGAGGCCTACGTCTGCCCGGCAGCGCCGATGGCGGTCACGGCCGGCCAGAAATACGCCGTCCACGTCGACCACAAAGAAGGTGGCGGCGGCGCGCACATGAAGATGGCTTGGAAGATGTCGTCGTTCATCACGACGCTCGAAGACATCCCGATGGCGCGCACCTTCCCGCCCGCCACCTACGCGGCACCCGCCACTGGCCTAAGCGCCGTATTCTACGACACGATGGATTTCGGTGGCTCGTCAGTCGGCGCAAACTCTTCGACGCCGCAAGCCTTCGCGACCTACGTGCCCAACTTGGACTACGACTGGGGTGGCGACCGCTACGCCTACGGCAAGGCGATGACCAGCGGCGACACCATGTCGGGGCGCTTTACCGGGCGCCTCAAGCCCGGCTGCACCGGCATGCACGAGTTTGAGATCTTCGCCGACGACACGACCAACATCTGGATCGGCGGCGAGCGGTTGATTCAGCAGACGAGCTGGGGCACGCGCTACGCGGCTCGCTGGCTCGACGCTGCTGTCACCTACGACTTCAAAGTCGACTGGACCGAAGACGGCGGCGGTGCGGGCATTCGCCTGCGCTGGAAGCCGTGCGGCGCGGCGTCGTATGTACCGGTTCCGGAAGCGAATTTCCTGCCGACTGGCGACACGACGCTGAATGGTTACCTCCGCACCGGCGGCGACAACGGTAACGGTTACCCGTACGTGGCCTGGCAGACGCCGAACACGGTCGGCGCGCCCGCCGTGGACGTCACCAGTCAGAGCGCGGGCAACTGGGGCCTCGGTCAGTCGGTGATGATGGTCCCGACGTTCTCACCCGACAGCAAGAAACTGGTGTTCGTCGATGGCGACTCGGCCACCAACGCCGGCTGGCGCAAGGGCCTGAGCACGTTCGACTTCGATCAGACGAACAAGATTTTTACGAACCGTCGGCAGATGGTCAACAACTTCCCGTACGGCGACGTGATCAAGTGGCCGACCTACGAGAGCGACTCCAAGAGCGTCATCTACCAAACCACGACGCCCGGCGACATGTGCTGCCGCAACAACTGGACGAAGTACGGGTACATGGGCCCGACCAACTACTTCGAAGATCCAGGCCAGCTTTGGTCGGTCGACACCAGCGCGGCCGCGCCGGTGCCGGTCGCGCTCGCCAAGCTCAACAACGGCGAGCGCGCTATCGACCGCAACAAGTCGTACCAGGCGACGATGCTGCCGACGGCCGCGGGCGGCTACCGCTGGGCGGTATTCACCAGCACGCGCCCGTACGGCAACACCGTCAATCTGCCGGCTACGCAGCAGGACTACAGCAACACCACCACCTACACGCCTGAGCTCAATACCAACGAGATTCAGAGCATGCTGTGGGTGTCGGCTGTCGACGACAGCGTCAGCGCGGCGGCTGACCGCAGCCACCCGGCGTTTTTCCTGCCGAACCAGGCGTACAGCGAGAGCGGCGGCCACTACCTGAACGAGCGCGCGTACTGGGTGACCGAGGCGTGCCGCGCGGCAGGCTCCGGCGCCGGCTCCACGTGCGACGTCGACGAAGATTGCTGCGGCGGCACCGCATCGCCCAAGACTGGCGTGTGCCGCATCGATACGCCGATCGCTTCGCCACCGACGCGTCATTGCGCCAGCGTACCGCCGCCGATGGCATGTTTCGCCGTCGCCGCGGCGTGTTCGGCCGACAGTGACTGCTGCTTCAACTACCCGTGTGTCGCAAATATTTGCACGAAGCCCCCGCCACTGCCGACGTTCACTGCCAGCAACTTCACGCGCGTCTACACCTCAGAGTGTGGCAAGGGCACGTTGGCCGTCTGGCGCTTCTTCGACTGGCAGGCCGTGACGCCCCCGACTGACTCGGCGATTGAGTTCTACGCCGAGAGCTCGGACGACCAAGCCACGTTCCAGACCTTGCCGGCAGCGCCAGCCGCGGTGGCGGTCGCGGGCGTTGTCTATCTCGGGCAAGCCACGGGTGCGACCATCGCTGGTTGGTCGGGCAAGGACGTGGGCGCGGCGTTCGTCGCTGCTGGTGTTCCGCAGCGCAAGTACCTGCAGATCACCGTGCGCTTGATCCCCAACCTCAAGAAGAACGACACCCCCACCTTGACCGACTGGCGCCAGTCGTACAGCTGTCCGCCGCAGGAGTAGCGATGCATCTTGTCGAGAGTCATGGTCCTAGCGATGCGTAGTGTTTGGTTCGGTTTCGTCGTGGCGGTGGCGTGCAGCAACGGGGCGGCTGATCGCCTCCCCGCGACGCCCGATGAGGGCGGTTCGAGTGCGGGCGGTACGCGCGCGCGGCCCGTCACCACCGGCGGTACCAACGCTGCCGGCGGCGCGGGCGACACTCCGTCCGACGGTGGCGCGGCCTCCGGCGATGGCGGCGCGGGTGACGGCGGCTCCAACGGCATCATTTATGAGACCGCTGGTGCGCCCACGCAGGCCGCGCCGGGCGTGTGCGCTTCTGACATGAGTCTGGGCGCGGACCAATCAGCAGACGCCGTCGTTGCCTCGGCCACCTTGCTCTCGATGACCGCCGATGAGCTGAGCGTCGCGTTCACGACCGGCAGCGGCGACACGCTGGCGCTGCACGTCGCGGACCGCGCATCGGTCGCGGCTGACTTCGACGAAGTCGCGTTTACGATGCCCGACGGTTTCGAGGCCCAGAGCGGCGTCTCGCTGTCCAGCAACGGGCTGCAGCTGATCTTGGTGTTGAAGGACCACTCCGGCTTCGGCGAGCTAGCGCGCGCCGCCCGTGGTGCAGACTTCGACGGCGACGCCGACCTGACGGCTTTCGCGAAGATCAACGGGCTGAAGCCGATGTCCGGCAAATCCGTCGGGTGGCCCGTGCTCACGAGCGATGGCCTCGGCTTGTACTACCTGAGTTACAACGGCCGCGCGTTGGCGGTGCAGAGCAAGCGCCAGCAGGGTGGCGTATTCGACATCGGGACCGAGTTCGACGAGTTCACGCTGGGCGGCGCTGCTGGCGCTTACACGTTGCTCAACGGCATCTCGTCCGACGAGCGCGCCATTTTCTACTTCGACCAAGCGACGAGTCATTCGATGGCGCGCTTCCGTTCGCGGGATGGTGCGCCGTTCTACGCTCCGCTCGATCTCGGGGCACGGCAAGGCGCCGCGCCGAACACCGGCTGCAGTCGGGTCTACTCGTCGGTTGGCGGCAAGCTCGTCCTGCAAGCGCGAAAATAGCCCTCAAAGGTGGACCAATTGGCGGGGGACGAGCGGCCAAATGGAAACCGGTTCCACTAACAGCTCGGCCGACAAGACCGCGCAGCACCTGTACGACGTCCTGTATTCGAAAACGAATGCTCGGGCCTGCTGTATCAATACCAGGGCAAGCCGTTGCTGATGACTCCACGGGGCGCCGGGCTCTCGGCGGCGGCGCAGGAGTTTTTTACTTTTCGCCAGTCGTGGGCGTGGACGGATGCCAACGGCTGGTTCGCCGACGGCAAAGACAAGTGGCCATGGCTCGACTGTCATTAGTCTGCGGGTCGCAACGTCGTTGCCTGGCCACGTCCCGCCGAAGTCAACGATTCTCGGCGGGATGTAAGCCACGAGCGTTAGGCGTGCTTTTGAGCGTCGTGGGCCTTCGGCACCGACGCATCGGTGGTCGCGCTGATGTCGTGCGCGCCCTCACGCTTCAGGATCTCTTCGGCTCGCGTCTGTGCCTCGCTGGTCGCGACGTGAACCGCTAGCAAGATATTGCCGCCGCGGAGCTTGCCTTCGTAGCTCTTGGCTTCGATTTCGGGAATTCCCATGCCGACCAGAGCACCAGCAATGCCGCCCACGGCAGCCCCAGCCGCCGCGCCGCTCAACGCCGCCATCAACGGACCGGCCGCGATGAACGGACCGAACCCGGGAATCGCGAGCGCGCCGATGCCGGCTAGAAGTCCGAGTGTGCCGCCGATCACACCGCCGCTCGTGCCGCCGACCACAGCGCCCTCGGGAGCCTTGGTATTGTGCTCGTGCGCAAAGTCTTTCGTGCCGTGCTTGTCCGGCATGATCACCGAGACATCGCTGCTCAAGATGCCGCCCGAGGCAAGCTTGCTGACGATGTTCTCGGCCTGAATTTCCGTGTCGACGATTGCGAGTACGACTTTGTTGTTTTTCATAGTTTGCCTCTTACTTCTTCACTTCAATTTGGTTGTCGACTGTCTGTCGCGCCGGCTACTTTGCGAGCTGCGGCTTCGATCGCGCTGCGCTCGGCCTCGGTGTTCACCGGTCCGCGCAACGTCACTTTGCCTTTGACCGTGATGATCTTCACGTTCTTCGCCGTGAACGACAACGAGCCGTCGGCCATCACCGCTTGGCGGATTTGTTGCGTGATTTTTAGATCAGTCTGTCCATTGCCCTGATCCATGGGGGTCAGCGCTGAGCTGTCGGTATCGCGCTTGTTGACCTTCGTGTTGTCCGGCGCCGTGCCCGGAGGAACCGGTGCAGCAGCTACCGGAGCCGGCGGGACGTCGTTAGCGCGCGTCCCCGGTGCGACGTCGTTGGCGCGCGTCCCCGGTGCGACGACCTTAGAGTCGGTCGTGGTCGCGAGCGCGGTCTTCGAGGCCGGGGTCGGCATTGCGTCCGAGGATTCGCTCGAGCTCGGCGTCATTGCAGGCTCGGGCGTGGGGGACATTTGGTTGGCGACGTCGGTGTGATCGTCGGCAGTTTGAGCGGGTGTCTCCGAGCAAGCGACTAGGCCAGAAAGGCAGACCAGAGCGCTGCAAGTCCGTAACGAAAGTTTCATCGAGTTCTCCAGTTACTCGCTTCGTGCGAGCGTTGGCCCCCCTCAGCAAGACGTGTGCCGGAGTGTGCAGCTTCGCGAATTCGAAATTTCACGATCCAAAAGTTACGGAGTGCGGCGTTTTTGCGCGTACGGGACGGTTGCGTCGTTGCGTTGATGCTCCGGGTCTACTTCCCTACGGACGCGTGTTCGTGGGCGGCGTGATCGTGACGCAACCAACGCCAGCGTAACCCTTGGCCTGAAGGCTGGAGCGAAAGTAGAAGACTCGCCGATTGGCATGCGTGTCGACGAGCTCGACCCTGACGCACGAGACGCTGACGCTCCGCATCCCTTCTTTATCGCGGACCCGAAGGAGAGAAAAGCCGTAGTGGTGTTCCTCGAAAGTCTCGACGACCAGCCGCTGCCCTAGTTGGGGACCCAGCCAAACCGCGCCGCCCAGCCCCGGCGGAGCGGTTTGGCTGCGGCGAAACGCCTACTTGGGCAACTTGTGAACAAGATTAGACAGCCCCTTGCAGCACTCGTTTGATGCCCGCAGCCGCTGGCTCGAAAATTGCAAGCGCGGGTTCGGTGATGCTTATCAGCGACTTTCGTGCGCTTCGACCGCGCCACTCGGCCACGCAGGTCGAGACGCTGGAGTGGCTGGCGTGCGCCCACGCCCGAGCCGAGGCTCGCCAGTTGAAAGCGAAGAGCGAGCCCGCCGACGAGGCGTCGCTCCGCGACTCGATGCGCCGCCGGCTCGCTCGCTTTGGCTGTAGTGAGAGCCAGATCGCCGTGCGCGGGCATGAGATCGACGACTGTTCGCACACTCGTTGGTCGGAGATGCAAATCTATGACCTTTCCGATCAAGGCGAGCCACGGGGGATGCGCGCGCGAACCAAGTTGTTCGGTCGGATCGCCGCCGAAGCGTTTTTGAACCTTTTCGCGGAAGCGCTACGCCCACCGCGCGACCTGATTCACGTCACGTGCACTGGCTACGAAGCACCGAGCGCAGCACAGTTCCTGGTCGCCGCCAAAGGTTGGGGTGCGCAGACACGCGTCACTCACGCCTATCACATGGGCTGCTATGCGGCCTTGCCTGCGCTCCGAATGGCCGGAGGCTTCGGCAAGCTCGGGAGCGGCAGCATGGGCGGCCGCGAGGTGGAAGCGCGTGCCGACATCGTGCACACCGAGATCTGCTCGTTGCACTTGAATCCGCTGCGTCACGAGCCAGAACAGCTCGTCATTCAAAGCCTGTTCGCCGACGGCTGCATCGCTTATTCGCTGTATCCCGAGGCCGAATTCCACGGTCGCAACGCTGGCCTAGCGGTGCTCGCGCTCGACGAATGGATCATTCCGGACTCAGCGGCGTCGATGGCCTGGTTCTGTTCGGATTCGGGAATGGAGATGGTGCTCGCGCGCGACGTGCCCGAGCGGATCGCCGCGTCGCTGCAGCCCTTCGTCGGTTCTCTATTGGGGCAGGCCGGATTGAGTAGGGCTGCGGCCCCGCAAGCCGTGTTCGCCATCCACCCCGGCGGCCCCAAAATCGTCGATCAGATCGCGAAGCTCCTTCAGCTGAGCGAAGAGCAGGTACGTTTCAGTCGCGCCGTGCTGCGCGAGCGCGGCAATATGTCGTCGGCGACGTTGCCGTTCATCTGGCAAAAGATCGCGGCGGCCTCGGAAGTCCGAGCCGGAACGCCGATCGTGAGCTTGGCGTTCGGACCAGGGCTGACCCTTTCGGGCGCTGTCTTGAGCAAGGTCTCGCCGTGACAGGCTGGCTCGTGGCTCCGCTGCTCTTGCAGGCGCTGGCCATGCTGATCGACGAGCTGTATTTCCATCGCCAGCGCGGTCTGCCCCGCTGGGAGAGGGTGGGGCATCCACTCGACACGCTGAGCGTCTTGGGCTGCTACGTCTTCGCCCTGGCGGTCGCCCCTTCACCCTCTGCGCTCGGTGGCTTTGTCGCGCTCGCCGCGTTCTCTTGCCTGCTCGTCACCAAGGACGAGCTGGTTCACGCGCAGCATTGCCGGCCGGCCGAGCAGTGGCTGCATGCCTTGCTGTTCGTGCTTCACCCGATCGTTTTGGGCGTGGCTGCGCTGCTCTGGCAGCGCCAGGACCGCGCGCTCCTCTGGTTGTCGGCGACCCTGACCCTCGGCTTCGGCTTGCATCAAGCGTTGTACTGGAATGTCCCATGGAAAAAGCTATTTCGTCGCTCGTCCCCGTCAACAACGATATCTACGATCAGCTCGGCGAGCGATGGTACGGCGCACATGACGATCCGGTCGCGCTCTTGCGAGCCGAATCCCGGCTCCGAAATCCGTGGCTGACCGAACGGCTGCGGGCCCACAGCGGCGGCGGGGCCCAAGTGCTCGACATCGGCTGCGGCGGCGGTTTTCTGAGCAACCATCTAGCGCAAGAGGGTTTCGACGTGACGGGTATCGACGCCTCGCAGGCCAGCCTCGACGTGGCCGTGCGGCACGACGTCAGCGGCAAGGCTCGCTACCTGCTCGGCGACGCGTTGGCGCTACCCTTCGCTGATGCATCCTTCGACGCCGTTTGCGCGATGGATTTTTTGGAGCACGTGGAAGACCCAGCGCGCGTCGTCGCGGAAGCCGCTCGCGTGCTGAAGCCCGGCGGATTGTTCTTTTTTCACACGTTCAACCGCAATCCGCTGGCTTGGCTGGTGGTGATCAAAGGCGTGGAATGGTTCGTGAAAAATACTCCGCGTCACATGCACGTGCTGCGCTTGTTCATCAAACCGCAGGAGCTCGAGCGGATGTGCCAAACTCACGCGCTCCACTTCACCGAGCTGCATGGGTCGGCGCCGGTCGTGTTCTCTTGGGCGTTTTGGCGCATGCTGCTCACGCGCACGGTGCCGGCGGACTTCCGGTTTCAATTCACACCCTCCACCGCGCTGGCCTACACCGGCTACGCCCAGCGGCGATCCGCGCTCACTTCAGCAGCAGGCGCAAGCTGATATAGCCGAGGGTCCCGGCCGACACCGCGAGCTGCAAGCGATGCAGGGTGACGAAGTTGGCCATGACTTCGCTGCGAAACCGCTGGCGCCATTGCCACACGACCCCCCACAAGAGAGCCTGCACCAGAAAAACCACCGCGGCGTCGACGCTTCCGAACCTGCGTAATGCCACCGCCGTAATGCAGGTACCGCCAGCGACCAAACAAGCGAGCGAGGTTCGAAAGCTAGCCACTGGGCCATAAACGACACTGAACGTGAAGTCCCCGCGGGCCCGATCCTCGTCGATTTGGTACAGCTGACTGAGCGGATAAAAGCCAGTTGTCAGCAAGATCGCGGCCGCCATGCCGAGCAGCGCGTCACACGAGTCGAAGAGAGCGTGCGGCGGTGAGGCCGCGCACAACCAGCCCGCCGCGAAACCGATCCCTCCTTGGCCGAACGCTACTACTGCCAGTGACAGCAAGGGCCGCGCCTTCCAGCGGAAGCGCGGGTGCGAGTAGGCGACCGACAACAACATCACGACCAAGTACAAGATCGTCAGCCACCAGCTGACGGCAACGGCAATCGCCAGGCCGATCAGCTGCACCCCGAGTGAAAAGCCGAGCAACGGCTCGGTAACCGCCGGCGGCTTGCGGAGGCCGCCCACCGGGCCCTCGTCGCGATCGTAGTAAGAATTGTACGCGGTGATGCCGCCGTACAAGAACACATGGAACGCGAGAAATGCCCAACCGGCGCGCAGCGAGAACACGCCGCCACCGAGCGCGAAGCCCCACGCAAATAGTGGCGACAGAAACAGCAGCTGGTAGTGCAGGCGCAGATGGACGAACAGAGGCAGGAACTTATGCATGGGCACCGAGATGGCCCGCGGCAAACTGCCGCGCCGCTGCAGAAAGCATGCGAAAGTTAGACAGCGAGTTGCTCATGACACTTCAGCCCGTCGGCGGCTCCATCGCGCTGTCCGGTGCTCCCAGCAGTTTCGGAAAAGCTCGACCCCCAGGTGAGATGCTGTGTTTCGTCGGTTTTCAAGGTGACGAGACACTCGCTGCAAGCTTCGTGCTGAAGGTCGACTTGATGGTGAGTCTTCCCTGGCAGGACTGCGGTGACGTCACCCAGCGATCCAAACGAGCCAGTCGGACGTAGTCTCGGGCAGCAATGGCGATAGTTCGCGACGCTGCCGAACACGCGGCTCCGGGCCGGATGACTCGTGCGCGTCACGTACTCTTCGGTGGCGGTGCGCTGCTCGTCGTGGTCGGGCTGGTGGCGGTGTTCAGCCCTTCCCCTACTCGGTCGGAGCCTTTTCTCCCGGCGTCCCCGAATCAGATTTTGGAGCACTTGCCAGAGCGCGTCGCTGGCCGAGCCCCGATCCGGGCGGCTGGGGCAAGCCTCGAACCGATCCGTGATCCGCTGTTGGCTGAACGATTGGCGCGTGAAGATATCCGCAGCTACCAAATCACCGCCGATCCGCGCTACCTGGGACATGCCGAGGCGAGGCTGAGCGCGTTTTGGGACGTTGCGGACGCGCCCGTCCCGATCCTGGTTTTGCGCGCCAAGATCCGCGCCAGCAACCACGACTTCGAGCCGGCAATTCGCGACCTGGGAACTGCGCTGGCTAAAGCGCCCGACGACTCGCAGGCGTTGTTCGAGCGCGCCAGCATCCTGACGGTGCTGGGGCGCTACGCCGAAGCAGTCAAGGACTGTGCGGCGCTTGCTCCCCAAGTGAGCGAGCTGTTCGCGCTAGGCTGTAGCGGAGCCGTGCGCGGTGCCACGGGCGAAGCACGCGGGGCTGCGCTAGACCTGCAAGCGGCGCTCGTTCGAGCTCGCGGGCTCTCGCCAGCTGACGCAGGGTGGGCGGCGTCGTTGATTGGTGAACTACTGGTTCACGCGGGCGACGCCAAGCAGGCGGAACGCTGGCTGACGAGCGCGCTCGCCAGTACCCCGCAAGATGCCTACACGCTCGGTGTACTGACCGATCTGCTACTCGACTTGCAACGGCCCGCGGAGGTGGTGAAGCTGCTCTCGCCATTCGAGCGCATCGACGCGCTGCTGCTGCGGCTCGCGATCGCCGAACAGCAGCTGAATCTCCCGCAGGCAGAGCAGCATCGCGCCCAGCTGGCGGAACGCTTCGCAGACGCACGCCTGCGAGGTAGCGCCGTCCATCGCAGGGAAGAGGCGCGTTTCGAGCTGAGCCTGCGAGGCAATCCGGAGCGCGCACTCGAGCTTGCCGTCGCGAACTTCGGCGTGCAGCGCGAGGCCTGGGATGTGAGACTCTTGCTCGCGGCGGCGCTGGCCGCGAAGAAGCCCGCACTCGCCGGCGAGGCGCGCGAGTTCGCCGAGCGCGCAGCTGTTCAAGACCCGGCGATTTCTAGCCTGCTGCACGCCCTGGACGGCGGGCAGCGGTGACGTCGCTAAAGCTTTTGGTCTGGGCCACTCTGCTCGGCCTGCTGACGCTCTCGTCCAGCGCAAGGGCGCACAAGGCTAGCGATAGCTACCTGTTTCTCGAGGCCAAAACCGGCGGCGCCAGCGGACGCTGGGACATCGCGCTTCGTGATCTGGACGATGCCATTGGCATCGACCGTAACGCGGACGGGCAGGTGAGTTGGGGCGAGCTCAAAGCGGCCGAGACGCAGATCAAGCGCTACGCGCTTGCGTCGCTTTTCGCCACCTCGGCGGCTGGTGCTTGCAACACGACGTTCGGGCGCATGGCCGCGGTCGTCCACTCGGACGGAACGTACGCAGCGCTGGACATAGCCATGACGTGTCCGGGCGCGGCTCACTCGTTGCGGCTTCGTTATGAGCTTTTGTTCGCGATCGATGCGCAGCATCGGGGTGTCGTGCGGACGAGCGCCGCGGCGCCGCCGATCGTGCTCACGAAATCGAGGCGCGAGGCCAATTTGTCACTTGGCGATAGCGGTGGGCTGGCGGCGTTTTGGGCGATGGTGCGGCTTGGAATGGACCACATTCTCCACGGCTACGACCATCTGCTTTTTTTGACCGCGCTGCTGCTGCCTTCTGCACTCCGGCGAGAGTCCGGGCGCTGGGTGGCAGTGGCAGCGTTTCCGGCGGTCCTACGCGACGTGCTCCGCGTCGTCACGGCGTTTACCGTTGCTCATTCGCTCACGCTAGGGCTTTCGGCCGCTCACCTGGTTTCCTTGCCATCGCGCTTCGTCGAATCAGCCATCGCATTTTCAGTCGTGCTCGCTGCCCTGAACAACCTATTTCCGCTGGTTCGCTCAGAGCGCTGGCTGGCCGCGTTCTGCCTTGGACTTCTGCACGGCTTTGGCTTCGCCGCGACGCTGTCCGACATCAACCTTTCCGCGGTGACCTTCGCCCGCACCCTGTTTGGGTTCAATCTGGGCGTGGAAGTCGGGCAACTGGGCGTCGTGTTGTTGTTACTCCCGCTGATCTACGGACTTCGTCACTCGCAGCGCTACCAGCGCCTCGGGCTCCCGCTCGGATCTGCGGCCGTGTTACTCATCTCCAGCGTCTGGCTCGTCGAGCGCGCGTTCAACCTGCGCATTATCTCTTCTTGAGACGCCGAGGTATTAGCCGTTGGCACAGACGACCGCGATCCACCGACGGCTCGAGCGTCAGAGCTTGTCGAAGTTATCGAAGAGCCGACTGCTCAGAGCGTCGTTCGCTGCGGTCTTGTTGATCTCCCGAATCGTGAGCGACGTCGCGCGGTTGATGCGAATTTCGCGATTGGCGAGTGAGATCTTACGCGACTGAGCTGCGCCAATTTGCGCAGCTGAGGTATCAACGTACTCGCAGACACTCAGCGCGAGCTCGCGACCGCCTGCAAATGCACCCATGCAATAGCGTGCTCCGTAGGGACGGGCGAGGTGCTGGCGCTGTTCGCTCAGCTCGACGCCTGCGCGTTGGAAAGCGGCGAACGCGTCCTCGGCTCGAAGCGCTCCCGCGGGCCGGCTACTGGCCTCGTTCTCGAAAAGCGCGTTGATGTCGCGCGGATTTTGCGCCATTGGCGCGGTGGCGTGCCGCTCAATCGCGGAACTGACCGCGGCAGGTTCATGGCCTCCGGCGCCCTGGCTTACGCCCGACGACTTGCTGCAATTCGTCAGCGCGAGCCCCCCGACGAGGAGCATGAGGAGTCTTTCCATAGTCCAAGTACTTACCAGAGGCCGACTTGGATCGCGACTTGCTAGTCGATTGATCATTAGAACCGATCCGAGCGCGCGTGCCCTGCGTACCCAACACGGTTCCGCTGCGTGAACGTTCGATTCGGCGCGGCACCGGAGGATGGAATGAGAAAACTTACGGTTATCAAATCAGGATTGGTCGTCACCACGTTGGCGGCGGCTTTCGGCGTATTGGCGTTTGGGGACGACGCAAGAGCGTCGAGCCATCGAGAGGCTCCGTTCATCAGCAAAAACCCCAAAGTGGATGGGACCGATTTCTACATGTTCCGTAGTTTCGAAGCCGGACGTGGCGCGTTCGTCACGGTCGTCGCCAATTACATCCCGCTGCAAAACCAATACGGCGGTCCGAATTTCTTCAGCCTCGACCCAGAAGCGCTGTACGAGATTCACCTCGACAACACGGGCGACGCGCAAGAAGATCTCACCTTCCAATTCCGATTCAGCAATGACATTGCCGATGGTGGAAAGGGTACGAAGATTAATGTAGGCGGAAAGATGGTAGCCATTCCGCTGATCAATTCCGGCCCGGTTGCCGGCGGTGGCGCAGCCGATTCCACGAACGCGAATCTGCACGAGACATTCACCGTCAAGATGGTGAAGGGCGATCGGCGCACCGGAGCGGTCACCGACGTAACCTTGGCGTCGAACGCCGCCACCAAGACGTTCCGCAAACCGCTCGACTACATCGGGCAGAAGTCGTTCGGGGCGCCCGCAGCGTACGAAACTTACGCCCGCAAGCACATCTACGACGTGAAGCTCGACGGCTGCGCGACGAACGCCAAGGTGTTCGTCGGGCAGAGGCGTGAGACATTTGCCGTGAACCTAGGCGTCATCTTCGATCTCGTGAACGTCGATGCGCTGGGCCTCGCGGCGGTGAACCAACCGCTCGGTGATGCCCTTGACCCTGCCAAGAGCAATCGCGCCGCATTCGCGAACCCGATCGCCGATGCCAACGTCACCAGCATTGCGATGGAGCTTCCGATCGACTGCGTCACCGGCACGGCCAAGGCAGGCGCAGCGGCGGATGCAGGGAAAATCATCGGCGGATGGACGACCGCCAGCATGCGCCAGGCGCGTGTCATCAACCCCGATCCGACGATCCAAACACCGACGGTCGAAGGTGGTGCCTGGGCGCAAGTTTCGCGGCTCGGCTTCCCGCTCATCAACGAAGCGGTCATCGGGCTGCCAGACAAGGACAAGTTCAATTCGAGCTTGCCCAAGGATGATCTCGCGAAGTTCGCGACCTACGTGACCAACCCCACCTTGCCCGCGCTGCTCGAGATCTTGTTTGGTGCAGCCGGGTACGCGGCGCCTGCTTTGCCGCGTGACGATCTCGTCGCAGCCGCGGTCACCGGCGTTGCGGGCGTTAACATGCCTGTCAAAGGCGGAGCCGGTGAGATGCTGCGACTCAATGTCGCGTTCAATCCCAAGCCTCTTGCAACCCAATTCCCGCTTGGCGCGGCTGGTTGCTTTTTGGGCGCCATCTCGGCGGATAACCCGTACGGCCTCGACACCGCCAACGCCGCCTGTGATCCGAACGGGTTTCCCAACGGCCGCCGCCCGATCGACGACGTTACCGACGTGGTGCTGTCGGTCGCGGGCGCGAATTTCCTGCGTACCGCCACCGCCAGCAAGACCGTGCTCCACGATGGCGTGGCGGAGGAGGTTGTGTTCCGCAACGGCGCGGGCGCTCCTGCTTTCGTCGGCGCGGACGCCTTTCCTTACCTCCCCACGCCTCACGGCGGCACGTGAAGGAGACCACCACCATGCGCGCAAGGTTTCTCCTATTCAGCGTGTGTATGGCCGCCAGCCTAGCCGTCGCCTGCGATGGAGACGACGAGCAAACCCTACCGTCAGCGATGGGCGGTGAAGGCGGCGACGCCAGCGAGCTCCCGACAGCCGGCAAGGCCGGCTCGACGGGCACCACCGGCGGCAGTAGCAGCGCCGGGCGTCCAGCGATCGGCGGCGAGACCGGCGCTGCTGGTGCAGCCGGCGTGGGGGGTGAGGCGCCAGTAGTGGGTTTCACGAGCTTCGTCCATGAGCTCGTCAAAAACCAGACTACGGAGACCGGCAGCCCCGCCTCGGTCAACGACCGGAAGTTCCCCGACCCGACCGACGACCACGGCCATTACCTGGTGCCTGCGACCGACTTCGACGATCTGTTTTAGGCCTTAGCAAATCAACGGCGCCGGACCGTAGTTGTCACCGACAACCGCACCGGCGCCGTTTTTCGTGAACGTGACCGCAGCTTGACCGAGACGCGCCGCGCCCGAACCTAAAACTGAAAGTAGATGAAGTTCTGCACGCTCAGCTCGACCAGCGGCAGCACGAGCGCGAAGGCCAGGTCCAGCACGGCGAGCACGAGCAGCGGGCGGCGCGGCCACGGGAACGCGGGCAGGCGCGGGTTCTGGAGCAGCAGGTGCTCGACCAAGATTGGAATCGTGAGCAGCGCTATCGGCAACACTTGTGGCGTCAGCCCAACGTCGACGCGTTTCCCAACGAATGCGTGCCAAAATGCGCTCGTGTCCGCAAATGAGGCTGCTCGAAACGGCACCCACGCCAACAGCACGAAGCCTTGCGTCAGCAGCCAAGCCACCGGCGCCCAAGCGTAGCGCGCCGGGCCGCTGCGCAGCGCCGCTGGGAACTTCGCGCGGAACAGCTTGTGCGCCCCGAGCGCCAAGCCGTGCGCGCCGCCCCACAACACGAAATTATAGCTCGCGCCGTGCCACAAGCCGCCGAGCAGCATCGTCAAGAACAGATTGCGATACTGCTTGAGCGTGCCGGCGCGGTTGCCACCGAGCGGAATGTAGAGGTAGTCGCGCAGCCACGTTGACAGCGAGATGTGCCAGCGCCGCCAAAACTCAGTGATACTGGTCGAGCGGTACGGAAAGTCGAAATTCCGCGGCAGTTTGAAGCCGAACAGCCGCGAGATGCCGATCGCCATCGTCGAATAGCCGACGAAGTCGAAGTAAATTTGCGCATAGAAACCGACGGCCGCGCTGACCAGCGTGTGGTTGTCGAACGTTCGTGGCGCTTTGAAGATCGCGTCGACCAGCGGCCCCAGGCGGTCGGCGAACACACTCTTACAGATCAGCCCGAGCGTAATCAGCTTCAGCGCCGCGATCAGGTCGCGCGAGTCGAGCCGTGCTGGGCGCTCGGTCTGTGGAATGAACACGTCTGCGCGGACGATCGGGCCGGCGACCAGCTGCGGAAAGAACACGATGTACAACGCCACCACCGATAGCCCGAGCGGCTCCGGCAGCTTCTTGCGGTACACGTCGACGACGTAGCTGATGCCGTGGAACGTGTAGAAACTGACGCCGATCGGCAGCAAGATCGTTAGCTTGGGCGCCGTCAGCTGCGAACCCAGCAGGTGCGCCAAGTCGCCGAAGCTGGCCAAAAAAAAGTTCGTGTACTTGAAGACCGCCAGCTGTCCAAGTTGCAGCAGCAGCGTGAGCCCAACGATGCGCCGACCGTGCGCCGGCCAGGCGTGCACGGCGCGCGCAGCCACGTACGCGACCACCGTGACGTAGCCGAGTAGCGCCAAAAACCGATAATCCCACCAGGCGTAGAACGCCAGGCTTGCCACGAGCAGGATGGCGCGTCGCACCAGCAGCCACGGCACGGCCCAGTACAGGCTCAGCGTGAGCAGCAGGAAGAGGACGAATTCGGCAGAGTTGAACAGCATGTTTGGCTCTGCTCACTTTCGGAGAACGCGGAGCGCCGCGATTTGGTGGGCGAGCCAGCGCGAGTAGATACCCGCTCCGACGGTGGTCAAATGGCTGGGGTCGCGCCACAACTTGGCGTTGTCGAGCTCACTCAGTAAGGCTTCGTCGGCAGGGGCGATGCATTTGCCGCCGACGGCTTGGCAGAAGCCGCGCACGTACTCGAGCTGGTCAACCGTCGTGGACGGCACGCCGAAGTAAAGCAGCTCCGGCCGGTAGGGCCGCCACAGGCGCTTGCTGCGTCGGTCACGGATGTCGCGCAGCCAGGGCAGCACCGCGACGTTGGCTGGGTCGGTGGGCTTACCGATCGCGGTGATCAGCTTGCTGAGGCCGCGGAAGCGGAATTTTCCGGGTCGATGGGGCGAGACTGCGCCGCCGCCGAGCTCGATGTCCGCCTCGGGAGCGTAGCGCTTCAACGCGCCAGCGCTGAACGCGTTGATCAGCGCATGCCGGAAGAGTTGCCAGCGCCACGCGCCGCCGAGCGGCGGGGTGACGCCCGGCGTGCCGAGCGCGCGCGCCGCCTGCCAAGCGTTTTCGGGCGTGCAGTATTGGATGGCGCGCCACGTGTCGAGGTTGTTGTCGAACTGCGCGAGCGGGATCTGGTCGTAACCAGCCTGCACTTCGGGCATGTAGAACCAACGTTGGTTTGAGTCTTTTTCGCCGTGCAAGCGCTGCACGATGCCCTGCTGCATGCGGTAGCGCTCGAAGTGGTTGGCAGCGCCGGCGGCGAACCGCACCACCTTCGCCGAATAGCCCAGTGTCGCAAGCTCGCTCTTGACGATATTAGCGTCGACGCCGTTCAGCACATAGCTGCCGCCATCGATCAGGATCACGTTCGGTTCCTTGGGCGCCGACAGCGCGTCCACCGCGTAGCGTTCGACAGACGAGGTAAAGGTGTCGGCCATCACCGCGCCGCGATCGAAACCGAACCACACCAGGGCCGCGCTTGAAAACAGCGCCAACGCGTAGACCAGCGTCAACACCGGCGTCTTGAGCTTCGACGCTGCCGACGACGTGGCTGGCACCGAGCCCACGATCACCAGCAGCAGCGCGGCCAGGAACAGCGACCGCGTCGGCCCCAAGAAATGCTCCACGACGCCGGTTCTACTCTTCGGCAGCCGTGGGCGGCTGCTTGACGCGCAGCTGCACGAGTTGCTCTTGAATTTGCTGCGCGCGCGAATCGTCAGCGACGTCGGAGTGGCACGAAGCCTTGGCGCCAATCGCGGCGCCGACGGCACCGGCCGTCTTCGAGGCCAAGCGATGCAGCTCTTCCGGCGGCAACACGCCGCGCTTTTCCAGAATCTCGCGCTGGTCGGGCGTGAGCGCCGGACTCTTCATCACCTTTTCGCGCGCGAAGCCTTCGGCCTTGCCTGACGTGAATTCGTTGATCTCCTTCGAGATCCGCACCGAGCACCAGTCGTGGCCGCACATCGCGCAAAAATCGGTGTCGACGTCGAGATCCTCGTCGTGGAAGGCGCGCGCTGTGTCGGTGTCGAACGCCAGCTCGAAGTGCTTCTCCCAATTCAGGGCGGCGCGCGCCTTGGTCAACGCGTCGTCCCAGTCGCGCGTGCCCGGAATGCCGAGCGCCACGTCAGCCGCGTGCGCGGCGATCTTGTAGGCGATGCAGCCCTGCTTGACGTCGTCCTTCTTGGGCAAGCCGACGTGCTCTTTCGGCGTGACGTAGCAGAGCATCGAAGCGCCGTGGTACGCAGCTGCGGTCGCGCCGATGCAGCTGGTGATGTGGTCGTAGCCGGGGAACACGTCGGTCACCAGCGGCCCGAGCACGTAGAACGGCGCGCCGTGGCACACCGTACGCTGCAGCTTCATGTTGTATTCGATTTGGTCGAACGGCACATGGCCGGGACCTTCGACCATTACCTGGCAGCCCTTGCGCCACGCCTTTTCGGTCAGCTCACCCAACGTATCGAGCTCCGCCAGCTGCGCTTGATCGCTGGCGTCGGCCAAGCCGCCTGGGCGCAGGCCGTCACCGAGCGAGAAGGAGACGTCGTACTCGCGCATGATGTCGCAGATCTCGTCGAAGTGCGTGTACATCGGGTTCTGTTTGCCGTGGACCAGCATCCACTTGGCGAGCAAAGAACCGCCGCGGCTGACGATGCCGATCAAACGCTTTTGCACGTAGGGCAGGTGCTCACGCAAAACGCCAGCGTGGATTGTGAAGTAGTCGACGCCTTGCTTGGCCTGGTGGAGCAGGCCCTTCATGATGTCGGACTCGGTCAGGTCTTCGATCTTGCGACCGATGATCATCGAGTAAATCGGCACCGTGCCAATCGGCACCTTCGAGTTCTTGACGATCGCTTCGCGGCACTCGTCCAGGTTGCCGCCAGTCGACAAGTCCATCACCGTGTCGGCGCCCCAGCGCACCGACCAATGCAGCTTCTCGACCTCTTCGTTGGTCGACGAAGACACCGGCGAAGCGCCCATGTTGGCGTTGATTTTCGTCTTGGTGGCGCGGCCAATCGCCATCGGATCGAGCTGAAAACCCAGGTGGACTTTGTTGGCCGGAATGATTAGCCGGCCGGTCGCGACCTCGTGCCGGACTTGCTCGGCCGTCAGGTGCGACTCGCGCTCGGCGACCCGCAGCATCTCGTTGGTGATCATGCCCAGGCGCGCCGCCTCGAGCTGCGTTACGGGCGTGAAGCCTTCCGGGGCGATCGCGCGGCCATCGTCACGCTTCCAACCCTGCGGTAAGAAGTCCCAGGCCGTCTTGTCGCTGGGCGCGGGCATGCCGGGCGTGTCGGGCGACGAGAAGCTGAGCGGCCCGCCGATGGTGGCCGGGTTGGCGAACGAGCCGGGGTTCGTGCCTTCACGAGCGCTCGAAGGATTGGCGGCGCCACGTAGCGGGAGGATTCTCTGTGCCATCAGCTTGTTCTCTCGTTTCGAAGAGGGAACGCCGCACAGGAGAAAAGAGGCCCGGGCGACGCTTCCCTACGCCGGTGCAAACCGGATCAGGTTCAACGGGTACTTCTCAGCGGTCCAAAGGCAACCGCGCCCCGAGCGACCCGCGGACCCTAGCACGGGGCGGTAGGCCGGCGAGCGCTCTGGCCCGTAAACGTGCCCATGCCCGTGCCCGTGCCCGAAATCCGCTCGGCTTCGCTCGGTTTCGTGGGGAGAGGCCGAGGTTCCTGGCGCGGGCCTTGGGCCCGCGCGCGCCGCGCGCAGCTGCGCGCGCAGGCCTGGCTCTGGCACGGAGGCCGGCTATGCTGCGCGCGTGCGTCATTTGCCCGCCCTTCCGGCCGAGCCGCCGCGTGTGACGCGAGCGCAGGCCTGGGGGCTCTTGCCCGACGAGCTCGCGGCGCTCGGGGTACCGGCTGCGGAGGCGACGTTCGAGCGCCTGCAGCGACCCTGGCTTTGGCAAAACGGTGCGCCAGTCGCCAGTAAGGCGGCGCAAGTGGTCCTGGATGGCTGCGGGCTCGAGTTGCCGGGTGTCGCTGAATGCCGGCGTTCGGTCGACGGCTCGAGCAAGCTCTTGCTCCAGTTTGGTGCGGATCGCATCGAAGCCGTGCACATGCCGCGGGCCATCGGCACCGGCCGCGTCAGCTTGTGTATCTCGAGCCAGGTCGGCTGCGCGATGGGCTGCGGCTTCTGCGCCACCGCCAGCATGGGCTTTCATCGCCACTTGAGCGCGGGTGAGATCGTCACCCAGGTGCTGCGCGTCGTCTCCGAGCTCGGCCCGCGTCATCCGAGCGAGCTCACGTTGGTGTTCATGGGCATGGGCGAGCCGTTGCACAACCTGCCCGAGGTGGCGCGCGCGATCCGTGTGCTGTGTCATCCGCGCGGGCTCGGCTTGTCGCCGAAGCGCATCACGGTGTCGACGTCTGGCTTGGTGCCGGAGATCGACGAGCTGGGCGGCCTCGAGCCACGTCCGCTGCTGGCGCTCAGCTTGAACGCGACCACCGACGAAGTGCGTAGCGAGCTGATGCCGATTGGCAAGCGCTACCCACTGGCGCAGTTGCGCGCCGCGCTTGAGCGCTTCCCGCTGCGTCCGCGCGAACGGATCACGATCGAATACGTGCTGCTGGCCGGCGTGAACGATTCGGTCGAGGACGCCGCGCGGCTGTCCGATTTTTGCGCGACTTTCACGCACAATATCAATCTCATCCCGTTCAACGAGCACCCGCTGGCGGCTTTCCGCGCGCCCGCCGAAGCCGACGTCGAGCGCTTCGCTAGAGCGCTCCTAGCGCGCAAGCGAACGTTGGTGACGGTGCGGCGTTCGCGCGGCCGCGACGTGCAGGCCGCCTGCGGTCAGCTCGTGCAGAGCTGAGTCGGAGCCACCGTGCTGTCTAAGCTGATCCTCGTCGTTCTACTGCTGCGGCTCGTCAGTAAGCTGGGGCTGAAGAGCAAGTTGAGCAACTTGAAGCCGCGCCTCGATCGCGCCGTGAACATCACGCTGATCGTGCTCGGCGTGGCCTACGTCGGGCAGCTGTTGTGGTTGTTCACGCATCGCGCTGGGCACTGAGACAAAAAGCCTCGCGGGTCCGCGTCATAACTCCTACTGCTAGGGTGATAGCCCACGCCAGCGCACGTGGGAGTTTTATCAGCACCACGCCGATCACGTGCTTTCCACTCGATCGGGGGTGTCGATAATCCTGCGCTCCTGAGAGTCTGATTGCAGACGGCGACGCCGCGCATTCGGTGCGGCAACCCGTCGGGGCGCGGCGATTCAATGTCTAGACGACCGGGTGTCAGCGATCCGATTGAGGATCGAGCGGGGCAGGGATTTGGTTCTCAGACGAAGTTGCGCGTCGCTCCGCGCAATGTGCAGCTGTTGCACGAGGTGGTGATCACGGGCATCGGCACCTTGCTGCCGAACTGCGATAGCCGTGAGACGTTTTGGCAGCAGCTGCGCGACGGCGAATCGCAGATGGCGATCGAGCCAGACCCAGCCGATGGCATCCCGTGCGCGATCGGTCGCGTGCGTGACTTCGACTGCGGTCGCTACATGGATGGCATCGAAGCGCGGCTCTATGCGGCGTGTCATCGCGAACAGCAGCTGTATTTGGCCTCAATCGTGCAAGCGGCGCGCGACGCGGGATTGGCGCTGACCGACATCGCTGGGCCGCGGACGGCGTTGTTCGACGGCACGTCGCGCGGCAACTTCGCGCATTGGTACGAGTTGATCCATCACAGGATTCACGACGCCAGCCGCTTCACGCCGCGCGATCTGAACTTTGCGATGCCAGGCCAAGCCGTCGGGCTTGCCGCGGCGATCTTGGGTGTGCAGGGGCCGACCTTCACGTTCAACAACTCGTGCGCGTCAGGCGTGGTCGCGATCGGCAACGCGTTTCGGGAGCTACAGACTGGACGCATTGACGTGGCGTTCGGCACTGGCCACGACGCGGCCTTGATCAGCCCGATCTACCAGATGTACCGCGACGCCGGGCTGGTCAGCAGCGAACACGAGCACCCGGAGCGCGCGATTCGCCCGTACGCCGGCAGCTCGGCTAACGCGTTCGGCGAAGGCGCCGTCACGCTGGTATTGGAAACCCGCGAGCACGCCGAGGCGCGCAACGCCGTGGCGTTGGCCCAAGTCGTAGCGTTTCGTCACGGCAACGGCGGCGAGCACCCCACCGACGTCGACTTCAGCGGCGCGCGTCCGGCACACCTACTGGAGGAGAACCTAGCGGAGGCGCAGCTGACGGCGCGCGACGTCGACTTCGTGCTCGGCCACGGCAACGGCGTGCAAGCCAGCGATATCTCCGAGCTAAACTACATGAAACGCGTGTTCGGGCGACGCACGCGCGACGTGCCGCTGATCTCGACCAAGCCGATCTACGGGCATACTTTGGGGGCTTCGAGCGCGCTCAACGCCGCGACAGCGGCGTTGATGCTGCATCACGACTTCGTCGTGCCGACGTTGCTGGACGAGAAACGCGTCGTGCATGGGTTCAACCACCAAGCCAATCGCGGCGAGGCGCGCAAGTTGCGGAGCGGTTTCGTGGTGGCGTACGGCATCGGTGGCCAAAACGCCACGCTGCTGCTGCGGAAGGCCGGGCCGTGAACGGTAGCGCGCGTCGCGGCCTGGGCTACGTGAGCGAGTTCGTCGCCGCCACGCACGCCTACCCGAACGACTTCGTCGACAACGAGGAGTACCTGCGGCGCTGCCGCTTCACGCCCACGACCAGCGCGGCCGATTTGGCGCGCGAGACACGGATGCAGATGCGGCGCTGGTGTCGGCCGCACGAAAACACCGCCAGCATGACGCGCGCCGCGGTGGCCCGGCTCTGCGAAGAGCACCCAGAGCTAGTGCCACAGATCGACGCCGTGGTCGTGGCCTCCGGCACCACCATGCCGATCGCGCACCCGACCGACCCCGAGAACTGCGCTTTTGCCGATTTGTCGCCGCTGGTGCTCGCGCAGCTCGGGCGTCCAAGCGCGCTCGGGCTCGACATCAAGGCCTGCTATTGCACCGGGTTTTTGCGGGGTTTGCAGGTGGCGGACGGCTTGCTCGGCAACGCCAACTACCGGTCGGTGCTCGTCTTGGCGGTCGAGCAGGGTAGTCGTTTCTCGGTCGCGGAGACGAACCGTTCGTCGTTCTGCTTCATCGTCGGTGACGCGGCGGGTGCGGTCGTGCTGCGGCGTTCGATGCTACGCCCCAAGGTCGGCATCTTGGACTTCGTCGGCCACACCGACGTCGCTAAACTGGCGTGGGTCGGCATCGGCTCCGACGCCGCGTCGATCATCATGCTGGGGTCGCGAGCGGGCGAGGCGACCGAGCGCATGCTGCTCGAATCTGCGCGCACCCTGCTCGGGCGTAACGGCTTGACCGTGAACGATGTCGATTGGCTGATCCCGATCCAGACGCACGCCGGATTACTCGACAGCGTGCGGGGCCAGTTGGGCTTCGATGAATCGAAGCTGCTGTGGGTGGGCGATCTGCGCGGCTTCTCGGGCAGCGCCAGCATTCCGGCTTGCTTGTCGGAGCACCTGGCGAGTGGGCACGTCAAGCGAGGCGACCTGGTGTTATCGCTCGCGGTCGGGGCGGGCATGAACTGCGCGGGAGCGCTGTATTACGCATGAGCGCACGCACACGCAACGAGGCTCGGCGGTGAACAAGCTCTTGCCGTTACCCGACGCGTTGGCCGCGTTCGTGAGGCCAGGCATGCACCTCTGCTTCGGCTCCACGCCCAGCCGTTCCAACGCGGCGATCCGCGAGATTGCTCGACAATTTCGCGGCAAAGCGCCCGGCTTTACGTTGGCGGCGACCGGCTTCCATTCGCTGCTGCATCTGCTCGGTTTGCTGCGGCTCGGGCGTCGCTACATCGGCTGCTTCTTCGGCGACAACTACCCCAGCCCGCGCCCGAATCGGCTGTACAGCGAGCTAAGGCGGGAAGGTTGCGAGCTCGAGCATTGGTCGCTCTGGAGCTACGTGTCAGCGCTGGCGGCGGGAGCGTTTGGGCACCCGTACGCCTTCACGCGCTCGCTTTTGGGCACGTCGCTCGGTGCCGCGCTGAGTGAGAAAGGCAAGCTGTTTGAGGTCAGCGATCCGTCCGATCCCGACCGTCGGCTCGGGCTTTTGCGCGCGCTGAACCCCGACGTTACGTTTTTGCACGCGCCGCTGGGCGACGTGCACGGCAACATCGCGTTCGCTCCGCCGTATGGTGAGGGCTTTTACAGTGCGTTGGCGGCGAAGGCTGGCGTGATTGTCACGGTGGAGCGCGTGGTGGCGAGCGACGTGCTCGGTACCTTGCCGCACTTCGTGCCGCTGCCCACGCACCGCGTATTGGCCGTCTGCGAAGAGCCGTTTGGCGCCCACCCGCAACCGCTGCACGTCGCGCCGGCCGAGCTGCGCGCGCTCGAGCCCGGCTACGCCGACGACTACGCCGCCTACCAACATTGGCGTAGCATCAGCCAAGATCCGGCGGCTTTCGAGCCCTTTTCTCGGCAGGTCTTGGACGCGACCGACGGCGCCGTGGCGTACCAGCGCTACACGGGCCGTGTGCACCTCGAGGCGCTTCGCCGCGTGCGCCCCTCCGCACCGCCAGCCAAGGCCTTGAGCGCCGAGCAGCTGGAGGCCACCGATGATCTGTTGCTGCTGGCCGGGCGTGCCTTGGCGCGGCGGATTGCGGCGGCCGGGCATCGTTCGATTCTGGCTGGCATCGGTCAAGCGTTCGCGGCGTGTCGGCTGGCAAAGCTGCTGTTGCCCGAGCACGGCGACGACGTCGAGCTGATGATCGAGACTGGGTTTGCCGGCATCGACGTGCTGGGTGCTCACCCGTTCCTGCTCAGCCGCGAGAACGTCGCGACCGCGGCGCGCCTGACGGCGATTGACAGCACGCTCGGCGCGCTGTGCTGCGGAGGCGTGGCCTCGTGCATCGGTGTGATCGGCGCGGCGGAGGTTGACGTGGACGGTAACGTCAACAGCACCGAGAGCGACGGCGAGCTGTTGGTGGGCGCAGGCGGGGCGCCCGACATCGCGGCGTGCGCGCGCGAGCTGATGGTGCTGACGCGCGCCGATCCTCGACGTTTAGTCAGCAAAGTTTCGTACATCACCAGCCGTGGCGAGAACGTGCGGTCGATCGTGACCGAGGCGTGCGTGTTCGAACGTAGCGGCGCCGGCGAGCCGTGGCTGGTGCGTGACGTGGTGCCAGCGCGCGCGGCGGCGTTGAAGGAGTTGCTCAAAGCCGGCGAATTTCGCTTCGCGATGCCAGGGCCGCCGACGGTGGCGCCGCCGCCTACCGCGCGCGAGCTAGAGCTGCTCGGTCAGCTGCGCTTCGTCGCAGACCAGCCGACCAAGCCGAGCGAGGTGACGCATGGCTGAGCTTTGCATCACCGGCCTTGGCACGTACCTGCCAGATTGGCTAGTGACGAATCGCGAGCTGCCGCCGCTCGAGCCGCCGCACACGCTGGCCGACATGGACAAAGTCGGCGTCGTCACGCGCGGCATCGCGCGCGACGACGAGGATGTGCTGTTCATGGCGGTTCGCGCCGCACAGCGCGCTCTCGACCAAGCCGAGGTCAGCGCTGAATCGCTCGACTTCGTGATCTTGGCGAACTGGAGCGAGCGCCGCTACGTGCCGGACTTCGCGCCGCGCGTGCAGCACGCGCTCGGCGCCGGACGGGCGTTTGCGTTCGACATCGGCTGCGCTTGCGCCGGCTTTCTGTACGGCCTGACCTTGGCGCACGGCTACCTGCAAAATCCGCGGTTCCAACGCGGTTTAGTGCTCGCTTCGGATCGCTCGACGCGGCGGCTGCGGCCGAAGAGCCGCGCTACGCTGGTCTTCGGCGACGCGGCGGCCGCGATGGTGGTGGAGCGCGACGCCGGCCGCGGCAGCCGCCTGCTCGACTACGAGCTTCGCACCGATGGTGCGCACAACGACATCATCGGGATTGACGCGGACGGCTGCCTCAATCCCAAGATCAAGCAACGCGACCTAAATCAACTCGCTGGGCGCTCGCTCGCCAGCGTTAGCCGCGCGCTGCTCGAGCGCAACGGGCTGACGCTCGACGACATCGATTGGCTGCTGCCGCATTCGGGTACGGCTGGGGTACAGGCGATGTTGGCGGAGCACCTAGGGGCGCCGCCGGCAAAGACTCTCAATAATCTGGCCGACGTCGGCAACGTGGCGGCCGCTTCGATCCCGGTCTCGCTCGACCACTTCATCAAGCGCGGTTTGCTCAAGCCGGGCGACCGTGTCCTATCGGCTGCAGTCGGCCTTGGTTGGCAATACTGCGCGGTGCTGTACACGCTATGACGACGTCGGGCTCACTCCAGGGCAAGCTGGCGGTCGTGACCGGCGTCACGTCGGGCATCGGCGCCGCCACGGTGCGCGCGCTGTTGACCGAAGGCATGCGCGTCGTCGGCGTCGGCCGTGATGCTGCGCGGCTCGCGTCGTCGGCGCGCGGCTTCGGCCCCGGGTTTCGCGCGGTACTGGCCGATTTGGCGTCGCCGTCGGCCCGCCAGCTCGCTTTCGCGGAGCTGCAACAGGTCGCAGCCGAGCCGATCTGGCTGTTGGTCAACAACGCTGCGGAGTGCGTCTACGAGAGCCCGCTCGACGTGGCGGCCGAGCGGATGGCGCGCTTGTTCGAGATCAACGTCACCGCCGTGCTCGAGCTCAGCCAGCACGTGGCGCGCCACATGCCAGCCGGCGCGCAGATCGTGAACGTCTCGTCGGTGGTGGCGCGCCACTTACCGGCGGCAAAATTTGCGCCGTATGCGGCGACCAAGACCGCGCTCGATTGCCTGAGCGAAGCGTTGCGGCTCGAGCTGCATCCGCGCGGGGTTCGCGTCAGCACCGTGTCGCCCGGCCTGGTCGATACGCCGATCTACGACAAGGTCCAAGGCTTCGAACGCGCGCGCCAAAGGATCAAGGAGCAAGTTCCGGCGTGGCTAAGTCCCGAGGACGTGGCGAGCGCCATCGTTTGGGTCGCAGCGCAGCCCGCGCACCTGGTCGTCTCGCAACTCTCCCTCTTGCCCAGCGCGCAGGCGCGTTGACCAAAGCGGAGCCAGATGAATAAGCCAGAGCAGCTACGCGACACCGCAACTTACGTCGAAGGCATCTTCGGCCCCGGCACGGGTGAAGCACACGTGCGTTTTTTGGAGCGGATCGAGAACCCGGCGCTGCGCGAGATGATCCATCGCTACCACTCGCTGGAAGCCGACACCTCCGAGCTCTCGCTGCAGGAAAATTACCTGCTGGGGATGTGCGTGCTGCTCAGCCAGCGTGACTATTTGGCAGCGTCTTTGTTCGCGAAAACGCTGCTTCACCTCGGCGTGCGCAAAGAAAAGCTGCTGGCCGCCTGCGCGCGGCTCGCGATGTGGATTGGGGGGCTGCCGGCCACGGATGCCAGCTTCGCGATTCAGAAAGCGATCCGCGAGTACGAGCGTGAAGGCCTGGCTTCGCTCGGCGTGTGGTTCCCGCAGGAGTCGTCCAAGTGAGCTCGAGCGTTGCCGCCGCCGATTTTCTCGCCGACAAGCGCGGGCTGGTGCTCGGCGTCTCCAGTCGCGACAGCGTCGGCTTTCACACGGCCGAAGCGCTGCGCGGTCACGGCGCCCACGTGTGCGTGTCGTTGCGGTCGAGCGCGAGCGGTTTCTTGGCCGAGCTGTCCGACGCCGGTTACGCGCCGGTCGAGCTCGACGCGTTGGTCGAAGGGTCGATGGAGCGAGCCGTCACTCGCGTCGGTGAGAGCTTCGGTCGGCTCGATTTCTTGGTGCACACGTTGGTGCATGTGCCCGAGGGTGCGCTGGGGCGCCCGGTGACCGCCCTCAGCCAGACTGAGTTCGCCGACGCGATGGAGGTCGGGGTGCGCTCACTGCTGTTGGCGGCACACCACGCGCGGCCGTGGCTCGAAAAATCCAGCTCGCCACGGGTCGTCGCGCTGCTGTCGGGCGGCGCCGATTTTGCAATGCCGAACTATCACGTCGTTGGCATCGTCAAAGCCGCGCTTGCGGCGGCGATTCGCTACCTAGCCGCTGAGCTGGGGCCATCCGGGATCCTGTGCAACGCCGTCAATTTCTCGATGCTGGAGACGGCGGCTGCGCGGCGCGTGATCGGCGTGGAACGCACGACCCAAACTCGTCAGCACCTCGCCAAACGCGCGATGACGCACGTGCCGCTGGCGTACACCGACGTTACCCGGGCGATCGCGTTCTTGGTCAGCCCGCTGTGCAGCAACCTCACCGGCGAAGCGTTGCTGGTCGATGGCGGATTTTCCAAGAGTTACTTCTGAGTCACGAACCCGTCCAAACTAGGAAAAAATCATGAAATCGCGCTTGAAGACCCTGCTCACCGCCGCTGCTGGTTGCTGCTTGCTTTGGAGCGTTACGGCCGATGCGCACGTGCGCGTCAAGACGTACACGGGTGGATTTACCTCGAGCCAAGTCGAGTGCGACACGCTGTGCACCGGGGGGCCGCTCACGGGCGGCTTGGCGGGCACGCTTGCATGGCGCATGGACTCGATGGAAGCCACCAGCGACCCGAACGTCGTGAAGCTGGTCGGCGTCGACACGGTCACGACCGCGACTGGCACCTTGGCTGGTCCCGACTACACGTTGTGGAATCTCGCCACCGGTGACTTCGTCGATGTCGCGGTGATCAACACCGGCACAGGCGCCTTCGCTGGAGCGCACGGCACGCTGGTGATCCAAGGCGCGTTCGATCCGGCCGCCGGTCACGGCACCAGCAACTACCTGGCGCTGATTACGCTCCCGCACTGACGCACGGCATGACGAGGCGGGGCCCGCCTGACGCCCGCGAGCGGTTTGGCGGGTCCGGCCGCGCGGCAGATGACGCTGGCCGGGCACGTGGCCGAGGCTCCGAAACCGGGACGCAATCGCTCATTTAGCAAAAAATTAGGCCATTAGGGCCTTTTCGCAGTTGTCGCTTGCCCCCGGGCCGGGGCTGTCCCACAACCGCCTACAATGACGCTGGCCCACGCACCTGAAGGCGCCGACTCGAACGACGAGCCGAGCCCCGATTCCGGCAATCTGCGCGTGAGCCTGAAAACTGCGCATGAGAGCGGTATTCCACCGGCCCGTGACCGACTCGCACGCAGCGCCGACTCCGACGCCGCGCTCGATCAACTCGAGCTGGTGCTGGTCGAGAGCACGCGCGCCGAGGCCAACCTTGGGCTGCTGATCCGCGGCTTGAGGCACCTGACGGCCGGCGCTGGCGCCGCGCAAGAAGCCAACGCCATTTTGGTGCAAGAGCTCGAGTCGCTGCGGATTCGCATGTCGAAGGTGTACGAGAGCGAGAGCGTGCTGAAGAAGCGCGTGCAGACGCTCGAGAACGCGATCGACGCGTTCGCGCGCGAGCGTGAGTCGTGGTGGGTGCAGGAAGACGCGTTCCTGGCCGGCTTGCTCGACGAGCACGAGCAGAAGCTGTTCGAGATCGAGCGCACTCAGGAACGTAAGCTGGCCGAGATGGATCTGGCGTTTGACGAGCTGCGCCGTGAGCGTGAGAACGCGCGCACCGACGTGATGCGCCTCACCTACGAGCGCGACGCCGCGGTGGCGCTGTTGAACGAGCCGGTCGCGCGCACCGACCGCACGCCGAGCCCGTCGCCGTCCGCGGTCGGCCGCCTGGGCAGCGTGAAGCTGCCCAAGCCCATTTTGAAGCCGAAGGCGGAGATCTCGTCGCGGCCGATCGTCGGTTACTCGATGGTGAGCGACGACCTCGAGGAAGAGCGCCTGTCCAACACGCCGACCTCGCGCCCGCCGCAGCCGTAGCTTTGCGGCGCTAACGTGGGTACGCTGGGCGCGTGCCGAAGAGCCCGCGCGCACTCGGTTTGTGCCTAGTCGTCGCCGGTTTTGCGTCTTGCTCCGGTCGTGTCGAGCTGCCCGACGGTGGCTCGGCGGGCGCCGACCCGACCGGCTTGGGTGGTGGGAGCCCGAACGCGGGTACAGGCGGCAAGCTCAGCGCGGGTGGCAAGCTCGGCGCTGGCGGTAGCTTAGCTGGGGCTGGCGTCGCTGGCGTGAGCTCGGTCGGTGGCAGCCCAGATGGCGGCGCGGGTGGCGACGCCGCTGGCGGCGCGGGCACGATCGAGGCTGAAGCACCGCTGATGCCGACCGCGGGTAACACCGTTACCGGTAGCGTTCATTTCACCGAGCAGGGTGACAGCGTCGACATGACGATCCACTTGAAGGGGTGTCCGGAAGGACCACACGCTTTGCACCTCCACGCCAACGCCGCCTGTGACGACGCCGGCAACGCCGCTGGCGGACACTGGTCGCCGCAAGGTGAAGGCATCGCCGACATCAAGTGCGGTGCCGACGGCGCTGCGAAATTCTCGCTGCAGATCGCGCGCGGTGTTTGGTCGATCGGCGATCCTGCCGTTTCCGACCTGCTGCGCCACGCGATAATCCTGCACGCCGGCCCGGGCCAGCCGGACCCCGGCGCGCGCATCGCCTGCGGGATCCCAGCCAAACTGCCGTAGCTGGGCCTCGCGCCTAGCCTCTTGCCCGGTTGCTTGCCAAGATGCGAGTCATGGAGCTTCCGGACGATCGCTCGCTGCGTGAGCTGGTTCAGCGCTACGCCTCGATCGTAGAGCGCTTCGGCGACGACATCGGGCAGCGGCCGATGGTGCTGCCGAACGGCAAATTCTTCCCCGATCAGTTCAACGGCGACTTCCCGTCGGTGCAGCGCTTGCTGCGGCGCATGCAGGGCCACGCCGGCATGGCAGACATCCCGATTCAGATCGGCGTTTGGAACCCGGACGACGCGGCGGAAGTAGCGTGCGGTACCGGCGCCTGCGGCAGCTGCGCGGCGCCCAACGTATCGCCGGAAATTGCCGCCGCGCGCCTGGTCGATTTAGGCGACGGCTGGCGCATCAACATCGCACCCGGTGAAGTGCAAAGCCCGGTCGCGCTGACGGCCGCGCTGGCGCGCGCGCTCGGTCACGTCTTTTTGCTCGAAGAGACCGGCGCCGAGCGGCCGATCGAAGACCCGCTCGAGGTCACGGTCGAACTCACCACGGTGGCGCTCGGGCTCGGGACCTTGCTGCTGTCCGGGTCGTATTTGTACCAAAAGAGCTGCGGCGGGCCGAACGTCGCGTGCTTGACGGCGCTCGGCGTCGGCGAGCTGTCGGTCGCGTTTGCGTTGTTCGCGAAGCACGCCGGGCACAGCATCGGCCGCGCACGCAGCGAGCTGGACGCGACGCAGAAGGATCAGCTGAGCGAAGCCGAGACCTGGATGTTGTCCAATCCGCACGTGACGAAGCTGTTGGCGACCGATCCGCTGCGGCTGGTGCTCGGCGATTTCGAGCTTTCGGCCCCGAAATCGTGGGTGGCGCGGCTTTTTAGCGGTCTTTCGCCGTCGGCGCGCGCTTCCGCCGTCTCCTGACGTCATGGACAGCGCCGAGCACCGTCGCGGCCGCTTGGAGCGGCAGCTCTGGAGCGAAGTGCGCGATACGTGTCGGGAATACGCGCTGCTTGAGCCGAACGATCACGTGATGGTCGCGCTCAGCGGCGGCAAAGACAGCTACACGCTGCTGCACGTGCTGACGCAGCTGGTGCGCGCTCAGCACCCGAGCGTGCGCCTGACGGCCGTGCACCTCGACCAGCGCCAGCCCGGCTACGACGGGGCGCCGTTGCGCGCTTTCTTGGAAGCGAGCGGCGCCGCGTTCGAGATCTTGTCCGAGGACACGTACTCGGTGGTGATCGACCAGCTAGGCCACGGCCAAACCTACTGCTCGCTCTGCTCGCGCCTGCGCCGTGGCATCTTGTACACGGCCGCCGAGCGTCTGGGCTGCAACAAGCTCGCGCTGGGTCACCACCGCGACGATGGTCTCGAGACCTTCCTGATGAACCTGTTCTATTCCGGCAAGCTTCAAGCCATGCCGGCCAGCTACGTGACGGATGACGGCAAGCTGAGCGTGATCCGACCGCTGGTCGGCTGCGCCGAGGCTACCATCCGTGAATTTGCGGAGTTGATGGCGTTTCCGATCTTGCCGTGCAACTTGTGCGGCTCGCAGAGCGGGCTCAAGCGCGATCGCATGACCGCGCTGCTCGACGAGCTTTCGAGCGAATCGCCGCACCTGCGCGCGGTGATGGCCAACGCGCTCAAGAACGTACGCCCGACACATTTGCTCGATCGCGAGCTGCTCGAAGCCTGGTCGGCGCGCCCGGAAAGCGTGCGCCCGAAGCCGCCCGTGCCGCGAAAGTCAGCGCACCATCGCGCGCTGCCGCTCTTCAGCGAGACCGGCGGCGCGCCCGCCAACCAAGGCGCCACCAAAGATCGTGCAGTCGAAGATGACCTGAGCTAGCCATCGTGGAATGGGCGTGCGTGGACAAAGCTGTTTCGACGAAGCCAATCGCCTGGGCGGCTTGGTCGCCAAGCTGAGGCTGGCTTCGATCACCCAGGTGACGTCGACCGAGGCCGCCGCTCGCCAAGATACGCCGGAGCTGACGGGCAAGCTCGAAGCCGCGCTGGTGACGGTGCGCGCTGAGTTTGGCAGCGTGAAGCCAGGCCTCCCGCAGAGCCGCAGCCAGGAGCTCGGGATGTGGGCGGCGGTGGCCAAAGAGAATGAGCTTTTGCGGCGCTACCTCGGCGGCGTGGCCGATCTATTCTCGCAGCGCAGCCTGTTCGTCGGCGACGTGAGCCGCACGGCGCGGCGAATGACCGAGGCCGCGGCGTTCACGCTGCCGGTCGAGCGCGTCAGTGTGTGGTTCTTGGACGACGCCCGCACCAAGATCAAGTGTGCGGATCTGTTCGAGCGCACCAAATCCGCTCACAGCTCGGGCGTGGAGTTGTTCGCCAAGGACTTTGCGCCGTATTTCGAGGCGCTCGCACTCGAGCGTTCGATCGCCGCGGACGACGCCAATACCGATCCACGCACGCGCTGTTTCTCTGCCGGCTACCTGACGCCGCTCGGCATTGGTGCGATGCTTGATGTTCCAGTGTGGGCGTCACCTGCGGCTGGGTCGACCAAGCGCGAGCCGAGAATGGTTGGAGTCGTTTGCTGCGAGCACGTTGGGGGAAAGCGCGCGTGGTCGCGCGACGAAGAGTCATTCGTCCACTTGCTCTCGAGCCTAATGGCCGTGACGCTCGAGCAAGCGGCTTGACGCCCAGGCCGAGGCTTCTGGTATCGTTCCGGGTCGGTGCAGCCTCCTCCGCCTGGCCAGGGTCGCGTTTACGGGTTTCGGTGTATCCGTTGCGGCAACGGGCTCGAGCTGCCGCCCGACATGCGGATGATGCACATCGACTGTCCGTTCTGCGGGCAGGACAACCTGCTGCCGCCGGACATCGTTCAGGCTAGGCAGCGCCAGTACGAGCTCGACCAACACCACTACGCGCTGCAGCTCCAAGAGCAGGAAAAGGCGCGCGTCGCCCAGGAGCGCGACAAGGTTAGGAAGCAAAGCTCGCAGCGGCTGCTGATCTGGCTGGGCGTCGGCGGGTTTTTTGCGCTGGTTTTCTTCGGCAGCTGCATCGCGATCGGCATCTACGCGAACAAGGAAGAGGAAGCGGCCAAAGCGCGCGCGCAAGATCCGAAGATCAACGGTCAGGCGGCGCTACTCGCGCGCTTCGACGAGATGCGCCAAAAGCAGGGCTGCAGTCGGATCTTGGTCCAGCCGTCGACCCACGTGAAAGAGACGAGCACGATCTCGCTCGACATGATCAAGAACGACGCCTGCGTGCACATTCTGGGCGTCAGCGGCGCGGAAACCAAGCTGCGCATCAAGTACGATGACAAGGTCGCGCTCACCCAGCCTCTGCCAGCGGCCGCGCAGAGCCTTGACTACCGCCTGTGCGCGTCGGAGACCGCGACCCACTCGTTCACCTTCGAAGCGGTACCGGCCGAGCCGTTCACGACCGCTGCCATCGAGTGCCCGCGCACGCCAGCGGAAGGCGGTGCTCGCTCAGGGCCCGACGACGCGAAGAAGACCGGCAAAGAGCGCGTGCAGGGCATGCTCGACGACCTGGTCAAAGCCGGCTGCAAAGAAGTGGTCAGCCAGCCCGCCGTCAGCCGCGGCGATCAGACCTTCACCGTCACTTCGCCCAGCAACGCTGCTTGCTACAACCTGATGATCGCGAGCTTCTTCTCTGACGTGAAGCTGACCGCGGTGTTGAAGGATCCCTCGGGCAAAAACATGCCCGTGCCTGACCCCGACTCGAAGCTACGCATCGAGTACTGCGCGCTTACGGCCGGTGAGTACAAGGTCTTGGTCAGCCCCAGCACTGGCGACTACTACGCAACAGCCAGCGTCGACTGCAAGCGCTTCGGCCCTGAGGGCCTAAAGCGCATGAACAAGCCAGGAAAATAGTCGTCTCGGCCATCCGTGCGACCTGCGCGGCCGGTCAACATGGCCCCTCAAGAGTCCCGAAAGGCGGCCGTTCGGACACTCTAGGAGCTCTGCCTGTCCGGTTCGTCTAGCGCCGCCCAACGATCACTTCCGCCCAGCAACGGGCCGGCCGCTGAAGGCGCGAGCGAACCGTTCGGGAGCTTCGATTCCACGGCGATCGTGGAGCCGGGAGCGCCGGGCACGTCGCGCTACACCGAGGGCAGCGTCGTCGCTCAGAAGTACCGCCTGGTGCGCATCCTCGGCGAGGGTGGCATGGGTGCGGTGTGGGTCGCACAGAACCTCACACTGGGCGTTCAGGTCGCACTCAAGCTGATCCGCTCCGAGATTGAAGGCCGGGTGGACGGCCTCACCGAGCGCCTGCTCACCGAAGCGCGCGCCGCCGCGTCGATCGGTCACCCGGCGATCATTCAGGTCTTCGACTTCGGCCTGACCGAGCACAAGGAGCCGTTCATCGCCATGGAGCTGCTGCACGGCGAGAGCCTGGCGCAGGTGCTGAAGAAGCGCGGGCGGCTGGCGGCCGGGCGCGCCGTGCGTACCTTGCTGCCGGTGATCGAGGCGCTGGTCGTCGCCAATCACCGCGGCATCGTTCACCGCGATCTGAAGCCGGACAACATCTTCCTCTCGCAGCAAGCCAACCGCGTGCAGCCCAAGGTGCTCGATTTTGGCATCGCCAAGCTGAGCGAAGGCTTCTCGGCGAACCTGACCAGCGAGGGCACCGTGCTCGGCAGTCCGGCGTACATGTCGCCCGAGCAAGCCCGCGGCGAGAACAACGTCGACTTTCGTACCGACATTTGGGCGCTGTGCGTGGTGCTGTACGAGATGATCAGCGGCGCGCAGCCGTTCATCGGCGCCAACTGGCACGGCCTGATGTGGGCGATCATGGAGGGCAAGTCCAAGACGCTCGCCGAGCACGGCATCGAAGAGCCAGCGCTGTGGTCAATCCTCTCGCGCGGCTTTTCGAAAGAGCGCGAGCAGCGCTGGACGTCGATGTTCGAGTTCGGCCAAGCCCTGGCGATTTGGCTCGTCGATCAAGGCGTGACGCGCGACATCTGCAATTCGTCGCTCAAGTCCACCTGGCTCGAGCGTTCCCCTGATTCGTCGCCGGCGCTGCACTCGTTCTTTCCGTCGGACGCGCCGCACAGCAGCGACGCGAAGCCGGTGCTGGTGGCGGCCGAGCCGACGCCCGAGGACGCGGCGGTCGACGCCAAGGCGGCTGGTTTGGTCCACGGCGTCGTGCTCGAGTCGAAGAGCCGCATTCGTCGTTCGCTCGGCGCGCGGCCCACTTCGGCGGCGCCGTCGGCTGCCTCCAAGGGCTGGCTGGTCGTCACCGCGCTCGGCGCGTTGATCTCGTTCTCGATCGCGGTCGCGTACAGCCTGTCGGGCACGTCCAAGAAGGCGGTCGCGTTCGAAGACGACGAGCCAGCACCGAACATCAGCGTGCGCCAGCCGTCGAAGAACCTCGGCATCGGCACGCGCCGCGACCTCTTGCCCGGCGCCCAGGCCCCCGCCCAGCGCCTCTCGGACGAGCTCGACTCGCTGCACGAGGCGCGTGAGGTAGGCCGCACCACCGCCCCCAAGAAGCCTGGCGCTGCCGCCAAGGCGCCCGCCCGTCCGCCCGCCAAGAAGCCCGCCGCCGACCTAAAAGATCCGTTCGCCAGCGGCGGCGAGTAGGCATCGACGCTGCCGCCGGCGTCGCCTAGCGTGGCGGTGCATGAAAGGTGTTGCGGTTCTCTGGTCGGCCTTACTCGTTGGTTGCGCAAGCCACCTCGCGATGCCAGGCGGCTTGACGGCCGCGGCTGCTCGCGGTCTCGAATGCGGCCCAGACGAGATCAAAATCGATGAACCAACCTTCCAGCAACAGAGGTTGCTGCAGCTGGCGGGTGCCCCGACGCAAGCGTACGCGCACGGCTGCGGCAAACGGCTGGTTTACGCACACATGTGCAGGGGCGACGGCAGCCAGTGCGGTTGGTATTCCGTGAAGCAGCTGCGCATCGAACCGCTGCTCGAGCGCGCGGCCTTTGATATGCATTGCACGAAGGCTCAACTGACGACTCAGCAGCTGGCACCCAGCACGGTCGGCGTTCGCGGCTGCGAGCGGCAGGGCACGTACGTTTGGAGTTGCCCGCACAATCAAGACTTCATCAGTCCGGCTTGCAACTGGGTGCTCAACAACGGCATGGTCGCGGCTCCTGCTACTGCCGCGCCGTGACGATTTGGCTGAATCCGGTCAAGTCAGTTGCGATTGCAGACCAGCCGTCTAGAGTCGTCGCCATGCGCCTTCCTGGTCGTCTTCTCGCGCTGACGCTCGTGGCTTGTTCGGCCGTGGCTTGCGGTGGCGGTGGGCAGTCAGGCTCTGCCGCGTCGCCGGTGGGGGCTAGTCAGGCGCTGCAGGGTGATTGGCACTTGGTCGGATTTGCGCCGTCGCTCGAGCTCGAGCCACCGTTGAAGAGCTTGCTCGATGCTCAGCTGCAGACACTCAACATCAGTTTCGGCAACGGGCAGTTCACCGCCAGCGGACCCGGTGTCGACACCGGGGGCCGCTACGAGATCACCCAAGCGTCGGGCGACTCGCTGACCGGCCGCGTCTACGATCGCAATGGCGCCGGCTACGGCATCAGCGGCGTCTTCGTCGGCACGCAATTCCGCTTCACCAGCACCGACTCGCCCTGGGCCGGCAGCGGCGTCTTAGAGCGCGCGAAGTAAAGCCGCCGCCCGGAGTCGTCCGTCCCCCAGATTCACAAGGAGGCGGGGAGTCGGGGAGGGGCCAAACCGAGGTTTCTTGGATGGTGTCCGGTCACCTCGACGCGGCAAGCCCGCATTGCGCCCACGGCGCGACCGGCCTCGGGCATCGATTTCTTGTTCGGTCTCCCGGTCTCCCGAACAAGAAATGCGCTTTCTGCTCGCCCTCCCCGCCCTCCCCGCCTCCCTGTGAATCTCGAGCCGTTACAGGGTGAGGCCCAGTTTTGGATGGGGCGACGGCGCCCAGCTGGGCGCCTGAACTAGGTCTACCCCCACTCGACGTGCGCCTGGGATGGACTAGTTCGGCCCTTTTGTAAAACCGGTTCCAGATTTTGTGATTTGGAATGTGGGACCGGTACCAGGTTGGCATTTCTCAGCTACAATGGCGGCACTTGGTGCGTGCGTGTGGGCATGTTGCGCGTCGAGCTTCCGAGAATCGTGAGGTAATTCCAATGGTTGCAAGCAAATTCCTGGCGATGCTGACGGTCGGCGCTTTGGGGGCAATGGCGTGGGCGGCGCCCGCGCAGGCTCAAGTCTTTCAAACCGACACCGCCAAGACCCCGCTGCCGCAGCCGGTCGGGCCCGACGAAGTCAACCTGATTACCAACTCGTGGGCGCGCAATACCAAGACCGAGTCGTGGAAGGACCCGGTGACCGGCATGCAGCTGCAAGCGCCGCTCGTCTACGGGACCTACTACTCGCCGCCAGCGTTTCCGCAGTTCGTCGACGGCGACGCCATCACGCTGCAAGGTCTTTTCAAGTGGCGCGGCGAAAAGCTCGACCCGGTCAAAGATGCCAAGACTACGCCCGGTTATTTCTCGCCGACGTGCGGCTTCTCCGGCCAGCTCTTGTTGATGGGCGGCAACTGCAAGGTCGCGTTCGGCTGGTACAACGTCGAAGATCCGAACAGCACGACCGCGCCCACGCCCGAAGAGATCTTCGAGTTCATCCCGAATGATCCGACGTACCTCAACTGCTTGGACGAGAACGGCGGCAAGAAGACCGACGGCTTCTGTCCGCTGGCTTGGGACACGCGCAGCCCGCGCAACCTATCGATTCAGCAGTGGACGCCGAAAGCCTTCGACTCGGGCAACATCAAGACCGACAAGCGCTACAAGGGCAAATACGTCGGTTTTGCGCTGATCGGCAATCCGGCGCTCAGCTGCAAAGCGAACAAGTACTCGATGTACAACCACAACCAGAAAAATGCCCAAGGCATGCCCTGGGTGGCGTCGCTCATCTATCAATCTACGGCTGACCCAGAAGGCTTCTACATGGCCTTCGAAGACTTGCCGATGGCGGCGGACGATTGGCACAACTCCGGCGGCATGTACAAGAACGACGGCGACTTCAACGACTTCGTCTTCTACGTCTCGGGCATCAGCTGCTCGGGCGGTGGCCAGCCTTGCGATAGTGGACTGCAAGGCGCTTGCTCGGTCGGTCGCACTGACTGCGCGACGGAAGGTACCACCGGCATGTGTCGGCCGATCATCACGCCCGGCGCCGAGCTATGCGACAACGTCGACAATGACTGCAACGGCATGGTCGACGACGGCGACGGCTTGTGCGCGGCCGGTCAGGTTTGCGACAAGGGTACCTGCGTTGGCGCTTGCGGCACTGGCGAATTTCGCTGTGATCCGGGCTTCACCTGCAAGACTGGTCACTGCATCGAAGACGCCTGCTCCGATAAAGTCTGCGAAGCCGGCCAAGCTTGCCGCAACGGCATGTGCCAAAACGCGTGCGACGGCGTGGTGTGCCCGGGCGGTGAGGAGTGCCAGCTCGGTCGCTGCATCGATCCGTGCAAGGCCGTCAGCTGTACTGGTGGCAAGGTTTGCGAAAAGGGTCTCTGCGTCTCCGACTGCAGCTGCCGCGGTTGCGCGGCAGGCTTGATGTGCGGCGCCGACGGCAAATGCGCGGATCCGAAGTGCGCTGGGGTCGACTGCAGCAGCAAGCCTGGCACCAAGTGCGTGGCCGGCGATTGTGTCGACACCTGCATCGGGGTGATGTGCCCGGGCGGCGGCGCCTGCGTGAACGGTGCCTGTCAAATGGGTACGGGCGGCAGCTCGAGCGGTGGTGGGAGCGACCCCGGCATCGAGTTCGGCGGCCGCATCTCGTTCGCCGGCACCGCTAATGGCTCGGGAGGCACGAATTCGAGTGGCCCCGGCCGCGTCGCGAAAGATCCGGGTTGCGCTTGCGACGTCGTCGGTCGCAGTCCGGCTGGCAACGCCGCGATCTTGCTCGGTGGTTTCGCCGCCGCGCTGGGCGTGGTGCGGCGCCGCCGGAAGGCCGGGGCGGCCCGCGCCGCCTGATTTATGGCTTCACCTGGCCGTGGCCGTGGCCTTAGAGTCCCCGGCCATGGCGATGACCACGACCCCCAGCGGCCTCTCGTACGAAGACACCCAGCCCGGCACCGGCGCGACGCCTGAAAAGGGCCAGACGTGCGTGATGCACTACACGGGCTGGCTCTGGGTCAACGAAGCCAAGGGCGCGAAGTTCGATAGCTCGGTCGATCGCGGTCGGCCGTTCTCGTTCCCGCTCGGCCAAGGCAGAGTCATCAAGGGTTGGGACGAAGGCGTGGCGTCGATGCAGATCGGCTGCAAGCGCACGCTGTTGATTCCGCCGGGGCTCGGCTACGGCGCGTCGGGCGCGGGCGGCGTGATTCCGCCGAACGCCACGCTGCTGTTCGAGGTCGAGCTGCTCGAGGTCAAGTAGCCGAGCTGCGCTTCACTTCGAGCTCTTCCCAGCGCGCCGTCAGCCGTTCGGCGTCGGCGCGCGCGGCGTCGAGCTCGCGCTGGAGTTTGACGACGTCACCGCCGCCACCGGCGTAGGTCGACGGATCGCCGAGCTTGCCCATCAGGCTGCTGACCAGCTGCTCGGCTTGGTCGATGCGATCGGGCAGCGCCGCAAGATCGCGCTCTTCGCTGTTGCTGAGCGCTTTCTTCTTCGCGCCGGGCCGCTGCGACGGCGCTGTTTTGGCCGCAACCGCCGCGGGCACGGCTTTGGCGGCAGCTTTGCGCGCCTCGCGTGCTTCGGAGCGCAGCCGGCGAAACTGGTCGTAGTTGCCCGGGTAATGCACGACCACGCCGTCGCCTTCGAACGCCAAAATCGACGTCGCGACGCGATCGAGGAAATAGCGATCGTGGGTGACGATCAGCGCCGTCACCCCAAAATCGATCAGCATGCCTTCGACTGCGCTGAGCGTGGCGACGTCGAGATCGTTGGTCGGCTCGTCGAACAGCACCAGGTTGGCGCTTTGCCGGAGCAGGCGCGCCAGCGCGACGCGCGCGCGTTCGCCGCCGGACAGCGAACCGACCGGCTGGCGCTGCTTGTGGCTGTCGAAGGCGAAGCGCTCCATGTACGAGCGCGGATCGATCACCTCGCCGCCGAGCTCGATCTGCGACTGATCGCCGGTCACGTTGTCCCAGATCGATTTCGAATCGTCGAGGCCGCTGCGCTTCTGATCGAAGTACGCGACCTTGGTGTTCTTGCCGACGTTGACCGTGCCGCCCGCGAGCGGATGCTGACCCAAGATCGCGCGTAACAACGTGGTCTTGCCGGCTCCGTTCGGGCCGACAATGCCGATGCGATCGCCCTGCACCAGGAACAACGTCAGGTCTTTGACCAGCGTGCGGCCGCCGATCTCCAGGGTGGCGTCGCGCAACTCGAGCAAGGTCTTGCCGGCGCGCGAGACGTTCATCTCGAAGCTGACCTTTTGCTCCTGTTTGAGGCGCGGAGCGTTGATCACCGCTTCGGCGCGATCGATACGCGACTGCGACTTGGTGGTGCGGGCCTTGGGCATGCGACGCAGCCATTCCAGCTCGCGGCGCAGGAAATTTTGGCGGTTGCTCTCGGCGCGCTGAGCGTGCGCCTGGCGTTCGGCCTTTTGCTCCAAGTAGCGCTCGTAGCCGCCGTCGTAGCTGAAGGCTTCGCCGTCGGCGACCTCGACCGTCCGCTGCGCGACGTTGTCGAGCAGGTAGCGATCGTGGGTGATCAGCAAAACCGCGCCTGGGAATTCTTCGAGCAGGTGCTGTTCTAGCCACTCGATAGTTTCGGCATCGAGATGGTTGGTCGGCTCGTCGAGGATCGCTAGATCAGGTCGTGCGACGAGTAACCGCGCCAGCGCCACTCGGCGTTGCTCGCCGCCGCTCATCTCTTTGACGAACGCGTCGTGACGGACGATGCCCAAGTGACCGAGCACGGTGTGCACACGGTGCAGCTGGTCCCAACCGCCGAGGCGCTCGACTTCTTCGCCCGCGCTAGCCTGCTCTTCGAGCAAACGCTCGGTGTCGCCGGAGCCTTCGCTGAGCGCGGTGCTGGCGGCGGTGTGGCGTGCCACGGCGTCGTTCCAAGCCGTCAGGCCCTGCATCACGACTTGCTCGGCCGTGAGCTCGCCGTCGAACACCGGCTTTTGGTCGAGGTACTCGATGCGCGTACCGCGTCGCCGGGCGATGCTGCCCGCGTCCGGCGTTTCGACCCCGGCCAGCAACTTGCCGAGCGTGCTCTTGCCGGCGCCGTTGAGGCCGACCACGCCGACCCGCTCGCCGGGCTCGATGATCAGGTCGGCAGAGCGCAGAACTATATGATTTCCATAGCCTTTTTGTAGGCCATGCGCGGCGACGATAGACAAGCCGGGGCAGCCTAGTGTCGCGCCTCCGAGAAAGCACCAAGAAGTGTGGACCGCCGATCAGGAGTACGTCTCGACGCCCGTGGCAGTCCGCTGGACCGCTTCTGCTGGCGCGTCGGATTGGACGCCGTGCGCCACCGCGCTGTGCAGCGCGAACAGCTGCCCGAACAAGACCAGGGAATATCATCGAGATCCAATGCGGCGATCGTCACAGCGCGCCGCTCACGGCAGCTGGAACGAATCCTCGAGACCATGCCAGCTCCCTATCGCGTGGTCTTCGTGATGTTCGAGCTCGAAGGCTTGAGCTGCGAGCAAATCGCAGAGGCCGTCGGCTCACCTGTCGGCACTGTCTACTCGAGGCTGCACCGCGCGCGGCAATTCTTCGAGCGGGCGCTGCATCGCCTGGGCGCGGCCCGCATCGAGTAGATGTTGATCAGCGCGCCAACGCACAGCGCTACTTGATGGCAGGCGGCTTCGGCGGCTTGGGCGGCGTTGGTACGGATTCCATCCGGAGTCGGAAAGCCCCGCGCGGCGGAGCGAGATCCACATACCGTCGCAGGTGCGACCGCGCTGTCGGGGCGCTAGCATCTGACCTACCAAGCACTGCCCGCTGCTCCTCGCGACGGGCGGCGCTTGGCTTTTGTTGCCTAAACGCCCGGGACGTTCTGGCACAGCGCGTGGGCGCCAGCGCCGGACAACGTCAACGACCCGAAGCTGCCGCACTCCCCGATCGACCACGGCAGCTTTCCCGACGGGACAGCACTACAAATCGTCACGTTCTGAAGCTGACTGTCCGCACCGCTCGCGGTAGCGAATCGGCGTGCAGCCGTAGGCGCCACGGAATGCCGTAGCGAAGTGCCCGACGTCGGTGAAGCCCCAGTCGAGGGCGACCGCTTTGACCGGATCGCGGCTCTCCAGCAGCTGCGACGCCGCCGCCTGGAGGCGAAAACTCAGCGCGAACCTGGGGAAGGATGCGCCGGTAGCGCTTCGAAACAAGGCGTTCAGGACCTTCGGAGCCACCGCGCACTGCCGAGCTGCATCCTCGGTACTGATGAAGCAGCGCCGTTGAAAGACCAACTCCACCGCGCGATTGAAAGAGCCCCACTCCTCTTCCCGCAGCGCCTCGGCCTCCGCTGCCGGCAGAACCAAGGGCAGCTCGAGCAGCAGTCGGTAGACGAGCATGCGTTGCAGGAACTGGCGCTGCGGTTCAGGCGCCGCGGTACTCGCCAGTAAGCTGCGCCCCAGGTGCTGGACCAACTTGCGCGACTCTGCAGGCGCGTCCGGACGCCGCGCAGCTGGCACGGCGAAGGCGGCGCACCAATCTTGCCGAGCTAGCTCGGGGAAACGACTGGTCGCCAGCGTAGCGGGGAAGATGCTCGTCACCACTGCACGACACGGCGCTTGCGCCACGCGCCAGCCGTGCGGCTCCCAGGCGCTACACAACCAGACCTGCCCTGGCCGGAGCGCCCGCTGGTGGCCTTCGTAAAAGCGCTCCATTCGGCCACTCAGTACGATGCCGATCTCGAGGGCATAGTGCCTGTCGAAGCGAGGCAGCGTCGGTGCCTCGTGAACCTTGGAGGCGACGTGGAACGGCTGAGTCTCCGAGACGTCGTACTTGCGCCGCAGACAGGGGGGCAGCGGTCGGTCCTGATTCATGGGGCGGGGGCAGTTCGTTGGTGGACGCCGATTCGTTTTCCCTTCCCGAGTACTCTTTTGCCAGAATTCCACCACAAAAGATCCCTGGCGTGATCCTTTGTGATGGATTATGATTCTTTAATGATGGTTTCTGGTGGAATGGGTTCACAGACGCACTGGGGTCGCGTGGGCGAGCGATGAGCGCCTTCGCCCCACTTCGCGCGAGCCTCGAGCTGTTGAACGACGCCCGACAACACGGGCGCGCCGTGGCGGCGCTCAACTTCTACAACGCCGAGACGCTGCGCGCGCACATCGAGGCTGCGCGCGCCGAGCACGCTCCGCTGATTCTGCAGACGACCGAGTCCACGATTCGTTACCTGGGGCTGTCGTTGATCGTAGCGATGGCGCGCGCCGCGGCTTTTGAGCTCTCGACGCCGGTTGCGCTGCATCTCGACCACGGTGCGTCGATCGAGGTCGCTTACAGCGCCATTCTGGCCGGCTACAGCTCGGTGATGATCGATGGCTCAGCGCTGCCGTTCGATGAAAACTGTGAGCTCGTGAGTCGCGTCGTCGAGCTTGCGCGCCCGGCAGGTGTGTCGGTCGAAGCGGAGCTGGGTCATGTGGGTCAAGCCGCCAGCGATGACCCGAGCGCTTGCCGTACGCAGCCGGACGCTGCCGCGCGCTTCGTCGAACGCACCGGAGTCGACGCGCTGGCGGTCGCGATTGGCACGGCGCACGGATTTTATCGGGGCGAAGTGCGGCTCGACTTCGAGCGATTGTGTGCGATCCGCGCGGCCATTCCCAACACGCCGCTCGTGCTTCACGGCGGTTCGGGTGTGCCGGGCGAGCTGGTTCAGCGCGCGATCGAGTGCGGCATCGCCAAGCTGAATATCGGTACGGAAATCAAGAATGCCTTCACCGCGCGCATCAAGGACGCGCTCGGTCAAACCGACGACATCGATTTACGGCGAACCTTCTCGCCGGCGATTCGTGCCGTCACGGAGCTATCGCGCAGCAAGATGCGACTTTGTGCACGGCGAGCGCCCGACGTGGGCAAGCCAGACGACGTCGACAATCAGACCGTCGCGTGTGCGGAGCTGCGCGCGTGATCGTCTGCGTGGGCGTCAATCCAGCGCTCGATCGACGGATCTTGCTGAATTCGTTGACGCTCGGCAGCGTCAATCGAGCGCTCTCCGCCGAAGGCAGCCCGGGCGGTAAAGCGGCGAATGTGGCGCTGGCGGCGCGCTCGCTCGGCTCAGACGTTCGTTTCATCGGCTTTCTGGGTGGTCCAACCGGCGACGCCGTCGAGCAAGGCTTGTCCGCGCTCGGCATCGAGGTTGACGCGATCGCCACGGCGGCTCCGACTCGTATCAACTTGGAGCTGATCGACGACGCGGGTGTCACGGAGGTGCTCGAGCCCGGCAGCGCACCCACGGCCGCAGAACTGGCGACCCTGCTCGAGCGGTGCGACCGCCTGTTCGACGCGTGTGCGCCTGAGTCGATCGTCGCATTCTCTGGCAGCCTGCCCGCAGGCACGGCAGGCGATCTTTATCCACGGCTCGTCAATCTGGCGCGCAGCCATGGCCTACGCACGATCTTGGATACGAGCGGGACATGGCTCGAGCAAGGCTTGTCCGCCAAACCCGACTTCGTAAAACCGAACCGCCAAGAGGCGGAAGCCCTGCTCAAACACCCGATTCAAAGCGAGCACGCAGCCAAAGCCGCCGTTCAAGAGTTGATCGCCCGCGGAGCTGGCTCCGCGATCGTTTCACTCGGCTCAGCGGGGCTCGTCGGCACTACGCCGGGGCGGGCGTTCTTGGTCAGGCCGCCCACGGTTACCTCGCGCTCGAGCGTCGGTTGCGGCGATGCAACGGTCGCCGGCCTGGCTGTTGCACTCGAGCGACGTTACGAAAGGCCCGAGCAGCTGGCTTTTGCAGCCGCCTGCGGTGCCGCGAATTGTCTAGCCAAGTCACCTGGTTGCTTGGACACCAAAACGGTCGAGAGCATGCGAGCCAGCATGCAAACGCGTTGGCTGGATTAGACGAGGGCGAGCCCAATCACCAAATCGATCGGGCTCCGCTTCTGAACGCACGGATTCACGGCGGCCAGCTCGCGTTGAGGCAAACCGCCGTGGTTCCGCTGCTCATGTTCCTTGGATTCTTGTTGCTGGTGATCCATTTCCGGTCGCGTGGTGGCTACCGAACCGTGGCGCTCGAGCCTGGCTCCGCTGCTGATGTGAGCTGAGCGCCTTCACGCCGGGTCGGGCGCGAGCCAGCGGTACTGCTCGCGCAGGCGCAGGCCACGCTTGCCGAAGTTGAGCAGCATCAGTGACGCGACGTAGTCCCGGTAGCTGTAGCTCCGGACCACGGTTTCTAGCGCGCTCTTCTTCATGAACGCCAAGGTGGGGGTACCCACCGTGCTGGTGGCGGGGCCCACGCTGGCGTCGAGCTCGCGACCGAGCTGTTGGAAGCGGGTCACTAGCGCCGTGCCTTCGGTGTCAGCCCGAAACAGGTCGACCGAGACCAGCCGCTGTTCGCCGTCGAACTGCAGCCGTAGCTGCGCGATCGGCGGCGCACCGGGGCTGACCACGTTGGTGCATTCGAGCACCGAAGCGACGAAGCCGGCCTTGCAACTGGCTTGCTCGGTCTTCGCCCATTGTTCGACGTCACGGCGACGGGTTTGCCCGAGCGTGAAGCCGAGCGCCGGGTGCGCGCCTGCCGTTGCCGTGCCTACATCGTGTTGCAGTTTTTGCTGGCGCACCTTTTCGAAGGCCGCAGGTTCGATGCTGCCGACGGGGCAGCCAGCGTGCTGGGCCAGCGCGCTCAGGAGCGGCAGCTTCAACAGCGGCCGCCCCCAAGGCGTGTGCGCCACGCCGATGATCGCAGTGCCGAGGACGGCAACAGCACCGAGGCCTGCTGCCGTCTTCATCAGCGCGCGCTTGAGGCTCATCGGGTCCCGCCCGCGCCTCCAGCGGCAGCACCACCGGTGGCGGCTCCGCCCGCGGCTTCGCACATTGCGCCGGGTTGTGAGTAAGCCGCAGCGTCGTCGGTGATGATGTCGGCCTTCAGCTTGTCATCGGTCAGCGCGCCCGCGACGGCTTTGAACTGAGCGGACGTCGGATCGACGCCGGCGGCGATCAGCGCCGTGGCGGCATCGACGACCAGCGCCGTGTAGTCCTCTTCGGTGACGCCGAGGCTGGAGTGTGCGGCCTTCATCGGCTTGCAAACTTTACCGGCCTTGTCGGTGGCGCCGTCGTACACCACCGCGCAGCCCGCGGCGTTTTGGACGAACAGGCTGAGGCATTCGGCCAGGTGCTCGAGCTCGGCCGCCTTTTCGGCTGCGAGCAGGTGCGCGAACTGCTGACCGATGCACGGATCGGTCGCGACGTTGAGCAGCACGGAGGCTTGCCGCCCGTCTTTTTCGAACTTGAAGCCGTTGAAGGCGTCAGCCTTGTCGGTCTTGCCGTCACCGCGCACGACCGCGTCGATGCCAGCGGGGCCGCCGAGATCGGTACATAGCTGCGAATCGACGGGGCCCGAGCCGCCATCGCCGCCCGCAGCGGTCATGCCAGCAGTACCGGCCTTGTTACTGCTGCCGCCGGCGCTCTTGCCGCCGCTGCTGGTGCCAGCCGTGCCGGAGCTGGAGTCGTCGTCATCGCCGCCGCAAGCCGCAGCGCCGGCCAAACCTGCAAGAATCACGAACGCAAAGCGTGAATATGAAGCGAGTCGCATGAAGTAACCTCCTAAAAGCTCGACCCGGAAAGCGTCGAGGTGCCGTGCCCGGAGGCGCGGTCTGATTCCATCCGCTTGTACGGAGTCAGCCGTCGCTTTGGATCGAGCGAGCGACAGAATCACTAAGCAGGCTGCAGAACGCCCCGCAGCTCGGCCAACGCGCGGGCGACGCGTGACTTAACGGTACCGATCGCAATGCCTTCGTGCGCCGCGATTTCGGCCGAAGACATGCCCTCGAAGTAGCCGAGCTCGAGCAGCGTGCGCAGCTCGGGCGCCAAGTTAGACAACGCTCGCCTGACGCTCAGGGTGTCGGCCGGAACGGCTTGTGGCGTTGGCTCGGGCAGCATTGCCTCGCTGGGCAACGTTCGCGTGCGCCCGAGCACACGCAGTCGATCGAGGGCGCGCGAACGTGCTCGCATCACCAGCCAAGCGCGCACGTTGCCGCGCGCCGGATCGAAATCAGCCGCGCGCTGCCAAACCTCCAAAAAGACCTCGTGCAGCACGTCCTCGGCCTCCTGCGCGTCGCTCAGCACCCGCGTCAACACGCCCAACAGTAGCCCGGCGTGGCGATCGTAGAGGGCGCCCAGCGCTGCCTGCTGCCCACGCGCTACCAGGGCAATCAATTCCGGGTCTTGCATCGCCGAGAGTGCGCAGCCGAGGCGCGCTCCGAAACTACGCGACACCTCCGACAATGGATCGTGCGAGGCGAATCGTCTGGCTACCCTGATCCGTTGGCCTCGGGCAGTCGTACTGCTCTCCAGGTCTTACCCGGCGTCGGAGTGGAACCTCCGAGCTACTTCGACGCCGGGGTTGTTCTGGGCGCCGCGGCAGGGTCACTGGCAGTTGAGCTTGCAATCGGTGCTGCTCGAGCAGGTCTTCACCTGGCCAGGGCAGTTGAGGTGACAGGTGTTGCCGGCGCGACAAACGATGGTGCAAGCGCCAGTGCACGTCACCGTGCAGTTCGCTGTGCAATCGTAGTGGCAGCCACCGGCCGGGCAGCTACAGGTGCCGGAGCACATCGTGTTGCCGCTCGTGCCCGCGGCGCCGCCGCCGCCAGCACCGGCCTCGCCACCAGAGGTGCTCTCACCACCCGGCTCGCTCTGTCCGCCTGCGGCCGCGAGTCCTCCGCTCCCTACGCCACCGCCCATGCCGCTATCGGTGGCGCCCTGCGCTCCGGTGCCCACGCCGCTCACGCCGCCTGCCGCGTTGGCACCTGCTTCGCCCGTGGCCGGCTCGTCGCTCGTCAGGGGTACGTTTTCGTAGCCAACCCTGCAGTAGACCGCAAACAGACTCGAAACCACGAGCAACAGGTACTGGCGATCGCGGTGCACGCGTCCTCAGCCTATCACGGCAAATATCGGCGTATCCTCCTGGCGCACATGACGACGCGGATCGCGATTATCGGTACCGGCTGGGTTACGGACCTACACCTCAAGGCCATTGAAGCGCTGGGTAACGTGCAGGTAGCGGCGATCGCGGGGCGCAACGCCGGGCGGGTTAGCGAGCTGTCGACCCGTGCAGGTGCGCGCGGGTACGAGCTGGGGGCAGTCGGCCAGATGCTCACAGAGCAAACGCTCGACGCCGTGTTCATCTGCTTGCCGCCACACCTGCACGGCGATATCGAAGCGCGCTGTGCCGAGCACGTCCGTGGCGTGCTGATCGAGAAGCCGATCAGCTGTGACCTCGACGTGGCTCGACGCACTGCGGAGACATTTGCCAAGGCAGGTACTTTGGTCAGCGTGGCGTTCATGGGTCGCTACCGCGCGTCGGTCGCGCGCGCCAAGCAGGTGCTGGCGAGCGAAGCCGAGCCGGTCGTGCTGGCGAATGGCTGGTGGGTGGACAAGCTGCCGCCGCCGTTGTGGTGGCGAACGCTCGCTCAGTCGGGCGGGCAATTCGTGGAGCAGTGCACCCACTTGGTTGACCTTTCGCGCTACCTGGTCGGCGAAATCTCGGAAGTCTCGGCCTACGAAACGCGTGGGTTCATCACCGACGTGCCCGACTACACGGTCGCCGACGCCGCGGTCGTCAACGTGCGCTTTGCGAGCGGTGCGCTCGGTAACTTCACGACTGGCTGCTTCACGCGGGACGGTCACGACAGCGGGCTCGGGATCGGGCTCACGGTCTCCACCCGCAGCGTGAAGTGCGCGTTCTCGAGTTGGAACCTGGATCTCGAGATCACGCGCCGCGCCGGCGAGGTCGAGCAGCTGGCGTCGCCCGAGCCTGACATCTTCATGCTGGAGAACGCCGCCTTTTTCGAGGCGCTGCGTACCAACGACCCCACGTTGATCCGCTCGAGTTACCCTGACGCCCTCGAGACGCTCAAAGTCGGCGTCGCCGCGACGCGCTCGGCGCGTGACGGCAAGCCTGTTAGTTTGTCCGAGCTTTGAGGCATTGGCGCGCGTAACTCAGGTAGTGTTCAGCGATGTCACGCTGTTTGAAGGTTCTGATCGTCAGCGTCACCTTGGCCGCGACGCAACCCGTCCTGGCACAAGAGCCGCGGCGCCTCGGCTATGCGGAAGCCTTGCAGCTGGCTCGCCTGCACGCTCCAAGCGTCGACGCCGCGCGAGCCGACGAGCTAGCAGTCCGCGCGGATGGACGTGCGGCGGCCGTCTATCCCAACCCTAGCTTCAACGCCGGGTCCTCCACGCAGGCAGCGCGACTGAGTCTAGGGGCCTCGTTGCCGCTCGTGGTCTTCGGTCAGCGCGGCGCCGCGCGGAACGTCGGCAACGCGACGGCGCTCGTGGCACACCAAGACACGCTGGCCAGCGCTGCCGAGGCGCGCGCGAGCGCGGCGCAGGCGTACGTCGGGCTCTGGACGGCGGAGCGAAGTGCAGACGCCTTGGGCCAAGCCGCACAGCTTGCGCGGGAGCTCGAGGCGACGGTGCAGTCTCGTGTCGACGTTGGCTCAGCGCCCGCGCTCGAGCAATTGCGAGCTCAAGCCGAACGGCTTCGCGCCGAGATGAACGCCACGGCTGCGCTGGAACTGATCGATGCTTCCGCGAGCGAGCTGGCCCGCTGGATTGGCGTACCTGTTGACGCCGGATTGCGCACCACTGGCGCGCCGGACGTGCCAGCTCAGCCGCCTCCCGTCCAACAGCTCTTCGCGCGGTTGCCCGCGAGCCCAGCGATACAGCGTGCCCAAGCGGAGATTCGTGCGGGGCAGGCGCGCCTAGCGAGCGAGCGCGCCCAGCTGCGACCGACTATGACTCTGGACCTAGGCGCCGACTACCTCGACCCAACGCTGCCCGCCACGAACTACCGGGCACAGCTCGGCGTCGAGCTTCCGTTGTTCAATCAACGAGGGCCTATGATCGAGCGGGAGGAGCTCAAGACCACCGGCGCACGGTTTCGGCTCGACGCCGAGCGGGCTGCCAACGGCTCGGCGCTGCTGATCGCGTATCGCAGCTTCAACTTGCAAGCCCGGCGACAGCGAACACTGTTTGAAGGGGTGGCGCCGGCGATTCGGGCGGCCGCGGAGGCAGCCGCAGAGTCGTACGCGCTCGGTAAGACCCCGCTGGTGGCTCTGCTGGAGGCGCGTCGCGCCAACGTCGAAGTGGAGCTCGACCTGGTTGCGACGACGGAGGCGAGGGCTCGGGCGTGGATAGAGGTGGAACGCCTGCTGGGGACGCAATGAACTGGCGCTGTCGCTTGTCGCTCCTGCTGTTGACCGCGTCTTGCCAACGGGCGGAGACGACCGAGGCCCCGCGGCCGATTCCGGTTCATTGCGCCGCACCCACACTGGCTGCCCTCGACGAAACCATCGAGTTGCGAGGGCACACTGAGCCCCCTCCTGGCGGCGACTTGCCGTTGGCTTCGCAGGTGCCGGGGCGAATCATCGAGGTGCTGGTACATGAGGGCGATCACGTGTCCGCGGGGCAAATCGTCGCGAGCGTCGACGATGCCGCTTCAAAGCAGAATGAGCTACAGGCCCGAGCCTCGCTAGCGCAAGCCAAAGCCGCCGTCGCCAACGCTAGCTCGGGGATGCTGCGTACTCAGGCTCTGGTCGGGCGGGGTATCTCGGCACATCAGGATTTGGAGGACGCCCAGGCGCGAGTCGAAACCGAGAACCAGAACGTTCTGGCTGCGCAGGCCGGCCTCGATCTCGCGCGGCGCACGCTGGGCCGCGTCCAAGTGAGGGCGGCGTTTCCGGGTGTGGTGACCAAGCTCTGGCGTGGTCCCGGAGCGATTGTCGACGGCAGCTCGGGCACGCCAATCGCTCAGGTCGCGACGGCGTCCAGCGCTGAATTCGTCGCGGACGTTGTCGAGCGTGACCTCGCAAAGTTGCTCCCCGGGCAGTCAGCTACGGTCGAGCTCCTCTCCAACTCGGCGAGTCTGCAGGGCACCGTGCGCAGCCTTTCTGCCCAGCTTGACGAGGCGACGGGCCTCGGACAGGCGCGCATCGTACTGGAACCAACCGCCACGGCGCCTGTGATTGGTGCACACGGACGTGCCCGGGTGGTTTTCCGGCATCGCGAAGGTGTACCGCTGCTACCCACCAGCGCACTGCGCGGCGCTATCTCGGATGGCGCTGAAGTCGTGACGTGCGATCAGGGCAAAGCTCACGTCCGTCGCGTAAAAGTCGGTTACCACGATGCCGATCACTTCGAAGTCATTTCCGGCATCGAGCCCGGCATGATGATCGCGCTCGACCACGTCCTCGGTCTCGACGACGGCACGCTCGTGACGGCGACCCCATGAAGCTGCTTGAGCTGCTGCGCCGGCATCAGGTTTCGGTTTGGTTGACGACGCTGCTGTTGGTCGCTCTCGGCGTCGTTTGTGCGCTCAGCATGCCCAGCGGGATCTATCCCGAGGTCGAGTTCCCGCGCATCGTCGTCGTGGCCAAGAGCGGCGGAGCTCCGCCCGAGGTCGTATCGACCAGCATCACGCGGCCGTTGGAGCAAGCTTTGAGCTCGGTGCTGGGGCTGTCGGGGATTCGTTCCAAGACGATTCGCGGGGCCACCGAGATTTCGCTCCGATTCAGTTCCGACACGGACATGTGGCGCGCTTTGCAAATGGTCGAATCGCGGGTGTCCGAGGTGCGCTCGGAACTGCCGGCCACGGCGGAAATCGTCGTCGAAAAGGTTACGACTGGCTCCTTTCCGGTCGTGACATTCAACGTGACGGGCGCGATTGACCCTCGCGAGTTGCGGGAGCTCGCTCGCTTCGTCGTCCAGCCCGCGCTGGCGAGCGTGCCGGGTGTTGGTCGCGTGGACGTCTTGGGCGGCGACGCGCGAGAGATCGAGGTGATTCTAGATCCGGAGGCGCTGCCAGGGTTCGGGCTGAACCCAGACGACATCGCGACGAAGCTGCGCGCGAGTCTGGGACTAACGGCGGTCGGGCGCGTCGTTCAGGGGCAGAGCCTGATCACGGTGCTTGCCGATAGCGACGCTCGAAGTCTGCAAGCGCTGCGTGAGCTCCCGATCCTGGTGTCGGCGCAGGGGCGTCAAGTCGTTCTGGGGGACGTGGCCGAGGTGCTCGAGGGCGCGGAGGATCGAACGCAGCGCATCGGCGGGCCTGGCGGGAGCACGGTCAATATCAGCGTGGCGCGCGCGCCGGGCGCGAGCACTCCGGCCGTCGTCGAACGAGCCCTGGCGGCCATCTCCGGGCTCAAGCCGTCTTTGCCGGCGGGCGTTACGATCTCGCCCGTCTACGACCAAGCTCAGCTGGTGCGCGACGCCATGAACGGGGTGCGCGACGCCATCTTGCTCGGGATCTTGCTGTGCGGCGTGGTGATCGCGCTGTTCCTGAGGGATTGGCGCGCGGGGGTGCAAGCGGCGCTCGCCGTACCGGTCACGTTGGCCCTGACGTTCGTGTGCATGAAGCTGGGAAAGCAAACGCTCAACCTGATGTCGCTCGGTGGCATGGCCGTCGCAATCGGGCTCGTCGTCGACGATGCGATCGTGATCGTCGAGGCCATCACCCACAGTCGCGAAGCGGGGCGCGACTCGTCACAAGCGGCTCTTGCCGGCACCATCGAGCTGGCACCAGCGGTGATCGGCACGACGCTAACGACCATCGTCGTCTTGGTTCCGCTGTTGTTCCTAGACGGCATGGTGGGCGATTTTTTCCGCGCCTTGGCGTTCACGTTGACCGCAGCGGTGGCGCTTTCGTTAGTCGTAGCGCTAGTACTGATTCCGCTGGCTGCCGAGCGCCTGGCCGGGCCCAGGGTCATCAAGTCGTCGGGACCAGGCCGCCTCGAGCGTGCATTTCATAGACTCTCCAGTCGACAACTCTCGAAACCAGGGTTTGCGCTGGCACTGTTGGGCACGAGCGCCGTCGCGGCTGGGCTCGTACTGCCGCGCGTCTCACGCGGATTTTTGCCTCAGGTCGACGAAGGCGCGTTTGTCGTCGACTACTTTCTCCCCGCTGGCACTTCGGTCGAGACCACCGAGGCGTTCGCCCGATCGCTCGAAACCGAGCTGAAAGCGACGCCCGAGGTTCTGACATTCTCGCGCAGGCTTGGCACGGAGCTTGGGCCGGCCACCGCCACCGAGCTCAATCGGGGCGACATCATGGTGCGGCTGCACCGCGAGCGTCACCGCTCGATGACAGCCATCCAGGATGATTTGCGGGAGCGCCTGGCCAGCAAACTGCCGGAGGTTCGCACCGAATTCGTGCAGGTGCTGCAAGACGTGCTCAATGACCTCGGTGGCAACCCGCGCCCGGTCGAGGTCAAGCTGCTCGGCCCCGACCGGCAGGTGTTGAGTGAGCTGGCGGACAAACTCGCGGCCAAGCTAGAAAGCGTTGACGGCTTGGTCGACGTCTACTCCGGACACGAGCGAGACGTGGGCGAGCTGCATTTTCGGGCAGACGCTAGCGCTCTCGCTCGTTTGGGATCGAGCAACGAGGCTTTCGCCGCACAGCTATCCGCCGCGCTGCAAGGATCCCTGGCCGGTTCCGTCAGGCGCGGTGACCGCCTGATCAATATCCGGGTGCGTTATCCCAACCCGGTGCGCTTCGACCCGCGCCAGGTTCTTGACCTGCCGTTCAACAGCGCGGGGCGCGTGCTCACCATGCGCGCTGTCGCCGAGCCCGAGCTAGCGCTCGCAGGCCCCGAGCTCATGCACGACGCATTGGAGCCGATGGTCGCCGTCACCGCCGCGCACGAAGGCCGCGATCTTGCCGGAATTTCGGCCGATATCGAGCAAGCGCTAGCCAAGCTTACGCTGCCACAAGGCTATCGCGCCGTCGTGGGCGGCGAAATCGCCGAAGAGAAACGCACCACGAGGGACCTAGCCGTGGTGGCAGGGTTCGCCGCGTTGCTCGTCCTCACGGTGCTCACCGCTCAGTTTCGACGCTTCCGTCTCGCCTTGCTCGTCCTGTTCACGGTGCCATTTGCGTTGGTTGGAGCGCTGGTTGGTCTGTGGTTGACGTCGACTCCGCTCAACGCTTCGTCATTGATGGGTGGGGTATTGCTCGTCGGCTTAGTGGTTAAGAACGGCGTCTTGTTGCTCGAAGAGGCCGAGAAGCGCTTCGACCAGGGCGAAAGCGCTGAGCAAGCGACGTCTGAAGCCACCAAGCGCCGTTTGCGCCCCGTGCTGATGACGACCACCGCCACGTTGGCTGGTTTGCTGCCCTTGGCGCTTGGCATCGGTGCGGGTGCGGAGCTCCAGCAACCACTTGCGATCGCCGTGATGTCGGGGCTCGTTAGCTCGACGCTGTCCACCCTCGGCTTCTTGCCGTCATTTGCCGCGCTGTTGCTGCGCCGGGGAGCGGTCGTGTCTTGAACCAGCCGTGAGTGCGCTCGCCGGCGTCCGGATGAATCTTAGCCGCCGTCTGGCGAAGCGCCGCGCGGCCGATACTCCAACGCCACGAGCTGCTGCCAATTGTCGTAGTTCCAGTTGATGTCGTAGCGCGAGAAGCGAGGAAAGACGTTCGGCACATAGGCTGGAAAGTTGGTCCGTCGGATGGCTGCGCTGGTCGTTGCGGCGACGAACCACTGCTCGGAAAGCCGGAGCCGCGCCTCGAAGCGCAGGTCCAAGCGGCGATCGGCGCGGCGGTCGCCGAACGTGAGCGCTGGATGGCTGGGGCCTGCGGCGTAGCTGTTGGCGCCGTAGCGACGTAGCCAGAGTTCTCCCCCTAGTTCGAAGCTAAGGGACTTGGTGGCTGCCCATCGACCCGACAAGCTCGGGTGCAGCGCGAGCGACGAGTAGTAGCCTTGAAACACGTCCTCGGTCGCTTGGACGCCGAATGCTGCGCGGAGCGTGGTGTTGCCCGCCCGCGCCATCAAACTCAGCTCGGGCTCCGCACCGCGCGTTGCGTAGAGCGGATTGGGCGGCAACCCGCCTGGGCTCGTGTGCGTCTTACCGTTTAGTCGATCACGCGCGAACACGAAGAAGTAGTTGCGCTCGAACAGCGCAAGCCGCAGGCGCGGCCGGATTTTGCCAAAGCTCGTTCCAATACTCAGCTCCAGCGCGTGCTCCTCGTGATCGCTGGGCGTCAGGTGGTTAGGTGAGGTGATGGGCTGAAATGCGGGGTCCGTTCGGTAGTCCCATTGCCCATAGGAATAGGCGACACGGGCCTTGGTTTCGCGCCCGAACGAGCCCTGCCAGCCGACCGTCGCACCCATCTTCACGTAGCTGAAGCGATCCGTTCGGAGCAGCTCATCACCAGTGCTGGGCTGATAGAGGTCGGGCCAATCGGGGCGCCACACACCGGTGAGCTCGCCCTCGGCGAAGGGTTCGAGAGCGGGCGCTAGTCGAAGGGTTCCGCGGAGCGCGGCGCGCGCGTGGTGCTCGCGAAGTCCTCCGCTCGGCATGAGGAATTGCTGATAGTCGAGCGGGAGCTCCAAACGCACAGGACCGAACGAGCGCCAGGGCGCACCCTGGGCTTTGAGTTGGACGAGTGGGCTGTCGAAGCGGCGGACGCCGTAGCCGTGGCTGAAGCCGAGACCCGCTGAGCTGCGAAAAACGAAGCCAGATGTGGGCGCGGCCCGTCGCCCTCGCGACCGCTTGCTCTTGGACGAGCGCGCGCCAGCGCTCGGATCCTCCGATTTCTTCTTGCGCTTCTTCTTGTGCTTTTTCGGCTTGGCGCCGGCGGTTGGATCCGCCGATGACGCTTGAGCACTTGCCGCGGTTGGTTCGGGGGCAACCGGTGCCCCGAGCGCCAGGCTGCAGGTCGACAGGGCGCAGATCAGCGCTCGGGTGACTCTACTCAGCATCCATTTTGCTGCATGTAGCTCTGACCGCTCGCCAAGTATTGGCTCGCCGACGCGGTCAAGCGGCCCAGCACGACGTTGGCCTCGCTGCAGTTGGCCTGATCGACGTAGATCTTCAGCTCGAAGTAGTCGGCGTTGTCCACATACTGCGAGGTCGGGAACGCCGTTTGTAGGCCCCTGAAGCCGGATAAGGCTGGCGCCAGGTCGCCGTTCGCGTAGTTGGCGCGCGCTTTGTAGAAAGTAGCGTCGTCGGCGAACGCGGAAGTGCTGTCCTTCAACACCGCGTCGAAGCTGGCAATCGATGCGGTGAAGGCACCGTTGTCGAAGTCTGAGCGGCCGATGTAGTACTGGGCGTTGTCCGAGTAGCTACTGGTCGGGAAAAGCGTCAACAGTTTGTTGAGTTCGGTCTTGGCGGGTGCAAAGGCCCCGGCCTCGTAGTGGCTACGGCCGAGGTAGTACTGTGAGTTGTCAGCGTAGGTGCCGGTCGGGTCGACCGCGCCCGCCGTAAAGTCCGGTATGGCCTCCGCAAACAGGCCTTGCTTGAAGCGAGCTCGCCCCGTGAAATACGCCGCCGAGCCTGCATAGTGCGAATCGGGATAGGCCTTGCGCATGGCCTCAAGCACGGTGATGGCCGAAGCGTCATCGCCCAGTTCGTACAGACAGCGGCCGCCAAGGTAGCCAGCGTTGTCGCGGCGATTCGAGTTCGGGAATTGGTCCCAAAGCTGCTGAAATTTGGGTGCCGCTCCGGCGTAGTCCTTGGCGTTGAAGAGGGCCAAGGCTTCCTGGAACAAGGCCTCGTCATTCGTGGCGGGCGTGCTGCCGCTCGTTCCACCGCTGGCGTTCACGCCGCCGTGGCTCGTCGCGGTGCCCGCAGAAGCGTTCGAACCGCCCGTGCCCGGCGAACCGCTGCCGTCGGCGGCTAATGGCGAGGTGTCGTGGCCGCACGCGGCGCAGGCGAGGGCGAGCGATAGCGACAGCGTTCTCGCTTTCAATGAATTCGTCTTCATGTTGCTTCTCTTTTCGGTTGCTGCGCAGAGCTTCTGCTCTCGCTAGGTCTTCGAACATCGCGCGACCAGAGCGCGCGCACGGGTGAGGCCAGTTCCCGAGTCGACGCGCCGAGCTTCCCGCTCGCAGCCCAATTCGTCGCCGAGTTTCAACAACAACTCGGCCAGGCCGAGGCGCGCTTCTTGGTGTCCGGGCGATCGGTCGAGCAGCTCTTCAAACGCGACTTGAGCCGCTTTTAGCTCGCCTAGCTTGGCGAGCAGGTCGGCGTGTTTCAACAGGTAGTCGGCTTCATCGGGTGCAAGCGCGGTGGCTTTTCCCGCCGCGTCGGCGGCGTCGCGCAGCTCGCCCCGTCGCTCCAGCAGTTCGGAAAGCTCGAACCAACCGCGCGCGTGCCGGGGCTGTACAGCTAGTAAATCGCGATAGGTAGCGACTGCGTCACTCAGGTGAGCCAAGTCGCGCCTCGCACGAGCAAGTCCGAGCAGCGCCGAGGTGAGCTGTGGCTTCAACCCGAGCGCCTTCTCGAACGACGCTTCGGCCTGGTCGAAGTCTCGCTCGCTGGCCGCGAGGTCGCCCAGGTTGACCCAAGCGGAAGCGTAGTGGGCGTCCAATTCGAGCGCCTGCTTCCACGCGGCGGTCGCGTCACTCGCCTTGCCCTGGGCCAACAGCACGAGCCCCAAGTTGTTGAGTGCCTCTGGGTAATCTGGCTTGAGCTCGAGCGCTTTCTTGTAGTTCGCGACGGATGCGTCGAGCTTCCCGGCGGATTTTTCGAGTCGACCGAGATTGAAGAACGCCTCCGGGTAGTTGCCCTTGGCCTTCTCGATTGCCGTCATGTAGTAGGTTCGCGCGTCGTCCACGCGGCCTTCACGGCCGGTGACCAGAGCCAGCAAGAAATGGTGCTCGGGGTCTTCGGGCAGTCGAGTCGCGAGGTGTTCGGCGTGACGTCGCGCGGAGCGCAAATCTTGTGCGGCTAGATCGAGGCGCAAGAGCTTGCGTTCGGCGTAGTCCTGATTCGGATCGAGCTGCAGCGATTGCTGGAAGGCGCTCCGAGCGCCTTCCCGATCCCCGCAGCGATCGCGGACCCAACCCAATAGGCCGATCACCAGCGCGCGGTCGGGCGCCAAAGCGGCGGCTCGCTCGGCCTGCTCGAGCGCGGCCGGAAAGAGTTGCTTGTTGCCGGTCGCGAGGTACGCCTTCGCGATCGAAAGACGCAGGCTCGGATCCGCTGGCGCGAACTCCACCGCCGTCTTGAAGTCGCGGACGGCAAGCTCTGGCTTGCCCATGCTTAGCCGCATCTTGCCGAGCGCGAGACTGGCCGCGGCGCGTTCTGAGTTGCTGCCGAAGCGCACTGCCCGCTGCAGCAATTCGAGCGCCTCGCCGAATGCGCCGCGCTTCTTGAGCACGCGTGAGAGGGCCAATAGCGAGGGTCCGTGATTGGCCTTGAGCTCGAGCGCGCGGCGCAGCCCCAGCTCCGCGTCCTTGCCGTTGCCGGATGCGAATTGACTGCTTGCGAGCTGATAGATGGCGCTGACCGATGTTGGCGCCAAGCTCTGGGCCTGCGCTAGCACCGTGAGCGATTCGGTGAGCTTGCCCTTTTGCCTCAGCCAGTAGCCGAGGTCGAGCTTGGGCCCCAGCGCGTCCGGTCGTTCGGCGCTCAATTGAGCGAGCAGCGTGATGGCCTGTTCGAGCTCGCCCCGCCGCGCCAGAATGCGGGCCTGAGCGTGTGCTTCCGAGATCGGAGCGGCGCTGTCCGGGGCGTCATCAGCCGCATCTTCGTTGGTGTCGGCGTTCGTGCTCGGCGGCGCTGTTTCGAGTGCGACTGCGATGTGCACGGCGCCTACTTCGCGCGAGCGCGCATAGACCTCCAACGCTCCACCCGAGCTCAAGACGAACGTGCTCAGCAGGAGCACGGGCCAAAGCGAGTCGCTAGCCCGCATGTGAGAGCTCCGGGGCGTGACCTAGTCCCTGGCCGTGAACATTCTGAATCTCGAGGCCGGGGCGAGCGTTGACCTCCAGCACCAGCGGGCCGACACCCCGGTCGAGGACGAGATCGACGCCCAGGTAGCCGAGTGGCACTGCGTGGGCGCAGCGCAGGGCAGCTTCCATCAGCGCTGGCCAGTGCGGAATGGTCACGCCAACCAGTTCCGCCTGCGAGTCCGGATGGTGAGTCACCTCGGTGCCGTCGATGACCGCGCGTGTGGTGATGCCGGTCTCGAGATTGACCGCCAGCCCGACGCCGCCGCAATGCAGGTTGGCGCGCCCGCCCGAGCGAGCTGTAGGGACGCGCAACATGGCGAGCACTGGCTTGCCGCGCCGGACCAGCACGCGAATGTCGCACAAACCGTCTGGCCACATCTGAGCCAGGACATGGTGGGCCTGCACGCGCCGCTCGACGAAGACGCGATCTTCGAGGCGCTCCGAGTACGCGCCGAAGATGGTGTCGGCCATGTGGCGCCCCAGCTCGGCGAGCGAGACCGCGGCGCCTCCTGCGAGCCGGAACTGATCGTCACCCAGCCGTTCAGTGACGACCAAGATGCCGCGACCCATCCCGCTGCAGGCAGGCTTGAGCACGAAGTCTTGTTCGTGGCGGAGTCTTTCTAGCGCCCTAGGGATGGCATACGGGCCGTCGCAGATCGCGAGGGTCTCGGCGACGGGCACCCCAGCGCGTTCGATCAGTTCCTTGGCGAGCAGTTTGTCGTCGGCGAAACGCAAATGCCGCGCCGGGTTGTCGCGGAGCACGAGCTCCACGTTCCGGCGATTGATGCCGAGCACCCGGTCGCGCTGCGCGAGGGCGAACCGGACGCGGCGCAGAGCGTCGAACGCCAACTTCATGTCGCGGGCTCCGTCAGGAGGCGTCGGAAGCGCCAGTATTCGCTGATCCGCAGCCCAGTCCAGCGACCCAAGTAGACGTTGGCCGCGACGACTAGCAGCAAGACCTCCGGAAACGCAATCATCACCACACGCAGCGCGAGTGACGACATGACGGCGTAGCAAGCGACGATCACCAGCAGCGTGCCCAGTAAGCCCTTGGCAGCAGGCCAGGCCCCCTCGTCCGACAGCGTGAGGTAGAATTTCTCCGCCGAGAGCGCCAGTACGGCGATCGGAAAGAGCGAGATGCGCGTCAGGCTTGAGAGCTCAAGTCGCTCGGCGAGCAGGCTGAGCCCCAGCATGCTTAGCGTTACCGCAGCGAGCAAGATCGCCAGCGTGGGCGAATGCAGCAGGCCCAAACCCTGAATGGCAGCGCGCGCCAGAGCCACCACCGCGAGCACCGCAAGTAAGCCCAATAGACCCCAGAATACCCCTGTTTCGCTGGCGGCGGCGGCGATCAACGCCGGCAAAAAGGTACCAAATGTGGGCACGCCCACGACGTTCCGAAAGAGCACGACCACGAGTGCACCGACCGGCAACATCAGCACGGTTGCGAGCAGCGAGAAGGGCAACTTCAGGCGGTCGAACAAAGCCCAGACGTTGAAGAGTTGAAACGCCGTTCGAGCCTTGGGTGACGGGACCTCCGCGGCGAGGGTCGTGAAGCGGTAGTCGAAGTTGATATCAGAGGAATGCTTGAAGAGCGCTTCATCGCCGCGATACAGAACTAGGTAGCGCGCGGGCAGCTCAGCAAAATGATGGTTTGTCGGACAGAACGGTACCCAGTGCCCGGCGACATACGCCTCGACCCATTGGTGCGAAGTCCGCTTCGAGCCGGGCTCCAAGATCAGCCCGCCCACCAGCCGCGCGGGGATGCCGGCGGCCCTGGCCAACGCAACGAACAGCCGACTCTTCCCGTTGCAACTCGCCTCTTTCAAACGTAGGGCGGTGAGTGCGTCGGTGGTGCCCTTGAAGCTGCGCGAAGCCAAGCCGGCGGAAAAATCGTAGATGCGTCGGATGCGTTCCACGGCCGTTCCGTGGTCGGCGCCGAGCTTCAGAAGGGTCCGCCGAATCTCCGGGTCATCCGCTTGAATCGCGGTTTCTGGCTTCAAATACTCCGAAACGGCGCTCGGATAGACCTCTGGCACGGCGAGCGTCGGGGCTAGGTCGTAGTGAATTGCATTGCTCAGCACGCTAAAGCTGTAGTGAACCTGGCTCGTGCCCGAGGCACCTGTGCCCGTCCAGCTTCCGACCCGGTTGCCCTGCTCAATCACGTCTCCGAAGTGCAAAGCCGGCGACTCGTTGCGTTCGTCCGCGATCTGCTGGTGGGGATCTGAGAGCGGCAGAAACACGCGCGCATGCACGTCCGAGCCGCCGCTGTCGAACGTCAACTCGTACGTCACATCGTAGCGAGTGCGGGGCAGGACGTCAGCGAACCGGTAGTCGAGGCGAACGACCTTGTACGTCGCGACGAGGGCGGCCACGCTCACCAAGAGCGCCATCGCGGCAATCCAGTATTTTCGAGGGTGAGCGCGCATCCCTAGGCTTTCGGGCCATGTAGGTGACGGGGCGTGCGCAATGGCAGGCTGAGCCTTGAAATATTTCTTTAGCCTCGCGCCGAACGCTCCGCCGCGGCGGGCAGGATTGCACTATGGTGAGTGAATCGCATGTCGGTGGGCGCGGTGCTGGTCGTGTTGATCGTGTCGAATTCAGCGGTAGATCCCGCAGAACCCGCCATGGCGGCGGCTGCGCGCGAGCTGCTCGGGCAATCGGCTTCCGTTCGGATCGAGCTGACGCCAGAGGATCCCCCTGACGCCGAGAGCCTTGACCGGGCCGGAAAGGCCGATGGTGTTGTGGAGCTTTTTTGGGCTCCAGACCAGGCAAGCGCGCTGCTGCATTGCTACGTCGCTCGCGACGCGCGTTGGGTCGACCGCACGATCACGTTCAGCGTGGATGACCGGCCAGAGCAACGCGGACGGCTGCTCGGTTTCGCGATCGCGTCGATGTTTCCCCGCCTCGTTGTCACGGCTGAGCCACCCACACCTCCGCGTGAGGAGGTGCCGCCCCCCCTGCGCGAGGGAGCGGTCGTGCCTCGCGAAGGCGACGTCTCTAAATTGCGGCTTGATCTCGGTCTCAGCGCTGTCACAGGCATTCGCGGGCCGGCCGACGCGTGGGGCGCCACGCTCGGAATACGGCTGGCGCTGTCACCTTCGGTCTGGGCGAGGCTGGCGGTTGGCGGCCGGGTAGGGGAGGTCCCTGCGGTCGAAGCGTCGACGCGGACAGCGACAGCTGGAGTCGGCCTTTCATGGCTCGCGCTCCACGATGCCTCCCCGGCCGAGCTTGGCGTTCGCGCGGACTTCCAAGCTTGCTGGCTTGAGGTGACGCGGTCACAGGCGGCGGACGCCGAAGTCGAGAGTCGGTCTCGTTGGATGTTTGGCGGTGCGGCCTTGTTCGAGGGAGGCTACCGTCTTACTCGTTCGACTGGCCTGTTTGCCGGAGCTGGCGTGGAAGCTCTCTTGGGCGAAACCGACATCTACGCCGAAGGTCACTTTGGTGCAAAACTCCCAATATTTCGAGCAGTTGCGGAGCTTGGTCTGCGTGTTCGGCTCTGAGAGACGAAAGGCGGCCTGCTTTCGGCGTGGTTCGGTCACCTAACGCACCGTCGAGCCCAGGACCCACACCCCTTGCCTGCCACCGCCCGTCGCCCCCTTCACCTCGTGCCCCCGCTAGCGGCGGGGCCCAGCGAGCCCCCTCCGGCACAAGTCGGCGAGCGAGCGCTGATCGCCGGGATCCTGGCGCGTGACCCAGCTGCTTCAACGCCATTCTACGAGCGAGTGCGCCCACTCATCGATCGCGTGCTGACGCGGTTGCTCGGTCACCACGACGCGGACTACGAAGACGTCGCGCAGGTGGCATTGTTCGAGGTTGTTGAAACGCTTGACCGCTTTCGCGGAGAGTGCCCGTTCAGCGCCTGGGTATCGGTTGTCACGGCGCGCTCGGTATTTCGACAAATTCGTCGGCGGCGCCTCGAACGGCGCGTCTTTGCGCGTGCCCCCCTAGAAGATTCGTCGACGCTGCTCGGTGTCGCGCCTGCCGCGTTCGCCTCGCGCGAGGCGCTAGCCATAGTCCGAGCTCACCTGCTTAAAATGGATGAGCGTCGCGCGATGACTTTTTTCATGCACGACGTCGAAGGCTATAGCTTGCAGGAGATCTCCGAAATCACGGGGGCAAGCGTGGCCGCGGCTCAGAGCCGGCTGGTGAGGGGTAGGCACGAGCTACACGCGCGGCTGGAGCGCGAACCCGGGTTGTCGCCGTTGCGGTACACCTTTTCAGAGGACTCGACATGAGCAAACCGCCCTACGCCGCTATCGCGGCTCGCTTGCTGCGTGACGCTCCGACAGCTTCGCGACCTGGCGCGGCTGCGCTCCAGCGAAGCCTCTCGACGATTGAGCGCGCGCAATCGGCGCGGCGTCGCAAGGTTCGTTGGCAACGCGCGGCGCTGGGGGTCGCCCTGGCTGCGGCGTCCGTGGTCGTCGTCGTGGGGGCACGTCACCTCGCGCCAGGCGCCGTGTCGACCCGCGCCGGGGAAGCGAAGATCTCCGTGAGCGCTCTCCAAGGCTCGGGCGCGTCCGTCGTAGATCTGGCTGAGAAGCGCGCGGTCCTACGCGCCGGACTAGAGTTGGCGGCGGGCAGCCGCATCGAGACAACGGACGGCGGCACCGCCGCGCTCAGGTTGTCCACCGGCACGCTGCTGACCATCGACGGGCAATCGCGGGTGACGTTGGAAGCGCGCGGCACACTGCAGCACTTCTCGCTGCAGAGCGGCGGGCTAGACGCTAGGGTGGCGAAGCTCGAGCCCGGCGCTCGCTTCGTCGTGCAGACGCCCGATGCTGAAATCGAAGTGCGCGGCACACAGTTCCATCTGAGCGTCTTGGAGCAGCCGGAACCGTGTGCGCCGCTGGCTCGGACGCGCCTCGTAGTTCGCGAAGGCGTGGTCGAGGTCAGGTCGTCGACCGGCGTCGTGCGGGTTGGCGCGGGTGAGCGTTGGCCGAGTAGCTGCGAGGAGCGTGTCGTCGACGTAAAGTTGCCCCAACCAGCGCCCGCGGTAGCTTTGGACGCAGATGCGCGGCACGGAACTCGACCGCCAGCGCCGCCACCCGCACCTGCCGCGGTCGCGTTACAGGTGCCGGGCACTCGGCCTGCCACGGCGGCGTTCGAGCCGCCCGAGCACGCTTCCGGTTCGGCGCTCTCGGAGCAGACCGAGCTATTCGCAGCCGCTTCCAAAGCTGCGCGCGCCGGTGATAGCGTCAAGGCGCTCACTTTGTATAGCAAGCTCATCGAGGCGTACCCCTCCAGCGGCCTTCGCGAAAACGCCATCGCGGAGCGGATGCGCCTGTTGCGCCAAGGGTCGCCCGCTGCTGCGCGGCGCGAGGCTAGCCTTTACCTTTCGCTCTACCCGAACGGCTTCGGCAAGCCAGAGGCTGAGCGCATCCTGGCGAGTCCGTGAAGGTTGCCTGTTGGCTGGGCGTATTCCTGGCGACGTCCTGCTACCAGCGGCTTGAGTTCGACGTACCAGCCGGCAGCGGCGGCACGTCGCTCGGGGGCAGCGGGGGCAGCGCCGGCCAGTCGGGAATGACCAGCACCGGTGGGGCGCAACGCTGTACCGTCGACGCGGAATGCCCGTTGCCCTCGCTGCGCTGCGATCGCCAGAGCGGACTCTGTTTCGAGTGTGTCGCTGACGCTGACTGTTCGGCGCGCGGCCTGGCTCGCTGTGACGCCGCGCTCCATCGCTGCGTCGAGTGCGGCATCGATCCAGACTGCGCTACCGGCTTCGCCTGCGATCTGACGACGCGAGCCTGCGCCCAGCGCTGCTCCGACGACGATGTGTGCCCGGTGGCAACTCACGGCTGCGACGACACGCGCTTCATCTGCGTCGAATGCGAGGTCGACGACGACGACGGCTGCGCGCTCTACCCCGATCGGCCCTACTGCTTGGTTCCCGGCAACCGCTGCGCGGAATGCTTGGCAGATGGCGACTGTGCCCCTGGTCTTTTCTGCGATACCCTGACGGGGAATTGCCTCGGTTGTCGTGATTCTCGCGACTGCGGTTCCGGTCAGGCGTGTGAGCCCGCCGGGCATCTCTGCAAACCCGGCTAAACACAAAAAGGGGCATCTTGCCGAAAGACGCACGAGACCTGCACAACGTATCGTCGGTGCGTACTGGTTCAATCGTGGCCAGCGTGCTGTTTCTGTGTCTGGCGACGCGGGTGGCTCACGCCGCCCCTGGCGAGACCGAGGCTGGCGTGGCTGAACCGATCGAGCCTCGCCCTGCCGTACCGGTTGCTGCACCGCCGACCGCCGCCGCCTCAGAGCAGCCGCCCGTGGCGGTGCCGCCCACAGCGGCAGTAGTGCAGCCGACGCCCGCTGAAGCAAATCCGCTGCCCACTGGCGCTGCTCCCGAGGCGAGCAAGATCCCGCACGCCGGTGACGAGCCCGCAGACGCCAAGCACAGCCGCGAAAAGCGCGCGAAGGTCAGACCGCTCAAGGTGTTTGGCTACATTCAGGTGCACTACCGACATGCTCTTGCGACGGGTGCTGATCCGAATGTCGACAATGGCGACTTCCGCGTGCAGCGCGCGCGCGTCGGGGTCAAAGGCGACATCTTCCCTTGGCTCGGCTACGACGTGGAGATCGATCCGCGCGCGCCGGATATCACCGGCGTGCTCAGAGACGCTTATTTCTCCCTGCGCTTCATCCCGCGGCACGAGCTGCGGGTCGGCCAGCAGAAGACCCAGTTCGGTTACGAGAACCGCGAGTCATCGACGCGCTTGTACGCGGTAAACCGCGCCGAGGTGTCCGACGCGTTGTCGCGCGGGGTCACGTTGCGCGACATCGGGCTCGGCCTGGTCGGCAACGTGAAGCTGGGCGGCGGCTTTAGGATCGAAGACGCACTGACCGTCGTCAACGGTGACGGCATGAATGTCCAAGCCGATCGCACCAAGATGAAGGATGTTTGGGGGCGCTTGGGCGCGCGGTACAGGCGTGAGCGCCTGGGCAAGCTCGATGTGCGCTTGGGCGCATCTGGCGGAGTCGGCGACTTCATCGACGAGGGCGACGACCCAGTCGACACTGCCGATGACTTCCGGCTCGAGTTTCAGCGCATCGGCGCGGATCTGGAGCTCGATCAACAGTGGTTCTTCGTCGCTACCGAGTACGTCTGGGGGCGCGAAAAGAACATGGCGACCAAAGAGTCGGACGATCCCTCCGGCTACTATGTCAACGCCGTCGCCAAGACGCCGTGGCAGGTCGGTCCCAGCGTTCGCTACGACGCGTTCGGAGACGACTTCAAGCGCTGGACGTTTGGACTTTATTACGGTCTCCCAGGCGAGCGTTTTCGCCTGATGTTGAACTACGAATACCGAAAACAACGCGACGGCGCGCGCGCTGACGACAAGCTCTACGTCTGGGCGCAAGCCAGCTTTTGAGCGTCTTGTGCAGGGGAAGGCGGCTGATGATTCATCGCATCTTGCCCGAGCGAGCGGGGACAACAGGAAGGCGGGAAGACGGGAAGGCCGAGATTTAGGGTGGGTGGTACTGGCAACTGGACGCAGGGGGATCGCGATTGGGCCTCAGGCGCCTG
>JBBSAB010000003.1:0-213773 GCA_038252755.1 Polyangiales bacterium | reverse complement strand
CCGCCCGCTCAGCCTGGCTTCTGGCGAGGCTTTCGCGAGGACCAAGCGACCTTTCCGGTCGCCTCTCGTTGAACGTACGTGGGTACGTGAGCACCGGACCGGAGCGAAAACGAAGCCAGAAGCCAGGATCAGCGGGCGTGGTCGCCAGCTGAAATGAGACCAATGATGAGTCGCCTTCCTGTTGTTCCCCTGCTCGTCGCCGCAAAGATGAGGTGAAGGCTCAGCCTGAAACGGGGCCTCCCCAGAAGAAGCCCGGCGGCGCCGCTGAGCTAGCGCAACGGCGCCGCTGCCACGCGCTCGAGCGTATCGTCGCGGTAGCCTGCGGCCAGGAAGCGCCCCGCCAATATTTTTGCCTCACGTGCGTGACGCTGGCGCAGAAACAGCAAGCTCGCGTCGCGCAGCGCCAGTGGGTGGTACGGGTGCAACGCGAGCGTGTTGGCTAGCTCTCGCTCAGCGGCGGCGAGTTCGCCGAGCGATTCGTAACAACTCGCGAGCAAGATGTGTGGCGTCGCGGTGCGGGGCGCCAGCTGGATGGTTTTCTTCAGCAAGGGCTGAGCGTCATGACAGCGACCTTCTTCCGCGAACAGCTGGGCGCGCAGTATCAGCACGTTGGCATCGTCAGGGAACCGCGCCCCTAGCTCGCGGGCTTTGCTCGCGGCGCGCGCGCTGTTGCCCTGGTTACGCCAAGCATTCGCCTCGAGCAAGCCACGCTCGCCCGGAGACGCCGCGAACGTGGCCGTGAAGGAATTGGGAAAATTGAGGGCCAGAGCGAGGACCGCGGCCAGGGCCAGCCTCGGCCAGCGCTGCTCGGCCTGCAGCTGGCAGAGCCAAAGCAACTGATCGGCGGCCAACGGCAACAGCACGAGCACGAGCGGCAACCGGTAGCGCGACGACACGAAAAACAGCGCCAACAGCGCCGCGTAGCCAACGACGCCGACGGCCAGCCGGCGCAGGTCGACCTCACGGCGGCGACGCAGCAGCGCCAGTAGACCGAGCGGCGCGACCAGCCCGAACGGAAACGCCAAGCCGTTGTCCCACAAGAGCACGCGCAGCACGGGCGAGGCTTCGCGCAGCAACTCGATGTCTTGGTCGCGGCGCAGTTCGCGACCAATGAATACGTAATAGAACTTCTCGAGCGTGCGCGTCACGAACGCCAGCGGTCGCGCCTTCACGTCCGCTACTACCCGCTGCACGAAATACGCGGAGCGTGCCGCGGGCGTGGTGGCGCCACGCCGATCCGGTCGCTCCAGCTCGGGCTCGAACAAGGCGCCCGGGCGTGCTCGCCAGGTGTCACGCCAGCTCGGGTTGTTACCGAGCCACAGGTTGATGCCCGCGTTGTAGGAAACGAGCACGCCTTTGCCGCCATGCTGGGCGTTGTAGTGCGCGGTGACGGCTAGCGGCAGCACGGCCGCCGTCAACACCACGGCCAACAGCGTCGAGCGCGCTCCCGCGCACGCGCGCGCGCGCAACAGCAAAAACACGGTTAGAAACACCGCCGAAGGCGGCCAGCCCACCACCGCGAGCCCTGCCCCCAGACCAAGCATCGCGTCCGCCGCGTGCAACGGACCGCGGCGCAACGCCAAGAGCAAGCAACCTGCCAACAGCAAATTGACCAAGCACGGCGGCAGCAACTCGAGGTCGAACAAGATCAACGGGCCGTACAACGCGGCACCGAAACCGCTCAGTAGGCCCACGGCTCGCGACTGTTGCGGACGGCTCGCGAGCCTGCGGCCCAGCGCCATCACTAACAGCGCCGTCAGCGCGCCGAGCACCGACTGCACGAGCGCGATGCTCCAGGCGCCGCGTAACCCGGCTCGAAACAGCAACGAGAGAAATCCCGCGTACAGTGGCGGCTGATAGAACGCGCTACCGGTGTCGCCCGTCGTCGCGAGCTGAAGCGCCAAGCCACGATTGACGGCGGCGTCGATCACCGGTCCCTCGAAGAAGGGCGTGCGTGACACGAACCAGGCGTGCAATAGGCGCACCGCCAAGGCGACCAGCCCAACCGCTACGAAGTCGAGCCTGCCGCGTGAACGACCTAGTTGCACTGGGTGGACTGGCAGATCGTGCCCTCACAACAATTAGCGGTGCAGTTGAAACCGCCCACGCAGGCGCCGTAGCTGCCCCAGCTGCCCCAAGCGCAACTGCCATCGCACGTGCGAGTCCGTGTTTGCTCACCTACCGGACAATTGCCGCAGGCGCGACTGCCGCTGATCGTATCGTTGGGCGTGCATTTGGTCACATTGCCGCAAGGGCCCCAACCGCCCCAAGCGCCCCAGCCGCAACCAGCATCGCAGGTGCGAGTCCGAGTCTGCGTGCCGCTGCCGCAGTTGCCACAGGCTTGCGATTCGGATTGAGTCTGTCCTGCCGCGCACACGCCTTCGCCGTTGCATCCACCGAAAGCGCCCCAAGCATTCCAACCGCACGAGGCGTTGCAGCTGCGAACGCGCCCCTTCATGCCCAGCAGGCAGTTGCCACAGGCTGCGTTTTCGTTTTCGTTGCTGCCGGCTGCGCAGCCCGTCTCGCCGCCGCAGCTGCCGTAAGTACCCCAGCCGCCCCACGAGCAATTCGTGCCGCACTTGCGGGTGCGGCCCTTCATGCCCGAGTTACAGTTGCCGCACGGCTGCGAGTCGGTCTCGGTCTTGTTCGCGATGCAGCCGGGGGTCGTGCTGCAGGCGCCCCACCCGCTCCAGTCGTCCCAGGCGCAGGCTTTGCTGCATTTTCTAGCACGCGAGCGCTCTTCTCCGCAGGTACCGCAGCTCTGCGGCTCGGCCTGGCTGGCGTCCGCTGCGCACTCGCCTTCGCCAACGCACACGTCTCCGTCCCATTGGCACGTATCTAAGCAAATGCGCGACGCCAAGCCGCACCGGCCGCACTGGCCGCGCTCCTCTTTTTGGCCGGGCGAGCACACGCCCTCGGTCGCGCACGCGCCAGTATCCTGCCATTGGCCAGCAGCGCAGGTTTGCGTCTGCATCCCGCACAAGCCGCACTTGACCTGCCGCTCCTCGCCTGGTTGGCAGGAGCAGTCCTTGGGCGCATCGCATTCGCCCCAGGAGCCCATCACGCATTGCTCCACCCCGGCCGCGCAGGCGCCGTCGCACGCTCGCTGCGCGGTGATGCCAACCGCCGCGTCGCGGTCGTCGCAATCGCCGCCCGCCGCGATGCCATCCTTGTCCGCGTCGAGCAACGGGTCGATGCACTTGCCGTCTTGGCAGAGCTGCGGGTCCGGACAATTTCCGACACCATCCAGCCCGCAGCCTTCGTTACTGCCAGCGCCCGCAACGCCATTTTCACCAGCGCCGCCCAACACCGCCGCCGTGCCAGCGCCACTTGAGACCGTTGGCTGGCCGGCTTCGGACGCGCCATCGCTGCCCGCGGAGCTGATTCCGGGCGCGATGGTCAAGTCGTCCACCCCACTTATTACCTGGCAGCCGACCAAGACCGCAACGACCAACAGCCAGGCACGCAGCGCGCTTTTGCGAGCCAACTGCGCACGGCGTTTTAAAGCTTGCTCCAGCACCTGCGCTGAGTGAGGCGCCAGGGTCACGCGAGCGGCTGCCAGAAACCTTCTAGCGCGCCCTACGAGCGGCAGCTTGCTAGCCCCGCCAGAAACCACCTAGCGCCGCTACATCGGGATCTGGCGCCTGGTCAGTGCCGGCGGCCGCCATATGACCATGAGGATCGCATCAGAGCTGGGCCCGGGCCTGGAGCTTTCCGGCTCGATTCGGCTCGAGAAGAAGCTCGCCGAAGGCGGCATGGGCAGCGTGTGGACCGCACAGCATCTGGCGCTCAAGACCCAGGTGGCGGTGAAATTTCTAGCCGCGCACCTGGCGCAAGACGCCGCGGCCGCTGCGCGCTTCCAACGCGAAGCCATGGCCGCGGCTCGCATCAAGTCCCCGCACGTGGTGCAAATCTTCGACCATGGCATGTCGACCGAGCACGGCCCGTACATCGTGATGGAGCTGCTGGAGGGCGAGACTCTTTCTGCGTTCGTGCAGCGGCACGGCCGGCTCTCGCCGCCGCTCACCGCCCGCATTCTCGCCCAGCTGTGCCGCGCGCTCGCGAAAGCGCACGCGCACGGCATCGTCCACCGCGACATCAAGCCCGACAATGTGTTCTTGCACGACGCGGATCGGGAGCCGTTCGTTAAAGTGTTGGATTTTGGTATCGCCAAGAACCTTCAAGATGAGATGAGCGTGACCTCCACCGGCTCGATGATGGGCACGCCGCACTACATGAGCCCCGAGCAGATGCTCAGCTCGAAGCACGTAGATCTGCGCGCCGATCTGTGGGCGAGCGCAGTGCTGGCCTATCACTGCATTACCGGCGGGGTGCCGTTCGACGGCGAGACCTTCGGAGCCGTGGCGATCGCGGTGACCCTGGCCGAGTTCACGCCACCTTTCGCGCGCCACGGAGTCGGTTCAGCGGCGCTGGACGCCTGGTTCGCCAAGGCGCTTGCCCGCGACTTGAACGCGCGCTTCGCGTCGGCTGAAGAATTTTCAGAAGCGTTTTCGCAAGCGTCCGACGGTTGGCGGGGCGCTACGAACGCGACCGGCTCGGGTCACGCGCTCACCGGCGCAGCCGCGGCGGCGGCCCTCGGCACCAACCCAGGCCAGCCCGCGCCCACCTTCAACGGCGTCGCCACCACGATGGCTCGCGGGCGGCCGCGCGGCGGGCTGGTCGCAGCAGGCTCGTTGGCGGCGCTGTTCGTGTTGGTCGGCGCCGGGCTCGTCTTGCTGAAGACGCATGAGGTGCCCCCAACCCCGATCGCCGCAACCGTGACGCCCCACGTCGGCGCGACACCGTTGCCGCCCGCGACCGTGCCCGCGGCTTCGAGCGCGACCCAAGCCGAGCCCACGCCGCCGCCCGCCGTTTCGGCCCCTGCGCCGTCGGCCAAACGGATAGCGCCACCGCCACGCCAAAACCGACCCGTCACGCCGCCCCCCGCCCCTGCGTCGCGCCCCGATCGCGGCTTTTGAAAGACAGCATGCGTTTCCTTGGATTTCGTCCGCTCACGCTCGCTATTTGCATCATCTCAAGTTCGGCGTTGGCAGCGCCGCCGAGCTCGCAGGACCGCGAACGCGCCCGCGCGCTGATGGACGCAGGCGACGCCCGCTTCGAGGCCAAGCAGTACGCGGCCGCGCTCGAGCAGTACCGGGCGGCGGACGAGCTCATGCAAGTTCCGACCACGGGCATCGAGGTCGGGCGCACCTTGGAACGGCTGGGGCGCTTGCTCGAGGCGCGCGAGGTGCTGCGCCGCGTCTCCGAATATCCGCAGCGCGTGGACGAACCGAAGCCATTTTCCAGCGCTCGCCAGCACGCCGATCGCTTGCTGGGCGACATCGCGCCCCGCATTCCCCGCGTCACCTTGGAGGTGAACGGCTTGCCCGAAGGGACGGTCCCAGAGCTCAGCTGGGACGGGCAGCACCTAGATCCCGCTAAGATCGGCGGCTACCTCGAAGCCAACCCGGGGCAACACCGCGCGATCGGCGTAGCCGCAGGCTTTCCTGACGTGACCCGCGACGTGAAGCTGGCCGAGGGCCAGGCGTTGCAAGTCTTGCTGACCTTCAGTCACCAAGCCTTGCCCGTGGCTGCCGGGCCGATTGCCGCCGGCAAACCAGACCGGCCGCGGCCACTCGCCATCGCGACCGGCAAACCGACGCTATTCTGGGTGGGTCTCGGCGTCGCCGCAGTGGGGGTCGCCGCCGGCAGCGCCACCGGTGTGTATTCGCTGTCGCGCACCGGCAGCGCGAAGAAGCAGTGCGAGGGCAACGTGTGCCGGCCAGAAGCGCAAAGCGACATCGACAGCGCCAAGACCTTCGCCAACGTCTCCAACGTGGCTTTCGCGGTCGGCGGCGTAGGTCTCGGCGTGGCGGCTTGGCAATTTTTTGCTCACCGCTCACCTAAGCCAGACAGCTCGGCGACTCACGTTGTCGCGAAGGTCTCGCCCGGCGCGGTGTGGCTGGACGGCACGTTCTAAGGGCCGGCTCCCGCTCACGCGCTAAGCTCGCCAAAGGCGACGTCCTCAATCTGCGCCAGCAGACGGCGCCGTGGGATAGAGCTATGGGAGTCTCATGAGCGCCGAGCTGCATGTGAGCGCACCTGCCCCACGCGGCTGTGCCTGGCTGCTCGGGCTGCCGCTACTGGCCGCAGGTGGTGCGCTGGGCTTCGCGTGGCTATCGAGTGGGCTATCGCTGTGGAGCGCAGCGCTGGCGACGGGTCTCGTGCTGCTCGCGCTGGGGCTGCTCACACTTTCTTGGCAACGCCGCGCTGCGCACGGCCTGCTCGGGGCCGGAGCGCTGCTGCTGCTCGGCCCGTGGCTGCTCCGTGCCGCGTTCGTGCGGGGCACCGAGCAAACACGCCTGACCACGTTGCCAGCTGATTCGGGTCCGCGACTGCTGAGCCGCCTGTACCCAGAGCCGGACGGTGCGCTGGCCATGGCCAAATTGCTCGGCGGAACCGGCCGCCTCCACGACCCCGAGGCGAGTCGGTTCGATGCGATCTTGGAGCAGGCTTATGCGCGGGCGGATCCGAGCAGCGCGATGCAACCGACGCCGACCATTGCGACCTACCTCGGTTTGCAGGCACCGAACGCCTTCGACACAATCGTGATCCGCCCGCCGGACCAGCGCGTCGCTTCCGACGGAGCCGTCGTGTTCCTACATGGCTATGCCGGAAATTTCTATGTCTATTGCTGGGAGATGGCCCAAGCGGCAGCTGCTGCGAATTTGCTCACGCTGTGTCCATCAACCGGACCGAGCGGGGCATGGTGGGAAGCCGATGGCGACGAAACCTTGCAAGCCACGCTCGACTACGCCCACGCGATCGGCATGAATCGCATCTACTTGGCGGGCTTGTCGAACGGCGCTGCTGGAGCGAGCGTGCTGTCGATCAAGTACCAGAAGCGCTTGTCCGGCGTCGTGCTGATCTCGGGCTGTCGAGCCTCATTGCCACCGCCTTTGCCGGTGCTGGTCATACAAGGGTCCACCGATGAAATGATGCCCGCGACGTACGCCCACGCGTACGCGAAACGTGGAGCCAACGTGAGCTACCACGAAGTGAAGGGAGGCCACTTCGTCTTCTTGAGTGAATTCGAAACCGTCCGACCCGTGATTGCGCAGTTCTTGTCGAAGCTCGAGAAGACCGACGCGGCACCGGCCCGACACCATTAGTGGGAATGGCCCGGGGATCACTTCCCAGCTTTCTTTCTCATCGGCCCGTACCCGGCTCGAGGAACAAGCGTCAGTCGGCTACGAAGCGTTGGATGTGCGTTTGGGGGCGGAGGCAGGCGTGGAGATCGCAAAGGTCCTGCGGCCCTACGCCGCGGCGCGTGTTTTCGGCGGTGCCTACAGGCGGAAGGCGTTCCGCTCGGCGAACGCGCGGTATCCTTGAGCGCTAGCGCCACCTTCTGATTGGAATGCGCACTCTCGTCCAGCCCGAGCCGTCGCATCGCGCCGCAGCTGAGCCGGAAGACTGAGCCGCGCAGCGCGGCGGCACGCGTCATTTCCCTTCGAGGATACAGAGCCAGGCGATTTGAGCGCCAGATTGGGTTTGACGCTGTGGCGCTCCGGGTAGCACCGTCCGGGCTTGTCACAGAGCATGCCTCCCCCGTCGTCTACAGGCCCCTCCAACGCGGGCGGGCCCAACGCGCCGCAACGCCCGTCGTGGATCTTGATGGGGGTGGTCTTCGCGGCGCTGCTCGGGATGTGGGCTTGGCAAACCAGGACCGCCAAATCTCAAGCTCCGACCATCGGCTACTCCAGCTTCTTTCAGCTGGTTGATCAGGGCAAGGTCAAGAGCGTCGTCCTCACCGGTCAGACGATCGAGGGCGAGCTCTCGTCCAAGCAGCAGGTCGCCGGGCAGACGCTGCAGAAATTCCGAACCTTGATGCCGGCGGAGGACGTGGCGCTATTGCCCCTCTTGCGCACCAAACAGGTCGAGCTGCAGGTGGCGAGCGAAGAGCCGCCGCTGCTGCTCACGCTGGTGATCAACCTGCTGCCGTTCGTGCTGATCGTCGGCATGCTGGTTTGGATGTCGCGTCGCACTCAGAAAATGATGGCGAGCGGCGGCCCATTGGGTGGCTTTCTCAAGGGGCGCAACAAGAAGTTCGAGTTCGAAGCGCAACCGAACGTCACGCTGGCCGACGTCGCTGGCTTGAAGGGCGTGAAGGCGGACCTGCAAGAGGTCGTGGGTTTTCTGAAGGAGCCAGAGCGGTTTCGACGGCTCGGCGGGCGCGTGCCGCGCGGCGTGCTGTTGATCGGGCCGCCCGGTACCGGCAAGACGCTTTTGGCGCGCGCTGTCGCTGGCGAGTCGGGCGTACCGTTCTACTCGATCAGCGCCTCCGAGTTCATCGAGATGTTCGTCGGCGTGGGCGCGGCGCGCGTGCGCGAGCTGTTCCAAGACGCCAAGAAGAACGCGCCCTCGATCATCTTCATCGACGAGATTGACGCCGTCGGGCGCTCGCGCGGCGCAGGGCTAGGCGGGGGTAACGACGAACGCGAGCAGACGCTCAACCAGCTATTGTCCGAGATGGACGGCTTCAGCCGCAATGATTTGACGATCGTGATGGCCGCCACCAATCGGCCCGACGTGCTGGATCCGGCGCTTTTGCGGCCCGGCCGCTTCGATCGGCGCGTGGTCGTCGACCGGCCCGAGCTCGACGCCCGGCGCGCAATCTTGACCGTGCACGTGAAGAACAAACCGTTGGCCGCTGACGTCGACCTGGACGCCTTGGCCCGCAACACGCCCGGCTTCTCCGGCGCAGATTTGGCCAACCTGACCAACGAGGCCGCGCTCAGCGCGACGCGCCGCGGCGCCGACAGCATCGAAGCGCAGGACTTTCGCGCCGCCTACGACAAGATCGTCCTGGGCGATCTGCGCGAGTCGAAGCTGGACCCGAAAGAAAAGCAGCGCGTGGCGATCCACGAGGCCGGCCACGCCATCGTCACGCACGACTCGCCGCACGCCGAGCCACTGCACCGCGTTTCGATCATTCCGCGCGGGATGGCGCTGGGCGTCACTCAGCAAACGCCCGCGGCCGATCGCCATATCATGACCCAGCCCGAGCTGGAGGCGCGGCTGCAGGTGCTGATGGGCGGGTACGCCGCCGAGCGCATCGTGCTCGGCGACGTCTCGACCGGCGCCGAGAACGACCTGAAGGAAGCCACCAAGCTGGCGACGAAGATGGTCGCCAACTACGGCATGAGCAAGAAGCTCGGCGCCGTGTACTACGACCACGAAGCCGAGCATGCGTTCTTGGGCCACCGCGTAGCGACGGAGAGCGGCACCAGCGACGCGACCACCTTCGCGATCGAAGCCGAAGCGCGCGAGACGCTCACCGCCGCGCTGGCCGGCGCTAGCGCCGCGATCGAACGCAAACGTGCTGAGCTCGATCGCCTCGTCAGCGCCCTGCTCGAGCGCGAGTCGCTGGAACAGAAGGACCTGGTGCCAATCCTGGGTCCGTTCCCGCAAGACCCCGAGCCCGACCCGATGCGGGCTGCGCCGTAAACTTCGGAGACGGGCAGGCGTTTTGGGGCACGGTTTCCGGTAGCGGGCCCCTTGTTCCCTTTGTGGAAACGCCACATTTCGGCTTCGTCGTGTTGTTGGCGACGCTCATCAATTGCTCGGGGGGTCCGCAGCCGGACGACGTGCCCGCAGCTAGTGGCAGCGGCGCGGCGCCTGCCATTGGCGGTGGCCTCGCCAACGCGGCGGGTGCCGGATCGGGCCCGACCAGCGGGGGCAGCGGCGGCACACCGGTTGGAAGCTCCGGAGCTGCGGGTCTCGCTACTGGCGGCACCGCCAGCGCTAGCGGTCAGCCAATCGGCGGCAGCTCCGTCGGAGGCACGAGTGGTGGCGTTGCCGCAGGCGGAGCGCCGGGGGCGGTCGGGGTCGGCGGCGCCAGCGTGGATCCAGCGCTGCTGCCGAGCGTGACGCTACACCTCGCGGGTGATTCGACGGTCATGACGTACGCAGACGGCTCCGCCCAAGAAGGCTGGGGTCAAGAGCTGCCGCAGTTCCTGCTCAGCAAAGTCAGCCTCGACAATCAAGCGCTCGGCGGGTCCAGCGTTCAGACGTTCTACACCGGTCGCTGGCAGAACATCCTCGGCAAGCTCAAGGCGGGCGACTACGTGATGGCGGCGTTTGGCGCGAACGACAGCGGCAGCGTCGAAGGCCGACACGTCGACCCGCCCGACTTTCAGGCGCAGTTTGCGAAAATGGCCGCGGAAGTCCAGGCCAAGCAGGCGACGTTCATCGCGGTCACGCCCTCCGCGCTCCAAGAATGGACCAGCGGCATGGAAGGCAACAAGCGGCTCGGCCCTTACGTGACTGTGCTGCACACTTTCGCCACCGAAAAGCCGGTGCCGCTCGTCGACTTGAACGCGCGCAGCATCGAGCTGCTCAACCAAGTTGGTCAGACCGCCGCCAAGGACATCTACATCAACGGCGACAAGGCGCACTTCACGAAGCAGGGCGCGACGCAAATGGCAGAGCTCGTGGCGCACGAGCTGACGCGAATCAAAAGCGCGCTGGGCGCCTACGTGAAGTAGAGCGCGTAGAGCGCAAGTCCCATAGACTCGTCGTCGGCATGGCTATTTGCCGATACCGCGCGCCGTCAGCCAGTCGAACGTGGCCTTCTCGGCGTCGGGCCAGGTCGTATTGTCGAAACCGTGGCCCGCGTTCGGTACCAAGTGAATGCTCGCCTCGGCGCCGGCCGCCTTTAGCAAGTCCACCAGGTGTTGGCTGTCTTTGACTGGCGCCGTGTGGTCTTCGGCTCCTTGCACGACGATCAAAGGCGGCGCGCCGCCGCGAACGTACGTGATCGGATTGACGAGCTTCGCGACCGCTGCGCGGTTCGGCAGGTTGGTCGGGATCCAACCCTTGGCAACCGCGTTGATTTCCGACTCGATATCGGCCGGCCCATAACCGGAGACAATCGCCGCGATCTTGAAATCAGTCGGCGAAGTCGGGCCGAGCTTCGCATCGGGCGTCGTGAGACCCACCATCAGCGCCAAGTGGCCGCCCGCCGAGGCGCCAGTCACTACGAAGCGCTCGCGATCGCCGTGATAGTGGTCGAGGTAGTCCCAGCACCACTTGGCCGCGAGCAGCGCGTCCTGCACGGCGGCGGGCGCCGGCGCACCGTCGACCGGCGGGCTGTCGTTGACGCGGTACTCGGCGTTGCAAACCATGAAGCCGTGCGCCAGGTAACGGTTGAAGAACGTCGACATGTGGTCTTTGCCAGACCCGTAGCCGTTCGTGTACGAATGAATCCAAGCGCCGCCGTGGAACATCAGCACCACCGGCAAGCGCGGTGTGCCTTTTGGTCCGGCGTTGGTCGGGTAGATCACGTCGAGGCGCTGCGACGGCTCGGGGCCGTAGGCAAAGTTTGCCTCGACCGTGTACCCGCCGCTCGGCTTCGACACCGGCACCTTCGAGGCCTTATCCGGCATCGGCGGGTCGAGCGGAAACGTCTGCGCTGTTCCGGCAGAGCCGCCGGCAACAACCGCGGTGCCACCGGAGCCGCCACCACCTGCGCTACCCGCGCCACCCACGCCTGAAGAACTCCCGGCGTTGCCAGCGATAATCACCGGGCTACCCGCGCTGGAGCCACCCGCGTTGGAGCCACCGGCTGCTGCCGGATTGCCGCTCGTGCCGCTCGATGTATTCGGCACCCACGAGCCCGTGCCCGCGTGGCTGCTGCCAGCCGACGCCTCTGTCACGGGGTCGGGGTTCCCGGTCGCTTGCGAGCAAGCGCCGACCGCCGCCGCGGTCACGACCAACATTGAAAAGAGCGATCGCAAAGCGGTTGCCTTACTGACTAAAGGGGTCGCCCTCGCCCAACCTGACCAACAATAGCGATCAACTGTGAGGCGGCGGGCGTCAGGGCGAAGGCTTCACGTTCGTGAGAACGAACACGTAGTCTTGGTAGTCGCCATTCTTCGCCTCTTCGCCGCCGATCAAGAAGCTGCCCGGCACCACCGCGCCAGCTACGTCGCGTAGCGTGAAGGCGCGCACCCGGTGCAGACCATCGAAACCGTCCGCATCATTACTCGCCAACAACCCCACGCCCGCGGGCGCCAGCCAGATGCCGAACTTCGCGACGCTGGGCATGAAACTGGTACTGGTACTGCCACTAGCCAGCGGCGGCTCGAGCATGCGCGCTTTGTCGTTGGTTTGTGGATCGGCCTGCATCGCCAACGTGCCCGCCGTGGTACGGCCGGCGACCTTGGTCGGCTCGTACCAACCGAACGGCACCGAACCGGCGGGTGAAAAGCGTCCGAGCGGACGCAACGTGACTGGCTGTGCTGGATCGAGGCGCACGAAGGTGGGCGCGGCGACTTCGTCGGTGCCCGCGACGACACCCGGCAAGCTCGCGGGGTTCGGGTTGGCGTTGTCGGGCAACCAGCTCGGCAGCTTGGTCGTCCATTGCGGAAAAGCTCGCAAAATCTGCCCAAAGGTGGGCTCGAGCTCGACGTAAGTGAGCACCAGCGCGTAGTTGCGCACCGAGAGCTTCGTGCCGCCGCCCGCGACCTCCAGCGACGCGTTGAGCACTGTCGCGCCGTCGTTTTGAGCGGGAGCCGCGGCTAGCATCGCGTTGTCAGTGACGATGCTGAGCCGCACTTCGACATCAGTGCTGGGTGCGAGCATTACCTCGGGCGCTGCGGGAGCCAAGATCTTGAAGCGCGCCGCGTCCGCGCCCGTGAGACTGAGCGTCAACGCCAAGGCCGTTGCACCTGCGTTGTGAAGCTTGAACGCCTTCTCTGGCGGCACCTTGGGGCCGCTCGTTCGTCCGCTCGGCGTCGAGCCCGTGTAGTAGCGAACGCCCGTCCAGAGCCCCTGGGTTGGTTCCACGGTGAGGTCGCCAACAGCGGTCGCTCCGCCTCCGCCCCCGCTCGCGCCCCCACCACTCGTTCCGCCTGAAGCCGTACCAGCGCTAGCGCCAACACCGCTGCCGCTAGCGCCCGCCGTGCTGGTTGCCCTGCCGCCCGTCGCGCTGCCCCCGGCTGCCGCTCCACCACCGCCCGCGGATGTCGCGGCTGCAGCAGCCGTCAGGGCCGGCGCACCACTGACGGCACTGCCCGCCGCCGCTGACGACGGACCCGGTGTCTCAGCAGCCCCCGAGCAGGCGACTAGCGCCGCACCGCACGGCAACGCAAGAAAGAAAACTCGTAGCGATTCTCGAAGCACCCCGGTTCAAGGGGCCGCAACACAACTACCTTGCCGTGCTTGTTGGCTGCCGCGCCGCAGCGGCCCGCAGCCTTCTTGCAGAAGCTGCCGTGGGTCACCGGGCCTCCACCAGCTCGAGGCTTCGGGCTCCTATCGTCCTGACTGTGGTCTCGACGCGTGCGAGAATTCACAGGGAGATCGGGAGATCGGGAGTCCTGCGAGGGAACGCATTTTTTGTTTTGGAGGACCAAAACAAAAAATATTTCCTTGGAGGTAAGCAGGCTGCCACCAGAACGTGTTTGCTCTGCTGTTTCGCAGGCGGCAGCGCAAACCCTGAAATTCACGCTCGCAGGCTCCCGATCTCCCGATCTCCCTGTGAAGATTCAGGAGCGACGACAACACAGACCGCGCCTGACGCGAGGTCGTACCGGCATGCACCCGTAGGGCGTTGCCTGGAGACGCCACGGAAGTTTCTGCGATTCGGGCTGCGGCGCGGGCAGCCACCCTACAAGGTTTCGCCGGCCGACGGGGTTCGGAAACGGAACGCTTTGGTGCCGACGATCGAGACCAAGAACTCTTTGACGGAGAACGGACGTGCGGTCGCGCGATCGCTTTGGTAGGCGGCGGAAACGTAGGCGTTGGTCAGAGCGCCGACATCGGCGTCGCCCTCCAAACGACCGAGCATGTACCTGGCCCAATGCCGCGACGCGCACCAGCTGACCTCGTCGCTGACCGCCAGCGCGTTGACCAGCTCGAGCCCGTTCTTGAACGGCAGGACGGCTTGCTTCGGGGTCGTTCCGCCAACCACGCCACCGGCTTGGGCCAAGCCCGAGGCGTCGACGGTTATGCCGTTCTCTTGCGTGCGGTAGTGCCCGACGTTATCGAAGTTTTCGAACGCGAAGCCCCACGGATCGAACAGGGCGTGGCAGCCGGTGGCGCACGCTTGCTCGGCGTGGACGGCAAATCGTTCGCGGGTGGTCTTGGTCGGCCCGTCCATCTCCGGCTTCGGAACGTTCAGTGGCGGCGAAGGCACGTCGCCACACAGCAGCTGCTTGTAGACGACCAGGCCGCGTCGAACCGGTGGCGCGATACCGTTGGTGCGCAAGAACGGCACCTGCATCAAGACGCCCAGGCGTTGCGTGGGATCGAGCGCAATTTGGCTAAATCCCGAGCCATTCGCGGTCAAACCGTACTCGGGCGCCGTCGAGGCGTTGGCGAACGTGTACGGAGCAGTGAGCAAGCTCTTCAGCGTGCCGTCGCCCGCCACGAACACCGAGGCCACGAACGCTTCGAGCTCCTGGCCTAACTGCAGGCCCAGATCAGTACCGGGCTCGAGATCTTCGAGGTTGTCGACGTGGAGCCACTGACGGTGAAAGTTGAACAGCGCCCGGCGAGCGCGGTTGTCGTCGGCGAGCAGGCGGACGGCTTGCGCCTTGAGACCTTCCGCCGTCGCGAGCTGGCCAGACTGTGCAGCCATTTCTAGCGCGGCGTCCGGCGGAGATTCCCACAGGAAGTACGAGAGCCGCGCCGCCAGTTGCTCGGGCGTCAGCGTCACCAAAGCCGCGTTATCGGGATCATGTGCGGGTGGCTTGTCACCGATCTCCCAGTGATAAAGTAGGTTGGGAGACTGAAGCATGGCTTCGACGGTGTGCGTCACAGCGTCTTGAAAGTTGAAGCCGAGCGTCTTGGCCTTGGAAAACAGCGCAACCAAATCGTCGATTTCGCCCTGGACCAGCGCGCGGCGGTACGCCTTGGCGCCGAAGTCTTTGACGAACGACGTAACGCAGGTCTTTTCGGCCGCGGCATCGGCGGGCGCGGTGCACGGAATCGCGAGCTTCTTGGAGGTGATGGCCGTCACGGCCAACGTCTCGGCGGCGCTCATGTAGCCGCGTGCCGTCTCGGTCGCCACGGTATTGGGCGCCTGGTAGCCAGCCGGCCCCGGCGAATCCGGCTCGAACATCGTGCCAGGCTTGGTGCTGTCGCCAAGCAGCTCGGCCATCGTGTTGGAGTATTCGCGATGCGTGAGTCGCAACAGCGGCAGAGTCCCCGCGCCCTCGACAGCGGGAGCTCCCGGCGTCTTGGGCGGATTGGTCACGTCGGAGAGGCCCGTGACTGCTCCAGCGCCACCGTTGGTCGCGCTGCCACCGGTCGCCACGTTGTTCGAACCAGCGCCGGGGACGTTGCCCGTAACGTCTGCCGTGCACGCGGCCCCGAGCAACGCTCCGGCCGCGACGAGCGTCATGAGACTCGAAAGCTTGAGTGTTCTTGCGTTCGACATGAGAGCCCTCGAGCTAGCCGCGGAGCACGCTGAGCTCGCCGCCGTAAGCCGCGTGCCCGAAGGTCTGCATCGGCACGCCCAGCGCGTTCGCCAAGCCGATCAGGATGCCGTTGTTGGCCGTATTGTCCGGCAATTTGAGGCTGCGGCCGGTCTTGAAGTAGCCGCCCGCGTTGCCCGCCAGCAATGCCGGCACGTTGTTGAACTCGTGCATGCCGTGGCGCATGCTGTTCATCGCCAGCATCACGCCGCGGTCGAGTAAACCGGCTGTTTTCATGCCGCCGATCGCGTAGGCCAGCTGGGTTTGGAACCAGGTATCGCACTTGTCTTTGTCGGCACCGTTGGCGTGCGCGATGTTGTGGAAACCATTATCGTCACCGGTGTTGTCGCCCTTGCCGGCTGCTTTGAAGCCGAGCGTCGACAAGATCACGTTGGCGTCGCCTTGATCACCGAGCTGCAGCACCACGACCCGCGTCGCATCGGCGGCCAACGCAGCCACCGAGATGTCGATCATCATCTTGGTCGTCGCCTCGAAGGCGTCGGTCGAGGCGGTGTTGACGCCCGCCGGCAAGACGGGCGGCTTACCGGTTGGGGTCACCATCTGCCGGTCGAGATCAGTCTCGAGCGCGCGGATCGACTGCAGGTGGGCTTCAATCTTCGCCTTGTCCTCAGTGCCGACCCGCGCCGAAAAGCGATTCAGGTCCGCGATCACGTTGTCGAGAATGCTCTTCTTCATGTCGCGCGCGCGCGCCACGGCCGGGTCGGGCGCGCCACCGGCAGGAGCGGGCGTGGCGCTGCCGAAGACTTGCGTGAACACCTTGTACGGATCGGTGGCCGGAACGACCGCGTCTCCGGCAGCGCGCCACGACAGTCGCCCGGTGCTCTTGACGAAGACGCCCAGGTTCAAGCTCGGCAGGCCCTTGTAACCAGCCTTTACCAAGCTCGAACCGATCGCCTGGTCAATCGACGGACCGCCCGCAACCGTGCTGGAGGTACTGGTTCCAGGTGATTTGAAAAGCTCGCCGGTCAACATCCCTGGGAAGCACGCGTGCCCCGTGTTCTCGGGCGAGGTCGAGTCGCGGACGAAGCGGTAGTTCATATTGTCGAGCAGCAAGAGATCGGCCTTGTGGGGCTCGAGCGCTGCTTGAAACGGCTTGAACGTCCAGCTCGTGCCCGGCGCGGGCCAACCCGTTGCGGTGGTCTGGCTCATCCAGCCGTTGGTCCAGGCGATGATCAATGCAGCCTTGGCTGCGGGCACCTGGCTTCGCGCCTCGTGCTCGATCGCCAGCATCGGCAAGACCGCGGGCCCAAGCCCCAGAGCTCGCAACAAAGTGCGACGTGAGAACTGATCAATCTTCGGCATCCAGCCTCCACGACAGGGTGTCTCGTAGAAGAAGAGGGCCGGTCTCAGCCGCACCTTGTCGGAATTCGTCCAGCGGCGGAAACTGATTTCCTAAGCAAATGTCACGGTTAAGCAACGCTTCGTTACCTTGAGAAACTTCTAACCCTAGCGGCGCAGACAAGGTCGGTGGCCTTCGGACCCTTGAGTGATTGCGCGGCGCCCCGACGCGCCACTCGCCGGCCATGACGAAACCCACAAGCTCGTTCGCCGCTCGCGGCTTCGCAGGCTCATTGGCACTCATTTGGAGCGCCTGTGCGAGCGAGCCACCCGCCGATGTCACGGCGTCAAGTGCAGGAGCTGCGGGCATTGTCGCGAGCGCCGGGACGAGCACCACCGGCGGTGGAACTAGTGCCGTGGCGTCCGGCGGCACGGCATCGGGCGGCGCGGTTTCGGCGCCGCCCGGCGCGCAAACGCTGGGCGGCGCTGCTATGGCGGGCTCGAGCGCCGCAGACGAAGACGCGGGCCGTAGCGGCGGTGGGACGAATGCCGGCAACGGCAACGGCGGCGTGAGCAGCACCGCGGGCAGCGCGGGCTCCGGTAGCGCAGCGGGCACGGCGCCGGCGATACCCGCCGGTTGCATCGTTTCGAGTCCGGTGAGCTTCAAGGCCGATATCGGGCCGTGGCTCAATCGCTCGTGCGGCAAAGGCGCTGGCGGTGGCTGCCACGTCACGGACGACAGCAGCACCACTAACTCGCTCTGCCCCGACGGCACGAAGAAGTGCGGCTTCAACCACGCCTACGATTGGATCACCGCCGGCTCACACAACGAGTTCTGCAAGCAGACCCCGGGTCCGATTCGCTACACGGTCGTGATGGCAGTGCTCGAAGCCGCTAACCCGCCGACGTGCAGCAAGACACGCGTGATGCCGCCCGCGGGTCCCCCCACTACCGAATGCCAGAAGGCGGCGCTCGCAGCGTGGTTGGCGGAGCCGAAGGTGTTGCAGGTCCACCGGGCCGACGACACCTCCCCGACTGACGCGTACCTGATGCCGCCCTTCAACTGAGCGTCTTTGCGCGAGTGTTTCGCGAGCCGAGCCAAGTGCGGAGTGGTAGCGCGCTGCGCGATTCTTTCCGCGGCTGTACATGCCTTCGGCCAGGTTGAGAGCCACCGAGCTACTGCAACGCTTGAGCTGACGAGCGAGGTCACGGTCCCTCACCTCAATCCGCCGTAGAGCCGGCTGCAGCTGCTTCAAGACCTCCAAAACGACGTGGTAGATGCGGAGCATGTTGTTTCCCTTCTGACGTGCTGACTGCACGCCAGCCAAAACCCGCCTGCTCTGGCGAACCGGGTCCAGGCTGAGGGACGAGCGCCAGCGAATCCCTCACGGCCGCGCAGCGGCCGCTGCGGCCTGGACGCGGTTCGCCAGAGCAGGCAAGCTCAAGCAGCCAGGCAAAACAAAAGCCCGACGGAGTCAGCCGAAGCGCTAGCACCAGCATGTAGCGGAATGCGGCGCGGTCTCCGCATCGCGCACGCGCCCCCGCCCCCCGCCCGCGCAAACGCTGCACGCTGCACGCTGCACGCTGCACGCTGCACGCTGCACGCTGCACGCTGCACGCTGCACGCCCGCGCCCCCAAATCTACCGACCACCGCTACAAAAGCTTCTGCAAGCAGGCCGCATTTCGGCAGCCAACCGAGGTGAGACCAAAGACCAATATTCAGGGCAAGAGAAGGCTCAGAATCAAGGGGCGGGCGCGGCGCTTCCTTGCGGTGGTGACGAGTCTGCCCGCTTCGCCGCCAGCAGCTCGGCGCCGACTAAGGCTCCGACCGACACAACCGCGTCGCCGAGCGTGCTGGCCAACGTGGCCGCCAGACGCGCGGCGGGGTCAGCACCTGCCTGCTCGGTGACCTCCCGCTCCACGTTGATACTGCGCTCCAGTAGCGAGCGTCGCTCGTCGTGCACGCTGAAGCTCAGGGTGACCCGTGCTTTCGAGGGACTACCGCGAAGCTCCTCGAATGCCGTCAACTCCACGTCGAGCGTCGGTGCGCTGCCGGTGACGATGCGCTCGAGCCCGCGCCGCTCGAACAATTCGCGTTCGAGCGCGCGCCGCAAGTACGCCTCGGGGATCTCGGTCCAACGCCGGTCGTCGTAGAAGCCGACCTCGGCGCCGCTCAGGCGGTATGCGATCCGCTCGTCCAGGTGAGACGCCGACGAAACTTGCCCCAGCTGCAGCTCCAGGTGCTCGGTGTTGGGAGCCTTTTGAACCGTGCCGACTTGCTCTGGGCTGAAGTAGCGCGGCGACAGCGCGTCGGCCTTGCCGGTGAGCGCGCAACCGCTCTGCCCGACTGCCAAGAGGAGCCAGCCCACTCCGAAAGCGAATTGCCTGTTCATGGTTTTCTCACGGCTCTGCCCTTGAGCAGCATGTCCGGGTCACGTTCGAGCTCGTCGGCCAGCCGCTTGATCGAGCGCGCGGCACCACGAACTTCGCGCAGCGTAAGCTCCATCTCCGGCCCCAAGCTCCGCGCACCGCGCGCCACCTCGCCGATGGCGTCGGCGCTGCGCTCGGCGTTGTGAAACAATCCCTGCTCGCCATCCAGCCGAGTTAGCAACGCGCTGGTTCGTACCAAAATGACGTTGAACTCTTGCAGGTTCTTGGCCGCTTCACTCGACAGCTGCGCGGTGTTCATCGCCTTCAGCTGAGTGCTCAGATCCCCGAGCGTGGCGTTGGCTTGCGTGAGGGTCTCGCCCGCCCGCTCCGGCAGCTGCCCCTTCTCCAGCTGCTCGGCGACGCTTCTGATCTGAAGCATCGCGCGCGCTGCGTCGTCGGCGATTTCGGGGAAGCGGTTGGCCGTCTTGACCACCGAATCCTCGAGGTTTTTCATGGTCGAGGCGGCAGTCGGGATGTAGTTGGGCGGCGGCTTGAACGGCAGCGGCACGACTGGATTGGTCTTCGAATCGAAGAAATCGATCAGAATGAACTTCACGCCGGTGATACCGGCCTGTGCCAATTGCACGCGCATATCCGGGTGCATGACGATGCCGGTGTGACCCTTGCCGCGCGTGCCCAAGTTCAGCCGCCCCACCTGCTCCACGCTCAGCTCGCTGGTCACTTGGACGTGGCGCAGGTTTTCGGCAATGTCGACGCCAGAAACTCGCCCGACCGTTACACCACGAAACTTCACCGGTGAGCCAATCTCGAGCCCTTGCACCGATTCGTCGAAGAAGCTGACGAACTCGACCGTATCCTTGCTCCAGGCGTGCGCTCCGAACAGCACCAGCGCGGCGAACGCCACGCCGAAGCCAACGATCACGAACAAGCCCAACTTCCAGCGATTGGTCGCTACTGCCACTGGGGTACGCTCGTTTCGCGATTGAAGAATTGACGAACCCGTGGGTCATCACTCTCTGTACGGAGTCGGCTAGGTTCCCCGCGCGCGATGATGCTGCGCGAAACCCGATCGAGCATGATGCAGCTCTTACCCACTTTGAAAATGCTCTCCAGCTCGTGCGTCACCATCACCACCGTGAGGCCGAGGCCTCGATTCAAGGCCAAAATCAGCTGATCGAGCTCGGCAGCGCTAACCGGGTCGAGCCCCGCCGACGGCTCGTCCAGGAAGATCAAGTTGGGCTCGAAAGCCATCGCGCGCGCGATTGCCGCGCGCTTGCGCATGCCGCCCGAGAGTTCGGCGGGCAGCTTGTCCTCGGCACCTTCCAGCCCGACCAGCGCCAGCTTGGCGCGGACGATGGCCAAGATCGCCTCCGGCGGCAGCTCGGTCCATTCGTTGAGCGCAAAGGCTACGTTTTCGCCGACCGTCATCGAGCTGAACAGCGCGCCGGATTGGAACATCACGCCATAGCGCGGCACCAAGCCTTCGAGCCGCGGTGCGCCGATGCCGGCAATCGCGATCTCACCCGACATGGGCGTATCGAGTCCGACCAGGTGGCGCAGTAACGTCGACTTGCCACAGCCGCTGCCACCCAAAATGACGAAGATGTCGCCCTGCTCGACCTCGAAAGTTGCGGAGTCGAGCAGCACCGTCTCGCCGTAGCCGACGCGCAGGTCGCGCACGCGGATCAGCGGTGTCGTCATAGTCCGAGCACCCCCATCAAGACCGTGAACACCGCATCGAGCACGATCAGCGAAAATAGGATCGAAACCACCGCCCCAGTCGTGCGGCGCCCCACGCCTTCCGCGCCGCCCGAGGTGGCTAAGCCCTGCTGGCACGAGATCAGCGCGACCGCGCCGCTGAAAACCATGCCCTTAATCACCCCTGAGAAGATATCCGCCGGCTTTACGGCGCCCCGCAGCTGAATCAGAAACGCCGTCGGCGTGACGTCGAGCGACAGAGCCGCGACCAGCGCGCCGCCCGCGATGCCTACCGCATCCGCCAAAAGCACGAGCAGCGGCGCCATCAACACCAAGCCGAGCATGCGCGGCATGACCAAGTAGCGCAGCGGCATCACCCCGAGCGTTCGCAGTGCGTCGACCTCCTCAGAGACCTTCATCGTACCGAGCTCGGCGGCAAAAGCCGCGCCCGAACGCCCACACAGGATGATCGCGGTCATCAGCGGACCAAGCTCGCGCGTCATCGAAACGCCGACCATATCCGCCACGTACAAGTTGGCACCGAACTGCTTGAGCTGCGCCGCGCTTTGGTACGCCATCACGAAGCCGATCAAGAAGTTGATCAGCATGACGATCGGAGCCGCATCGGCGCCCGCGCGCTCCATAGTTAGGCCGACGTCGTGCAGGTTCAGACTTTTAGGGTGTTTCAGTGCTTGAGTGACCGAGACTACGAGCTGCCCAAAGAAGTCCAAGACCAGCTTCAGCTCGCGAAAAACCGAGACGGTGGCGTTGCCCACCTGCTCGACGGCGTTGATCGGCTTGCGAACGAGCCGCTTCTGCTTGACCTTCTTGCGCCCGCCGTACAGATCGACGATGCGCCGCACGTCGTCGGTGCCGCCAGTAAACTCACACGCGACACCCCGCGCTCGCAACTCGCCACGAAAGTGAACGAGCAGCGCCATGCAAGCACCGTCGATCAGCGTGATGCGCGAGAGATCAATTTCAACCGGGCTCGCCGGTTTCGGCTCGGCCAACAGCGCACTGATGCGCTTCCAAAGCGCCGCCGAGTCATCGATCGTGATACTGCCGCCCAGCTGAATCCGGGTGGCACCGTTCGCGCCCGCAGCTCGCTCCCAAGAGAAGCGCTGCAGCATGCCGACGACCAAGCTGAGCCGCTCGATCGGGTCTTCCGGCATCACAGACTCGCGGTGGCTCATGCCGGAGAGCAGTCTGGATTCGCGGCCGCCGCAACGAAAGCGCTGTCTCGTCTTGGCGCAGGCGTGGCATTTTGCCGCGGCAAGAACGCGGCTCTGCCGCAGAATTTAGCGGCAGGTCGACCGGCGAGCATCTGAAAGAGCCGCAGATTGCATCAGCTGTGCCGGCGGCAGGCTAGCCTTGCGGCGTTTTCCGCGGACTCGAACTTGCAGAGTTATGGCTAGGCAACTTGCTCGGAGATTCATGAACACAGAAACCAAGAAGGCCGACTTCAACACCCGCGACGCCCTGCTGAAGCTCCTTTCCGAAGACGAAATCGCGCGGCTCAGCACCAACGAGGCCGGCCCGCGCCTGCCGGATGGCGATGAATACGTCGATCTCGAGGAGATCCGCAAAGGCGTGCAACGCGTCGCGCCCTACAGCATCGTCAGGATGGGTCACGTCTTGCCGCGGAGCGGGGTACGCGCGGAGACCTGGCGGAAGATCTGCGCGCGTCTAGCCGAAGGCCTCGCCTAGCCGATCTTCGTTGCCGAAATGACCGAGCGCGAGTGTCAGAACTCCGCCTGCCCGCCTTGCTGTGAACGAGCGTCAAGAATTCGGTCAGCGCTGACCGGGAAGCTCCAGAACGTACTCACCACGCCCAATTCGAGCTGGTTCATTGTTCATCCATTCACAACGCAAGGATAAGTGCGTCGACCGCGGCAGATTACCGCAGCGCGAACGCGCCGAGCGGGGGCACAACCGCTTCGAAGCTGAGTCGCCCCGCGGACGGACGTCAGCTGGGTGGCGCTTGTAGCTGACTCAGAATCTTGCTCCACGTGCTTTCGTGGATGGCCTTCCTCGGCAATACCCGACCCATCGGTGTGGCTGAGCTACCTGCGCATTGCACCCCTTCGTGAAGCTGCTGAAGGTCGAGATACTCGTCTCCGTCAGTCAAAACGTCCGCTGTCTCTGCAGTGCCAACGCTTGCAACTTCGCCATCTGAAAGCAGTTTCAAGATGTGATCTCGCGTGAGGTATTCGTTACTAACTGCGTTTTGCATGCCTCGGCTTCGGTGCACGATACGTGCCCCGGTGATGCGTCTGGGCACGCCCCTTGCGTTCGATTGGTCTTTGGAAGATCAAGATCAAGATGAACCCGTACCGAATCGCCTGAACGTGAGCGAGACGCCTCGTTTGTCCAATTGGGGCAATTGACCCCGAGCGCGCGCCGCAAACGAAGCCCGCCCGGGCAAGAACGTGGCTCCCAGGCGATGGCACGCGCGGTGCAAATGAGGTTTGCCGGTCCAATGGCCACCACACCTCCTCCGAAAGACGCGGCCTCACTCAACAGCGCGCTCCAGCAAAACGAGCAAGCAACCGGCAAGGTCGAGCAAGCCGCGCTCGAATTGTCGGTCGTCAACGCAGCGCTGCAAGCAGAAATTGCGCAAGGCGCGTCGGCCGAGAAGCTCGCTGGCGCCTTGAATGACAATCAGGCGATCGAGGTCAAGGTTCAGGAGGCGGCGACCCAGCTTGCCGCCGTCCACGACGCACTAGTCGATGATCTCGACCAGCGTCGTCAGCTCGAAAATCAACTCTCCACGAGTCACGCGGCGCTGTCCGAAAGCATCACCGCGGAGCAGAAGCTGACAGCGAGCGCTCTTCACGACCCACTCACCGGCTTGGGCAACCTGACGCTCTTCAATGATCGGCTGAGCCAGGGGTTGGCGCAGGCGCAGCGCCACAGTCGACGCCTGGCGGTCATGTTCATTGACCTGGACCAATTCAAGGCCGTCAACGACGCGCACGGCCACGACCTCGGGGACCAGGTGCTTACGATGGTGGCCGCGCGCCTGAAGGCGGTCGTCCGAGCTGGCGACACCGTCTGCCGTCGCAGCGGGGACGAGTTCCTTTTCTTGATGCTCGAGGTGAACGACGAAGCCGACGTCAAAGCGTTCGCGGCTCGGATGGTCAGCAGCATCGCCAACGCCTTCGAGATCGGCGGCGTGCAGCTCAGCGTGATCGCCAGCGTCGGGATTGCGCTCTATCCGGAGCACGGCCACTCGGCGGCGGAGTTGCTCAAGAACGCGGACTTGGCGATGTACGCGGCCAAGGCCCAGAAACTGGGTCCGGTGCTGCACAGCCAAACCGGGAGCCCCTGATGGACGCGCTAAATGTTCGCGGCGAGCTTCGCCGCGCGACCAACCAGCGGCAACACCGGCAGGTGATTCTTAGCTGTCGGCTGTTCGATGACCTCTCGAAGCAAGACGCGCTCGTTGACGTCGCGCGCGACCTCCATCCGCACGCTCGCTACCGAGCGTTCAATCAACGTATGCAGCCCAGTCAAGCTGCGATCAAGGATGCCGCTGGTGGCGCCAGAGGTCCCTACCGCGCCGCTCTTCAGGCTCGAAAGCGCAAGCATCGCGGTGTTGAGGTAGTTGCGCATTTCGTGGGCCAGCATACCGGCCCGCTCCGTAACTTCTTGGGCCAGCGTCCGCTCGCGCTGGCGACCGTGCTCGGTCACCGCTCCGGCAACGGCATCTTCGAGGCACAGGTTGAGCGTCTGCAACTCGGCCGCGGAAATCATCGCGTTCTGCTCGGCGGCAAAGCGCATGATGACTCGGCACAGGTCGCCGTAGTCGTGGACGACGTCGGCCACCGTGAACCCCTCGGTGAAAAGCGCGTGACCATGCACAGCGGCGCTGCGCTTCAAATCGGTGTGATCGATTGCCTTCGAGGAGGCCGCGCGCCCCAGCGCAACTCGAATCTGATCGAAGAACACCGGCAGTCCAAGGGTCGAGGCCAACTCCGCCGGTAAAAGCGCGTTCCGCTCTGCGACGCAGAGGCGCGCGCGGGTCAGCAGCTCGTCGCGATGCGACGCCATGAAGTCACCAAGCATGTGCGGGACTGTAAGCTGCTGCGCACCGAACACAAGCCGCAGCTCGGTTTCCGTTCAGCGCCACCGGCCCGAGCCATCGCGTTTTGACATACGAGGCATGCTTATGGGTGATGCGCGAGCTCCGCGCGCCCACTTAAGCGGGGCATGCCATCAATCGATTCGACCGAACGTGCACGCACCGCGCATGCTACGAGCGATGGTGGTCGATTTGGAATCACCCACGACGTGCGAGCACGTCGCGCATATCCGCATCGTGCAACCGAGCAGCGAAGGCTGCATCGATTGTTCGCGGAGCGGCGACGCGTGGTCGCAGCTGCGCATGTGCATGGAATGCGGCTACGTGGGCTGCTGCGACTCTTCGAGGAACAAGCACGCTGCACGGCATTTTCGCACCACTGGTCACCCGATCGCGCGCTCGATGCAACCGGGAGAAGAGTGGGCGTGGTGCTACATCGACAAGCTTTGGTTCGAGAGCCTGGCGCTGCCGTGAGCTCGCGCGGGCGGCTCGCGTCAAATCTGGATTGAACCTGGTGCGCGGCGCTGACAGATGCGGGCAATGCGCTCGCGCAACCAGGCGTGAGCGCCGTCGTCGTTATGAGTGTTCTGCCAGATTTGCGAATAGCGGTAGGCCGGCAATTCGATCGGTGGCTCGACGACGCGCAGTCGCGCCATCTTGGCCAAGATGTCCGCGCCGCTTGCCGAGAGCGTTGCCACGTGATCGGTGTGCTCGAGAATGTGCGGCGCAAGCAGGTAATACGGCACGCGCAGGGTCACGTGGCGAGTCTTGCCGACTGCCGCCAGCGCACGATCGATATACAGGCCAGGCAGCGCGTCGGCGATCGGGCCAATCTCCAAGTGTGGAAGCTTGCCGTAGGTGTCGAGGGTCAAGCGCTTGCCAACCTGCTCGTGGTCGGCGCGGACCACGCAAACCGCCGGGTCTTCGTACAGCGCCTGCTGGTTGATACCGGCCGGGACGTCCTCGAAGATACCGAGTGCGAGGTCGACACCACCCGAAAGAATCGACTCCTTCGAAGTAGCTACAATCGCGCGCAACTCGACCTCGACGTGCTCGGCTTCGCGTTTCAGCGTGCGGAGTAGCTCGGGAATAACGAGCACGCCAAACAGGTCAGAACAAGCCACCACGAAGCGGTAGGACGAAGTCGCGGCGTCGAAGCTGGGCGTATCCTCGAATACCTCGGCCAGGGCACGCGTGGCGTTTGCGACCACGCTGGCCAGCTTTTCGGCCTTGTCCGTGAGCAGGTAGTCACGCCCGCTGAGCACCAACAGCTCATCCTTGAAGTGGGCGCGCAGTCGCGCCAACGCATGACTGACCGCCGGCTGACCGACGCCGAGCCGGCGCGCAGCGCGCGTCACGCTCTTCTCGCGCAGCAACGCGTCGAGCGCTGCCAGCAGATTCGCGTCGATCCCGGCTAGCTTCATCGCAGGAGCCTAACATCGATTGAGTCGGGCGATATTGACCCATTGGCATCGACGGCGCGCATGTCAAGCATGCGGCTCGTCGATAGGGGCGAAATCGCTGCGCGCCGTCGTCGTGCTACGTTGCGACCCGTCGGTGCTCGCCTGCCGGACGCCTGCCCCCTATATTTCATGCACGCCTCACCCAACAATGGCACTGGCGGCGTTCCGTCGCGTGCAGAGACAGTCACCAGCTCGCGCATTCTCGTCGTCGACGACGATCCGGACGGCTGCGATGCGTGCCGCATGGCGTTGGCCAGCGACGGCTACGACGCGACAGCCGAGACTTCCGCGCTCGAGGCGCTGCGCAGAGTCTCGCGCGGTGAATTCGATCTCGTCGTCACCGACGTGACGATGCCGGAAATGACCGGCATCGAGCTGTGCCGCCGCATCGCCGAGGGTTCGAACCCCGTGCCGGTGATCTTGCTCACCGGGCGCGGCGAGGTGGAGACGGTGATTGACGCTCTGCGCGTGGGAGCCATCGATTTTCTGAGAAAACCGATCGACTCGCGCGCGCTCTCGGCCGCGGTCGCTCGCGCGTTGACGCTCCAAGCCAAGCAAACTGCTGCCTCACCGTCCGAACGAGACCCGAGAAAACGCCCACGCCTCGATCTCGACACCACCTTGGGTCGCAGCCCGGCAATGCAACAGGTCTACGAGCTCGTTTCTGTGCTTGCCGGCAGCCTGGCGTCTGTCCTCTTGCAAGGGGAATCCGGCACGGGCAAGGACGTTATCGCCCACGCGATCCACGACAGCAGCCAGGTCAAAGCTGGCCCGTTCGTGGCGCTGAACTGCGCAGCGATGCCAGCGGGGCTCTTGGAAAGCGAGCTCTTCGGTCACGCCCGTGGCGCCTTCACGGACGCCAAGCACGCCTCGAAGGGCCTATTCGTGGAAGCCAACGGCGGCACATTGCTGCTCGACGAGATCGGCGAGCTGCCGATCGAAATGCAGCCGAAGCTGCTGCGCGCCTTACAGGAGCGTACTGTGCGCCCGATTGGCGGGCGCGACGAAATCCCGTTCGATTGCCGGCTGATCACCGCGACCAATCGCGACCTCGAGCGGGAGGTAAAGAACAAACGGTTCCGCGAGGACCTCTACTACCGGCTGGACGTCGTTCGCGTCACGGTACCGCCGCTGCGGGATCGTGGTGATGACATCCTGGCGTTAGCTCGGCATTTCTTGGCGCGCTTCGGCAAGAATACGCAGCGCAGCCTCAGCCCCGCCGTGGAACAGCTGCTCTTGGCCTACCGTTGGCCTGGCAACGTGCGCGAGCTCGAGAACTGCATCGAACGCGCGGTCACGATGGCGCCCGCCGACGAGCTGAGGGTCGAGGACCTACCGAGCAAGATTCGCGCGTTCGAACCGACGCCATCCATACCACTCGAAGCCGGCGGAGCCGACGTGGTCTCGTTGAACGAGGTCGAACGCCGCCACATCTTCAGAGCCATCGAGCTCGCCAGTGGCAACAAGACGGTCGCCGCCCAGATGCTCGGCATCAACCGCCGCACCCTGCAGCGCCGGCTCAAACAATTCGAAAACGGGACTGACCCCGACTCGGCGCCGTAAGCAGGAGGCCGCCGCATGAATATCAAAGGCTGCCAGTCATGAAGGCGCTCGTCGATCACGGTGCCGGGAAACGGGCTTGGGAAGAGAAACCAGGGCCTACCGTCAAGGAGCCGTCCGACGCGATCGTGAGGATTTTCACGACCACGATCATTCGCGCCGCGTGATGCCCCGCAAGTTCGGCCCGCTCGCCGCTTTGGTGGTTGGTCTCGGCGCGTTGCCCGAAAGCGCGCACGCCGAGCCGCCAGGCCATGCCGATGGCATGCGCGATCGCTACGGCTGGTGGGCACACAGCGAGACGTACGCGGCGCTGTTTCGACGCGCGCTTTTGCCGGGGCCGAACGGCTCGCTCGTCTCGACTGACACCGTGGCCCCCTTCTACGAATATGCCTCGCTCGGCGCTACCGATCTGGACACGGCGCTGGGCAAAGACAGCTTGGACATCGAGCTGGGTTTGTGGAGCCGCGCGCTGTTCGGCGCGCGCGACGGCGAGCCGCTGTTCGACGGCGACGTGCAAATCGCCAACGCGCGTCTTCGGCGCGGGCCGCTGTCGCTTCGGCTCGGCCGCCAACAGGTCGCTGGCGGTGCGGCGCGCTTCGTTCGTTTCGATGGTGCGGAGCTCCAGGCCGAGCTCGGAGCCGGCATCACTGCCAACGCTTACGGCGGCTGGACGGTCTTGCCGCGCTGGAACGAGCTGCCGCAATACGCGCACCTCGGCGCGGCACCGGACTCGTTGCTGCGTGACTCGGTGGCCCAGGAGCCTGCTCATCGCGGCAAATATTGGCTTACTGGCGGACGAATCGGCTGGGCGTCGGCCGAGCGCCGAGTTGGCCTGTCGTTCCACGAGCAGCGTGAACCTGGCGGCCTTGCGCGCAGAAACTTGGGGCTCGACGCGCGCGCACCGCTCGCTTCGAGCGCGACACTCGGCACGACCGCCGTCCTGGATCTCGAGCGGGCACGCTTCCCCGATGCTCGAGTTTGGCTCGACACGCGCGCGAGCAGTGTCGCCGATCTATCGTTCGAGTACCTGCACACCGAACCCGCCCTGTTCCTCTCTCACCAATCGGTGCTCTCCGTCTTCGGCAGCGCGGCGTACGACGAAGCGGGCAGCTTGGCGACGTTGCGTGCTGGTCGTAACCTGGCCTTCGACGGCGCGGGCTTCGCGCAGATCTACGCGGGCGAGCGACCCGGCGCTCGAGCGGAGTTGGCCGGACGCTGGGTCGCGGTCTCGCCCCAAACGACCTTCGTTCGACTGGCGTACGCGCGCTTGCTTTCGCCCGACAACGGCTACCACTCGCTGCGCAGCTCGCTATCGCGCAGCTTCTCCGCGCGCTTTCGCGGCACGCTCGAGGCCTACGCGTACCTGTACGACAAGGCGATTCGCGGTTATCGAGCGTCGACCGTCTACGCGACGACGCTGAGCTTCGAGCCGTCTCCGGCGCTGAACCTGCTGTGGGGCGCGTCGCTCGCCCATTCGCCGTACGCGAGCTTGGACGTCCAAACCGAAGTGCGCGTCTCGTATGCGTTTGGTCCTCCAACGCGTCGGGGGGGACCATGAAGCCGTCGTCGCTGCGGCTCCTGCTGGTCTTGGCGCTGAGTATTGCCGCGCTGCTAGCCGCCTGCGCGGTCCAGAACCCAGCGCGCTTTCCGCATTTGACCCATTTGGTCGGACTGCGCTGCGGCAAGCCGGGCACACCCGCATGCCTCGATTGCAACAGCTGCCATGCCTCAAGCAAGGACGGTGCGCGGCTGGCTAGCGCCGACCCGGCACTTTGCGTTTCCTGCCATCAGGCCAATCCGCGGGTCGTCGCTCGGGTGATCGAGCGGCCCGCGCCGGTGCGCGCTCACATTGCTTTCAACCACGACCAGCATTTAGCGATGAAGGAGCTTCAAGGCCAATGTGTGTCGTGCCACGCCGGAGTGGTGAAGCAAGGCGTCGCGCCGCTGCCGCCGATGAGCGAGTGCTTCACGTGTCACGAGCACCAAGCACAGTGGGACTCCGGGCAATGTGCTCCGTGCCATAGCGCAAAAGACTTGGCGCGGACGTTGCCGCAGTCGTTCCTGCGCCATGATCAAGGCTTCGCGCGGCACCACGGCCAAGTCGCGATCGAAGACCGGCAACTCTGCCAGTCTTGCCATACCCAAACCGACTGCGCTGGGTGCCACGACGTGACGCAGGGGCTCAGCATCGAACAACGACGGCCGGAGAAGCTCGAGTCGACGCTGATTCACGGCGGCGGGTTCTTGGTCAGGCACGCGATCGAGGCGCAGGCCGAGCCGACGCGCTGCGCGCGTTGTCACACGCCGCAAACCTGCGATTCGTGTCACCTCGAACGCGGAGTGAGCGGCAACCTCCCCGGCGGGCGCAATCCGCATCCACCCGGTTGGGTCGGGACGGTCGCGACCGGCAGCAGCCACGGTCGTGAAGCGCGCCGCGACATCTTGCTGTGCGCCGGGTGCCACGATCAGGGACCGAATACCAACTGCATCCGCTGTCACAAAGTCGGCGGTTTTGGCGGCAATCCGCATCCCAGCGGCTGGCAAAGCACGCGCAGCCCGACCGACAGCATGTGCAGGTATTGCCATGAATGAACCTTGCCGAACGGCTCGCAGCGCGGGCGAGCGCTGGCGGCTCGGTGCGCTGGCCTGCGGTGCGTTTTTCGCTGCGATTTCTGGTGCGCTCGTCCCCGGTTGTCTGGAACGACGCGCCGTGCCGAAGGACGACGGCCAAAGTCGCTGCGCGACTTGCCATGGTGATCCGGCGCGCGCGGGGGACTACTTACAACGCGCTGCCCCGCCTCGCGATCTGCGCGGTGCTGTCAGCCCCGGCTACCCCGGCGTCGGTGCGCACGCGATTCACCTGTATGCGAGCAAGACTCACGGCGCGGTCGCGTGCAATGAATGTCACGTCGTGCCCAAGAGCACCGACTCGCCAGGTCACGCCGACGACGCGCGACCAGCCGAGATGGCGTTCGGCGTCGTGGCCAGCACGGGCGGGCGAAAGCCGGTCTACGACGCCGTCGGGCGAACCTGTGACAACAGCTGGTGTCACCGCAGTCAGGCGGATGCGGTGTGGACCGAGCCGCGCACGAGCGCAGCGGCTTGCGGCAGCTGCCATGGCTTGCCGCCGAGCCTGCCCCACCCACAATCGCAGCGCTGTGAGGTCTGTCACGGCGATGTGATCGACGCCGATCGGCACTTCGTCGATGCTGCGTTGCACGTCGACGGCACGGCGCAGGCGTCACCCGGCAACTGCAGCGCCTGTCATGGCAGCGCGGACGATCCCGCGCCGCCGAGCGACACGCACGGTGATCAATCGATCACCGCGGTCGGCGTGGGGGCGCATCGTGCGCATCTATCGGGCGGCGCCTCCAGTCGGCCGCTCGAATGCGCCGAGTGCCACAGCGTTCCGGCTGTCGCGGACGAGGCCGGGCATATCGAAGGTCTGCCGGCACGCGTCGTGCTGACCGGGATCGCGGCGACGAATAGTCGAAATCCGAGCTGGGATCGTCGAACGACGAGCTGTAGCGACTCGTGGTGTCACGCACCGGGCGCCGGCAACTCGCACGAGTCGCCGAGCTGGACCAGTAGCGATAACCTTGGGTGCGCTTCCTGCCATGGCGCGCCGCCACCCGCGCCCCATCCCCAGCTCGATAACTGTTCGGCGTGCCATGGCGCGATCGTCGGGCCCGACAATACAACCATCATCGATCGGCTGCGCCATGTAGACGGCGTCGTAGACGTCGACTTCCAAACCGGTTGCACCTCGTGTCATGGCAGCGCCAATCCCGCTCCACCGCGGGACGTCGCGGGTCACAGCGAGTCGAGCTTTGCTGGCGTTGGCGCGCACCAGGCGCACCTTGGGACTGGCGGTCGCGCACGCGCGGTCGCGTGCTCGGAGTGTCATATCGTGCCTGACCAACCGTTCGCAGTCGGCCATTTGGACAGCGCATTGCCCGCTGAACTGGTGTTCTCGGGCGTCGCAACGGCGTTCGACGCCGCACCGACTTACCAGGACGGCTCATGCGCTTCGACCGCCTGCCACGGCGGCAAGTTCCCCGGTACGCACCGCTCCGGCGGCAGCAACATCGCGCCGCAATGGACGAAAGTCGATGGCACCCAGGCTACCTGCGGCAGCTGTCACGGTCTGCCACCGCCAGCGCCGCACCCGTACCAGAGCAATTGCCAGCAGTGCCACGAAAACATGGCGCCCGACAATCTGACCTTCGTGCGCCCAGACTTGCACGTAGACGGCAGCGTGACGTTCACGTTGCCGTGAAGTCAGTCAAACAAATGACAGCTCGCGCACCGGGCTGCATTCGGGAAATGCGTCTTGCGATCGGCGTGGCAAGTAAGGCAGGCGTCGCGGGCGATGGCGGGTTTGTCGCTGTGGCCCGAGTGGCAATTCGTGCACTCTTGGTGCTTGGCTACTTGATGTAGCCCGCCCAAGCTCCCAGGCTTGTGGCACGTCGCGCAGGCCGGAGGAGAGGCGACGCCGCCGGGGCCGTGGGGGCGATGGCAATTGGTACAAGTGCCCGCCAACTGGCCATGCTTCGATTGAGTCTCTTTGGCGTGGCAGGTGGAGCAGGCCGCCTTAGCCGGCGCACCGCTGTGGGGTTGGTGGCAGTTGACGCACTGGGTGTGGCCGGCCGGTGCAGTGTGCGCTTCCGGCTCGTGGCAGCCGTTGCAAGTCTTAGTCTGAGCACCGCTGTGCGGCTCATGGCAGTTGGTGCAAGCCTGGTGACCCTGGTGCGCTTCGTGGGCTTCGCGAGCATGGCAAGCCTCACAGTTCCCTGGTCCAGCCTTGCCGGGGTGGTGCGGTAACCCTTGGTGGCAGCCTGTACAAGCTTGGTGCCCGCTGTGGCCCGCGACGCGACCGGTTTCTTGCGCGTGGCACCCGCTACACAGTTTGAGATCGCCTTTGGCGAGCGCGAACGCGTGTGGCTTGTGGCACTGGGTGCAGCTCACGCCAGCGTGAAACGCCGTGTCAGCGTGTGCGGTCTCGTGGCAGCCGCTGCAGGTTTTTGCGCTGGCATGGGCGTTGGTCGTGCTCGCGGTCGCACCGCGAGGATGCGGGTCATGACAGCCGACACAGCCCGCGCCAGGGCCGACTTTGGGATGGTCCGGATGCACGCCAGCGTGGCAATTCGCGCAGGCTTTTTCCGGGCTGCCGCGCACGTCGTGAGGCCTGTGGCAGCTGGTGCATTGATTGTGAGCAGCGACGCCCGGTGCACCGAGCACGTGGATCTCAGCGTGGCAGGAGCGACACGGCTCTGTAGCTTGTTTGCCGAAGTCGTGCGGCCGGTGGCAACTGATGCATTCGCTGTGGCCGTCGGCGAAGAGCGCGGTCTTGGGCACGATCGGCTGCTGGGTCGCGTGGCACGTCTGGCAGGTACCGACGGCTTCGGCGGCTGGCGCGTGCTGGTGCTGGTGGCAGGTGGTGCAAACCTGCATCGGCGATTTGCCGACCGCGGCGTGGTTCGTGGATATCTCCCGATGGCAATCCACGCACGGCCCGGGCCGGGGCGCGGCGTCTTGGTGCGGCTCGTGGCAGCTTACGCAGTCGCTCGAGCCGTGCACGACGACGGCGGGGGTCTCGCCCTGCTTCTGCGCGTGGCAGCGTGCGCAGTCTTCCGGCGAGAATTCCGCGTGGGAAGTCCGCCCTTCGACTGTTTGTGCCGCAAGCTTGGGGGCGGTGAACGCGTGGCAGCTGGTGCAGTCGGCTTTGGCGTCGTGGCCGAAGCGCTTTTGCGCCTCGCGCTCAGCGTGGTGGATTCGCCCCTCCTGCTCGTGACAAGCGCTGCAGCGCGCGGGCGAAGCCGTGCCCACCCCCTTCGCCGTAAGCTCGTGGCACTTCACGCACTCGACGCCTTGCTCGACGACGTGCACTTGATGGCCGCTCACTTCGCGCGCGGTTTGCCACGCCAGCTGGACGTTGACGCCCTGACCGGTGCTGCCCTCGTGTGTGTCGGAGCCCGAGCAAGCCAGCACGATTGCGACGACGATCGCAGCCGCAAACAACGGCAAGCTACGCGATTGAGCCATCCAGACGCCGTCGAGCCTACCTGCTTTGGCTGAGCGAAACGGCGCGAATGACTGGTGCTCGTGATCGATTCCAACTATCGATCGGCAGGTGCGTCCAATTGCCGCACCGCGTACTTCTGCCGCAAGCGCGACTGACGCTTGGTTCGAATGACTTGCGGCCGGTCGAGCAACGCATTCAGTGTGTCAGCCGTGGAACAGGCGACCTGGCTCAGGTTCGCGGTGCTGAGCGCTTCAGCCGCCGCGGCGGCGATTCTCGTCTGGTACCTGGTCCAGCGCCCACCGCTCGACCTGCGCGTGAAGCTGTGGCTATTGCTCGGGCTCGGAGTTTTCCCGGCACTCGCCGCTGCAACCTCCACGGTTGCCGGCATGGAGGCCACGACTCACCGTGAGTTTTGCGGCTCGTGTCACGTGATGGACAGCCATTTCCAGAATGCCGTCGATCCGGCGGCGCAATCGTTGGCCGCGCGTCACTCGCGCAATCCGTTCTTCGGCGACCGGAGCTGTTACGTGTGCCACGCCGACTACGGCATGTACGGCTACGCGCTGACCAAGGCCGGCGGATTGCGCCATGTGTACGAGTACTACTTGGGCGGTTACCGGCAAATGCCGCTGGAAAAGGCGCTCAAAGTCATCCACCTGCGCAAGCCGTACGACAACCTGAATTGTCGACAGTGCCACACGACGACCGTCGACGATTGGCAAAGCGTGCCCGATCACAGCGCGTTCAAGGCCGAGCTCGACTCGAATCGCGTCAGCTGCGTGAGTGCGGGATGCCACGGTTATGCCCATCCATTTACGAAGGCGCAAAGCACACCGGAGACGTCGCGGTGAGCCTTCGCGAGCGGTTGCTGCGGCACTCGGTGCCGGGGCTATTGCGGCTGGCGTGTTTCCTGGCGCTGCTCGCGCTGGCGCTGATCGGCTATTCGGTCCTCGACCCAACCCCGCTACCGGTGATCCTCGCGATGAGCGTGGGACACGTAATTGGGGGCACGGCCTTTGCTTGTTATCTGTTGTCGGTCGTCCTCGACGCGATCGGCTCGCCACGACTGCACGAGAAAGTACCCAAAGTATGAAGACCCTTAACTACTCCGCGCTAGCCATGCTGCTGCTTCTGCCGGGGGCATTCGTTGTCGCGGTGGCGGCTTGCGGCGGTGCGGATGGTCAACCAGGCGCAGGTGGGCCGGCCGGTGCGCGCGGACCCGACGGTGAGCGCGGACCGGTCGGAGTGGCTGGGCCGACCGGCGAAACGGGCGAAACGGGCGAAATGGGCGCGCCAGGCCTGAATGGCGGGGGCGGCGAAGGCTCGAATATGAACGCTGGTGCGCTAACCACCGGCTGCCTCGGGCCGTGTCACGGCTTCAAGGGTGTGGTGGAACAGTGGAAGGGCAGCACGCACTACGCGACCTTCATCGCCAACTTGGGCGGGGAGGAAGTGGCGTCTTGGACTGGGCCGCAAGCGTGCGGCAACTGCCACGCGCTCGACGCAATCGAGCAGCGCGTCGCCGGCAACGTGACCTTTGCCGGCAGCGCCGGTCCTGGTGGTGTGGTGCACGGTCAGTTGAACTACCTGGCCACCACCAACTCGAAGATTACGGAGTCCACCTACGCGGGCGGCTCGTCGGTCGCGGAGGTGCACTGCACGACCTGCCACGACAGCTCTGCTAGCAAAGATCCACACTTGACAGGCGAAACCTTCAAGCCGGGTTCGTTTCCGCTGCGCGTTCCATCGGGACCCAACGACCAGGCGATGCTCGAAAAGAGCTCGGCCTTTGGTTTGTCGGACGGCACTGCCGCGGGTAAGTACACGAGCGGCAACGCTTGCATGTGGTGTCACAAGTCGCGCAAGGACGTGACGAACTACGTCACCGCTGCCAACAACACCCTGACGAGCACGCATTGGGGACCGCACGAAGGGCCGCAGGCAGACATCTACACCGGCCTGGGTGGCTACCACTTCGCCGGCAAAACGTACGGAAACTCCTCGCATCAAGCGTTCGAGAACGGCTGCATCACCTGCCATATGCCGGACGTCGCCAGCAACCAGGGCGTGGGCAACCACTCGTTCGCGCCGCACGTTTCGACCTGCACGACCGCCGGTTGCCACGCCAACACCAAGAGCTTCGATGTCGGCGGTGGCAAGACTGTCATGACAGCCGGCATTCAGGAATTGCGCGTGGCATTGAACGCCAAAGGCTGGCTCACCCGCAGCTCGACCGCCCCGTACAGCGGGCTGAGCGTCGCTGATCTTGCTGACACGCAGATGAAGTTGGACCTGACGATGCCCGGTGTCACCGGGCTCACCGGCGACGAAGCCGGCGCGGTTTACAACTACCTGTTGCTGGCCCGCGCCAGTGCCGGCGGTGTCCACAACCCACTCTACGTCCGCGAGCTGATCTACGACTCCGTAAAAAGCATCACTGGCGCCGCACCCGCCACGCTTCCAGTTCGCCCCTGAGCTGCGGTGCGTCGTTTAGCCGCACCGTACCGGTTCCGCCGCGTACGGCCGGGTAGCCGCTGGTACTCCACTACGCGCGATCCGAATCGAAAGGCACCTTCTTGCAGTCAGATCCTCACATCGTCGTGGTCGGCATGGACTTCTCGGAGCTTAGCGATGAAGCGTTTCGCAGGGCTTACGAGCTCGCGGCCTTGCACCCAACTTCAGAGCTGCACGCGATCAGGGTGACGGAGCCGGCGAGCATTGCTCCCGCCACAGGCTACGACGCCATCGAGCCGACCAGCCCGCTACGGCTGGACGAGCTCAGCGCAATGCTTGCCAAGCATGTGGATCGCCTGCTCGTGCAGATGGAGGGCTCATTTCGCTCGGACGTAAAGGTGGTGTCCCACAGTCGGATCGACGCTCCCATGCTCGGCATCACTCAACTCGCATCGGAGCTCAAGGCTCACCTGATCGTCGTGGGCACGCATGGTCGCCACAGCGTCGCTCGTTGGCTTTTGGGCTCAGTCGCGGAGGGCGTGGTGCGTCACGCGTCCTGCCCGGTATTGATCATTCCGCCCCATCCTCCACTGGCAGCTCTCGCGCAAATTGAGCCGCTTTGTGCGCGTTGCAGCGAAGTGCGTCAGGCGACCGACGGGCGCGAGCTTTGGTGCACGCAGCACCGCGATCGCCACGGCCGCCGCCACACCTACCACCAGCGCGATCGGATGAGCGAAGACGCGAGCTTCCCGCTCGTGGCCCGCTGAAGCATTGGCGCGGTCCTTGCTCCGGCCTAGAGCTTCCAATGACCAAAGCCATTCCGCATGTGAAGAAGTACATGTCGACCGACATTCAGACGATCGGCGACGAGCAGCCAATGGCCACGGCGCATCGGATGATGCACGAGCAACATGTCCGCCATTTGCCGGTGTTGCATGAGGGCAAGTTGGTCGGAATCGTGTCCGATCGCGACCTGAATTTGCTCGGTTCGATGAGCAGCGTCGACCCGAAGCTGGTGCCGGTGAGCGAAGCGATGACGCCCAACCCCTACGTGGTGACGCCCGAGACACCCCTCGACGAGGTAGTGATGACGATGGCCGAGAAGAAGTATGGTTCGGCCGTCGTTTGCGACAACAAAAAGGTAGTCGGCATCTTCACCACCGTCGACGCCTGTGCGGCGTTTGCCTCGATGTTGAACACGCGTCTTGCTACCTAACTCGGACAAGCAATGAAGACGTCTACAAACATTCTATTGGCAATCGGCCTCGCGGTGGCCCGGCACCAGCTCGCTGACGTGATATCGAGCTGGGGCCTCGTGGCGCCGCGCCCCACCCAGCGCACCAGCAACTGGCCGAGCAATTTGGCATGTTTAGGGACCGGCATCGCGGTGGGCGGTGTTGCAGCGCTCCTGCTAGCGCCTGCCAGCGGACGCGTCACGCGCGCGCAGCTGTCGAAGGCGGCCGCTGAAGTATTGGCCGAAGTAGCCGCAGATTCGCCAAACGACGCGACCTAGGTGAGCCGCTACAGCGTGTCCGGACCGCGATCGCGAAGGGTCGTCAGTTGGCAGGCGGTGAGCGCTGTCCGGTAGAGCCGAAATTCGTCGTAAGTGCCGTGAAAGCCGTGATCTTTGGACCACTGCGAACGGCCGAGCCAGTTGTTCACGTCGTTGATCTTCGCCAACGTGACGTTGGTCGGCGACTGAATGAGCAGCTCGCCCTCGCGGTATAGCTCGATCGCGACGCCGCTGCGGACCACCAACGCCACCTGCACCTCCAGCGCGTCGGCCATGTTCTTGTCGGAGCCGAGCGACAGCGTGGGGAAGCTGGGAGCCGCTAGCTCGGCGCCCAGCTTGTTGCCGTTGGCGAAGTTGCTGGTCGGCACCAGCGCCAGGTAGCTGCGCCCCGAGTCACCCTGGCCAGTGCCGATGTTGCTGTCGCCGAAGTCCAGAATGCGTTGGAACCCAGCGCCGCCGGTGATCCAGCTCGTCCAGATCACGAACGTTACGTCGGTGAGACCTTTCAGAATCCCGCCCGGAAAGGCGACGAACTGGTCGTTCTTGCCGTTGACGCGCCCCGGCAGCGTCAAGATGCCGCTGCCGTCGAGCATTGCTCCGGCTTCAAGGGTGCCGTTCTTGGCACCCACCGAGTCGGTCACGGCGCCGCTGCCGGTGCCATCGAAGCTGTAGCGATGGATCAAGCTGCCCAATGGCACCTCTTCCTCTACCGCGCACGCGTGGTCGCCCCCGGCACCTATGCCAGCCGCCCCGGCTTGCGTAGGTGGGTCGCCCGTCTGTCCGCTCTCGCTAAGCGTGCCCGCGGTGGCAGTGCCCGCGCCGGCACCCACTCCGCCGAGCGCCGTTCCGCCCGTCGCGTCGACGCCCGTGCCGGCCGCCGAAACGCCGCCGCCGCCATCCGACGTGAGTCCGATCTTGCCGATGATCAGATCGCCCTTGGATCCACACGCTGCGACGAGCCCGAGCGCGCACAGGGGGAAGAAGGCGGCGCGCATCGACACCCCGACAGCTTAGCAAACCAGTGGCGGGGTGTCCGCCCGCTGATGCGGCCATTTTCCTGGGTAAGTGGCTACAGCAGGCTGGTCGGTCCGGGTAACCATCGAATGTCGACCGCGGCTGCTCCAACTCCGCACCCACAGCTCGACAAGAAAGCCTGTGCCGTGCGCGAAATCAGTCGCCGACTTGCGCGTCGCTCGAGCGTCCGGCCAAGCGCGCCACCTCGTTGACGAGCTCTGCGGCGGCGACTGGCTTCTCGAGGTGCGTTTGAAAGCCGGTCCGAAGTACCTTCTTGCGGTGCTCGGGAGTTGCGTAGCCACTGACGGCGAGTGACGGCAGGAGCCCGCCCGCATCGGCGGGCAACAGCCGCACCCTGCGAATGAGCTCGTAGCCGTCCATGCCCGGCATGCCGAGATCGCTGACCAGCACATCCGGCAAGCTGGCCGCCAGGGCGGCCATCGCCTCGATGACCGACGCGGCGGAGCGCACCTCGGCTCCGTAGCGCGCCAAGAGCTCTACCAACGCTTCACGGGCATCGGCCTCGTCGTCGACGACCAGCACGCGGGTGCCTTGGAGCAGGCCGTGCAGCGGTGTGGACGGCGCCTCGGGCGGAATGGAGGACGGAAGCAGGTTGCGCGGTAGCGGGTGGACTGGCTCTGTTTCAGTCGGAAACAGCAGGATTGCCGGGACCGGCAGCACGACCGTGAACGTCGCGCCCAGATCTTTGCCAGCGCTCTCGGCGCGCACGGTGCCGCCGTGCAGCTCGACGAGCTCGCGCACTAGGGTGAGGCCCAAGCCTAGCCCCGGGTGTGCGCGTGCGCTCGAGCCTTCGGCCTGCCGAAAGCGATCGAAAACGTGGGGCAGGAACTCCGCGGGGATGCCGCAGCCGTTGTCAGCGACGCACACGTGGACTTGATTCACGACTCGCGCGACCGAAATTCGAACCGAGCCGCCGACCGCGGTGAACTTGATGGCGTTGAGGAAAAGATTCCACAAGACCTGTTGCATGCGGTCAAAATCGCCGAGCACGGTGCACGCTCCGTCTTCGCGCGACAGCTGCAGATGGATGTCCTTGGCGTTGGCCGCCGCTTGAACTCCAATCAGCGCGGCTTCGGCCACGGCCAGCAGATCGATCGGCGCGCGGCGAAGCTCGACCTTCCCCGCGCCGATGCGCGAGTAGTCGAGCAGATCGGCGATTAGGCGCCCCTGAGCCTTCACACCTCGACCCATCGCGGAAAGCGCCTTGGACAAGGTGGCGGGGTCTACGTTCGCGCCGGCGTCGGTCAGGATATTCATCCAGCCCGAGATGACCGTGAGCGGGCCGCGCAGCTCGTGCGACGCGGTGGCCACGAATTCGTCTTTGAGCTGGTCGGCGGCCTCAGCTTGCGTGCGTGCGTCGTGCTCGAGCTGCAGCAGGAGGTCGCGCCCGCGCTCGGCACGCTTGACCTCGGTTCGATCTTCGAGCGCGACGATCAGCCTCCCGGGCGCGTCGGCGCCCAGTTGTAGGCGCCGCGCATTCACGTACATGGCGCGACGTCCGATGCCGGGAAATGACGCTTCGACCTCCAAACTTTCGAGTGCCGTGCCAGTGTCGATGACCGCATGGAGCGCCGCCAGCAGCTCGGGCACGTTCCATTGCCCGGTGCCTAACTCGGCCAACGGTCGCCCACGTGCCAGCCCGGCGTCGACGGCGAACGCTTCGTAGAAAGCCAGGTTGGCTTTCTCGACTCGCAAATCTCGATTCAGGATCACCAGCGGTCCGGGCACCGTGTCGACCAACTCGTTGGCGCTGTCGAGCCCGCGCTGAATGTGCTCGTTGGAGCGCGCCAGCTGATGGTTGCGATCTTGCAACTCTTGGTTCAGCGTCGCAAGCTCCTCGTTCGCAGACTGAATCTCTTCTTTGGCAGTCTGCAGCTCTTCGTTCAAGCTCTGCAGCTCCTCGTTGCTGGACAGCGCTTCTTCGGTGGTCGATTGCAGCTCCTCGAGCGCAGACTCGTGCTCGCGCACCAGCGTGTGCACGTATTCAGTCGTCTGGGTCAAACCCTGCCCCAGCCGTTCGATCTCGCGATCCGTGGCCGTGCTCGATTCATCTGCCGCCGACGCGGGTCGCTCTTCGATTGCGACCGGCGCGCCCTGGATCTCGAAAAGGATCAGCAGGCAGCGTTCCGCGGCCGCGCGGCCTTGGATCGGGATGACCTCCAGACTGACGCTCTGCAGCTTGCGCTGGTAGCGGACCTGCAAGCCTGCTCGCCGGACCGGCATGCTGCCTGTGCGCGCCTCTGCCACGGCTTGTCGCAAATCTACCAGCAAGCCTCGGCGCAAAAGCCGCTCGAGGTTCAGGCTGGCCTTGCCGTGGCCGTGATCGAGGAATGGATCGGTGTCGCCGCGAAATTCCAACACGCGCAGGCCCTCGTCGACCACGACACCAGCTGGTCCGAAACGAGCTAGCAGCATGCGGTCGGCTTCGCGCGGCACGTCCGCTTCCGCCGGCTTTCGCGCCAGTCGCTCGGCCGCGAGGCGGCGCGGGTTGTTGTCGTGCACCAGCGACAGCAAGCGCTGCGGACCGCTGGTGGCGTTGCGCGAATAGATCTTGTGTTTCTCTTCGATAACGGAAAATAGCGCCGATGATGCGTTGACGCTCTCGGCTGGGCCCACGATCAAAAAACCGTTCGGCCGAAGCGCGTAGTGGAACGTAGCGAACACCAGGTCTTGCAGGCGCGGCTCCAAGTAGATGAGCACGTTGCGACAACTGATCAGGTCGAGACGCGAGTAGGGTGGGTCGCGCGTCAAATCGTGGCGTGCGAACACGCACATCTCGCGGATGGCTTTGCTGATCTGATAGTTGTCCCCCACCTTGGTGAAGAAGCGTCGCAGACGTTCGGCCGAGACGTCACGCGCGATGTTCGACAAGTACGTGCCCTCACGAGCCTTCGCAAGCGCGCTCTCGCTGAGGTCGGTGGCAAAGATCTGCAGCGTCGGATTTTGCGCGAGCTTTGCCATGCTCTCGAGCAAGCACATCGCGATCGAATAAGCCTCTTCACCGGTGGCGCAGCCCGGCACCCACATCCGCAGCGGCGCGTCGTCCGTGCGACCGTTCAACAATGCAGGCAAAACCCGCTCGCTCAAGACCTGGAACACCTCTCGGTCGCGAAAGAACGAGGTCACGGAGATCAGACAGTCTTCGTACAGAGCGCGAGCCTCGGCCGTGTCGCCCTCCAACTGGATTGCGTAGTCGCGGAGCGTCTCGACGTGACTCACGGCCATCCGGCGCGCGATGCGGCGGCGCAGCGTGGTCTTCTTGTAGGCGCTGAAGTCGGTGCCGCTGGTCTTTCGCAGCAGTTGCAGAATCCTCGCCAGGCCCTCTTGATCGGCCTTGGTCTCGGCTTCTTCGCTGGTGTCCGATGGGTCGTCGTTGCCGGTCACGGCCGGCGAGCGCACGGCGACGTAGGGGTGCTTGCTCAGGCGTTCGAGCTCGACGGCGATGTTTTCGGGCGTCAGCACGAAGTCAACGCCGCCAGCGTTGATCGCGCTGCGCGGCATATCGGGGCTTTGAGCCGATGTCGGTTCTTGCGCGAAGGCAATCCCACCCTCGCCCTCGATCGCTTGCAGGCCCAGCGTTCCGTCCGAGCCCATGCCCGACAAGATCACACCTATCGCCTGGCTCCGCTGCGCCTGCGCCAATGTCTTCAGAAAAGAATCGATCGGCATGTGCACCGCCCCGGGTTCCCTGGGAACGAGCTTCAGCATGCCGTCGGCCAGAATCAAACCCTTGGCAGGAGGTATGACGTAGACGTGGTTCGGCTCGACCTTCACGTCGCCCGTTACCTCGGCGACGTCCATGCTCGTCACCTCCGACAGCAGCTCCGCGAGAATGCTCTCGTGGTGGGGATCGAGGTGCTGGACCAGCACGTACGCCATGCCGGTCTCGCGTGGCAGCGCGCCCAGCAGCCGTCGAAACGACTCTAGCCCGCCTGCCGAAGCACCGATGCCAACGATCGGGCACGAAGTCTCTTGCTTGGTAGTCAAAGCAGCCTGCTCTCTACGCGAAGTGCGCCGTGGCGCCAACGCCGAACACGCTAGGAATCGAGGGTAGAGCCTACGCTTCGTTCGTCCCTATCGCCAGGCCTCGAACCGGAGTCGCCCGAACTAGGCGGGTATTGCCCGCGGGTGTCGCGCCTGCGAATCAAGTCACCAGCGATGTTTCTGGTGGTCGCGGCGCGAGCAAGGTCGCGAGCGAGGCGAGCAGCCGGGGAAAATCGACCGGTTTGGGGAAGTAGTCATCGAACCCAGCCCGTTTCGAGTTTTCGATATCGGCGTGGGCGGCCAGACCGCTAAACGCAATCGCGGGAACGTTGCGCGCTCGGCGCAGCTGACGAAGCAGATCGTTCCCCGAGCCATCGGGCAGCCGGATGTCGCTCACAATCGCGTCCACGCGCGCCAGATCGACGTCGACTGCAGTCTCGAGCGAATCGGCCGACACGACCCGGTAGCCGTTGCGCTCGAGCACTTCTTGCATCGCTTCTGCGGTGTCCACTTGGTCCTCGACCAACAAGATGCGTCGACGCGACGGCACGTAGTCTTGCTCGTTCAAGTGCCGATTGCGGGCGCCATCCCGCGTCCGCAAGTCGATCAACGCAACGTGGCAGATACCGACTTTTCGCAGCGAGAAACGCCTCGAGATTTGCACAGGCACCAGTGCCTCGTCGGCCAGCGCCACGAACGCCTTGCACACTTTGATGATGGCGCCCACGCTCAAACAATCGGCGATTTGCGACCGATCCAGCTCTTGGAACAGCATGCGGAAGGAACGCCCCACGAGCCACGAGCGCTCTCGCTCGAAAAGCTCAGCCGTTGCCAGGTTAGCGCTGCGAATGGTCCCCTGTGGCCCCAGCGTCAGCAGCGGCAACAGCGCCCAGTCGTAGAGCTCGGCGAAATCATCACGAGCGTCTTCGAGCAGTCGCTGATTCTCCAGCAATTCTTCGTTGTCTTCGCGCAGCGACTGCTCGGACCGGCGGACCCGCGCGATCTCGCGCTGTAAAGCGACTTGCGCTGAGTCCTTCGGTGCGTGCAGCGGTTCGAGCTTAGTCATCGCCGGACGAGCAACGTAGCTCCGGCAAACTACATTCGCCATCTCCAAAATGAGTGGAGATACTGAATCGCGATCTGCGTGCAGACCATGTAACGCGCTTGTCGCGCAGAATTTGCGCGTGCGCCGCGCGGGCTAATCTGCCTCGCTCGGCGCGAGGTAGTCCCGCCGCCGCGGAGGTGTTTCGAGGCGCAGGCATGTCGGGTATGTCGTGGATGAATACGTAACGCTAATGCAAGAGTTTATCGTCTCCAGCGGCGCCTCACGCTGGCGCAACACGGGGCCGAGCGTATAACTCCCGTAAGTGACATGAAGTGCACGCGCTGCAGCGGCGACATCTATCGGCTGACACGAAGCTGGTGGGAACGGTTTATCGGCGTTCGACGCGCTGGTGACTGCGCCGTGTGCCGCCGCCGCGTGTGGTCATTTCAGGAAAGCGACCGACCCCGCGGGTCCAAGCTCGCTCAGACCGCAACGGAACGAGGCCGCTGATTCACCCGGCGCGCTTCTAGCTTTTGCGGGGCCGGTTGCACGCTTCGGCACGTTCATTGCTCAATCGTAGCGGATGATTTCCACCGGCACGCCGTGACGCGCCTCGCCGTCTATACCCTGGGTCGACTCGTCTCGTGCCTCCCCGCCTCCGAAGCCGACCTCGACGACTTGCTCGACCAGCTACGCCTGAACACCCTGAAGCGAACGACTGACTAGAACCCAGACGAGGCAATATGGAACGGGATAAACTGCGCAGCTCATTCGAGCGACTCGGCATCCCGCCGAGCGACTATCGCGTGCTGAAACTTCTGCCACTCATCTACGTGGCTTGGGCTGACGGCAAGATGGAGGGCGTGAAAAAGGAGCGCATCCATTCGTTCGCAGCGCGACACTACGACCTGAGCGCGGCCGCCATGGCGGTCTTGAGTCGCTGGCTCGAGGCGCCCCCAACCCACGCTTACATCGTCGAGGGCTTGCGCGACATTTACTTCTTGGCCGAGGCGCCCGATGACATCGAGGTCGACTTCAGCGAGCTACCCGCGCTGCTTTCCTATGCCGAAGGCGTTGCGCGCAGCACGGCCAAGGCGCTGGACCAGCCGGAGGCCGTCAGCCCCGCCGAGGACAACGCGCTTGAGGAGATCGCGCGAGAGCTCGGCATCGATCACGGTGAAAGCTGGGCAAAGTTGCTCAAGGAGCTGCGCTGACGAGCGCCGTTTCAAGCAGCCGGGGCGGGGTGCAAAACCAAGTGACCTGTCTTTGAAGCCAGCCCACGGCGTTGACAGATGCTTGCGATCTGCTCTCGAAACCAGCTGTGTGCGTTGTCATCGTCGCGGCTGTTCCGCCAGATCTGCGAGTACCGGTGGGTCGGAAGTGGAATGGGGGCCTCGACAATCCGCAGATCAGCCATTTTCACCAGGATATCCGCGCCGCTCGCTGACAGCGTGGCTACGTGGTCGGTATGCTCGAGAATATGCGGCGCAAGCAAATAGTACGGAACCCGCAGGGGCACCTTTCTGCTCCTGCCGAGGGCCGCGAGCGCGCGATCAACTTGGAGCCCCGGTGTCGCGTCCGCAATCGGGCCGATCTCCAGGTGCGGGAGCTTGCTGAAGGTTTCGAGGCTCAGTCGGTCCCCCACCTGTTCGTGGTTCGCGCGCACGACGCACACGGGCCGATCGTCGTAGAGGGACTGCTGGTTGATCCCCAAAGGGACGTCTTCGAAAATGCCCAGCGCGAGATCGACCCCGCCCGAAAGAAACGACTCTTTCGACACGCCCACGACAGCACGGAACTCTACCTCGACATTCGGTGCTTCACGCCGCAGCGTACGAAGTAGCTCGGGGACCAAGCGCACAGCCAACAGATCAGAGCACGCCACCACGAAGCGACAGGACGCTGTCGCCGCGTCGAAGCCCGGCCGATCCGCGAACACCTCGCTCAGCGCACGCGTCGCACTAGCGACCGCCGCCTCGAGTTTTGCTGCCCTGTCGGTCAGCACGTATTTGCGTCTGTTCAGCACCAGCAGCTCGTCCTTGAAGTGTTCCCTCAGGCGCGACAGAGCATGGCTGACGGCAGGCTGCCCCACACCGAGGCATCGGGCAGCGCCCGTCACGCTCTTTTCGCGCAACAGTGCGTCGAGAGCTGCGAGCAGGTTTGCGTCGATTCCGGCAAGCTTCATGGTCGCTGCTCTACAAGCGCTCGGAAGTCTCGCCCGCGGTAGCGGTGCCTGAGCGCGTCAGAGCTGTGGCTCGGCGGTGTCGCTCTCCAAGTTCGCCGCGCACATGACCGGCGCTTTCTGCGAAACCTGATTCCATCCCTGTAAGTGTCGCGGGGTCGGTTCGTGAGAACCACCCCAAGATCCGATGATTCCTGTCCCCGAAACCAATGAGCCAACTCGGCGCGAGGTTCCCGGCATCCGGGCCCATGCCCAAAAGTAAGCGGTTTCGCCAAGGTTCTCCTGGATAGGCCGAGGTTCCTGGCGCGGGCCTGGCCCGCGCGCGCCGCGCCCAGCTGGGCGCGCAGACAAGGCCTACACACCAAGCAACGCTCAAAGACGAGCCTCACGGACCGTCGGGCACGGGCACGGGCACGGGCACGCCGAGACCGCAGCATTCAGGGACACGCCCATTAGTGTGATGCGCAGAGGGCGTTGCCGAGGTCTGTATTACTCGATCGAGGTCAGGCCCTCGCGGATCGCATACTTCGTCAGCTCCGCCACGCTGCGTAGGCCCAACTTGTCCATGATCTGACGTCGATGGGTTTCGACGGTGGCTAGCGAAACGCCGAGCTGCGCCGCAATTTCCTTAGAGGCTTTGCCTTCCGCGAGGAGCTGCAACACCTCGCGCTCTCGCACCGTGAGCGGATTCACGCCCTGGGGGTCGTGCGGCGGCGTGCTGTTGCGCGCGCGGCGCGATGCTGGCCCGTCCGTGAGTTGGTCGAGGACAATGTTGGCGATCGCCGGGCTCACGTATTTGTGGCCGGAGTTGACGGCGTGGAGCGCCTGAATGAGCTCTTCTGACGCCGAGCTCTTGAGCAGGTAGCCGACGGCGCCGGCCGCGAACATTGCCAATACGTAGCGGCGGTCGGCGTTCATCGAAAGGCCAATCACCTTCGTTCCGGGCGCTTCCACACTGAGCTTGCGCGTGGCATCGATTCCGTTCAGGTCCGGCATCGAGACATCCATGATCACGATGTCTGGACGCAGGCGAAGCACCAGGGCCACTGCCTCGCGGCCGTCGGCTGCCTCGGCGACGACCTCGAGGCCCGCTCTTTCGAGCAGCGCTCGAAGGCCATCGCGCATCATCCGGTGATCGTCCGCAAGTAGGATCTTCATGGTTTCTCCGGTGGCGGCTCGTCGAAACGCGAGGCATCGCCAACAGGGCGGAGAAACGGAACGCGCAGACTAACGCTCGTGCCAACACGCGCATCAGAAGCGATCTCCACCGTACCGCCCAGGCGACTGATTTGCTCGCGTAGACTGAAGAGCCCGAACCCTGCTGGCCCTTGCGACGTCAACGTGGCGACATCGAAGCCGACACCTTGATCTTTGACGCCGATCACGACCTCGCCGGCCTGTCGTTGCAAAATGACTTTCGCGGTCGGTGACTTGGCGTGCTTGAAGACGTTCATCAAAAGCTCGCGGACTGCACGAAATACCATTGCAGCCCGTTCGTCATCGAGCGGCACCGGGTCATCGTCTGCCTCGAGCTCGATGGCGATGCCGCAGCGCTTCTCGACGTCTTCGACGAGCCACGAAAGAGCGGGTTTGAGCCCCAAATCATAGAGGATGGGCGGGCTCAGATCGAAGGTTAGGCTGCGCGTGTCGACGATCGACTGCGCGACGAGCAGCAAGACTTCGTCGACAACTCGGCGTGGCTCGCCGCTCAGCGTCTCACACGTGGCCTCCAGCTTGATCTTCGCCAGCGCCAGCGCTTGACCGATATGATCGTGGAGATCCACGGCAATGCGCCGCCGCTCGCGCTGCTCGACCCTGGCCGCCTCGAAGGCCATCTGCTGCAGCTTCTCTTGATAGCCGCGGATCTTCTCCTGTTCGGATTTTTCGCGATCGGTGAGGTCGGTGATGAAGCACACCACGAGTTGCCTGCCCTCGCTGGCCAGCGGGCTCAGGGCGGCCTCGAGCGGGAACGCTGTCCCGTCCTTTTTTCGACCGCGTATCTGCTGGCCACGACCCATCGCTCTCGGGGAAGCGACAGCCACGTGCTCGGAACGATGCAGTGGGTGGGGCTCAGGGAGACTTTCGGGCACGAGCAGATCAACTGGAGTCCCTACCAGGGAGCCCGTTTCGAAGCCGAACAGTTTGTAAGCTGCCTCATTCGCAAAGACGATGCTTCCGCCGGCGTCCACGGTCAGGATGGGTGCGGGCGCGTAGCTCAGCACGTTCCGAAACTCGAGCTCGGTTTGCGCGAGCGCCTGCTCGGCTCGCACTCGGGTCGTCACATCCTGGATGGCCAGCAGCACGAGCTCGGCATGCTTGATCGGACGCGCGTTGAGCAGCAGTACTCGCAAGCCGACGCCGGGCAAGTCACGCTCCAGGCGCAAGTCTTCGAGCGCCTGTTCTTCGGTCAATTCGCCAAGGCACTTCACCAGCCCCGGGTCGTTCAATTCACCCTGGCCCAGCTCGTGCAACAGTCGGCCCTCGACCTGCTGCGGGGTCGCCCCGAACAGCGTGTAGAAGGCTCGGTTGGCGGAGCGAACGAGGCCATCGCGATCGAGAACCAGCAGGCATTCGCGCACAGTGTCGACGATGCCTTCAGCATACGCGCGGGCTTCGATCACGAGCTGGGCCGCCTTCGTCACCTCATCGATGTCGATCGCAGTGACGACCGTGCCGTCGATGCGCTTGTCGAGCGTGACGTAGGGGCGCGCGGCAATTGCAAACCAACGCCCAGCCTCGTCCTGCATGTCGGCCCGCTCGGGCCGCATCTGCTCGACGACCTGTGCGGCCATCTGCCCAATCTTCGTCGACAGCAGCCGCCCGAGATCGGCGATTGGCCAGGAAATGTCCTTGTCAGCGAGTTGCAGCGCCTTGCCCGCCGCGGGCGTGAAGCGACGGATGCGTGAGTCTCCGCCGAGCAGCACGATCGGAATGTCGGCGCTGGTCAGGACGTTGGTCAGGTCGTCGTTGATGCGGGTCGTCTCGACGTTGCGCACGACCATTTCCTCGTTGACGGTCAGAAGCTCCTCGTTCGTCGCCTGAAGCTCCTCCTTCGTCATCTGCAGCTCTTCGTTGGTGCTGCGCAGCTCCTCGTTGCTGGACGTGATCTCCTCGTTCGCGGCCTTCTGCTCCTCGTTGCTCGCCTCGAGCTGCTCGATCACCGACTGCAGGTAGTCTCGCGTGGCGGCGAGCTCTCGGCGCAACTCAGGCTCCGGCGTCGGTTTCGGTGCCGTCGGGGTGCCTGCGCCCTCGGCTTCGAGGCTTTTCCCCGCCGGCAGCTGTTCTTGGAAGAGCACGATGAAGCACTGTTGCTGGGTGGACCGAACCGCGAACGGGATGACCTCGATATCGATGGCCCGCTGCGCGGGTGGCCCCGCCAGAAATACGCCGGTCTTTCGGACCGCGCCGCGCTTTGCGCGGGCTTCGTCAATGGTTTGCCGTAGCGGCAAGCGAAGCTCTTCCCGCGCCATGCGCAAGAGGTCGAAGGTCGCCACGCCGGACGCGGGCTCTAGGTACGCGCCGGTCTTGCCGCGAAATTGAACGATCACCAAGTCGTCGCTGACGACCACGCCGGCCGGAGCAAACTGGGCGAGCACGAGCCGATCGGCTTCGCGGTAGACGTCGAGCGCAGCCGACCCCGGGGCAGGGCTTGCCTCGAGCAAGGTCGGGTCGGGCAGAGACGCCACGGTGAAGTCCAGCGGGAGTCGCCGCGCGACCGCTGTGCGAGCATAGAGCTTGTGTTTCGGATCGAGGGCGGCAAACCCGGGCGAGGCACGCGTGGTTTCGGAGGTGCCCAGCACGAGAAAGCCTGGATCTTTCAAGGCGTAGTGCAGGACCGGCAACAGCCGATCTTGCAGGGTCGGACCGAGGTAGATCATCAGGTTGCGACAACTGATCAGATCCATCCCCGAAAAAGGCGGATCGCGTGTGGCGTCATGCTTGGCGAATACGCAAAGATCCCGAACGTCTTTGCGGATCTGATACGACCCGGCCGCCCGAAAGAAGAAGGCTTGGAGTCGGCCCGCCGAGACCTCGCGCTCGACGCCGTCTGCGTATCTCGCCGCGCGCGCGGTCTCGATCGCCTTGGCACTCACGTCGGTGCCAAACAGCTTGATCGGCGTGTCGGCTGCGTTGTTATCCGTCAGATACTCGAGCAAGCAAATCGCGATCGAGTAGACCTCCTCGCCCGTCGAGCAGCCCGGCACCCAAATTCGAATTGGTGTAAGCCTGGGCCGATTTTGAAGAATCTTGGGAAAAACCTGCGCCTTGAGCGCTTCAAACACCTCGGGGTCGCGAAAGAAGCCGGTCACGTGAATGAGCACCTCTTCGGACAGCGCGCTCGCTTCGGCCGGATCTCGGTCTAGTAGCGCCGCGTACGCTTCGAGATCGGTCAGCCGATGAAGCCACACACGACGCTGAATGCGGCGCCGGAGGGTGGAGTGCTTGTAGCTAGCGAAGTCGACTCCACTAGCTTTGCGCAGCGCACCGAGAACGCGTCGGAACTGCGGCTCATCGTTCGCGGCAGCGCCGCCCGGTTCACCCTGGACTGCGTGTCCGCCGATTCTGACGAGCTCCTCGGCAATCCTTTTCAGCGGCAGGACGAAGTCCACGCATCCGGTCGCGATCGCGCTCTCTGGCATGCCCGCGTATTCGGCGCTGGCGTCTTGAGCGAACGTGATGCCGCCTTCCGCCTTGATCGCCTTGACGCCAAGCGTACCGTCAGAACCCGTCCCGCTCAACAGCACGCCGATCGGAAGCACGTCGCTGTCGCGGGCCAAAGACTGAAAGAAACGATTGATCGGCAAATGGAGCCCGGCATCGTGGACGCGTGGAATGACTCGCAAAGTCTCCCCAGCAAGCTCGAGGTCCGCGTTCGGAGGAATCACGTAGATGTTGTTGGGCGCAACTGTCAGACCGTCAGTTGCCGCGTGGACGGGAATGACGGTCGCACGAGCTAAGATGTCGACCAGACTACTGTCGTGTGTCGGAGCAAGGTGATGGACCACCACGACCACCACGCCAGAGCGCGAACCGAGGCCTCGCACCAGTTCCGTAGTGGCGGCGAGCCCGCCTGCTGACGCGCCGACGCCCACGACAGGAAAACGAGCGCGTCCGCTCTTGCTCGGTGCAGGGCCGTCAAGACCGACTGACGCACGGGGCGCCGGAGTGACTTTGTCCATGTTGTCGAGACTCACGGCGGCGGGCGCAATCGTGAGTCCATTCCTGCGACAAATCATTACAGCGGGCCGACGGCCCTGTCACGACTCTCGGAGCCCAGTGTCACGGATCCCAGGGTCGGCGCAGCCTGCTCGGTGTTCTTGAGATGGCCCGCCGCGTGGTCGTGGCATCGCGCCTACCGTAGGGCGAACGAATCGTGGTCAGCTGGCACCATGAACGGCCACAGCTCACCATCCGTCCTGCGCTGGACGATCGTCGCACTCACCGCAGCGGCGATGTACGTGTGCTGGCCGCTCTGGCCCGCGCTCGTCCTCGCGGCCTGGACGGCGGCACTTGCTCGCCCGCTCTTGGTGCGCTTCGAGCGCGTGCTCAAGGGCAGGCGCCGCGCAGCCGCTGTGCTGTCACTGTTGCTATTTCTCGTCCTGGCGCTGCCGCTGGTTGCGATCGTACTCGGGGTCGTCTCCGGAGCGCAGCAGTTGGCGCATCTGGTCGCGCAGCAGTCGTCGGCAAAAAATGCCCTCGCGTCGATTGCCACAGGGACCGGAGCGGCGCCGACGCCGTTGCCGAACGATCTGGCAACTGCGCTGGACTTGGTACGACGCTACGGGCCGCAGAGCGCGCGCTTCCTTCAGGACGTCGCGGGCGCGGCGGCTGCCGGCGTGATTGCCCTGTTCATTTACTTCGCCGGTGCGCACGCCTTTCTGCTCCATGGGTCGAGTTTGTGGGATTGGGTCAGGCGCCACTCGCCGATTGAAGCTGGCCACCTCGAGCGCTACAGCGCGGCTTTTCAGGAGACGGGGCGAGGGCTGCTGGTTGGGGTCGGGCTGACCAGCGCAACCCAAGGCGCCGTCGCCACGCTCGCGTACCTCTCGCTCGGAGTCCCGAGCTGGTGGGTCCTCGGACCGATCACCGGGTTGGCCTCGATGATCCCCGTCGTCGGCTCGGGCCTGGTCTGGGCGCCGATCACAGTTGGGTTCTTCCTCACGGGTCACACGATCAAGGGCTCAGTTCTGGCGGTCTTCGGCTTCGCCGTGATCAGCAGCGTCGACAATCTGCTGCGCCCCGTCTACGCGCGCTTCGGCTCGCTGAGAATGCCGACGTTTCTCTTGTTCGTGTCGCTCTTTGGCGGTATGGCCGCCTTCGGTGCGTGGGGCGCGATCCTCGGGCCACTTATCGTTCGCCTCTGGATCGAGGCGCTCGCATTGCAAAGCGATTCCCTCCTGGCTAGCGCGGATGTTCGACTCGCGAACCCGCGCGAGCCTCTGCCACCGCCGCTTGCAACTTCTGCGGAGAACGAGCCGAAATAGGGACGTGGCTCAGTCCGGTGCGACTGCGCACACCTGGCGTTGTCAGTGACCTTCGCCGCGCGTAGCCTGAGGAAAATGGACATGATCAGGAAATGGGCGTTGGGCGGCGCGGTAATTTGGGGACTCACGGCTCTGGCGTGTGGGTCCCCCGACGACGGTAAGAGCCCTGGAGCGGGCGGCACGGGCGCGGCAGGCGGCACGAGCGCGGCAGGCGGCACCGCAGCAAACAGCGGAGATTTGTGCAGCGCGCAGTTCGATGCGATCGAAAAGAAATGCCCGATCGGCGCCGACTCCAAAGACGCCAATGTCGCGGACTGCCAGCAACAACAGCAGGACTACGATGGCAACGGCTGTCGGAAGCAGTTCGACGCTTGGCTCACCTGCACCACCAAGTCCAGCTACGACTGCACCCAAGACACCGGCTGCGAAACCGCGCAGAACGGCTATTTCACGTGCCAGTCCCAGGCTGTACAGCGAACCGGCTGCGTGCGTCTCGGCGCGCAGGACACGCTGCGCTGCACGGAGTCGGCGAAGCCTTACGCCTTCAGTTGCCTCGGAGCCGCGCCCGCCGCCTGCGTGCAGGTCGTGACCGAAGGTGCGGGCATCTGGTGCTGCCCCCAAATATGAGCTCAACCGACTGCTTGTGTCGGCTCGTCGTAAAGCTCGACTCAGGCTATTTTCATCAGCTCGGCGTTGATCGCGCGCTCTAGCTCGTCGCGCTTGGCCTGTTGCTCATTGCGGTCCAGCGTCCGCTTCTCTTCGCGGCGGACCATTTCGAGATTGGTGTCCGTCACCGCTTGCCGAAGCGCCTGAACCGTTCCCGTTACCGCTTCGGAGCCGCTGCAAATTACTCGCAGCGCCATCGCCGCGCGACCTGCAGCTCGACGCTCGAACGTTACCTGCACCGTGCCCGCCGTCTTTGTGTTGAATTCGGCTCGCCAAGTTTCGGAAGGCGTCCCGAGTAGCTCGAGCTCGAACGTCGCGGTCTCGGCCTTGGTGTCGGCTCGCGCGCTACCTTGAATCGCCGGACCCAGATGGATTTCTTCAGCCATCGGGCCAGCCTAGCGCACTGTGCCTTGGACACACCGCAACGCGCATTCGGCGCGGAGATGACGCCGCAAGTGGCCTGCGGTTTGGCAGCAAGCCAGGTGCTGAAAGATCAGAAGCCGCGCAGCTAGGCCGTGAGGCTCGGCAACGGATTCTGGCAGAACTCGGTGTCGCCGAAGCTGGTGCTCTTGTCGCCGAAGTGATTGAGGATCGAGACGAGCAAGTTGTTGTGCGGCGTGCTGGCGCCGCAGTCCATCACCCGCCCACCCTTGATGCCGCCACCGGCCAGCAAGAACGGCATGTTCTCTTTCAGGTGTTGGGGTGGGAACGCTAGCTCGCTGCCGAAGAACACCAGCGTCTCGTCGAGCAGCGTGTGACCGCCCATGTCGACCTTGTCCATCGCGCCAAGCATGTGAGCGTGCATCTGCGAGTACCAGGTGCAGATCTGCTCGCACGCGCCGGGCGCGTAGCCATCGACGAAATCACTCTTCGACGCGTCGTTGCCGTCGTGCTGGTAGTAGTGGTGGTGGTTGTTCAGGTTGAGCCACGGGAACGTGTGCTTGGCTTCGGTGTCGGTCCACTGGAAGGAGCCGACGGCCGTGATCTCACACGCCAGCGCCATTACCATCATGTCCATCATGAAGGTTCCGACCATGGGAATGACCGCGTCGGTCGTCGGCGACATGGTCGTGCCAAGGGTGGGATTGTAACCGGCGGTGTCCACCGCGGCCGGCGGCGCGCAGGCTCCGCCGACCTTCACCAGCTTGTCGAGACCAGTCTCGAAGGCGCGGATCTGTGTGAGGTGCTCTTCTAGCCGGGCTTTGTCGCGCGCGCCAAGCCGGGCAGACAACGCCTGGTAGCGCCCGCTGACGAAATCCAAGATCGATTTGTTGCGAGCGATCGCCGCGGTTTGTCCGCTCGTGTCGGTGCCTGGCTGCACCGTGCCGAACAGATCCTTGAACAGCTTCTGCGGATCGAGCTGCGGCGGCAGCGGCAGCATTTCAGCCGTATTGGCAAAGTTGACGGCGTTCTGCGGTGCCAGCTTGCTGTTGCTGGTGCCGGTCGCCCAGCGCACGGCCATCTGAAGGCTGGGCAGCTTCTTGCCGACCGATAGCGTCTTGGCCAGCACCTGATCGATCGAAGGCCCTTTCGGGTACGCGCCAGAGCCGGGCTGCGGCACGCCGGTGAGCCAGCTCACGATGCCCGCTTGGTGCTGCTCGCCGCCCGCCTTGTGCCAAACCTTGGTCATGCTTAGGCCCTTGGGCACGAGCACTTTGGGGAACACCGCCTGCAGCGGCGCCAAGATCGGGCTCAGCACCGGCGCGGTTGCTGGGCCACTCGGCCAGAATTTTTCGGCGACCTTGCCGCCCGGCTGTTGAGCAACCGTGCCGCCCGGTTGATAAACCGTGACGAAGCGCTTGGCGGCAGGTGCGCCCTGCGCCTGGGCCGCTTTTTGGGTCCCCATCACCTCGAGCCAGGGCAGCGCGATGGCGATGGAACCAGCGCCGCGCAACACGGTTCGACGATCGAGCTTGAGCTTTCCGATGAGATTCATTGCGACACCGCCGGCAGGTAGAGAAAATCGTCGGTTTGGGTCAACTCGACGAGCAATTGCTGAACGTTGTAGCCCGCCGCTTTGAAGCGTTCCTGAGCACGCTGTAGGCTGCAGTTGCTGTCGTCGCTGGTCCGCGCGTAGCCGTAGTCGACCCAGCGTTTCGCGAAGCACGCCTGCGCGACTTCCGACGCCGCGAGCTTTTTGCCCAGCTCGACCGGGCCGTTGAAGGTACCGAGCAGCGGCGAGTCACCGCTGGCGTCGATGTTGACGCCGTTCTCTTGCTCGCGCCATTGGCCAACCGCGTCGAGCTTCTCGAGCGCGAACCCGACAGGATCCATGTTGGTGTGGCAGGTGTGACAGATCGGGCTGGCGCTGTGCATCGAGTAGCGCTCGCGCGCTGTCGGCGCGGAGTCGTCCGCTGGCGGCTTGACCATCGCGGCGATGTCGCCCGAAGGCAGCGGGATCGCTTGGCACATCAGCTTTTTCACGACGAGCGAGCCGCGCGTGACTGGATTCGTCTTGTTGGAGTGAACCGGGCCGGCCACGATGCCGCCGAGAGTCATCAGCCCGCCGCGCTTCACGCCGTCGAGCGTCACCTTCTGAAAGTTGCTGCCGGTGACATTCGGGAAGCCGTAATACGTGGCTAGATCGGCGTTCACGTACGTGGACGTCGCCGTCAGGATGCCAGGCCAGGTGCCGGAGCCCTCGAACACTTCTTTTTCGAGGAACGTCTCGGCCTCGGTGCGCATTAGCCCGCCGATCGTGGCGTTGAACATTGGGTAAAGCTTGGTGTCGCGCTGCAGCGCCGACAGGCCTTGAATCGGCAGCAAGAAGTCGAAGAAGTAGCGCACGACGTCGCGCGACTTGCCATCAGCCAACAGCCGCGTGGCTTGCGTCTTCACCTGCTCGGCCGAGTGAAGCTGACCGGCAGCCGCCGCCATCACCAAGCCGTCATCGGGCATCGAGCCCCAGAACAGGTACGAGAGGCGAACCGCCATCTCGTTGTCGGTCAGCCGCCGCACATCGGTACGACCCTCCGCCGGAGCGCCGAACTCCGGCTTGTAGAGGAACTCAGGTCCTTGCAGGACGGCTTCGATCACCGCAGCCAAGCTCGACGGGAAAGATTGGCCGCTGGCGCGAATGGTTTGGAAGAGCTGAACCAACGCGTCGGCCTCGCCAGCGACGAGCGCGCGGCGGTAAGCCTTTGGCGCGAACGCCTCGATGGCGGTGCGTGCGCAGGCTGGTTCGCTGGCGGCGTCGGGCGCGGTCGCACAGGCCGCCAAGCCGCTGATGCGCGCCGCCGTCGTCAGCGACGCCGCGATCGTGGCGGCGGAGCCGTTGTACGCTTCGATCAACGTCGGCGGCACCGACTGCGTCGCTGCGTCGTTGCCAAACAGGTTCCCCAAGTCCTCGGCCGGCAGGTCCGTTGCTGGAGCCTTTGCCAGGTCCCGAAGGGTGTTGTTGTATTCGAACTGGGTCAGCCGCCTGATCGGCGTGGTGACCGGACCGGTCGAGGCGTCGCAGGTCGCCGGGTTGTTGCCGGAGGAGCCGGCATTGTTGGAGGAGCCGGCCTGCCCGGTGCTGCCCGAACCACCGCTGCCGCTGGTACCGTCATTTCCGACGACGCCCGTACAGGCGACGCTGCTGGTTACGACTAGCAAAAATCCGAACGCCCTCAGACTTTGGGGAGCTACGTTCATGGCGACATCCGATCCGATCGCATCAACTTGTGAATGCTCGCGACCTGCCGCTACCTTTCCCACATGACTACTTGGCCGACGCGATTCCCTCTGGCCGGAAGATTCCGCACCTAGCCGTGAAAACTCCTTCCAAGTAGCCGTTTGTAAGATGCCCTCCTCGATGGAAATCATAGAAATCGCGAGCGCGATCCCAAAGGCCTACCAGGACATGATCGAGGGCGAGCTCGCGTCGCCGCAGATGCTCTGGACCTTTCAAGAAGAGGCGGCACGAGGCGCGGGAAATTTTGCGACGTCGTTCAGTGGGTTCAGCCATATGGCCTACCTAACCGACGACCCCCAGCCGAGCGTGTCACCACTCAGCCCACTGCTCTTGCCAATCCTTTTCGTCTTTTGCGAAAAGGCCAAGCTCGAGTTCAAAGCGCTACTGCGGATTCGCGTTGGCCTGTTCACGCCTACGCCCGGCCTCGCACCCCATCACAACCCGCACGTCGACTTCAGCCAGCCGCACCACACCGCGGTTTACTACGTGAACGACAGCGACGGGGACACGGTGGTCTTCAACGAGCGCGTCGACGAGGTAAGCGTCGAACGCTCCGCCGACTACGCGAACGCTGGGCGCTTCACGATCGCCGGCACTGTCCCGCCCAAGAAGGGCAAGATGTGCGCGTTCGACGGCCGCCACTACCACGCCAGCTCCTCCCCCACTCAATCCGCCAAGCGCATCGCAATCACGTTCAACTTCGTTTGACGGAGCATCAGCGCCAAGCCCAGCCTACCTTTTCTTCGGTCGCGCGACGGCGACCACGCCCAAGGCAAGCTTGCGCAGCTCGCCAGCCAGCTTCGCGGGATTGTCGCCGTGCGCGTCGTCGAGGCGCTGCATGAATGATTCGACGAAACCACCGCCAATGAACTGAGCGACGGACTTTCGCGCCTTCTGCGGCACCTTCAACTTGCTGCTCGTCACATTTGCGGTGCTCTCTTTGATCCTGGCCTCGGTGCTGGTGGCCACGTCGCTCAACGCGATGCTGGCGCGCCAGGTTCGGGAAATCGGCGTCATGAAGACGTTGGGCGCGCGCACCAGCCAGCTCTTCGGGCTCTACGCATTGCTGGTCGGCGGGCTGTCGACCGCGGCGGCTTTGACCGCTCTTCCACTTGGCCTGCTCGGCGCGCGTGTAGGGGCGCGCGCGGTTGCGAACATGTTGAACTTCGACCTCGCCGACCCGAGCGTGCCAATGTGGGTGTTCGTCGTGCAGGCCGCCAGCGGCATCATCCTGCCGTTAGCCATGGCGTTTGCGCCGATAAATCGCGCCACTCGGGCGTCGATCCGCGACTGCATCGAAGCGCACGGCGTAGTGCAAGGAGTCGCCGTCTCGGCGCGGTTGCCGAGTCCAATTCGCAACCTGCTGCGCCGCCCGAAGCGCCTGGCATTGACGCTGCTCCTGCTCGCGACTGGCGGCGCGCTGTTCATCGCAGCGCTGTCGGTCGCGCAAGCTTGGGAACGCAACTTGGACAAGATGCGCGAGACACGCCACTACGACGTCGAGGTTCGCTTGCACCAAGCAGCGCCAGCAGCACTCGACCTGGCGGCAGTGTCGGGCGTCAAAGCGGCCGAGTGGTGGGGCTATGCGCCTGCAGCGTTCGCGCGCGATGGTCAGATCGATACCGTGCGGACCTATCCCGATCGTGGGCACGGTAGCCTTACGCTGCTGGCCCCGCCGCCCGCGACGCAGTTGATCGCGTTTCCGCTCTTGGCAGGCCGATGGCTGCGCGGCGGAGACAACGACAACGTGGTGCTCAATCACGTCGCGGCCGCGCAAGGCGGTGGCCTACGCGTCGGCGCGGCGGTTTTGCTGTCGGCCAACGGAAAAACGCGGCCCGCGCGCGTCGTCGGCATCGTCGAGGAAGTTGGCGCCGCTGGCGTCGTCTACATGGATCTCGCGAATTTCAGGGAAAATTTCGGCGAAGCGCGGCTGGCGCGGGCCAGCACGCTCTCGGCGTCGTCGAGCCAGCGCGAGGACGTGATCCGACGTTTGGAGCAAGCGCTGGCGACCTCCGGTGCCAGCGTGGAAGCAGTGATCCCGTTCGCGGAGCTGCGCACCGCCGTTGGTGACCACGTGATCATCCTGGTACGTGCCTTAGGCGCGCTCGCCGCGGTTCTGGCGCTGGTCGGGCTATTGGGTCTGACCTCGGCGGTCACGACTGGCATCTTGGAGCGCACACGGGAGATCGGCGTGATGAAAGCGCTCGGCGCGTCGCGGTCTCGCATCCTGCGCATGGTGCTCAGCGAGAGCTTGCTCACGGCAACGCTGAGCGCCGTGCTGGCGTTGCTGATCACGCTGCCAGTTACAGCCGGCATCGAGTCGATGATCGGCCGGCTAGGATTTCTCGCGCCGTTGCCGTTCGTTATCTCACTGCCGAGCGTCGCGGGGTGGCTCGGCTTAGTCGGCACATTGAGCATCGTCGCTACCTGGCTCCCGGCGCGCCGTGCCGCCGCCATCCCGGTGCGCCGCGCGTTATCCGAGCTATGAGCGGCGGCTACCCGACTGAACGGCCGGGGTTGGTACTTCTTCGAACGCCGGTCAGGCCCCGGCGGGCGCGTTCAGACGCTGGTTCAAGCGCTCTTCGAGGGCTGTTGCCTCGATGCCCAACGCTGCAGCAGCTGCTAGCAGCAGCGCGTGCTCACGCGGATCGAGGTGCCGATCGACCGCTGCCGCATCAACGAGCAGCGCCAAGACACGTGCCTGCGCAGCGGTATCGAGCGTACGCAACGCCTCGGTTGCGCTGCCCAAACTGCGAAGGCTGAGCGGCGCGTCCGGCTCGGGTAGCTTCCAGCGGGTAGCGGCGCGGCGCACGAAGTCGCGCTCCTCCGGCTTGATCACGTCATCTGCGGCGACGACCGCCTCCAGCAGCGACGACACCTTGGCCCGCATCTCATCGTTCATGGCTCCGACCATAGATCAGCCACGGCCCGAGCGCAGCTCGGGTAGACTACTGCACGCCGACGACGTGCTTGCAGACGGGTAGCCAGCCGTTGGCTGGGTTGTCGTTGCAGAACACGGTGTGGCCGCCGGGGGTCGTGCCGCCGTCGCCGCCGACCATCTCGAACAGGTGCTGATCGGCCGCGTAAGGGCCCTTGCTGGTTGGCGTCACCATCACCACCGCGCCCGGCCAACCCGCCTTCATGACGTTCGGGAAAATTTCTTCGGCTTGGCCATCGCTGGCGAGCACGAATTTCCGGTCATTGGGCGTCATCGACGGATCGGTCATCCACGTGGCGTTCGGGAAGCCTTCGTCGACCGGGCCCGAGGCAGAGATGACGCGGCCGAACCTTACGTAGGCGGAGATCATCGCCCATGCCTGCGCACCCCACGAGTAGCCGACGACGTAGATGTCCGTCGTGCGCAGGGTTCCGTCCTGATTGAGGAAGTAGCCCCAGTCGCCGCCCGGATCGTTCGCGATGCCGAACTTGATCGCGCCCAGCGTCTGCTCGACGATGCTGGTCGGCGGCGTGTACCAGCTCACGCGATCCTTACCGTCCCACAGCTCCGCGTGCGCCTCGCCGACCTGACGGTTCGCCTCGCGATCCATCGGCGTCGCCTTCAGCACGTCCTTGTACATCTGCGGGACCTTGCCACCCGTTAGGTTGGTGTCGGTCTTGGGCGCGAAGACATGGAAGCCGTACGACTTCACGAACGATTCGAAGCCGCCGGCGCCCGGACCGTTGCCGATGCCAGGCAGCAACAGGAAGAGCTTGCCCTGAATCGGCTTCTTATCCTTGTTGAGGTAGAGCGGTTGGCCGTTGTAGCTCTGGCTGAACGTGCCGGTACCCTCGACGTTGATCGGCCGCGACGCTGGCGGATCCGAGTTACCAGCACCACCGCTCACACCCGCAGTACCCGCTGTGCCGACCGCTCCGGCAGAGCCAGCCGTGCCGCTGCCGGTTCCGCCTGTCCCGGCGCCGGTACTGTTACCCGCCGTGCCGGTCGCGCCCGCAGTTCCGGTGGCGGTGCCGCCACTGGGATTCGCGCTGCCAGCGGTGCCAGGAGTTCCGCCGGTGCCGGTCCCAACGGAGCTTGTGCCAGCCGTTCCCGTCGCTGGGCCCGGATCCGGCGTGCCCGAGCAGGCTGCAATCAACATCAGGGTTGCCGCACCGACAAAACTCGACCGATAGGCAGACATCGTCTCTTTGGTGTCCGACCGCCCCGACGGCCGTCAAGCTTCGAGCAGTTGCTTCAACTGTGTGAGATCCTTAACGTTCGCGCGCCGCATCGCACCGGCCATCAGCGGCGCAACCACGGCCGAAAATCCGTGAGGCTCGCCGCGGTTCCTCAGGCTCATGCGCGTGTGGCCACCAATCTCTTCCCAGGCATAACTGGTCTCCATCGGGAACGGGCCCTGCGCTGTGCGCATCACCAACCGAACACCGGGGACGAAGTCGACGACTTCGTACGTGTAGGCGAGCCGCCGTCCGAGAAACTGCGCGACGAATGCCACGCGGGCGCCGACCGCAACCACCGGCTCCGTCTGCCATTCGACCGACTTGATGTTGACGTACCACTGGGGTGCATTCGACGGATCACCCGCGAACGCAGCCACGACACTGCAGGGTCGCTCGATCAAGACTTCGGTGGTGATATCGACAGCCACGCGAGTCCATTAGCGCGTTGAGTCATGGGGCGATAGGACCGGTAGCCCTTGCGCGTGGGTGGCCAAGCCTTCGAGACAGCCTTCCCAGCCGATGGCGTGCTGGTCGCGCGCGCGGGGATCGCCGATGCGTTCGTGGGTAACGACGACCTCCGTGCCCAGCGGATGCGCGTGAAACTGCACCGTCACTAGCTCTGCCTCGGTACTGGTTGGCTCGATAGCCCAAGTGTAAACGAGCCGCTCGGGCGCCTCGACGATTCGAGGTTGCGCCCCACGAAGCCGCTCCAGAAAACGTTCGCCTGAGCGGATGCGTCGGGCATACTCGTGGCGTGTCGCGAGTGGCGCTGATCTCGGATCTTCATGGCAACGAGCTCGCGCTGAATGCGGTGCTTGAGGACATCGCCCGCCGCGGGGCCGATCAGACGGTGTGCCTGGGGGATGTAGCGACGCTCGGGCCACGGCCGGTCGCGGTGCTCGAGCGCCTACAAAAGCTCGGTTGCGTCTGCAGGTCAGTAGACGCGGAAGCGCCCACTGAGCAACAGCGAGCTCAGGAGGTAGAGCATGTCGCCAAATTTTCTGGAGGTGCCGGTGTTCAGCTTGGCATCCCACAAGGCCTGCACGAATTCAGCGCGGTAGGTCACTGTGGCCGGCAGGGCGAGCGCGGCGATTGGCGCCGTGAGCGACAAGGTGTCGCCCAGCTTGACCCCGGGAACGCCAGCGAGAGTGTACGTTGCTGCCAAAGCGGAGTTAGCAACTGGAGCCCTGAAGAAGCCGAGCAGCCGATTGGCCTCGTCGCGATGCCAAGCGGAAGTCTCGAACCAGACGGCGTCGAGCGAGATGGCCTCCAGCGCCGGATAGCTGTTGGCCGAAAAATCTCCGTCGGCGGCTGCCGCAACACCGTCGAACGAAGCCGAGTCCGGCAGCAAGCCGGTGTCGGTATCGGCGATCTTCGCCAGGAGCTCGCGTGACCGTTGCGCCAACGTCAACGCTCGCGCGTCGCCAGTTTTTTCGGCCCAAAGCGCGAAATGAGCTGGGGTCAAGACGACTGCTCGCGTGAGGGTGTCGTCAACGGCGTAAGGCGTGGCGCGCGGTAGTTGGTGGCTCGGCTCGATCATCCCGGCCAGCTCGCCGAGCGCGGTGCTGGCGGCTGGCTCGACGCGAAAGGTCGCTGCCATCAAGCGCAGCGCGTCCGCGCGGTAGTCGAGGGCGCCGTCGCTGCCCCAACGACCATCTGCCAACCAGAGGGCTGTCGTGGCGCCGACATGGGGCTCGACTGCTACCGTGTCAGCGCACACGCCGGTCGTTTCGCACCGTGAACGCAGGTAGCCGCGCAGCGCGCCGTCGGTGGCGACCATGTGCTGCTGCGCCCAGCGCCACAGTTTGTCAAACTCGTCGCGATGGTCGAGCTCGACGCTGATCAACAGTGCGTTGCTGAAGCCATCCGCGCGGACGTCGCCCTGTCGCGGATCCAAGAGGTACGCCCGATCGGCTCCGACGGGCACGAACACGGATTCATCCGCAGGATCGCCGTGGAAGAGTTGCGCGTAGTCCGAGTCCAACCTTCGGGTGATCTCGTTCTCGGTCTTGCCGAGCAGCTCACCAAAAAGATTGGGGTAGCTGCGCTCGGGTGGAGTTCCGGCGCCGCCATCGCCAGCCGCCGGCATGGCTCCATTGCCCGGCGCACCGCCGTCCGCCCGACCGCCACTCGTCGAACTGTCGCCGCCGGTCAGCGCCGGGCGATTGAAGCCAATCACGTCACTCGTGGACGAGCACGCCGCCCACAGCGAAATACCGCTCAGCAGGAGGGCAAGCCGTTGACCCTTCACATTCCTCACAGTTGGAGCGCGAAGCCCAGCCCCATTTGTGGAGCGACGGTGGAGGTGGAGCCGGCGAGGCGCTGCGGAGCAAGCGTGACGAAGCGCCGTTCAACCAACGGGACAAAACCGCCAGCGTCGACGAAGACGCTGGCCGACGGTGCCAAATCGAGGGCGAGCCGAGCCAGCAACCCGGCCGACCAATAGCTACGACGAACCGCAAGCGCGACATCGACCCCAACCCCTTTCGCAGTCACGAAGCCTCCCTGCGCGGCGAGTCCTGCAGTGAGGCGCAGGGGTTTGCCAAGCCGTAGCCCATGCGGGCCAATACCAAACGTGATCGCCCCGAACCCAAGTTCAGCCGAGCGTGGCTCGGTCAGCAGATCATTGCGCGCATAGGCAACCGAGAGCCACCAGGACAGCCAACTGTCCACCAGCAGCGAGACTGCGCCACCGGCGACGGGCGCCGAATCGAAGGGGCGACCCGCCGTGACCGCAAAACCCAACGCCAGGCCTCTGCGGCTGGCACGAGAACGCCGTGCAGAAGGCGATGGCTCGGCTGGTACCGATTGCGGCTCGCGCGCGACCGGCTCGGGGTGTCGCTGCTTGACGCGCTCGACGATCAACGCGGCGATCAGCGCCAATGCGTCCGCCACCTCGCCGCAGTCACGCCCAGCGACGTCGCGGACCTCGGCGTCCTCCAGCGGTCCGGCGCTGAGCTGGCCTTGGGCACCGCCCGCGGTGACCGCCAACCACACCTGCAGCCGGAAGGCGTCGGCCGCTTCGCTCAGGCGGACCGGTGTCCGCGCCTGCAGCCGGGCAACGAACGACGCGGCATCGGGGCAACCCCCACTAGCCTGAAAATCCAGCCTGGTAGCGAGGGGCGCGGCCGCCGAACAAACGGCGGGGGTGACGAGCCCGGCCAAGGCGATACTGAGCGCCACTGTGGGGCCGTGTCGCACGGACAGAGCTTGGCATGTGGGCCCGGGTATTTCCAACAGGAACGATTCAGATCATTTCTCGTGATCGCCGGGAGCTGCCCGTCCATTACTAGGGGGGCGTTTGATGTCCGCGAAGCCTGCCAATGCCCCTGCCGTACCTCTCGAGGACCCGGCACGCCTGCACGCTCTGTTCGCGGCTCATTACACCTTCATCTGGAGGCTTTTGCGACGCCTGGGACTCGGCACCGAAGCCGTCGACGACGCGACCCAGCAGGCGTTTCTGATCGCCGCTGAACGCCTGTCCGACATTCGGCCGGGTAGCGAGCGGTCATTTCTCTATGGCACTGCGCTGCGGCTGTATCGCGACCTGCGCCGCGCCGAGCTGCGCACCGTTCGAGACTCCGGCCACGACCTGGAGAGCACGACAGCCCCAGTTGACGAGCAGATCGATAAAGAGCGTGCCGTTCGGCTGCTCGACAGCGCGTTGCAAGCCATGGACCAAGATCTGCGCGAGGTGTTCGTGCTCTTCGAGTTAGAGCGGCTCTCAACTCCGCAAATCGCCGAGTTGATCGGGACGCCAGTTGGTACGGCCGCCTCGCGACTGCGGCGCTCGCGCGAGCAATTTCGGACCCTGGTCGCCCGACTCGGCCGCCCGCGTCGGGGAGTGGCGGTGTCATGAAAGACCCGGAGCGGCTGCTCATGGACGGCGCGACCGAGCTCGAAACGTCATTGTTGGCTGCTGGCGATGCTGAGGGCCCGAGCCCGCGGGCGCGCGAGGCCGCGATGGTGGCGCTCGGAATTTCCGGTGCGGTGGTTGCGTCCACGGGTGCGGCTACGGCCGCGAGCGTCGGACTTGGCGCACGCTTCGCGGCGCTCAAATGGTTAGGGTTGGGCGTGATCGCGAGCGCTGGCGTCGGTGGCACGGCCTACTGGAAACTCACCGCTCAGAGTGAAGTCGCGTCGCGGGCCGGAGTCCCATCAACGGCGCCCAAAGACCTGGCTCCGCCAGCCCGGGTAGCGCCCGCGCACGCCGACATCGACGAAGCGGCGACCCCGGCCATCAAGCAAGCCCCGCTCCTCAAAGCTCCAGCGTCAGCGACACCCTCCAGCGCAGCTAGCATTCAGCAGCAAATCGCTCTGATCGATCGCGCCCGCGCCGCCGCGGCCAAGGGGCGTTCCGCCGAAACGCTCACGTTGCTCGACGACTACGCGCGGCGTTTCCCAGGTGGCGCGCTGAATCAAGAAGCCGCCATGCTGCGCATCGAAGCGTTCGAAGCGCGCGGCGACCATGCCGGGGCCCAAGCACAAGCCCGTCGCTTTCTCACACTGTACCCGCACAGTGCGCTCGCGCCCCGTGTCAGCAGCCTACTCGGCACCGATCACTGAGGAACGCCTGCGAACGAGCGCGTCCTGCCGGAATAGCGCTTTAGTGACCTGCAGTTTTCGTGATCGCTCACGCTTGCTCAACCATACAGCTCGAAGCCCACTCATTGAATGAACGACGCACCATGAACTGAAAATTCCATTTTTCAACAACGCGGAAGTTCAATTCCACGAACGCGCACGAACGAACGGGCGAGTTCCAATGGAAGCACATCGGGTACCTTCGTGTTCGTTTGCCGGTGACGAGTCGTCGTTGCTCGAAGCGATGCGAGAGCGGCGGCCGGGTGCTCAGGCGGCGTTCTTCGAGCGCTACGCGCGCCCCGTAGCGCGGACGATCACCCGCGTCCTAGGGCCTGACCTGGAGCGCGACGACGTGTGTCAAGAGGCGTTCGCGGCAGCGCTGACTTCGCTGCACCTCCTGTAAGATCCTGCCGCGCTCGAGCCGTGGTTGTGCAGTATCGCCGCGACGACCGCGCGCAACGTCCTGCGCACGCGCATCCGCCGCCGTTGGATACGGTCGTTCTCGGATTCGGCGGAAGAGCAGCGCTGCGAGCGCGCGGCCTCTTGCCTCGACCCCGTAGCCCGGCGCGCGTTGCGCGGCGTGTACGCCACGTTGTCGGTATTGTCCGACAACGAACAGGCGGTATTCGCGCTGCGCCACATCGATGGCATGGCGCTGCGGGAGGTGGCGTCTGCCTGCCAGGTCTCGGTCGCGACGATCAAACGCTGGCTCGACCGCGCCGAACGGCGCTTTCATGCGAACGCTCGCCGTCACCCTGAGCTCACGCAGTGGCTCGAGAGCAGTGCCCGATGATCACGGTCGCGTCGGGCAACGGCGGTGTTTGTATGGTCGAGCGCCCGCCAACGATCACGAAAACGCTCATTCGACGCAGACATTACGCACCAGGCATTCTGCGCTCGCTTACAAATTCCGGCTGCTTGGTTTGTTGAGCCCTGGTTCAACCTAACGGGAACTGCGTTGGCATGCGCGTCACCACCACTCAAAAACGACGACAGTTCTTGAAAGCAGCTTCTGCGCTGCTGGCGGCACCCTTCTTTGCGCTGCGTAGCTCGGGTGTGCAGGCGCAGGCGCAGGCAAAGCCACCGCTGCGGCTCTTGATCCTTGTCGATTCGTTCGGGGTGCCACCAGATCGCAAGGCAGTCTGGGCGGAGTCCGCAGTGGGCGATTACGCGCTGACCGATGCTAGCCTCGGCACGATCCTCCAGCCACTGAAGGCCTACCGCCAAAACATGGCGCTGATGTCGGGCACCAAGTTCGACAGCATCGAGGTGACTCACGACGTCAAGCTGCACAGGACCGCCAGCGCCCAGCTACTGGTGGGCAGCAAGCCCAAGAGCGGAATCAATGCCTCCGCGCGGCAACAACACGGTTCAGTCGATGTTCTGATCGGCGATTACTTGAATCGCGAGTACGGACTAGGCGCGCCGCGAGTCTACCCGCAATTGTTCCTCAGCGACCGCAATCAGAGCAATGAATGCACGTACTGTTTCGACCAAAAAGGCGTTCAGATGCGCGCCATCGCTGGGCCCACGAGCATCGCCAAGGCGGTGTTCGGCGGCCTAACGGATATGTCAGCGCTGCAGCTCGACACCCAAAGTCAACAGGCCGCCCTCGCTGTCGTCGCAGAGCAATTGAGAAGTATTCGCCCCGAGCTAGTCAATGCGAATGCGCCCGCGGTGATCGACGCGTACCAGGCGAGCGTGAGCGATCTGGCGACCCAGCTTGAGCTGCGTTCGAAGCTCCAATGCAAGGCGCCGGACTTCACCAAAATCCCCAAAGACGATGCTCCATCCGGCGAAACCAACCCCGCCATCATGTCGCTCATTCAGCAGGCTTTCGCGTGCGATCTGGTGTCGGTCGTCACCTATGCACCGGGCGGTGAGTACTACAACAACCTGAGTCACGAGCATCTTTACAACGCGTCAGAGAACAACGACAGCAAGCTAAAAACCTATCTCGGCCAGGGCCTTCACGGCGTATCGCATAAGGCAGACGCATCTGCCCACAAGACTCAGGAACTAGTCCGAAGAGGTCAGGCAAAGTTGGTAGCCGACTTGCTCGACAAGTTGAAGGCGACGCCGGAATCCGACGGCAGCGGTGACTCGGTGATGGACAACACCGTGGTGTGGATGACGTCAGGGCAGTCCGTGTACGTCCACGGTTTTGACAACTACGTTCAGGCCTTTATCGCGGGAAAGAACGCAAATATTCGCACGGGGTACCACTACGACATCGGTAGAAATACCAACAACGACATCATGACGACCCTCGCCAACGGGCTCCGCATTCCCTTCGAGAAGGTCGGCGGCCTCGGCGACGGTGGCAAAGAGTTCAAAGAACTCAACCACGGCCCGATCACCCAGATGCTCAAGGCGTAGCGGGAGCAGAACCATGAGGCACACCATTCCATTTCGAAATTGGCAACTCTCTTTGGGGCTCATGTCCGTGGCAGCGACGGGGCTCCTACTGCTCGGTTGCGAAGGAATCATTTCCACTCCCGACGTTTCCACGACGCCCGGCGCGGCCACGGCTGGCGGCCCCGGCACGGCAGGAATTCCTGGACAAGGCGGCACCACGGGCATGGGTGGCGTTACGGGTGCGCAAGCCACAGGTCACGTCTCGACGCCCGTCTCGCGCCTGACCAATCAAGAGTTCGTCAACAGCGCGAAGGCGCTGCTCAGCTTGCCGCAAAACGCCGCGCTGCCAGACAACGTGGAGCAGCAACTGGCAGCCGAGCCGGTTGTTCGTGGTCTCACCAATGACTCAAACAACCAGCAGCTGACCCAGGGCGCGCTCGCCGGTTACCTCGCGTTCGCTGATGCCTTGACCAACACCTTCCTCAAGGACGTCAAGACGACGGCGGACCTTGCAGCGCGCCTCAAGTGTAGTGAACTCGGTGGAAGTGCGGGCGATCTTGCCTCGTGCACGCGAAACTTCGCTAAAAGCCTCGTACCTCGGGCCTACCGGCGCGACGCTACCGAGGCCGAGCTGTTGCAAGTGGCGGGGCTAATCACTCGCGTTGATGCGATCATTGCCGAGCTCAAGGCGGCTCCGGACGCTCTGTCGTCGCACGTTCTGCGAGTTAAGACCGTCATTCGCCAGCTGTTGCTTTCGCCGAACTTCCTACTGCTGGTCGAGCGCGGCGTGGTCGACGGCAGCGCACAGCCACTGGCGCCGAAGCGTTTGAGCTCATTCGAAATTGCTTCACGACTCGCCTATTTTGCTACCGCGTCCGCGCCGGACAATGCGCTGCTCGATGCGGCTCGGCAGAATCAACTCGGCGATCCGCAGGTTCGCTTCGACCAGGCGCAGCGACTGCTGAATAGCCAAACGGGGACCGACCAGTTCACGAACACGCTGAAGAACTGGCTGGCTATCGATCCGGATGCCGCCAGTACCGAGGACCAGCGAGCGTTGACGGAGTTTCTCGGCAAGTGGTTTTCGGAGCAGAAGCCATTCAGTGATTTCTATCAGGGAACGGTGACGGTCGAGCACGTCGACAAGACGCAGTCGCAAGAGCCTTTCGGTGTGTTGGGCGCGCGCGCTTTCATCACGTCGCACAGCTCCTTCCCCACGCCCGGCTTCATCAAACGCGGGATTTTCGTGGTAGAAAGCCTGCTCTGCGGCACGCTCCCGGACGAAATTCCCTCCGGAGCGATCACGGGCTCCGGAGGTACGGAGGTCGAGGTCTTTCAGAACCACGCCAGACAACCATGCGCCAGCTGCCACCGGGTGTTCGACAACTACGGGGCCGCATTGCAGCAGTTCGATACCGAGACGGGACTGTACGATCCCAAGGATCAGAAACTCGGCACCGACTTCCAGTTGCCAGATCTCAATGGCATATCCGGAACGGTGAGCAACGTTGCGGATCTTGGGAAAGTCTTCGGAGCAAGCAAGCGTGCTCCCGACTGCATGGCTGATCTCTGGTACCGCCATACGATGCGGCGAGGCCTCAGCGAGCTCCAAGGCGACCGCGCGACTCTGGACAAGCTAGTCGGAGCCTGGGTGGCGACTGGGAACACCAGCCTGAAGTCGTTGCTGGGCGTGATCGTCAAGTCTGAAGACTTCGTCACGCTGGTTCCTTAGCGCCCTGCACCTTCCGTCGCCACTCCAACCATGCAGTGAGTCTCGACGTGCGCTTCAAATTGGTGAGCTTCCGCCAGGCGCTCCGGGAACTGCGATCAAGTCGGACGAGCTACCGGGTCACGAGAATCGACATGACTTCGTTCATCTCACGCGTGGCAAGAGCCGCCGCCCTCCCCGTACTGCTCGAAGCGCTGGCGGCTTGTACGGCCAACATTGAAGGCGATGCAGGGCGTAGGCTCCCCGCTGGGGGCAGCAGCGCATCCAGCGCGAAGGACGGCAGCGGCGTGGCGAGCGACGCCACGGATCCTGGGCGCGTCACCATGCACCGGCTGAATTTGGCGGAATACGACAACACGATGCGCGACCTGCTCGGCACTCATCGGCGGCCGAGCGTCGACTTCGGTTTTCCAGCTGACGATCGCGGCGCCGACTTCGACAACGCCTCCGACGCGCTCACGGTCTCGCCGCGGCATGTGCAAAGCTACAACCACGCCGTGCCCTCGCTGCTCACGGAGGCGATGGGCGTCCCCGCTCAGCGCGCACTTTTGGTGAGCTGCGACCTGGCCACGCTCGGTCCGGCCTGTGCGCGCGCGTCGCTCGAGGCCTTCGTGCCGCGGGCTTGGCGGCGCGAAGTGACAGCTAGTGAAATCGATGGCCTTATGACGGTCGTCGCAGCCGCGACCGAGCAGGGCGAGTCTGTCGAGCAAGGCTTCGAGCAGGCGCTGCGGGCCGTTTTGCTGTCCCCGTATTTCATCTATCGACCCGAGCTCGATCCAGAGCCGAGCTCGCCCGCGCCGCACCCACTGAGCGACTACGAGCTGGCGTCGCGCCTCTCGTACTTTCTCTGGAGCTCGATGCCCGATGCGGAGCTGTTCGATGTCGCCAAGTCGCACAAACTGCACGACTCCGGCCAGCTAGCGAACGAGGTCACACGCATGCTCGCCGATCCGAAGGCGCAAGCGCTGATCGACAATTTTGCGGGACAGTGGCTTTTCATTCGGCTGTTCGACGAAATCGATCCCACGCCGACGTTGTTCCCGGGCTTCGACGACAGCCTGCGCTCGGCGTTCAAGAGCGAGTCCACGCTGCTATTTCGCGAGTTCGCCTTCAACGGGTTGCCGGCTGACCAGCTGTTGACGGCCAACTTCACGTTCGCCAACGACCGCTTGGCGAAGTTTTATGGCTTACCGCCAGTCGGCTCGACGACGCCCCAGCGTGTCGACCTCACCAGTCATCCCGAACGGCGCGGCTTTCTCGCTCACGGCGGCGTGCTCGCCGCCAATGCACACCCCGATCTGAGTTCACCTGTAAGACGAGGCAAGTACGTGCTGACGCAGCTGCTGTGCCAAGGCGTGCCGCCGCCGCCGCCCGACGTCAACACCACGCTCGCGGCTGACACCACCGGCGCCAAGAGCCTACGGCAAGTGCTCGAAGCGCATCTGCTCAACCCCGCTTGCGCGGCCTGCCACTCACTGATGGATCCGATTGGCTTCGGCATGGAAAACTACGACGCGATCGGCGCTTACCGGACCACCGACAACGCGTTACCCATCGACGCCACCGGCAAGCTGCCTGACGGCACGGCGTTCAACGGGCTACCGGAGCTCACGCAACTGCTCGCCAAGCAGCCCGCGTTCGCCAGTTGCCTCAGCAGCAAACTCTACGGCTACGCGCTCGGACGCAGCCCGGTCACCGACGATCCGAAGCAACTCGACCCGAGCACGCTGAGCGCAATTACCGCTGCGTTTTCGAAGGGTGGCCTCAAGTTCGACGGCTTGGTGCGGAGCGTGGTCACGAGCCCAACGTTCCTGAACCGTCGTGGCGAGGGCAACTGAGATGAGAGGCCAGCAACCCAAGCGCGCCGCGCTCTCGCGCCGGCTGTTTCTCGGCGGTGCAGCCGTCACCATCGGTCTACCCTTCCTCGAATCGGTCGTTCCCAAGGCCGCGCTTGCGGGCAGCTCGCCAGCCGCGACGCGACTGCTCTACATCTGGACCCCGAACGGTCTCTGGATGGACAGCTTTCGCCCCGCCACGACCGGCCCGGACTACGTGATGCCGCCGACGCTCCTGGCGCTCGAGCCGCATCGAGCCGATCTATCGATCATCACCGGGCTCGACAACAAGCCGGGCAACCCCGATCAAGGCGGAGATCACGCGGCTGGCACGAGCGCATTTCTTTCCTGCACTCACGCGCTCAAGTCGGACAAAACGTTCCAGCTGGCGATCTCGGCCGATCAAATCGCCGCCAACGGCTTGGTCAAGAACGGCGTCGCCACGCGTTTGCCGTCGCTGCAGCTTGGCATCGACGGCGGCGCGTCGGCCGGCGGCTGCGACAGCGGCTACAGCTGCGCCTACAGCCGCAACATTTCTTGGGCCGACGCCACCACGCCGCTACCGAAAATCACCGACGCCTTACAAGCGTTCAATCAAATCTTCCAAGGCTACGACCCAAGCGCTTCTGGCGCCGATATCTTGAAGCGGCAGGCGCTCGACAAGAGCGTGCTCGATCACGTCACCGCTGACATCACGAGCCTGCACGGAAAGCTCGGGAAAACCGACCAACTCAAGCTCGATCAGTACCTGAGTAGCGTGCGCGCGCTCGAGCTCGAGCTGACCGGTGGGGCGTCTTCAGCCAGCTGCATGAAGGGCACGCCGCCGCCATCCCCAGTCAAGGACTACCCGACACACGTGAAGCTGATGCTCGACGTCATGGTCATGGCTTTTCAGTGCGACGCCACGCGTGTGATCAGTTTCATGCTCGGCAATGCCGGCAGCGGCCAAACCTATCCATTCTTGATGGCGAATGGCGCGCCGATTAGCGGCGGCCATCACGAGATTTCGCATCACGGCGGCAACGCCACGAACATCGCCCAACTGGTCGCGATCAACACGTGGACCTTCGAGCAAGTCGCGTACTTACTCGCGCAACTCAAAGCCGTACCCGACGGTATCAACGGTGGGAACCTGTTGACGAGCGCTAGCGTGGTCGTCTCCAGCGACGTTTCGGACGGCAACATGCACAACCACACCGACATGCCGGTGGTGCTCGCCGGCCACGGCGGCGGTGCGCTCAAGCCAGGGCAACACATCCGCTACGGCGCCGCCATCACGGCGCCGTCGTGGAAGCAGAAGCCGGCCTCGAGCGGAGTCCGTTTCTCGAATCTCATGCTGACCACGCTCGCCACCGTCGGTGTCACCGGCACGCCGGTCGGCGACAGCACCGGCATTCTTCCCGAAATTTGAAGCAGGAGACGTGGGCGGACGGACAAATGATCGCCAGCCAAACCGGCGCAATTCTCCAGCTCACGCGACAGCGCATCGGCTTTCAGCGCTACGCCGCGGGCGCAGCCGGCGAGATGTGGATCGACGACGTTGCTATCGGGAGCGAACGCATCAACTGCGAGCCGTAGCATGCCGCCCGGCGCTAGAGACGCCGCTGAGCGACTTCAATCCGTCGGCTCTGGCGCCATCTTCGCGGCGTTCTTGAGCTGGTTCGCCAAGTAGCGTCATCCCGTGCCACTTCCTGGCGCGTCGATTCCTGAGCCGTAGCGGCCATTTGCGGGAACCGACCATTCGTGAAGTGTCCCAAAGTCAGCGTGATGACCCGAGCGTTAGTCGAGGCCGCGTCGTTGCTCCTCGTCGCAGTTGGGTGTTCTGATCAGTCAGCTCCGGTGGAGGCCGGCATGATTGTATCGGGCGGCGGCGGCAGCACGACGAACGGCGGAGGAACCATGACGGCAGGGGCCAGCGCTGGCGGAAGCCCGACAGCGGCGTCGGGTAGTGGTGGTGGCAGCGGAGAAAGCACTGGCGGCTCCGGCGGAGTCGTCGCTGCTGGCGGTGGCGGAGGAAGCAGCGGGTCGGGCACCGGGGGAGAGAAGCCCGTTCAAGGTGGTGCCGGCGGCGGACCGGCGCGGAGCTGCGCAGCTGGCTTGGTGCCGATCCCTGCGAAGAACCAGAGCTTCGTCATGGGTCTGGATCTGAACGACAAGCCACCGCTTCAGGGAAACGGGCAGCCATGGGCGTGTTACCTCGGTAAGCACAAGGTGACCTTCACCTACGATTTTTGCATGGACTCGACCCTGGTAACCCAGGAGCAGTTTTCGAAAGTGATGGGTTTCAATCCGTCCAAGCACCAAACCGGTGACGTCACGCTCCCCGTCGATCAAGAGACTTGGTACGACGCCGTGCTTTACTGCAACGCAAAGAGCGTGGCCGAAGGGCTGGCGCCGGCATACACGCACGGAGACATAACCTTCAACGGCAAGAGTGCGAGCAACATTGCCAATCTGACTGTGGACCTCAAAAAGAGCGGCTATCGCCTGCCGACCAACGCCGAATACGAGTACGCGGAGCGTGCAAATACGGTCGGCCTCTACTTCTTTTCTCCGACGAGGACGGCGAATATTACCGAGCTCGGTGCGCCCTACGCCTGGTACTCGACTAACTCGAAGATGGTCACGCAGCCGGTCGGTGGTCTAAAGCCTAACCCATGGGGTCTTTACGACATCATCGGGAATCTGTTCGAGTGGGAGCACGACTGGGAAGGTCCCTACGGCACGACAGACGAAGTAGATCCGACCGGTCCGGCCACTGGTAGCGGCTGCGGCGACAACGCCGTCGCCAAGATGGCCAAGGGTGGCTCTTGGCACACCGACGTGTCGTCGCACATGATGATCGGCTACCACTACAAATGGTCGCCGACCTCCGTTCACGCGGAGCTCGGCTTTCGATGCGTGGCCACGTCGACAGCACCTTGATCCGCCGACCCGCTCCGAGCGCGTAGCGTGTGAACCGATGCCGAGAAGCACCGCTATGTCCGTGGCGGTCAGGCAGCAACTCGGGCCTGGCTCAGTGCAGGTCAACCTGCCACGAGACCGTTTGCTGCAACAAGTCGCGTGGCGCTCTCACCCATTCGGTATCGTCGTGGGCGCGGGCCTGTATCGTGTGCAAGCCGCTGCTGACACGGTGAGACTTCGGACGAAACCTTTCGCCAAAGTCGGCGGCGACGAGCTGGTCATCGACGTACCAGTCGACCGTTACGACGTCGCAGTCAACGACGTCAACCATGAGTTCGTCGGGGTCGACGAGCAGAGCGTCATTGTTCGTCCACGTATCGAAGGGGCGCACGAGCGCGTAGATGTCGAAGATGATCTTCTCGCGGCTCACGGCGTCGTGAGGGCAGTAGGGGGGACCCGGCGCGTGGCAGTACACTTCGCTGCCCATCTTCTGGTTCAGGCTCGGACGATAGATGCCCTTCGTGTATTGACCTCCGCCTTCGAAGGCCGCCACCTCGCCCAGCACCGGATCGACATAGCCGAGCCAGCGCTGCCACTTCTGGCCCGTAGGGTCCTTGGTGAGGTTGACGCTACTGGGCTCGTCGCCGGGGAAGAGCCCGTCGATCGTCCAATAGGTATCAGCCAGGCCGCTGAAGGCGTGGCCACCTTCGTGCAGAGCGATATCCAAGGACTCGGGTTGGTAAGGGCAGTAGATCGCCATGGCTCCGCGCGCTGGGTAGTGGGTCACGCCGCATGGCTGGCGGTCGTTGAGGGCAATCCAGCGCCAGTCGAGGTGGTCCACGCTGGAACCGGCCAGAGCCGCGTCGAAAGCGTCGAGTGCCTTGCGCCAGTTGACCGAGCACATTTGGCCTCCCAGATCGCTGCAGCCGCGCTCGCCATCGAGCGGCGTGTCGACGTAGTGATTCGTCGACGGGTCGTCCACACCGGACTCGTTGCTGACCAGATCGAGGCGAAAGAAGTTGATGAATCGCCGGTAACGGACGTAGGGCTCCGAATCGTTCACATTTTCGAACATGTACTTGGCGAGGTCGTCGGCGTGCGGGCGGTAGGAGCTCGCCAGCTCCGCGGCGGTGAAGCCCTCCCCAATGAGCGCCAGATTGACGCGATTGCTCGGCGGACCATTCGACCTCAGCGCCGTGCAGGACGCCCCGCAGCCAATGGCTGCGGCCGGCTGGTTTTCGCAGATGCGAATCGGGCCGGCCGGATCGCCACCATTCCCACCGGTGCCAGCCACGTTCGCACCAGCCATGGCGCCCGACATGGCTGCCATGCCGGCGTTACCGCCCATCAGCGGAGCGCCCCCGGCGATCGGGTTGCTGGCCGCAGTGCCCCCCTGGCCACCGATGCCGGCAGGCCCTCGCTCGTCCCCCGCGCAACCAGCGCTGAAAGCGGCGAGTGCCACCGTGGTCACGAGCGCAAGCGATAGGCGGCAAAGGCTCACGGACGCTCCTCGGCTGAATGGTTCCCGCTGCCGCACGCGGCTCCGCACAAGAGTGGGAGGAGCACCCAATGCGCTTCGTATGCCGCCCGCTGACGTGTCGCAAACATCATGCCGTCAGTCCAGCGAGAGGGCCGTTATCGCAGTATTCGGGCTGACCGAACGTCTTCTGCTCAACGCCCATGTATTGGAACAATGAGAGAAGCAAGCGACTGTGCGCGTAATCGGTGCCTCCGGGATACTTCAGATAGCGGCCGAGTTTGAAGGACTTCCCGCCGCCGATCAGGGTGAAAAAGACATCCTTGAGGTCGTGTGGGTCGCCGATTTTCGAGTTGCTGCAGTCGCTCGCCCAGACGATGAGCGTGTTGTCGAGAACGGTGCCATCCCCTTCTGGAATGGAGTTCAGTTTGTTGGCTAGATAGAAAAGCTCTTGTGCATGCCAGGCGTTGACGTCCGCACACAAGTCGCGCTGGGCTACGTCGTGACTCATCGTGTGATGACCCTCGGTGTGGCCGAGCCAGGTGTAAACCGGGTCGGCGATCGGGGGTGACCAATAGTAGCCCGCGACGCGGGTCAGGTCGCACGTCAGCGCCATGGCCAAAAGATCGGTCTGGGCTCGACCAAGCTGGGGGAACTGCGAAAACTCATTCGGCCGCCAGTCACCCGCAACCGACGGCAGCGCGCAAGCCGCGTTCGTGCCCGTGACCGCGGCGACGCTCTTCTCCACATCTTCGACCAGGGCTAGATGGAGGTCGAGACGCGCACGATCGGCGGCGTCCAGACGGCAGCGAAGTGACTTCCCACTCTCGCGCACGGCGTCGAGCACGGTGGTTCGATCGCGCACGCGCTGCGCTGCCTCGCTTTGGCTTTGATTGAACGTCGTGCCGAACAGATCAGAAAACACGGCTTTGGGATCCGCATTGGCTGTAATCGGTTGGTCCTTGCCTGCGTAAAAGCAGCAGTGAAGGAGCGAGGGACCCTCGACGTGCACGCCAAAGTAGTAGGCGGGAAAACGGTTGCTCTGGCCGACCGAGCGAGCGAGCGCGGCGTCCAGCGATTCATTCAGGGGATAGCCCGAGGTGTTCTCCGCAAAGCCCCCGTACATGTTGCCCTTACCGGCGTAAGACCCGGTAAAAAGCGAGGACATGCCGCCGGCATGTGCCACCGCGGTTTGCTGCGGATGATACGCCGAGCTCATCGGTAAACCCTCGATGAACAGACACTTGTCGCGGAGCGGAGCCAACGGGGCGAGGATCTTCGACAGCGCAAAGTCGCTGGCTTCGCTCCCCGGCACGCTGCACTTCCAAGCCTCGGGAACCAGCCCATTGGCGGTGAAGTAGAGCACCAAGCGCTTCGGTGGCGCGACCGGCGCGCTGCGCGCCTTCTGGCCCATGGCGCCGAGTAAGGGCAACGCCAGGCTGGCGCCGGCGCCACGCAACAGGGTTCGTCGATCTAGAGGTTTGACAATCACTGGGTGCACCCCTCGGTCTGAACCGGTTGACGGTAGAGAAAGGCATCGCTCTCTGCGATGGCCAACAGCAGGTCCCGAATCCGGAATTGTCCCGACTCGAAGCGCTGATAAAGATCATCCAAGAGGCATTGGTCGGCGGCAGATTCATTGCGACCCGAAGCGAAGCGGAACCATTGCTTCATGAAGCACGCCTTGGCGGTCGAGCTTTTAGCCAACTTCTCAGCCAGCGCCACCGCGCCGTCGTACTCACCCGCAATCTCCGGGTAGCCCACGACTTCACCGCGAGCGTCGATGGCCTTGCCCCCTTCTTCAGCCCGGTAGCGACCGATGGCGTCGTAGTGCTCGAACCCGAAGCCGATGCCGTCGATGAGTGCGTGACAGCCGGCGCAGCTCGGGTCGCTGCGGTGCTCGGCGAACCGTTCGCGCGTGGTCTGGCCCAGGGTGGGCTCGGATACCTGGCGCGTCACGTTTTGCGGCGGAGCCGGCAACGGGTCGCACATGATGTTCTCGCGCAGGTAAACGCCTCGCGCGATCGGCGAGTATCCCGCATACGACGAATGGGCCGTCAAAACTGCCAGATCGGTCAAGATCCCTGCTCGCTCGGTTTCGGGGAGCTCGACTCGGCGCAGCCCGCTGCCGGCAGGCAGCGTCACACCCAAGAGCGGTGCGGTGTTTTCGTCAGCGAAGGCATAGCGAGCGGTCATCAGATCTTGGAACTTCCCTTGGCCGGACCCGAGCGTGACGTCGGCCAGGAAGGCTCGCACACCGGCCTTCATCGAGACGGCCACCGTGTCCGTAAACTCGGGGTACGCAGTAGTGGAGCGCTTCTGCTGACTCAGGCCCGAGAAACGCAGCCATTGCTCGTAAAAGCTCTGCACGGTTTCGGTGGCGCGTGGGTCGGCAAGCAGACGCTTGGCTTGAGCGCGCACCTGCTCGATCGTTTCAAGACCGTTCTCTCGTGCTGCCTGGAACAAACCCTGGTCCGGCAGGGATCCCCAAAAGAAGTACGAGAGTCGCGAAGCAATCTCCCAGGGAGTCAAACGCACTCGTGTGGGTGTCCCAGATGCGGGGCTCTCGCCAAGCTCGGGGCGGTAGAGAAACTGCGGGGCCTGCAGGGCCGTTTCGATGACGTAACGAATGCCGACCGAGTACCCGCCTTGCTCGAATCCGTACGCGTACACGTTGTGCAACGCTTGAATTTCGTCCGGCGCGAGCGGCCGGCGATAGACGCGCCCGCCAAACGAGCCGATGAATGCCTCAGCGCAGGTGGCGACCGACTCGAGCGACTCATCGCAGGGAGCTAGCGAGGCCAGCGACCCAATAGCTCTCGCCGCCACGTCGGCTGCCGTGTTCGTGAACTGTTCGACGTGCTGGCGGGTGACGACCTGCACGCCAGCGTTGTTGTCGAAGGAAGCCCCTTCGGGATCGGCGAGCCAGTTGGCCGCGGGAGCGCTGGCGTCGCCGAGCAGGTCTCGAATCGTGTTGTTGTACTCGCGACGAGTCAGCCGTCGCATCAAGCTCGTGCCTGGGTCGCGCGGCCCTGGCTGGCACTGACTTTGAGTGTTGATCCCAGCTCCTGCGCCTGCGCTTGGCTGTCCCTGGGTGGCGTCTGCTGAGTCCGTCCGCGAGGAATCCGTCCCCTCGACGAACCCAGTGCACGCCAGTCCCAGCGTGAGCAAGACTAGCGAGCCTAGAGCGCGAGGGGTGACCATGTCCTGAGGATGGCCAACCTCGAGCGTTTCCGTCCCCAGCTCGCTACGGAAGAGACTCCGGCAACGCGTAGGCGCCCCAAGCCGGCGAGTGATTGCCCTCGTCGCCGGGTTGGTTCCAAAGGTAGAGCGCGCCGTGCGTCGATAGATCGCCGCCGTCCAGCACCACGGCGGTCAAGTAGAGCTGCGGAAGGGAACTACCGGTGCGGATGGAAGAGAAGATCAGCCAGTAGTAGGTCTTGCCGCCGACGGTCGAGGCGGACGGCGCCCATTTGGCCAGCGTGTTGGAGGCACCCGGGCTGATCTGCGGCTGACAGGTGGGGGGATCATTGGCCCGGAGTCGCACGGACTTGCCGCCCGCCGATGGCACGATGAATAGTTCCGACGCAGGATTGTTGTCGCTCTGCAGACCGTTGGTCACCCGGTCGAACACCAACAGCCGATCGTCGCTCGAGAACGCCGGGTAGTATTCGTTGAAGGCCGGGTCGCTCGCTCCCAGAATCGGGACCGCGCTGCCTCCGTGCTTGTCAGCGTAGGGAATCGCGAAGAGATCGCCATCGAGCGTGGCCGTTTCCCAGGCCGCGCCGGACGACACGTACACCACTTGCGAACCGTCGTGGCTCCATGCGATGCCCGCGGGGCGTCGCAGATCGCCATCGCGGGACAAGACCCCCCAACCCGCGTCTAGCTCGACCCCCATCGCCTCGAGATCGGTCCAAATCAGTTCACCGTTGAGCGTCGAAAGTACGACCCGGTCGCCTTCACTGAAATGGCCCGCGGAAAACGCCGCAGAGTCTTGGCGTGTTCGCGCTAGCAGATGGCGTGCGGCCTCGGTAACGAACGGAGGCTCACTGGCTTGTCCGTCGATGCTGCGCAACTCGAGCCGTGCCGGCTCGCCGTTGATCTCGTCATCACTAATCGAGAAGCCGACGTACTTCCCGTCAGGGGTCGAGCTGTGGCATCCCAGGCATTTTCCGTTGGTCTGTTGGGGCGTGAGGACCTGGGCGACCTGTTCGTCGCCAGCCGAGAATGCTTTGATTGCCGAGCCGTGCGTCGTGGTCCAGTAGACGATGCTGCCCGGCGCCGAGGACGGCGCAATCTTGAAGCTGCTGGTCGAACCGAGTTGCGGTGCTGCACGGGCCGCGTTGCCGTAAGGCGAGCTTCGGAGGGAGACAGTGATCGCGTCGTCGACCGCGTGGCTCGCCAAATTGCGCCACATTTTTTGCGGCATGGTCCAGCTGGACGCAGTCGTGTAAACGATCAGATCGTTGCACTCTGTCGCGGCGTGAACGCGAATTTCGAACAGGTAACTGCCGCTCGGATCCGGTGGCAACAGGCGAAACCGCGGACGCAGCCAATTTTGTGGAAACAGCGCATCGTCCGCTGGCTCGATCAAACATGGCCCCCCTGCAGCGGAGCCCAGTGCTGCGGCGAAGAACGCAGGCGCGTCGGCGGGGGCACCGAGGTCGGCGGGATCGGTCGACGCCACGATGATTGGGTCACTCGGGAAATCGTCGTAGGATTGACACCTTGCGAGGGTGGCGCCGGGGTCGGGCCGAGTCACGATGCCGCCGTCAGGCAAGGGCGCCCGGTCGTCACCAAGTGGCAGTCTAGTCACGCACGCCGTTGTAGCGAGGAGCGAGCCGAAGAAGACGTAGTGAGGAAATGCGCGGGGTATCATCGGCGAAGACGCGCTGGTGAGCGCGGCGGTAAACGTCAGCGATCGACCTCAAGCTGGCCCACGCACGACATCTTGACCCGCGCGAGCTGGGCGGAATGCGGCGACAGCTTCTCGAGCTGCTGCGCCACTACGGTTGCTTGCGTGGCGCGCCCCAGGTTGCACAGCGAAAGCGCGCGAATCGCCAGAACCTCCTCACGCAATACGCCATGCGGATAGCGCGACTCATAGTCTGCCAAGAGGTTCAGCGCAGGACCGGGCCTGCCAGCTTGCAGGGCCCGGCGAGCGTCGCGCAGCACGCCTACCTCCTCTGCCAACGTGTCAGCGTGTGGTGCGCGCGCTGACCGAGCGCTCGGCACCGAGGAGGACCCGGGCAGCGCCGCAGAGTGCTGCGGCGTGACGTCGGTTGGCGCTGTCGTGGCGGAGGCCAGTGCGGGCGGGCTCGCTGCGGGCGCGGCCCCGGTCGGCCGCATTTCGCGGGGTGATGCGGACAACGTCGCCTGGTGAGCAGCTGGCACCGACGCCCAGCGCACCACCAGTGCAGCGCTTCCGCCAAGCGCCAACAAACCGACCCCAACCAGGAGCACGGACTTGGTGGCGCCGAGCCCCGCGATCCCACCTAACTTGGACGCGCCAGCTGTGGCCGCGGCTAGGGGCGCGGTCGCCATCAACATCGCGGATGAAGCGATCGCGGCGGCGCGGACGCGCGCCTTTCGCTGATCGTCGGGCTCGTACCGCTCGCGTGCGTGCTTGAAGAGCGCCTTCGCTTCGGGCGACAGATGGGTCACGGGGTGCTCCCTCGACGCTTCGCCAGCGCCTTGTCGAAGGCCTCCCGCGCGCGCCTCAAACGCGAGTAAACGGTGTTGAGTTTCGTGTTCAACATTTCGGCGATCTCCGGGGCGCTCATCTGTTCGATCTCGGCGAGCACGAGTACTTCGCGCTTTTCGTCGTCTAGTCCGCCGAGAATGTCCTCGAGCAAGCGCAGATCCTGTTGGTGTGCGGCCCCATCCAACGGGCCGGAGGCCTGGTCGTGAAGGGAGTCCGAAAGCGGCTCGTGAGATCCCTTGCGCTTGAACGCGCGTCGATAATCGTGGGCGATGCGTCGGGCGATCGCGTGCAGCCAGGGCTTGAGTGCGTTGGAACCATCGAACTCTGGCAGACGCCGGTGAACAATCACGAACACGTCTTGCACCGCGTCATCGACTAGACCGATAGGCACACCCAATCCCCTGATCGTTCGGAACACGAAGGCCGCGTGCCTTTCATACACCTCGTCAAAGGACGCGAAGCCCTGCGACGGGGCGATTGAATCGCTAATTCGATACGCCGCGGGCCCGTGTACCAACGCTGAGAGGATGGCCCGCTCTGCGGCGTTCCGTTCACAAAAACGAAATGTCGATCCCGAGCGTGCCGCGCGCAATCACCGGCCAAGGACGGTTCACTTCGCCGTATCCTTCGATGAAATAGCTGGGAATCCGCAGAGGCACACCTGCGTCCACATTGGTCCACACGTGGACCTGGCGCCACAACCTCTGGCGCAACGCCACGCCCGCCAGGGCGGCGACCCAGGTATCGTGAGATTGGATCGGGTGTCGGATGCCCAAGCCACGACCCTCGGTGATACCCACCTCAGAGCCGACGCACGCATACCAATTGGCGACGGCGGGCGTCGGCGCCCAGCACACGCGAGCGCCGACCGTTCTGAGACTGATCTCGCCGCCGGCCCCTACCGCGGGCCCCTGAGAAGCTATGCGCGGCATCCAAAGTGTTCCCGAGAGGTCCAAGAGCCAGCGCGCATAGGTCAGCTCCAAGGCGACCCCCGCCCCAAGACTGGGCAGAGGCAAGGATCCCGCGTCGCCACTCGCGCGCGCGCTGACAGCCAAGGCAAAAGGGGTCGCCGACGCAAGTCGTCGGGGTGCTGGCATGGATGGCTCGCGCTTCGGAGCGAGGCCGGGCGGCACCGCCGTCGCTTCTGCGACGCCCACTGGGTCCAGCGCCATGGCGATGATTAGGGTCGTCGCGCGCACTACGTCCTCGCAGCGTGCGCCTTCGAACCGACGTCCGGTGACCAACTGGCCCAAGCGGGTTTGTAGCGAGACAACGAACTCCCCGTCCCTGTCGCGGCTAATTTCGACCCGAGCTTCGGCCTGCTGGTCCACAGCAGCTCGATGGGCCAGTAGGGCCCCGACCTGCGCCAAGGCGGCCTCGCGATCGGGGCAGCCTTGAGGTGCAAGCCACGTCAGCTCCAGGGGAACGGAGGGGCCAGCGGCGGCGGCAGGACGTTGCAGTAACGAACACAACACCGCCACGCTCGCGAGGCGGGATCGGCGTTTCAAGCTTGACGCAATCGTTTGCAACGAGTCGCTAACGTTTCCGACGACGCGCTTGGCCACGATTTTTCGCTTGGGCGTCGGTCTGGGAAACGGCGCCAATTTCATCGGCAGCCGCGTTCATAACACCGCTGGTATCAGCCAGCATCATGACGAGGGAAGACCCGCGCAAGCGAGCCTTGAAACAGGCTTCGCAGCTTCGGACGGGGCGGGCCCGCGTACGTGGGAGTCTTCGAGTGAAAACTTCACGTCGTCACTGACGTATTTCGCGTTGGCCGTTCTTTCTTGAAGAGCTCGAACGCAAGGTTCCGCGCAGAGCATAAGACCCGACCTCAGACTATTTTCGTGAGCCATCGAGAAGTTCATCGGGAACCTCGAACGCCAATGATGCGTTTTATTTCGCGCAGCGTTCTGGCTCTGGTCGCTGTCGTGAGCGGCTGCAGCATGAGCGAGCCGGACGCAACGAGCGTCACCTCCGGCGGCAACACAGGTGACGCTGGCAATCTCGCCAGCTCAGGTCAAAGCGGCGGCGGCCTCGGGCAAGGTGGTGGCGGCGGCGGCGTGAACAACGTTGCTGGCGCAGGCACGGGCGGCGGAGGCACCGAAGGTGGAGCTGGGTCGGCGGGCGGGTACGCTTCGGGTGGCGGCGGCGGCGAAGTCGCTAGCGCTGGCTCCGCAGGCGCAGGCGGGGGCGGGGGCGGGGGCGGGCAAGCCCTCTACAATCCGTGCCCGCACAATGGCGACCCGTGTCGCGTCATGCCGCTCGGCGATTCGATCACCAAGGGCACGGGCTCAACCCACCAGGCCGGCTATCGACTCGAGTTGTTCCGGCTGGCGCTGCTCGAGCACCGAGACGTAACCTTCGTTGGCTCGTTGCAGCTGGGCCCCAATTCCGCAGGAAACGTGCCCTTTCCGCGCAATCACGAAGGCCACCCGGGTTGGACGATCGACGACGGCGGTGGCCGTTCAGGCCTCTACCCCAAGGTCGTCGGCTGGCTGTCGAGCGCGTCGAGGTCAGCGCCCAATAGCGCCCAGATACCGGATCGTAGCGCGCCGTGCATTTGCCGTTCTCGTTTCCGGGTAGTAGCGGGCCCGCGTAGCTCAGGTCGAACGTGACCTTTGCCACGTTGTTCGGATCCGGTTGTAGCGTCGTGATGCCGGGCTTCCAGCCGCCTCCTGGTCGCATGATTTGGTCGCGCCCCAGGTTGTAGAGCGTGCCCTCTTTGCTATTGAGCAGCGTGCCTTCGTTGCCTGGCTCCAGTCCTTGACCGTTCGCAAGCGTTTGGCGCGTCCCCCACCGGCGGTGCGCTACGCCACCGCCGTCGGCGCCGCACGCGACGAGGGGCGCGCACACGAGCAGCAAGCCGCAGCAGCCTCGAACTACAAGCATCTCAATGGATGGGTGCACTGCGCGGAACATTTATTTCATTTTACCTAGACCAGGGCGTGCCGACGCAGGCTGCGCTCGAGGCGCGAGTCACCCAGGTCCGGCGCGCGAACGCTGGCGCAGCGCGGCCATACGACCTGAGCCCCGTAGCCGCAGCAGCGCCTACCGCAGTCACGCCCGGGCTGAACTACCGCGTGTACGAGCAGGCAACGCCGTGGGTTCCAGATTGGGAGACCCAGTCGGCGGTCGCCGAAGGTCAAACCCCCCAGCTTGACCTCGCGGTGCGCACGCGCGAGGACGACGTGGGTGTCGAGCTGTCCGGCTACCTCGAGGTGCCGACCGCGGGGGCGTACACGTTCTTTCTGAGCACCGACACGGGTGCGTTCGTGCGTCTGCACGACGCGCAGCTGCTCGACGCCGACTTTGGCTACCATGCCGGCACGGAGGTCGATTCAGGCTCGGTGCCGCTGGCCGCCGGTCGCCACCCCATCCGCATCTTCTACCGCCACGCGACCGCCGCCGACCACACGCTGTCACTGAGCTGGCAGGGCCCTGGCATCAATAGGGCGCCGATTCCAGCCAGCGCCTGGTACCACCCCACGCCGTGACTACAGCTGCGGCACCGTCTCTTGCACGAGCCTGGCGCAGCCCAATTGCTGGTGCGGGACGGCTTCGCTGCCGACGACGTTTGGATAGGTAGACGCCGGCTCGGTCGAGTAGTTCTCGACGTCGAACAGGTCTGGCAGGGCCTCGTGTTGCGCCAAGTACCTCACGCCTCGATGCCGGAGACACCGCCGACAAATACGCGTAGCGTGCTCGGCGCGCCCGCGGTGCCGGGCGGCGCGCCCGCGGTGCCGGGTGGCGCGCCGGCAATGCCCGCGCCGACAGCATCGGAGGGCCCGCTGCCAGCGATGCCCCCCGCGACCTGTCCACCCGCTCCACCGTGGGGCGCCTGACCCGCAGACGCTTCACCCACGCTTCCCCCGGAACTCCGCCCCGCGACGGACGGACTCGCCAGCCCGCCGCTGTCGACTCCCGCCGCCGAGCCCCCGGCGCTCCTGCTTTCGCCGCCCGCGTCGCGTGACTCCGCCGAGCAAGCGAGCCCGTTGAGCAATGCCCAGGCGCACAGGGCACCGAGCCAAGGGAAGGTGGTTACCGTTCGCACGGATCGAGCTCGGGTGAAATTTCCGACGACGAAAGCGCCGTTAGCGGTTCCGCACGATTCAGTAATGGATGGCGAAGCGTTATCGATCACGCGAATTGAAGTCGCTGACGCAATTTGGCGAGTATCACCCTGCGAAGCGGCGGAAAATGGACAGACGGCGCGGGCTGCCTGCACCCACTGTCATGCGCTTAACCAAAGCTGCCACGCTCGTCGTCGTCCCCTTCGCGCTCTTCGCGCTGCCGGGTTGCTCGGACGAGCCAACGGCCAGCTTGGCGAACCCCGTCACCGGCACGAGCGGGGCAGCAGCCTCCGGTCATGCCGGGACTACGGGAGCGCCCGCCAATTCCGGCGGAACGAGCAGCACAGGCGCATCAGGCGCGTGGGCGAGCAGGGCGTGGGCTAAAGGCGCGTGGCTTGGCAGACGACACGTTGGTCGTGTTCATGTCCGACAACGGTGGGCTCTCGACCGCCGAAGGCAGCCCCACCAGCAACCTGCCACTGCGCGATGGCAAGGGCTGGGTCTATGAGGGTGGACTACGCGAGCCGTTGCTCATCAAATGGCCCGGTACCACGACCGCTGGCAGCACCTCGAGCGAGCCGGTGATCACCACTGATTTCTACCCGACGCTGCTGGCCGCGGCTGGATTGCCGCCAAAGCCCGAGCAGCACCTGGACGGCGTCAGCCTGGTGCCGCTGCTCGCACGTAGTGGCGAGCTCACGCGCGACGCGCTCTTCTTTCACTACCCGCACTATTCGAATCAGGGCGGCTTCCCGGGCGGCGCGATCCGCATGCACGACAAGAAGCTGATCGAACGCTACGAAGACGGCGCCGTGCAGCTCTACGACCTCAAGCAAGACTTGTCGGAGCAGCACGATCTATCGAAAACCGATCCGGCGACAGTGACGATGATGCGCCAGCGTCTGCACACGTTTCAGCAAGAGGTGGGCGCCAAGTTCCTGCGGCCACAGCCCGGCGGCCCGGCGCCTTGGCACCCCTAGAGCCAGGGCCCACGAGTGGCCCGTCGCGCTGGCCTCACTGAGCGAACCGGTAGTCGATCACGTGCAAAGGCGTGGCGCTCCCGCGCGTGGTCGGTTCGTCTTGATAGACGACGGTCGCGATACCTTCAGTTTTGAGGCGAGCAAAGTCCCAGGTTTGATTGGGCGCATCGCCGGGACCACCGGGCGGGAGCTTGATGCCCAGGCCGCCCGGAGTCTTGTCGACTTTGGTCTCGCTCCATTTGCCAGCCTGGGACAGCGTGTAGCGGTACGTGCCGCGCCCGCTGCCGCTCGCGCTGTTTTCGTGATCGACGTAAACCTCGTAGTCTCCGGTTTCCTCTACCCAGCGCGACTGGAGCCCGGTGTTGCTGGCGTCCATCTGAACGCCAAGCGCCCAAACCGGCTTGATGTTTTCGACCGTGACCGGTGTCGCTCCATCGCCAACCTTCACGCCTTGAGTGTCCATCCAGGTGGCGCCGAGGTCGGGCGACCAAGCGTAGTAGAGGCCGTGGTTGCAGTAGTGGACGCCCGGCTGCGTGCAGCCGTTTTCGCGCCAGAGCCACGACACGTGCAAATTCCCCTGTGGATCGAGCACGAAGCCGGCGTCGTACGGGCCACGCGAATCGGAGGACCAGTTCCCTTCGCGGTACACGCCTTTCTCAGACGTGAACGTGCGCCGCGCGTTCCATTGGTGACTAGCGGTGTCGTACTGACCAAGGTTCATGCGACCTTGGCCCTGACCACCGGAACGCCAATACATGAGCACCGTTCCGCCCACCTCTAAGAAGCTGGGATAAGTGACGGTTCGCTCTGGGAACGTGCCGGAGAACCAAGCATCGTTATTGAAATTTTGTTCGTACGTAAACACCTGGTTGTTCCAGGTTTGAGCGGCTGGGTTGTCCGCGACGCCGCTCTTCGTGCGCGCGTAGTGCAGCTCCGGAGCGACGTGATGATCGAAGGCGATGTGAATCGTGCCGTCGCCGGTCGAGACCGCGCTCGCCATCTTGTTGTGACGGTCATCGGTCGTGACGGTGTAGTTCGGAACGGTGCTTTTCTCCCACACTGGCGGGGCTTGACTGAGCGCGCGGCGAGCCACGATCACCTTGCCGTCGGCTTCGTAGTACGTCACGTACTGGTAGCCGCGGTAGCTGACCGGGCTGCCGCCCATCGCCCCGCCGTACAGGTATTCGCCGGCTTTGAGCACGCCCGCGGCCGAATAAGACGTCGGGGTGATGACCGAACGGCCCAACTCCTTAGCCGTGTCCAACGGCGTGAGGTTGGGCGGCGTCCCAGCCGAGCCGCCATTCGCGGAGCCGCCATGCGCCGAGCCGCCGTTCGCGGAGCCGCCATGCGCCGAGCCGCCGTTCACCGACCCAGCACTCGAAGGATCGCCAGCACTTGCCGTAGCCCCCGCGCTCGGAGCGCCCGTGTTGCTGCCGCCACCGCCCAGCTCGGTGCCTCCGCTACCGCTACCGCCAGCCGTGCTCTCACCGCCGTTCAGCCCGACGTTGGCCGCGGGTCCCCGCCCGCCGTCGGCGCCGCAACCGACGAGTAGCAGGGAGCACAGCGCGAGCCTCCTCGAGTTGGCGCGCAGAACACGGGCTCGTCGAAGGTGTTGCACTCCAGAGTAATGGTGGAGGGCTTCCCGGCGATCACACTTTCCGCGGTCGGCGCTCCTGAAGTGTCCGCGCTCAGCGGTTCTCAATCAACACAGCTGGGTTGCAGCGGCTCGTCAGTGGGCGCCCCGATACCCCCATGAAGGTGCCCCAGCTGTCCGTGAGGTCGTCGGGGGCCGGGTTCTAGTGCGTAGTGCCGTCGTTCACGAATTCGCGCGCGAGCAGGACGGTGAAACCGGAAGCGTGCGCACGCGTGAAGTCGATCACGTCGAGCTGCAGCGCGTCGCCGGAAGCGGCACCGGCCGCGACGTTCAGATCACCCAAGAAGATCACCCAAGAAGGTCACCGCGAGCTACCGGCGTTTGGGAGCGCGAGCGCCGTGTGAGGCGGCCGACAGCCCAAGCCTCCCGGCGCTACGCCAACCTCTCTCGCGCGCCCGACCCCCGGCCAACTCCGCTCGGCCCTGCCCGCCAGTCGCCGACCCAGCGACCCGGCCCCACAAATCAGCGGACTTCGCCCCAGCCCCGCACCCCCGCCCATCGAGCTGGACGCCCCCCGCGCCCCCGCGCTATGCCTCCCGCCTCCTCATCGCACGAGTGGCGGAATTGGCAGACGCGCCGGATTTAGGTTCCGGTACCGCAAGGTGTGGGGGTTCAAGTCCCTCCTCGTGCACTACAGCGAAAGCGCTAAACAAATCTGAATCGTCCCCGGGGTCCGCCAGCGAGCGCGAACAGCGAGGGGACTTTTCGGTGGACGATTCGCCGCGCGCCCACCTCGTCGAGGGATTGACCGACGCCCTGCGACGTATGCTCCTCGCCGGAGATGTCGAAGGATCCCAAGTCGCCCTCCGAGCTCTCGGAGACCTGGCCCGACTCGCCGACAAGCGCGGCTCCGACGGCTCAACAGCCGACAACGTCACCCAACTCCCCAGCGCGCGGGATAGGGCCCGGCGAGAGCCCTAGCGGTCGACAAGGATTTCTTTCGCGGCCGGCAAGCGCAGCCCCGGCTATCGACGGGGCGCGCTGCGCGTATGCTCGTGCACGGTAGTCCCGTCGCGCCGAGTGTACTCGCGGACACGGACAGTTTTGGGGTAGCTCGAACACCCCGCACACGACCCAGGGCCAGCGGAAGGGGCGTAGGGAATGCCGGCCGCGTCAGGGGAGATGGGCGATTCGGGCAGAAGCGGGCCGACCTGACCGGCAGCAACGCTCGCGTCAGCCGAGTCCGCCCGCAGGACCAGGATCGCGTTCCTTGCCGTGATCAGTTTCTCTTGGTCAACAGGCAGGTCGGCTGGGATGGCGTCAATGAACTTCTGGGCGACGCCGACTAGGTCTGTTCTGGTCGGGTCCTTGAAGGCCTGACTGATGATGTACAGCGCCGTGCCGAGGCGTTGCTCGGGCGGAGTGCTCGCTACAATGTCGTCGTCCGTCGGTCGGAAGGCTTCCAACGACCGCGCGACCGCGCGAGACTCCAAGTACTCGGGGGCGTCGATTGGAATACTGCGAGCCAGACTGAGAGCAGGTGCGTACGCTTCGGTCCGAGCTGCACGTCCAGCCATCAGAGCATCCAGACCGGCGTGGGCCAGACGCAAGCGTTGCGCGAAGCTCAGCGCGTCGAACTCCGCCTGGCTCTCTGGAAATGAGAGCCGAGCAGCCTCGCTAGGTGCCACATTCGCCGTCGTGACAGTCGGAACGACAACAGCTGTTTCGACGGCCGTGTTGGCGTTCGGTTCGGCGCCCGTGGCTACTGCCGAAGGTTGACCCACCGCTTTCGGCGTGGGCCCCGCGCTGCATGCCGCGAGCGCCATCGCTGAGAGGAGAAGCCAGACCCAACCCATTTAGTAAAACGTTACCCGAGAGAGTGACTGCCGCCAACGCGGAGTGCGCTCGAAGCGCTCGTCGGTTGCGGTACCGCAAGGTGTGGGGGTTCAAGTCCCTGCTCGTGCAATGCATCGAAAGCGCTGGATAAAATTGAGTCATCGCCGGAGCCCGGCGGCGAGCGCGAACAGCGTGGGGAACTTTCGGTGGACGATTCGCCGCGCGTGCACCGCGTCGAGGGATCAACCGACTCCCTGCGACGTATGCTCCTCGCCGGAGATGTCAAAGGATGCCAAGTCGCCCTCCGAGCTCTCGGAGACCTCGCCCGACTCGGCCGAGGGGACACCGCAGCCACCGAAGCCAGCCGAGGCCAGGCCAACGTCAAGTAGTTCCCCGCCTTCCGGACTCGACCCCCCGGCAAGTAAGCCACCGCCGAGATTTGTGCAGTACGCGACGCTCGAAGAAGAGCTGGACGGTGATGACTTTGCCTTCCGGGGTTGGCATCGCATGATCGACTTGGCCGACTATGTCGCGCACTTGGTGGACGGGCGCTCGACGGGGCTTCTTGCAGCAGGGGCGCAGACCTACGGCAAAGTGCTTGGTCTCGCCACGGTGCTGAAGGCGGCAGTTCAGTGGTTTCGGCTCGATGCCGACTCACGCCCCAAATTCATCGTTGAAGCTGAACGCTATCTCGCCGAGCAACCATTGGATCAAGCCATCGTGGCGCCCCTAGCCTACGAGCCCAACGCCCATCCCATTTCGATCCGACCAGGCCCCGTTGCAGCACGCAAGGGTGGTCGGGGACCGGCGGGTCGCCAAAAGGCGATGCTTCGACTGAAGCAGGCGTTGATCAAGCTCCTAGCGCAGGTCACGAACGCGCATCTGCAAGCGCACCAGCAGGCCTTTGAGGATCCCGTGGCGCCGAAGCCTCCGCAGCCGTGGGTACTAGCGTGGGCGATCGCGGATTCGCTGCTCTTCGAGATTCCAACCGGATTTCTCGCGGAAGAGCTCCAACAGCAGGGCTTCGTTTGGAAGAGTTGGGACGACCGGCGCCAGGCGGCTGCCAAGGCGGCGTCCAATGTGCTCGAGTTTGCCGATCTCAGCGAAGAACCGGCGTCAACGCGCGATGAGCGATTAGGAGAGCTGGCCGAGCTGCTCATTCGCCGAATGTTGACAGCACTCGGTGTCACCCCTGACAAGGATCTCTTTCGAGTTCGACGGCGCTGACGGGCTAAAGAAGCCGAAGCGCATCGACCGCCGCGACGAGGACTTCTAGAAAACGGTCGTCGATGCCGGCGGCCACAAGACGGCGAGGATGTGCGCCGAGGAGTACCTCAACTGTCCCTTCGAGCTCATCGGCTGCCGCGAGCCGTCGCTGATGCGCGTTCACGGCCTCGTCGGCATCCCCGCGCTTCTTTTGGTGCGTTTGCCCACCGTATCGCATTCGCGGCTTGGCCCAATTCCCTCGGTTGCTCTCGAACCACGTGGACCGGCAGAAGGGCGCCATCCGTGATGGGTCGCGGACCAGAAGGTCAACTTCCCAGGGGTCAAACAGCCGGACATCATTCTTCCCGCGGATTGGATGGAGAACCACGTTCTCCAAACGCCGAACGGTCGCGACGCTGCGATGCAGACGTCGAGCTACTTCGGAGCGAGTGAGCATGCGGCAGTTTCGCGCATTCAGTCGTGAACAGCAAAGCGTCCGCTCAGGAATAGAACGGGACCACGATGGGCTGGATCCGGCGGATCAATGCGCTTTCGGTGACTCGCCCCATCAACAGGTGGCGCGCCGTCTCATACAGCGCCTTTGAGAGCAACCAAGTGGCGCCGCTGGCTCCTTGGAGCGCGTCTTTGGAACCAAGGTCAAGATCGTCATCTATGATCACCTGCATTGGTGGTGGCATAGCCTCCGCCTCATTTGTTGCCCGCGTGACGCTAACCAGTCTGCCGGGTTCCGGGGCAAATTGTTCTCCGATCATCGTGATGAACTCAGTGCGTGTCGTGACGTGCAGGGTCGCTTCGTGCCTAGGCAAGATTGATGCGCCAAGCGCGTCAACAAAAGCCGCACCGACGCCGCACACGCCAGCGGCGAGGCAAAAGGTGGCGACGAAAGACTCGGGCGTATCGTCTAGTTCGAAAACCGTCGCCGTCACCCTCTCGCCAATCGTGACCGTCCAGTGCCCCGCTCCATCCTCGAACGGGTTATAGACGAGCTGCATGAATTTCGCGGCCGCCTTCTCGGCAATTGCGTTCCATTGTCGTAGCGAAAGTAGCTTTGGGTCAAAGGCGAGTATGAAGTTCGCGAAGACCTGCAGGTCGCTTGATTCGGACGTCGGGAGCTTGGCGAGCAGCTCGGTTGCGATTGACTCGGTAACACTTCCGAGAGCCGAACGCGGACAATTGCCCAGGGCTCGAGCAAACAACGCCCGTGCAATTCGCCCGCGCGCGGAGGCGGGAAGGTCGCTCAGAAGCGGTCCCATTTGGCCTGCGAGGCGGAACACGGCATCAACAGGTGTTGGCGCCGGGGCCGAACCACAAGCCGCGAGCGCCACGGCTAGGATTGCATCTGGCTCGGCTCCTTCGACGTCTGCGAGGTCGAGGAGCACGCCGGCGAGCTTCGAATGTAGCCCGGCTTGGCGTGCTCGTATTGCAGCCTCCTGATAGGCTTCCAACGCCTGCCGGACCTCGCCGAGGCCGAGCTGTGCATCGGCTTCCTCACGTTTCGCGTTGATGAAGTTCCTTGCATCGACCGTGCTCCGCAGGAGGCCCGCGGCGTGTTGCGCGAAGGGCAACGCGGCCGACCAGCGCTTGGCATCGTTCAGCGTGGTCGCAATTAGCCGTGTCGCTGCCCCTTCGACGATAAGTAGACCTGCGCTGCTCGCGGTCGCGCTGACGATCTTGTATTCGGCGATGGCTTCATCGGTTTGCCCCAGGTCACTAAGCGCGTTTCCAAGGTTTATCCGATTCGTCAGCTGTAGGCTCACGTCGCCGAGCTGCTCACCGATGGCAATGGCCTCGCGGGACTTGTCTGCGGCGGCGGCGGGCTCGCCAGCCTGCCGGAGGCGACTCGCAGCCAAGTTGCATCGGAACGCACGTGAGCGCGCGGTATCCGCTCGATCTGCGTCGACGGACTCAGTAAGGCGCCTCACCTCCTCGTCGTTGCCACCCTGCGCTGAGAGCGCAGCGATCAAGTTCTGCAGGGCGACGTGTCTTCCGTCGCCGTTCTGCTGATCCGTGAACAACTCGAAGGCGAGGCGCGCGCATTCAGCAGCCTCGTGAAAGCGTCGAAGCTCTATAAAGAGTTTCGATTGCGTCGTCGCAATGCGCGCGACGCCGTACTTGTCACCTTCAGCCTCGAACGACGCACGGAGCTCGGCGAGCTCCCGCATGGCAGCGTCCTCCCCAGTCGATTCCGCGCGAACATGAAGATCCACCTCACGGACCATCAGATCCAGGTCAGGTGCATGCAGCGTCTTTGCCTCTTCTAAGACGGCGGCGGATGCCCGCGCGTTCCCCGCGCTCAAGCTCAGAATCGCGGACGAGAGGAGGAAGGATACAGCGACGTCGCGCTCCCCCTCGCGCTTCGCGCGGTCGATATTTAGCCGCAGGAGTGGGAGAGCGACGTCGACGCGCCCGATCCGTGCGGCTTCCTGCCCAGCTCGGGCGAGCAGCGCTTCGGCCCGTGGATTCTTGATCGCGTCGAAGAGAAGGTACGCATCCAGTGTTCGCCCCTCCCTCTCGAAGACAGTCGCGATGCGGTGGGTGTAGAAGTCGATCTGCGTTTGGTTCGCGAGAACTTGGTACGGCGCCAACAGCAACGGCGCAGCGTCAAGCAGCGCCACCACGTTGCCCCGCACCCGAAGCAGTCTGCCATCTAGCTCTGATAGGGCACGCAAGACGCTCGAGGCCTTCTCGTTGCTGACAGTCGCCAGCTCTTCGACCGTGAGCTCCCTTCCCGCGGCGACAAGTGCCGAGAGCAAGTCCATGGCCAGAGGGTCAAGGCCTGCAATGGCAGTCCCCGGGGATTGCGTGCCTGGTAGGCTGCCTGCTGGCTCGATGGGGTCCTGCGAAAGGCGAGCGGCGTCGAAGCCCTCGGCCACCAGGGCAGTGAGATCACTTGCGATTCGTTCTTGGAGTTCCGACGGGTCCGAATAGAAGGCCAGCGTGCTGCCCTGCTCAGCCTCTTCGATCATTCGCGTCAACCGCGGGTCCCGGCTTGGGGCGGGTCGCAAAACGTAGATGAGGGGAGGCTTCCCCAGCTTCGTGCGCAGCTGGTGTTCGTCCTCGAGGCCAGAGATTGTTGCATTCGGGGCAACCCACCCATATGAGTCGCGATAGATGCCGACAAAAACGTCGGAGGAGCTGAGCTCGCGGACGTAGAGGGGGCGCGGCGGGTGAGGGCTCGCGCCCAGATTCTCGAAGAGGATCGGGTGATGTCGCAGGCTCGTTACCGCGACCTTTGCCGCCGCGCGCTCGGCCGCGCATTCGGTAATCGTCGAACTAATGAAGATCTCGAGATGCTTCTTCATGCCTTCCGATGACCCGTCTCCAGCAAGCCCGCCTTCCGCAATCGCGCGATGATTTGCTCTGGGGAGCTTGTCGTTGGTTGCCCAACAGATTTCAGCAGGGCGTTGGCGTCCAAAATGAGTTGCTTGATCAGGCGGCCGCCAGCCAACCCGCTCGCGAAGTCGGAGCTATCAGCCATTTCGTGCCGCGCTCGGACGCCTTCAACGATCTCCGTGCCAGCTGTTGCACGCTGCAGCGCCGCATAGTGCGGCCGCCCAGGCGACAGAGTCTCACTCAAGGCAAGGTTGGCGGCGGCTTGCTCCAATTGCCACCGTTGAAACCCCAACGTGGCAGCCTCCTCCAGCATCGGAGTAACATTTTCGCGCGCTAATCTGGCTAAGGTGACCGGGAAATGAGCTTTCAAGGTTTGCGCACGCCAGTTCGCGCCCCCCATGTCCGGCCTTTCCTTCCGATCCGGGGGTTCCTCCAACCGGAGGATGATCCGATCCGGTGACCCGAGCGGCAGCGTTTCCTCGTCGGCCTCCGTTGCGTGGAACTTCAGGAGCGGCTTGCCGATCAACTTCATGGACTCAGTGCAAGCGCTGAATAAAAACGGCGAGTACCAGTCGCGCAGGTAGGCACGAAATTCCTCAGTTGGCTTGCTGATGCTGTCGAAGCGTTTCACGTAGAAACTGCTCATGACCAAATCGTTCATGCTGTTGTCGTAGCCACGCAGGCGGAACCGGAGACGATCCTGATCCGCACCAACTAAGAGCCGGTAGTGTCCTTTTGAACTGAAGAACCAACCGAGCCTGACCGCGTCGCCGTCGGTTTCCCTCTGCCAGGCTTCGAACACGTCCCAAGCTTTCTTGGCCGCGGTCACGTTTTGGCAGACAAGCGAGACGCTCGGCAGGTCCCCTAGCTCTGCATGCCGCTGAAAGCCGTACGCTATTGCGACTATCTGGGCTTCACCGAGTTCGGAGATTCCGCCGGTGGACAAGAGCATCACGTTGGCGGGTACAGAGTAGTCAACGCCAATGCCGCCCTTGGTCACGTGGAGCAGCGGGCCAGCTGGGCCGCCGGTGCCGCGCGTTCGCCCCGAGCGTTGCGCTTTTTTCGCCTTGTCCTTCCGCGTCCCCATCTGGAAAGCCAGGAGCGTAGGGCAATCCTCGCGTTCGGTCTTTTGGCTTCCAAACCGCACCCTTTTCGTGGGGTTTATCCCTGCCCGTAGGCGCCCGGGCAGCCTGCCCGTCCGCCCGAGTGGCGCCTGGTCCGCACCGGATTCGGACAACTCGAACTTGTCCGCGCGCGCACGCAGCATGCCGCCGGATGCTCCATGGTGCTGGTCATGAAGCACGTCATTGACGAGCTCCTCGTCCGCGAAGTGGCGGCCGTGACCTACACGGACGTGCGCACCGTCCGCCGCGTCGTGCGCGGTGAGCGCGTGCGCGGTCTGGCGGGGGCACGAATCCGCGCGGAGCTCGAACGCCGCGCTCGGCAGAACCTGACCGGCTCCGCGAACACCGTCTGAAGTGAAGTCGGAGCGCTAGCGCTCCAAGAAAGAGGACATTCTCGATGCCCAAGGCCAGTGGTGCGCCCACCGCTAGCGCCGAGGCGGTTCTGCGCGCGCTCGCAGACGCCTTGGTGCCCCACCTCCGTCAGCACTTCGAGCCCGAGCGGCCCGAGCAGGGCGGCTACTACTCGCAGCACGACAGTCCGCTCGGCCGCCAACGACACCTAGCACTCGTTCGTCATGGGCTACTGCCGGCGAAAAAGCTCGCCAGGCGAGTACTCGTTCGCCGTGACCTGGTGCACGCGTTCATCGAGGCGGCCCCCGATCGCGCGAAAGGCGGTCTGGAGGCACGCGCGCCAGGAGCAAACCACCTGCGGGAGGCCAGCGGCGGGGGGGCTAACAGGGCGCCTGCGGCGGTTGGTCCCGAGTACAAGGCTAGTGGAGGGGGGGCTAACAGGGGGCCTGCGGCAGGCGGAGGCAGCGTGCCGGGCGGTGGGCGCCAGGCAAGGCGGGTGAGCGCCAGGCTCGAGTCACGTTTGGCGGAGCAGACGCCGACACCACCGAACTCTTGGCGGAGTGGGGCCTCGTTGGCGGAGCGCACCGATGAAACTGCCAAACACCGCAGGCAGTCCGCTGCTCGTTGCCGCACTCGGATACGCCAAACGGGGGTGGGCTGTGTTCGCTTGTCGGCCTCGAGACAAGCGTCCGGCAACGAAACACGGCTTCAAGGACGCGACTCAGGACAAGGCTCGGATTGTCGCGGCGTGGACCGGTAACCCCGCGGCGAACGTCGCGATCGCTACGGGCGCCGTCTCGGGCCTGCTCGTCTTGGACGTCGACCCTCGCAACGGCGGCGATGCAAGTTTCGACGAGCTGGAGCGCGTTCATGGACCGCTTCCCACGACCGTTACCGCCGCGACCGGGGGCGGCGGGCGGCATTTCTACTTCCTAGCTCCGGCCGAAGGCGCCCGCAGCGGCGTGTTGGCCGATGGCCTCGATTTGAAAGTCGACGGTGGTTACGTCATCGCGCCGCCGTCGGTGCATCCGGATGGCGGCCTCTACACGTGGGTGAACGACCCTCGGAAGGTCGCGCTTGCGCCGTGCCCCGACTGGCTGCGCGTGCCGTCGAAGATGCCGCTCGGCTTGGGCGTGGGCTTGCTCAAGGCGCGCCAACCGCCGGTGGCGGTCGCGTTGGCTGCCGACGCCGGGGCAACGCCGCTCGGACGAGCGTTTGCCGAGCTGGGCATGCTGGGTCGGTTGCTCGACGGCGGGCGGCGCACCGTCGCCTGCCCGTGGCAGGACAAACATACGACGGGCGCGCTCCAAGATTCGTCCACGGTCATCTTTCCCGCGAACGTGCCGAATGGCCCGGGCGGCTTCTACTGCGCGCACTCGCACTGCTCGGCTCGCACCGCGGCGGAGGCGCTGCGAGAGCTTGCGCGTCGCGCCATTGCGGGCACGGCCGAGCGGGCCTGGATGGCCGAGCTACGACGGACAGTGAAGGGAGAACTCAAAACGAGCTTTGGAAACCACGTTCAGATTCTGACGCATGATCCAGCGTTTGCCGAAAAGCTTCGATTCGACGAGATGCGCGGCGCCGTGTTGCTTGCAGGCGTGGACGTTACAGACGCCGCCGTTAGCTCAATTCGAGTCGACATTGAGCGGCGCTATGAAATCCAGCCGGGCGATGCCGACACTGCTCGGGCAGTTCAGCTTGTCGCCTCGCGGAACGCCTTTCACCCGGTTCGCGACTACCTATTGACGCTGAAATGGGATGGCGTCCCTCGGTTGAATGCGGGCGCCACGGATATCCTCCGTGTGCGTGCTGACACGAGCGAAGAAGCGGAACTCGCCGCGTTGCTGGTTCGCCGCTGGTTCATCTGCCTGGTTGCTCGGCCGCTGCTGCCAGGCTGCAAGGTGGACACCGCGCTCATCCTCGAGGGAGCCCAAGGCATCGGAAAGAGCACGTTCTTTCGCGTGATCGCCGGCGACTGGTTCTCGGACACCGAGATGGCGCTCGACAAGGATGCGATGATGCAGCTGCGGGGCGCTTGGATCTACGAATGGGCGGAGCTCGAGAACGTGACCGGCCGACAGAGCGTTTCGCGGGTGAAGTCGTTTTTAACCAGCACGGAGGACAAGTACCGCCCGCCGTTCGGGCGCACCCCTATCACTGTGAAGCGGAGTGGTGTGATCGTGGGGTCGACGAACAGCCAGGACTTCCTGCACGACCCTTCGGGGAGTCGGCGTTTTTGGGTGGTGCCGGTCGGCCCAATTGACGTGCCGCGACTGCGCTCGCAGCGAGAGCAGCTGCTCGCCGAGGCCGTAGTCGCTCATCAAGCCGGGGAGCGACGCTGGCTGGACGAGGACGAAGAAGCACGCCGCGCCGCGCTAGCTACTCGCTTCGTCGAAACGGATCCGTGGGAACAGCCGGTGCTCGAATTTGCTCAGAGCCAAGAGCGCGTTCGAACCGCGGACGTCCTGCTGCAAGCCTTGGCCGTCCCGCTGGAACGACTCACACGGCGCGACGAAATGCGCGTTGCCCACATTCTCAAGCGCGCTGGTTACCAGTCGCAGCAGAGCCGACTCGGCGGCGGGGCTCCCGTGCGCTTCTGGGTCGCCCCGCATCGTCGGGACAGTCGGGACGGTCGGGACAATGGTTAGCCGAAGCGTGATCCGCCGTCGTCGTCCGTTGTACCGACCTTTTTTGAAGGTTGGTACAGGTTGGAACGACAGGGCAGCGTCCCAACGACGTCCCGTCGTGCGCTCCAGCGGCAGCGCCGCAGCAACTCCAATATTTCCGAATGATTGGCGGCGTGTCCCGACCGTCACGTTCGAAATCAGCGTTGTGGCAGTGGTGTGCGCTTCCTCTCAGTCGCTGGGTGACATACAAATGACATATCCGCGAGCGCCGAATTAGCAATGGAAACGACCCTCGAAGAGATCCATCGCCTGATGCAGGCACCATCGGAGGCGGAGCACCTTGAATTCAAGGAGGCCAAGACCCAGTTCGATCAGACCAAGCTCTGTCGCTACTGCGTCGCGATTGCAAATGAGGGTGGGGGCAAGTTGGTGCTCGGTGTCTCCGACGCGCTGCCCCGGCGTGTCGTTGGCACGGTCGCCTATAACGATCTTGTCGACCTGCGCTCGAAGCTCCTGAAGTGGGTCGGCTTCCGCGTCGAAGTTGAGGAGCTGGCGCATCCCGACGGCCGCGTACTCGTGTTCGGCATCCCCGGTAGGCCTCAGGGTACCGCTTACCAGCTTGAGGGCGCGTACTTCATGCGGTCGGGTGCCGAGCTCGTCGCCATGACGCCCGACCGACTGAAGGTCATCTTCTCGGAGGGTCAGCCAGATTTCGTGGAGCAGATCGCGCTCGACGATCAATCGGGCGGAGATGTCATTCAGCTCTTGGACACGCAGGGATTTTTCGAGCGTTTCGGTCTCCCATACCCGGCAGAGCGGCGCGCCGTCCTCGCTAGGTTCGTGACTGAAGGTCTGCTCGTTGACAAGGTCGACCGCTATTCGATCACCAACCTCGGCGCGCTGTTGTTCGCGAAAAACCTGGAGAACTTCGACCTTTTGCGGCGCAAGACACCACGCGTTGTGGAATACAAGGGCCGCGGCAAGCTAGAGACGCGCTCGGATCAACTCGGCAAGCAAGGGCTCGCCGTCGGCTTCGAGAGTCTGATCGACTACATCAACGCGAAGCTGCCATCGAACGAGGTCATTGAGCGCGCCCTACGCAAGACGACCCAGGTCTATCCAGAAGTTGCGATCCGCGAACTCCTAGCAAACGCGATCGTTCATCAAGATCTAAATACCCCCGGCCGTGTCACGGTTGAGTTGTACGAGGATCGCGTGGAAATCTCGAACCCTGGCCAGCCGGTCATCGCGCCGGAGCGTTTCATTGATGGCTATCAGGCTCGCAATGAGCGGCTCACGGATCTCATGCGGCGCCTGAGGATCTGTGAGGAGCGGAGCAGCGGCATTGATCGGGTTGTCTCCGAGGCCGAAGTGCATCAACTCCCCGCGCCTGACTTCCGTGTCGGCCCGACCCAGACCCACGCGATCCTATTTGCTCCGCTACCCTTCGATGAAACGAGCAGGGAGGACCGCATTCGAGCGTGCTACCAGCACGCCTGTCTGCGTTGCGTCACCAATCAGGTAATGACCAATTCGTCGCTGCGCGAACGATTCCAGCTTGGGGCTGATCAGAACTCGACGGCGTCGCGCATCATCCGCGACACCCTCGAGCGCGGCCTGATTCGACCCGCAGATCCGAACAGCGGTTCCCGTCGCTACACCGAGTACCTCCCGTTCTGGGCGTAGTTTCAATTGCACCAAGCCTCCCTCCCTCTCCCAGGAACCGGTGTAATACGAATGAAAACCAGGACTTACTCTATTCTCTCCAATTGCGCGTCGACCGACCGGATGACCAGGACTGCCTAAACGCCACGGAGCGCCTCGCGATATGAAAGCACGTCCCGAACCGCACCAAACAACCGTTCGCTTCACCGAGGACGACCTCGCGCTGCTCAGCGCCATCCAACGAAAGACTGGAATCGTGAGCCGCACCGAGATCTTGCGTCGAGCGATCCGAGCATTCGCCGAGCAAGAGAAGGTTGTGATTAGGACGCCAGCGAAGCGCCGCAAGGGGGCCGCGTGAGCCCGGTGGACTTGATCGCAGAGGTCGAAGTGCTGCTCGCACACCCCGACGGTCGTCGGGCGCCGGGCAAGATCTGGGTGGCACGGCCAGAGCGGGTCAGCGACCGCGAAGCCGTGTGCTCAATCGGCGTCGACGGCCTGCAAGCGCTCCGACCGATTCACGGGAGCGACTGTCTCCAGGCGATGCTGCTCGCGTTGCGTCTAGCCGCCGGGACGATCGGCGACTTCATGGCCAAGGGCGGCCAGCTACTCTATCCAGACGGCAGCGGGCCGATGGATCTCGAGCCCTACTTCGGGTCACTCGTCAGCGCACGGGCCGCCTTCACCGATTTGCAATGGCTACGCCTTGACGTGCGCGGTGTGGTGTCATCAGCGGGTCTTGCGGTCGTTCGCCCTGCCGATCGCAAACGTTGCACGGCCTGGTTTGTATCGGAGGGCTACAGCTCGTTCACGATCGATTGTGCGAGCGGCAAGAAGGACGTCCTGAGGCAGGTCGGGCAGCACCTGAAGTGGCGGGAGCAGTTTGGCTATGACTTCGAGGATGGGGAGGGAAACCTCGACGCGCTAAACGACGGCTTCGACTTCGAGATCCCCGCATCCGGTCGCTTCGTGCTGGAGCTTTCGGAACCCGAGGTGCTTTGGCGTGAGGATGCGCGCTGGTTCGAGGGGCTGCTGTCGATCGCGAGCGACCACTCGCGGCGGCATCTCGCGCTGGGCCATCGCTTCTTCACCGTCCTGTGGGCGGACGACACGTCACCGTTGCTCGGCCTGGTCGTCGAGAAAGTCGCCGTTCCGTATCCATGGACGCCACCGCCCCGCCCGACCCAGGCGTGAAGGAGAGCACAATCAATGCCGCGAGTTTCAACCGGAACCGTGTTCGAGAAGTCCCCAGGCTCGGGGCGCTGGTACGGCAAGTTCACGACGGCTCGGGGGCGCCGATCCGTCGCGCTGGTCACCTGCAAGACCCAGGAGGAAGCGGAAGCGCGTCGTGACTTCATTGCCGACCAGCTGAGCCGCTTGGCCGACGGCGGGCGCAGTGACTTCGGCGAGAAGCTGCTCGAACTCGCATCGCGGGCTGAGCTCGGTCGGCTCGAGCGCGTTAGGCGTGGCGTAGACGTGATCCTCGCCGGCAACTTCGAGGCACCGCAGCCGGATGCGTCCGCTGTGCCCGACGTCGGCCCGACCTTCCAAGAGTTCGCCGAAAGCTGGACCAGCGAGAAACTGCACCAGGCCCACCCCGACCACGTCGCGGTTAAGCGAAGCGCTTCCGACGACATCTATCGGCTCAAGGCGCACGTTTACCCGCTCGTGGGTTCCGTGCTCCTCCGCGAGTTCAAATCGAACCACGCCGAGCTAGTCATGGGCTCGCTTCCGAAAGACCTTTCGGCCGCCTCGCGCCGACACGTCGCCCAGCTCATTCACCGAGTGCTCAAGCTGGCAGTCTATCCCGCGCGCATCATCGAACAGAGTCCGGTGCCCGTCGGTTTTCTCCCGAAGCCGAGCAACGCTCGAGCGCAGGCCTGGCTCTATCCCCTAGAAGACGCGCGCCTGCTCGCCGAGGCGGACGTGCCGGTGCTTCACCGCCTGTTCTACGGCCTGCTTACCCGCGAAGGCATGCGCAGCGGTGAGGCTGGCGCGCTGACCTGGGCCGATCTGGACCTCGAGGGCGGCACCATCACGCTTGACCAGAACAAGACCGACGACGCCCGCGCGTGGGCGCTCGATCCGGGCGTGGTCCGCGCCCTGACGCTCTGGAAGGTTATCGCGCCGCCCAGCACCAAAACGGGCGACCGTGTGTTTGCCCGCGCCGGCCGGACTATCAACGTCGAACACCTCGCCGACACGTTCCGCGGTCACCTGGACGGCATTGGGGGCATCCGGGCCCAGCTGTTCGACAAGGGCCCGAACCGCAAGCCAATCCGAATCCACGACTTGCGTGCCACCTTCGTCACGCTCGCGCTGGCTGCCGGTCGCACTGAGACCTGGGTCGCCGACCGCACCGGCCACAAGTCGAGCGCCATGATCAACCGCTACCGGCGAGCGGCGCGCACCGCGGCCGAGCTCAATCTCGGATGGCTGGCACCGCTCGACGAAGCCATCCCCGAGCTCACGGGAAAAGTCCCGGAAGTGTCCCCGACGACACCGAGGGAGCTCGAAACGACGCCCTTGGTAGTCACGAAACCCGCGGATATTGATGTCTCGCAGCTCCTCGCTGCGCTCCAAGCGGTTTTAGGTTCCGGTACCGCAAGGTGTGGGGGTTCAAGTCCCTCCTCGTGCACCGGTCTCCGGGGACTTCGTCCCCGCCCCGCTGAAGTGAATTCAGCGGGGCCCCACCCTGACTTTTGGGTCCCCAACCCCAAAAGCAATCACTCTGGACGGCGTGCACTCGGCGGGAATTGGGGTGACTACGTCTCCGCCTGCGGCTTCGCCTTCGTCAGCAAGTCCCTCCACCAGCGCCTTGCGGCTGGGGCCCAGTGGTGAACTCGGAGCGCCTTGGGATGACTTCGCCTCCGGCTGCGGCTGCGGCTGCGTCAGCAAGTCCGCGTACTACGGCGGGGTTGCCGCGGCGGGCGTGGGCGCGCCTGTCGGTGCTACGCAACCGCCATTGACGCAAATGCGATCGCCCTTGCACTGCGTATCGAAGTGGCATCCAGCCTCCGCCGAGGGCGGCGGCGGTTGAGAAGGGTCCACCGCCGCCAGGGCGTTCGGTTCGGGCTGGGGAGAAGCAACGGCCTTGAGCACCGTCGCTTTGATGTACATTCCGTAGCCATTGGCGTAGGCGATTGCTGCGTCGCCGCCGGCCTGGCAAACGTAGGGACGAATCTTGTCCTTGAATCCGCCGGCATCCGTGTACATGTTCGTGCCGTAGCCACCAGGTTTCACGTCGATCGCGGCGATCTCCACGAAGCCAGTGGCTGGCGGCGTGGTGAACATCCGAAACTCGCACGTTGCTTGACGTGGTGTTTGCGGCGGCCCGCTTGGTGCCATTTCAGTAGACCCGCAAGCTGCCAGTACAATCACTAGGCTTGCCAGGAATATCGCGCCCGTCCATTTGAACAACCCGCCGACCATTGACGTCGTATATCAAAGATCGATCACGCCAGCAACGCCCCACGAAACGTCGAGCAAGCGTCGACGCGAGCCGGCTTTGTGCCTTTCGGGTCGTGGACTCGCAACTGGCAATGAGCCGACGTAGGGAGCGCCTCTCCCGGACTAACTGCGTATCGCGCGGGCGGGGCAGTAAACCACGTGTGCTACCGCGCAGCCTTCGGAACGACAGTCATTGGGCTCGCCAATTCAGCGTGATCGCGTGAATCGATACAGGCCTGATCGAGAAATTCGAGATGCGGCAAGCCCCTGGGGCAACAATCTCAATGAGCTCACCAGCGGCTCATACTTCCCAGATCATGGACCGCATTGAAGCCAGCGCTTTTGAGCAAGCGCGAGGCGTTGCCGCTGCGATGGCCACTCCGGCAGTAAACCACAATCGCGGTCTCCTTGGGCTCCAGCTCGGTCATCCGAGTGTCGAGCTGTTGAACTGGAATGTTGACGGCACCGGCAATGTGACCCGCGGCGAACTCGCCCGGTGTGCGCACGTCGACCAGCCGCGCGCCGGCTTGTACCAGCTGGTGAGCTTCCGCGCTGCTGACGTCGCCACCTTTCATGAACATGAAATAGGCGACCACCAGCACCGCCGCGACCACGAGCAACGTCGGCAGCATCTTGTCGATCACTTTAGCCTCACAGTGGGCTGCGTGTCTCTGGGTTGACGCTCAGGGGCTTCGACGGTCGCTTCTCGGCAACGACACCTTTCGCTGGGCGGCACGTCCGCTAGCACCTGCTCCACGTGCGCTCCGCAGCCGGCAAAGGTTGGACGCCCACACGTCGTACAGTTGATGCGGCGGCACATCACGCACCTCCCGCGTTTGCGGAGGCCGACGGTGATGCCTGGGCCGCAGCGACGCTCTTCTGGACCTCAGCCATGTCGAGCGCGCGCACTTTCTTGACGAGCTCGTCAAGCCCAGCTGCGGGCACCATGCCCGGCTGCAGCGCCAGCAGCACGCCGTCGCGCAGCACCGCCAAGGTTGGAATGGCACGAATGCCAAAAGCCGCAGCCAGACCAGGCTCTTCCTCGGTGTTCACCTTGCCGAAGACCGCGTCCGGGTGACGAGCAGCCGCCGCCTCGAAGACGGGCGCAAAAGCACGGCAGGGCCCGCACCAGGAGGCCCAGAAGTCGAGCAGAACGATGCCTTGTTTGACGGTCGCGTCGAAGGTCTTCTGGGTGATTTGCATGGTCGTCATTGAGCCTCCATGCGGTGAGAGCCGGCGCGGAGCCAAAGGGTTCAGGCGCCGGCCAGAAAATCTCGCAGCGCAACCTTGACCGAGGCTTGAACCGCCGCCGGAATCGGCGCGGCAGGTGCGGCCGCGTGACACAAGCTCAACGTGCGCTTGAGCGAATCGCAAGCCCCCTTGCAGCGCGGGCACGCTTCGATGTGACGCTCCATCTCTGCGCAAACCTCGGCGCTGACCTGGCCCTCGAGGTGCGATGAAAAGAGCGCCAGCACATCAGGGCACGCGCCGGGCGCGGCGGGCAGATCGGTCGGAATGCCGAGGAGCGGAGCGATGTGGGCTCGTACCGCTAGCCGAGCGCGATGAAGCCGGCTCTTGACGGCCTGAACGCTGGCGCCGGTCACTCGGGCGACTTCAAGGGCCGTCAGTCCCTCAACGTCGCGCAGCAGCAGGACTTCGCGATACATGGGCTCGAGATCGGCAATCGCTGCTTCAAGCGCTTGCTCCACTTGCTTGGACGCCAGCGCCTCGTCCGCAGTTTTCCCAGGATCTGCAACGTGTTCGGCCTCGCCGTCGAGAGACGAAGCCGGCTCTTGCGGTGCGAACTTGCTCTTGCGGCGCTTCTTGACGCAGAAGCTGCGCGCAATCGTGTAGAGCCACGTCGACACCGACGAGCCCCCGCGAAAGTCACGGACACCGCGCGCCACTGTCAACAGCGTGTCCTGAAGCACGTCCTTCGCGTCCTCCGGATCGCGACACATTTTCATGCCGAAGCGATAGATCTGCGACTGGTGGCGCTCGAGCAGTTGTTCGAGGGCTGCCGCTTCGCCAGAGCGGGCGCGCTCGAGGAGTTGTTGGTCGTCGTCCGGCACTCGGGGTCATGTAGAGCAAAACCCGCGCCACAGCTACTTCGCTTCTACATTGTCACCGCAACGTCGCGCGTTTTGCCGAACTCCGAACCCTTCCGGCGCCGCGTGGCTCCCACCCCTGAAAGCAGGAAGAAGCCATGCTCTTCAGACAGCTCTTCGAGCGCGAATCCAGCACGTACACCTACCTGATCGCCCCGCGCGTAGGCGGCGAAGCGCTGCTCATCGACCCCGTAAAGACCGAGCTCCACAAGTACCTTCAGCTCATCGACGAGCTGGACTTACGCCTGGTCTTCGCCATCGACACGCACGTGCATGCGGACCATGTCACGGCCCTCGGTGACCTGCGCGCAGCCACCAGCTGCGCCACGCTGATGGGAGAGCAGAGCAAGGCTGAATGCGTGTCCCGCAAGTTCTCCGACGACGAACGCCTCAAGGTCGGCGGCCTCGAGCTCCGCGCGATCTATACGCCCGGCCACACCGACGACTCGTACAGCTTCGTGATGAAAGACCGTGTTTTTACCGGCGACACGCTGCTGATCCGAGGCACTGGCCGGACCGACTTTCAGAACGGCGACCCCGCCGCAGAATACGACAGCCTGTTCGGCAAGCTGCTGAGACTGCCCGAGCAAACGCTCGTCTACCCGGGGCACGACTACAGGGGCAGTACCCGTAGTACGATCGGCGAAGAGCGTGCTCACAACCCGCGCCTGCAAGTGCAATCAAAGGCGGACTACGTCGCCCTGATGCGCGGTCTGCGGCTGCCGAACCCGAAGCAGATGGACATCGCAGTGCCCGCCAACCTCGCGTGCGGCGCGGCGTAACATGGCCCCCGATCTGGCTTCCGTGCTGCTGAGCGGCGTGATTGGTCTAGCGCTCGGCATCTTCGGCGGCGGCGGCTCGATTTTGGCCGTTCCGGTGCTGGTGCTGGTCACGCACCTCGCGCCAGCTGGAGCTGTCGGTACTTCGCTCGCCATGGTGGGCACGACTAGCCTGATCGCGAGCTACGCTCACCACCGCCAAGGCGTGGTCAAGCCCAGGGTCGCTCTGCTCTTCGGGCTCTCCGGTGTGGTCACAGCGTTCCTCGGAGCAAAGCTGACCGGGCTCGTCCCGGGCACGGTCATCATGCACGCCTTCACAGGACTGATGCTGTTGATCGGCATCGGGATGCTGTTCGGCAAAGATCGGCTGGCGGCCGCCCCGGGCAAGGTGCCACGCGGCGCCCCGAGACTGGCGGCATCAGTCGTTGCGGGGGCGAGCGTGGGGCTCGTCACGGGTTTTCTTGGTGTGGGCGGCGGCTTCTTGGTGGTTCCAGCCTTGATTGCCTTCGCCGGCCTGGACATGCGCGAAGCGGTCGGGACGTCTCTTCTGGTGATCGCCATCAACAGCGCTGCCGGCTTCATCGGTCACCTCGGTGGAGGCCACTTGGACGTCAGCCTGATCGCCGCGCTGACGGTGGCAGCAATTGCGGGCGCGCTCGTGGGGGAACGTTTTGCGCGACGTGTCTCAACGAGCAAACTGCGCCGCGGTTTTGGTCTGGTCGTGGTCGGCGTCGCGGTGGTGCTCGCTGGTGGCTTTGGAGGCCACGCGGCGTGACTACTTCACCGGCATTGGCGGCCAACATCAGCGCGAATGCCCATTTTATTGTCCACGGTTCATCTCGTTTCTGGAGGTGGGCGAGTGCTGGAGGCTGTCAAACGACCGTCTTCCATCTGATAGAGGGCGTCGAAGACGTCAAGTGAACGGTGGTCGTGTGTGACGACGACCACCGCCGTGCCCTGTTCGTGCGCCACACGGCGGAGCAAATCCATGACGGCGCGTCCACGTTCTTTGTCGAGCGCGGCCGTCGGCTCATCGGCGAGGATCAAGGACGGCCTATTGGCGAGAGCGCGGGCAATCGCGATGCGCTGCTGTTCGCCCCCGCTGAGCGTGCTGGGATACGCGGAGGCGCGGTGCTCGACACCCAGATAGTCGAGCAGTTCTCGAGCGCGGGCGCGAGCGGGGAAGCGTTCACCGATCTCGCACGCTAGCTCTACGTTTCTCCGCGCGTTCAGGAACGGGATCAGGTTTGCTTTTTGGAATACGAAACCGATGTGCGAACGCCTCAACTCTCCCACATCGGCGAGCAGTTGTCCGTCGTCGACGATCCGCTTGCCGTTCATCCACAAGTCACCGCGATCCGCAGGCGTGACCAGCCCTAACACCTTGATCAGCGTGGACTTTCCGGACCCGCTGGGGCCGAGGAGCGCGACCACCTCGCCCGCATTCAGCGTGAGCTCGATGTCACGCAGTGCGTGCACCTCGGTCTCGCCCTCGCCGTAGCTCTTGTCGAGGTGCGCTGCTCGTAGGGCTTCCATGACTAGCTCTCCAGCACGGGCCCCGGGTCGATGCGCAGCGCGTAGATGACGCCGGCAACACTGGCCAAGGTACTAACCAGGAACAGCAAGAGCCCAAGTCCGAGCACACTCGTTTCGGTGAGCACGACCCGGCGTGGGAAATGGGGAAAGGCCTGGCTGCCGAGAGCGAGCGCGATGCCGTAGCCGAGGATGGCCGTGGCCCAGGCCTGCTCGAGCACCAGCGCAGCGATACGCGTCGCACGCGCGCCGAGTAGTTTCAGGACGGCGATGTCGTGCGCTTTCTCGAGCGTGAGATTGTAGAGCACGGCCGCCAGCAACAGGGACGAAGACACGATCAGAATCGCAGCAAAGACGCCAAGCTGCATGCGCGCTTTGGCGACCATTCCCTGCAAGACCAGCTGCTCTTCCTCGGCGCGCGTCCAAACGCTCACATCGCTCCAACCCGCAAACGCTCGTCGAACCTCATTCAGGCGCGCCGGCGCCGTGCGCACCAGCACCGCCTGAATCGGCGGGCTGGGCAGGGCCGGAAACGTCCAGCGCGGGTCGACGGCCAGATCTCCGAGCGCTGGCTGCCCTCGCCCCAGGTCGGTCGCCTGTAGGCGTGCCAGCCGCCGTTCACGTTCCGCGATCAGCGCGTCGGACGAGTCATCGTTGACGATGCGTTGGGTGTCCGCGACGGTTGCGAACACCACCGCATCCCCGCCCGAGGCCAGGACCTGCTTCGTCAGGCCGACGACGCGGTAGTCGTCGCGACCGAGGTGGAGCACCTCGCCGACCGCAACGCCAAGCGAAGCGTCCGCGATCAGCTCACCGTGCGCCTGCACGATGGGGCGACCTTGCGTGACGAAGAGCTCCTCACCACGGTCGTCGGGAAAAGCCAAGCCTACAAGTGCGAAGCGCAGCTGTTGTTCGCCATGATCGCGCTGTAGTACCTGAGTCGTGAAAGCCCACGCCGATACCACGCCAGGAACGCTGGCCGCCCGGAGCTCGAACGAGGGGTCCAGCCGCGACGGATCGGCAAAGGGCCCGCGCGTCCCACGCTGCACCACCCAAAGGTCCGCGTGCATGCGGTCGAGCAGTACCGTCGCGTCGTCGACCAGCCCTTGGTAAATACCAGCCATCGCCAGGACGACGGTGAACAGTAGGCCAACGACGGCGCTGGTCGCGGCGAAGCGTCCGAAGTGGTGGCGGACGTCGTGAAAGGCAAGGTTCACGGCTCGGAACTCCAGCGACGCCCGACTTCGAGCGTGCCGCCGGGCGTGCGCGCGTCGAGCACGGTTTCTCCTGACCGGAGCCCCGACTTCACCTCGACCATGTCTCGGCCCATGACGCCGATCTGCACCGCAGTTCGGGCGATGCGCCCTTCGCGGTCAACGAACAAGTACGTGCCCGCGGCCTCGCGCCTCAAGAATGCTAACGGCACCCGCGGAACTTGCGTACGCCGCTCCACCTCGATGTGAACGTCAGCGCGGTGGCCGATCGCGAGCCGGGCAGGTACCTGCGCCAGCAGCACGTCGACCAGCACTTCGTGGGTCTGGCGGTCAACCTCGCGACCGATACGGTCGACACTGCCTCGAAGTGGCTCACTCGCCTGGCCCAGCAGCGCAATTTCCGCTGGCATGCCTTCACGGAGGTCGGAGAGCATCGACTCATCGATAGCGGCGCGCGCCCAGAGTCGGTCCACCGCTACGACTCGCAGGACGGTGCTGCCAGCGACGACGGTGTCGCCAGGATCTTTGAAGCGTCGAATCACAACGCCGTCGAAAGGGCTGACGAGCGCAGCACGTGTCACCGTCGCCGTTCTCGATGCCGTGGCGCTGGTGGCGACGGCGATTTGCTTCTGCGCTTCGGTCTGTGATGCGTTTACTCGATCGACCTCCGCCCGGGCGAGGGCCAGTTGTTGCTCAGCGAGGTCCAGATCACGTGCGCTGACGGCGCCCGAGCTGGCGAGAGCTCGCATACGCACGGCTTCCTGTTGAGCGAACGTCAGCGTCGCCTGCGCCCGCCGTTCGTCTGCCGCCAGGCGCAGGGGAGCAGCCCGAGCGAGCACGATGCCGGATGACGCGGCGTGCATGTCTGCGTTCAGCTGCTCGGGCCCGAGGTGCGCCACGACCTGACCGAGCTTGACCCGATCCCCTTCGTCGACGAGCACATCGCTGACTCGCCCGACAAGATCGAACCCAAGCTCTACCTCACGACGACTCTCGATGGTCGCGCGTCCGAACACCTCCCGCACGACCTCGCCTTGGTCGACGACGTGGCGATGAACGGCTACCGGGGCGACGAAGCGTTGCCGCGCGACGACTCCGATGACGAGAAGTACCGGCAGGAGCTTCAACCAACCAAGGTACCGGCGAAGACGAGCCGGCTTGGGGCGCGCCTCAGGCTTTGCAGGCGCAGCCGTTGTTCCGCCACTCGCGACCAGTGCCATCAGCTCCTCCCACGCAATCCCTGCGCCACTCGCGCAACGCATGCGCGCCGAGCATCAAGACCTGTCCCTGGCGAACGCATTGCGCCCACAAGAGCAAGGCTCGTGCCAGGGCTAGCGAGCAGATCGCAGCTTGAATCGACCGAAGCCAGCGTACGCAACGGGTAGCACACAGAGCGTGAGCAGCGTCGCGGAGATCAGGCCCCCGATAACCACGGTCGCGAGCGGCCGTTGCACCTCGCTGCCAGGCGCCGTTGAAAGCGCCATCGGTACGAAGCCGAGCGAAGCGACGAGCGCCGTCATGAGCACAGGGCGCAGGCGGGACTCGGCGGCCTGGCAGATTGCATCTTCACGTGCGACCCCCGTCGCTTCGAGCTGCCGAGCAAAGGAGACGAGCACGAGGCCATTGAGCACGGCCACGCCGAAGAGCGCTATGAAACCCACGCCTGCCGAGATCGAGAACGGGATATTGCGCCACCAAAGGGCCAAAACGCCTCCCGTGACCGCAAAGGGTACGTTCAGAAATATCAGCGTGGCTAGGCGCAGCGAACCAAAGGCCATCCACAAGCAAAACGCGATCAGCGTCAGGGCCAGTGGCACCACGACGGCGAGGCGGGCCTTAGCTTCCTCGTAGTGCTCGAACTGCCCTCCCCATTCGACGCGATAACTTATCGGCAGGTGAAGTCCGCGAGCGAGGGCCGCCTGTGCGGCGTGCACGGTCGTCAGCAAGTCACTCCCGCGAACGTTGAATTCGACGACAATCCGGCGTGATTGGCGCTCGCGATTGACCTCGACGGGCCCGGTCGTGAAGGCGAGCTCCGCTACGTCACCGAGCGGGACGATCTGCTGGCTGACCGACTTGAGCGGCAGCGCGAGCAGTGCACCGAGGTCTCCGGCGAACTCATGCTTGGTCTTGACCACGATGCCGAAGCGTCGATCTCCTTCGAGCACGACGCCGGCGGAATGCCCGACTGCCAAGGTTTCAGCCAGCTGGTTGACGTCCTCGACGGTCAGGCCGTAGCGCGCGAGTCGATTGCGATCGGGGGTGATGCGCAGGTATTTGAGGCCCGAGATTTGCTCGGTTCGCACGTCGGCCACTCCCGGCACGTCGCGGAGAAGCCCAGCCGCGACATTGCCCAGCTCGACGAGCGTGTCCAGATCTCGCCCGTAGATCAGCGCCCCAACGTCAGAGCGAACGCCGGCGACCAACTCATTCGTGCGCATCTGAATCGGCTGTGAGATGGAACCCGCAACGTCCGGGACTTCTTCTGCCAGACGCTTGGAGATTTCTCCCGCAAGTCGTTCTTTGGTCAGACCCGGGCGCCACGCCTCGCGCTCTTTCAGCGAGATGTAGACGTCGGTCTGCTCCATGCCCATTGGGTCGGTCGCGAGCTCTGGCGCGCCTGTCTTGCCTACCACGTGAGTGACCTCGGGGATCTTGAGCAAGGCGCGTTGAATCCGCGCGTCGGTAGCGACCGACTCCGTCAACGCAACGCCAGGCAAACGCCGAGCTTCGACCAGCAGGTCGCCTTCGTCGAGCTGTGGCACGAACTCAGCACCGAGGCGCGTGATAAGCCCGCCGGTCAGGATGAGCGCAACTAGCGCGACGCTGAGCGTGAACCGGCGACGCTGCATGATGCCTCGCAGCAGCGGCGTGTACGCAGCGTGCAGCTTTCGCAGTAGCCACGTCTCACGGGCGCCCGCCTTGGGTTTGACGATGTAGCTCGTCAGCACTGGCACGAGGGTTAGCGACAGAATGAAGGCCCCGAGCAAGGCGAAGAGAACGGTCGTCGCCATCGGTCGGAACAGCTTTCCCTCAACACCTATCAGCGCAAGGATCGGCAAGTAGACGATGGCTATGATCGCCTCACCGAAGACGCTGGCGGAGCGAACTTCGAGCGTCGAATCACCGACGACCCGTACCCGCTCTTCTGACGTGAGGGTTCGCCCGAGCGCGGCTCGTGACTCCGCCAAACGCCGCACAGAATTCTCGACGATGATCACCGCGCCATCGACGATCAGACCGAAGTCGATCGCTCCCAGGCTCATCAGATTGCCGGATAGCCCGAGCACCTTCATCGCGCTGAGGGCGAAGAGCAACGATAACGGTATAGACGTCGCGACGACGATCCCCGCGCGCAGATCGCCGAGTAGCAAGAACAGCACGAAAATCACCAGCAGCGCGCCCTCCACCAGGTTGCGCGAGACGGTCGTGAGCGTGCGATGAACGAGCAGTGAACGGTCGTAAAAGGCCTCCACCCGCGTGCCTTCAGGGAGGGACGCCTGCAGGCTCGCGAGCTTGTCTTTCACCGCCTGCGTCACCGTCGCCGAGTTCTCGCCGAGCAGCATGAGCGCCACGCCCACCACGACCTCACCCTTGCCATCCTGCGAAGCGGCGCCGCGACGCAGCCGTGGGCCGTATTGAACGTCGCCGACGGTCGCGATCGTGATCGGAACGCCTTGGGCGGTCGCGCCGATGACGACGCCGCGCAAGTCGTCGATGCTCTTGACGAGCCCATTCGTGCCAATCACGAAGTGCTCGCGGTTGTGCTCGATGTAGCCGCCGCCGGCGTTGGCGTTCGATTTGTGCAGCGCGTCGGCGACCTCGGCGACCGACACGCCGGCCGCTTGGAGTCGCTTCGGATCCAGGACGACCTGATACTGCCTGTCCTCCCCGCCAAAGCTATTCACCTCGACGACGCCCGGTACGGTCCTCAGTACGGGAGCGATCTGCCAGTCGAGCAGCTCCTCCAGCTGCATGAGCGTCAACCGCGCGTTGGAGACAGTGAACTGATACACCTCGCCCAGGCCACTCGAAATCGGGCCCATCTCCGGCTTGCCGTACTGCGGCGGCACCGCCTCCTGAGCGCTGCGCATGCGCTCATTAACGAGCTGACGAGCGAAATAGATGTCGGTACCGTCCTCGAACCCCACGGTAACGAGCGAGATCCCGTACTTCGAGAGCGAGCGGATCTCGTTCGTCTTGGGAATACCCGCCATGGCGCGCTCCACCGGCGTCGTCACGTACTGCTCGACTTCGATCGGAGAGAGCGCCGGCGCCGAGGTGATGATCTGAACCTGGATGTTCGTGACGTCCGGTACGGCATCAATCGTGAGCGTACTCGCGGCGCGTAGGCCGACGAGCGTGAGAACGAGCGTCACGAACAGCACGACGGCGCGGTTTGCGAGAGACCAAGCGACGATGGCGGCTAGCAGACGCATGTCACTCGTCGCCTTCCGCGAAGGTGCTCTTGAGGATTGCGCTCTTGAGCGTAAACCCGCCGCTCACCACGACCTGTTCGCCTTCACGCAGCCCCGACAAAACCTGCACCTGGCCCAGCGCGCTGTCGCCCGTGACGACTTCGTGTGGCTCAAAGTCGCCGTCGGCTTGCCGCACGAAGACGACGCGTTTGCCGGCCAAGTCGGTGACGGCGCTCTCCGGCACCACCAAGGTCGGCAGTTTCGGTGTCCCGTCGGCGACGCCGACCTGAGCGGTTCCGAACAGACTGATGCGCAGCAGGTCGTCCCGATTCTTGAGGCGAATGCGCGCCGTGACGGTCCGCGCCACCGGGTCGACCTGCCTGCCCAGATACTCGACCGTGCCCTCGAAATGCTCCGTCGGGTAGGCGTTGAGCTCGACGTCGGCCTTGGCGCCCACTCTGACGCGCCCGAGATCCTTCTCGAAGACTCGCGCTAGAAACCACAGCTCCGAAAGGTCTGCGAGGCTCGCGATCGTCTGCTCCGGTGTAACGGGCTGTCCAATCACGGCGTCGCGAGACAAGACCACGCCCGAGACTGGCGCGCGAAGCACGAGGGCGGAGGCGGAGGCGCCGGAGCCTCCTCCGAGAGCGGACAGTTGCTCCGCGTATCCACGCGCTTCGATCTCGAAGGCGGAAGCCTCGGCGTCGGCATTGATCGCCTCTTGATCCGATGCCAGGCGCTTGTCGACCAGCGATTTCAGGCGCTCGGCGTTGAGTCGCGACGCCTTCGCCTTGGCTCCGGCGGTCGCGTAGGCCGCTCGCAGTTTCCCCAATTCGAGGATCCGAATCACCGCGAGCACGTCGCCCTTCTTCACCGTGCTGCCTTCCTTGAAGTCGACGCGCTCGATGCGCCCGGCCACGGGCGAAGAAACCCGCGCGCTGCGATCCGGGTCTGCTGCCAGCTCGCCGGGCAGCGGCAACACCGGCAACAGGGCTGCCTTGGCCGCTGGTGCGGTCTTGATACCCGCGTTCGCTACGACTGCGTCGGAAAGCCGCACGTGGTTGGGCAGCGCCTCATGGGCAGGTTCGTCGCTATGCGCGGATTCGCTTGGCCTCGGCGCGGCAGCGCTCGCCTCGGGCTTCTGGCAAGCGGAAAGCACCAAACCGGCGATTAGGATGACGTGCTGGCTTTTCATTGCGCCACCCCTTGGAAGGCAAAACCGGACGCGCGCGCGAGCTCGACGGAGGCCAAACACAGTGCACGACGAGCCTCCACGTAGCCCTGCAGAAATTCGATCAGGCTCCGCTCGATGACGATGGCGTCGCGGACGTTGAGGCGTCCGGCAGTAATTTCCGAATCCAGATCGAGCAACGTCTGCGCTGCGCGCGCCCGCCGCTCTGGTGTGAACACCTCAAGCTCAACGCGGCGGGAATCGTAGTCGGTCCGCGCGATGAGGAGAGTCGACCGCAGCTCGCGGCGCTTGCGCTCAACTTCCGTTCCCGCGCGACGCGACAGCGCGTCCGCTTCCGCGATTTCGCCGGAGAAGGTGCGACCGACGGGCGAAGGCAGTGGCAACGGCAAAGCCACGCCGACGCCGAGAACTCTTTCCGCGAATCCGTCACGTTGGGCGAAGACGCTCAGCGTGATGTCCGGAACCCGGGACCGCCGGAACATCCGGGCTCGTTCGGCGAAGGCTCGCTGCTCGGCCTTCAGGGCTGCGACTTCCGGGCGCCCGACGCCGTCACGCGCCTCGACCCCGACCCCGACGTCGATCGGCGTTAGCTCGCCGTCGACCTTGAGCGGAGGCGCCGCGGGCGCAAGCCCGATCGACAACGCCAGCGTGGCTTCCGAGATGTGCAACTGACGGGCCGCAGCGATCCGCCCCTGGGTCGCCTTCAACAGAGCAATTTCGGCGACGTCCGCGTCGACCGGAGCGAGTAGGCCGCGTTCGGAGCGGCCGCGCGCCGTCTGTTCAAGCTGGGCCAGAGCGGATTCAAGCTGCTGGGCGACGCGTTCGAGTTCGCGCGCCGCCAGCACCTCGAAATACCAGGTCCACGCCTGCGCCACGACATCACGCGCGACAACCTTTCCATGCTGGTCCGAAGCGTCGACCTCGGCGGCCGCGGCGGCGCGTCGAGCTCCTCGTTGCCCAGCCACTTCCAACTCTTGGGACAACGTGGCCGTCCAGTTCGTTACCGTCCGCCCGGTGCCCACTTCCGATCGCCGTGCCCCTGACAACGCCACGGATGGATTGGAAGGCAGCCAATGGGAGGCCGCGGTGAGCCGGCCCTCGGCGGCTTCATGCGCCCACCGCTCGGACGCCACCGGGAGGCTGGCCATGAGGGCGCAGGTCGCGAGATTGGCGCGCGTCACTACGACGCAAGCGGGACGTTCTTGAGCAGCCGCGCTGCCGACGAGCCCGATGGTCACGAGCAAGACGCAGGTAAAGATTCTTCGTAATGACATCGAAATGCATCTCCAGCGGAGTCGCCGGTCCGTGCCTAAGCGCGACGGCGGGTCCGCAAGATCATTGGAGAACCACGCAGCGAGCGCCTGGGGGACGCACGCCGGGTCAACCGTGCTCTAGCTTGAGGCGGGACCTAGTTAGAAGGGACAGCGGACGTCGAGGGCACGTCGCTCACGCTAACTAGGCGGATCGCGGCGGGCGATAGAGCGGCGAGCGCTCGGGGCCCTGCGGGCGCGCGTCATCGGCGAAGGTGGGAATGAGCCGTTCGCACTCGGAAAGCGGCAACAGCGTGGAGGCGTCGAACGCTTCGGGCGGTGCGACATTGCTGCGCGAAGGACAGTGGCAATTCGGACAGCCCGGCGGGCATTGCTTGCCACCCTCCTCGTGGTCGCAGTCATCGCTCGCTACCGCACCTGAGAACGAGGCCAGCGCATCAGCCGCGGCGTGAAGCGCACCCGACACCTGGAGTGCGGCTACGATCGCCACGACCCGAACAACCATCCACATCCACCGAATCGACTTCGGATGAAGGGTACGCAGGTATAACGGGGCGGCGCGAGACATCGGAAGAGGCTCGTCGGCAGCCTACCCGCTGCCAGACCCCACCGCAATCGGCGGCGCACCGTGCCTTCCGCCTCAGCTCACCTCGGAGGTCACCAGCGCGTGGCTCTGGTGCCGGGCCTTCGCGGCTGAACGTTCAGCCGGGCCGTCCGTCGACACGCGGCCCGGTCAAAATTGGCGCGTACGCCGCGACGAAGACGGCAAACGCGACCAGCCAGAAGCTACCCGCAGCTACCAGCTCCGTGAAGTAATGCTGCGGCAACAGTAGAGGCACGACGGCGCGTGAGAATGCGGCCAAGTTGATGGCCACGAATGCGCCGACCATGGGTGCTGGAGATACCAGCTTGCGTCCGGTATGTCCGAGGGACACACGCGCCATCATCCCGAGTGTCAGACCGCCGATCGCTCCCACCGTCAGCGCGTGGGTCGCAAGCGAAGCCAATCCGGGATATCCCAGGAGCGCGAGCCCCCGCAACAACAGCCCGAGGCAGAGCCACGCGTAGCCAGCGTGCAAAGCCCAAACTAGCGGTTGGCGCAGCGAGTGAAACGCGCCCCAATGCCGCGAGCGAAGCGCCGCCAACACACCTGCGGCAACGAAGAGCGTGCCGGTGACGGGGCTGTCCGGGCGAATCCATTCGGACAAGGTGGCGGCCACCATGGCTCCAATCGCTGCGCCGTCGAGCGACGGCGCCGAGCGAATCGACTGAACGCCGGTCGCGTTCTTGGTGAACATCGGGAACACGCGCCCGGCGATGATCATGATCACCAACATGACTAGATCGACGGCTACCATGCAGGCGGGGCGCGCCATTCGACTCGGCAGTAGCCCGAGCGCTGCGCCATGCACCACGACATCTGTTGCAAACAAACCCGCCAGGATGCCGAGCATGACGAAGTTGCGTCGGCTTCTCGTCGCAATCAGCGGCCGCGCCAGCACCGTGATCAACACGGGCAGAAAAGCCAATTCTACGAGCGCGGTGGCTGCACGCGGAAGCGCGAGCGGGAGGAACATCGCAGCCCGTCCCGCCAGCCACAACAACGTCAGTGCCGCCAGTGGCAGCCCCGTCGCGGTCTCACGCCCCGTCCAGTTGCCGACTGCGGTGAGCAAAAAGCCTGCGAGCACCGCGACCACGAAGCCGAACACCATCTCGTGCGCATGCAGCGTGACCGGGTCGAGGTAGGGCGGCGCCGGGATGGTGCCGCCGATTACCAACAGCCAGAGTGGCACAATCGCTATGGCAAATATGCCGGCGAGCAGAAAGAAGGGGCGAAAGCCTTTGGCCAGCAACGCCGGCGATCGCGCGCTACGAGTCTCGGGCAAGCTTGGTAAGATCGGCAATGAGCGCTGCATGGAGAATTCCCGCAGGTCGGGGTGCTTCGCCTGCCGCTTCAGACAAGCAGCAAGAATCGGTCCGCTTCAGATTGACCGGTTGGCGACCGACGCTGCCCACGGAGGCGCAGCGGTTGCGGCAACGGCGCGCAGTTCATGCGCCGCAGTCGGCGACAATCATCGGCATTAATGCAGGTCGACGACTAGCAACTGCGGAGCACGGTCTTTGCAGTGGGTACCGATATCAACCCGCAGAGTTGCTACCGCGCGCAAGAATTGCGCGGAGACATGGAGAGTGCGAAAAATGATCGCCGTCAGTGCGCTTCCGCGACTAGCCGCCACCTGTTGGCTCGGTCTGCTCGGTCTGAGTTGCAGCGCGGAGCCCGGTAGGCCCGACGCCTCAGACGCATTCCTTCCGGCTTTGCCTGCTGGAGGCGGCTCGGCGGGGCTCGGGGGCAACGGAGCTGGCGGAAGCATCAACCCGCTTGGTGCGGCCAGATGCCGCCCCCCGGCTGGTATGAACGGCTCGCCCCACACAATCGAGGAAGCCATCGCACTCCTCAACGCCCTGCCGAAGCCAACCAGCGTCGCGTGCTTTGTGGAGAGCCTCGACCGACCGCTCACGGCTTTCGCCACCAGCAGTATCTTTAGTGCCCAGCCAGCGCTCTCCGAGAAGAGTCCCCGGGTCTTCATCAAGATTGACCGGCTCTGGCTGTCAGTGGTGATGGACGGGGACAGCAGCTACCTGATCGAGTTCAGCTACCTGCTGCCAGGCGACATGCGGTCGATCAAGGGCGAGGTGCAGGCGCCATTCAACGAGCCGCTCGCACCGAGCGCCCCCTACGACCGAGTCCGACACGGGACTGGCACGATTTGCGGCATTTGCCACTTCGGGGAGGAGCCGGCGCCGGGCGTGTCCTTCACGCAGGCGTTCGCGTCGACCCCGTTCCGGCCTCGTCCGGACACCCGCGTCAGTTTGGATACGCTGTTGTTGGAGCACCAACACTGTGACTCCAGCGCCGAGCCCCACCGCTGCGGCATGTTGTCTGCCGTCTTCGATGCTGGCCCGATCGCCGAGGAAGTGTTTCCGGACTCGATGCCGACCTTCTTCTGAGGCGTGCCCGCGGCGCGTCGGCGCAAACGGCGCAGGCGCGCGCAACTGCTGCGCGGAACACAGCGAAAGCCGTTCAGCAGCACTCGTTTTGACTCAATTTGCGCTTGGCACGCCAGCTGCAAGCGTCCCTTCACGGCTAGTCGACAACGCGCACAGGCAAAAAATGACCAAGAGCATCCCCCACATCAAAAAATACATGACCACGGACGTGCAAACGATTGGCGACGAGCAGCCCATGTCGGTGGCTCACAGCATGATGCGTGAACAGCACATTCGGCACCTACCGGTGCTGCGCCAGGGTAAAGTCGTCGGCATCGTGACCGACCGCGATCTGCGTCTCGTCGAGACGTTGACAGACGTCGATCCGACCAAGGTGGCGGTGAGTGAAGCAATGACGCCGGACCCGTACGTAGTAACGCCCGAGGCGTCACTGGACGAGGTTGTCTCGATGATGGCTGCCAAGAAGTACGGCTCGGCCGTCGTCAGCGATCATGGGCACGTCGTGGGCATCTTCACGACCGTCGACGCGTGCAGCGCGTTCGCCGAGCTTTTGACGACGCGCCTCACGCACTGACGCTCCTGACGCACTGACGCTCCTGCTTACGGGGCGCCCGGGACGTCTGGGCGCCTCGAGCAGGCACTGCTCGTCAGCCTTTGCCGCGCGAGGAGGCCACGCCGTACTCGTGTAGGCGGTACTGAATGGTACGTGCGCTGATGTCGAGCATGTCGGCGGCGCGGCTCGTGGAGCCGCCCACAGCCTCTAGCGTGGCCAAGATCGCGTGTTTTTCGAGCTCGGCCATCGTTGCGCCGGGGATGCGGGGCCCGCCTTCGATGGTCGCCGGAGCAGCGTCGAACGGCAACGCTTCGGCCTCCACCATCTCGCCTTCGGTGAACACGACAGCGCGCTCGACGGCGTTTTCGAGCTCACGCACGTTGCCCGGCCAGCGATGCGCGACCAGCTTGCCGCGTGCGGTGTCGCCGAAGCCGTCAATCCGCCGATTATTCTCACGCGCGAACCGCCGCAAGAAATGCTCGGCAAGCAGCACCACGTCGTTGCCGCGCTGCCGGAGTGGCGGCATGTCGATGTGCACGACATTGAGCCGGTAGTACAAGTCTTCGCGGAAGCGACGCTCACGCACCTCTTCCGGTAGGTTCTTGTTGGTCGCCGCGACCACGCGAACGTCGACCTTTATCGTCTCGTTGCCGCCGACGCGCTCGAAGCTGCGTTCTTGCAGGACACGCAATAGCTTGATCTGCGTAGCGGGGGGGATCTCGCCGATTTCGTCCAAGAAAAGCGTGCCGCCATCGGCCTGCTCGAAGCGGCCGATGCGCCGCTTGTCAGCGCCGGTGAACGCGCCCTTTTCGTGACCAAACAGCTCGCTTTCGAGCAAGCTCTCGGCCAGCGCCGCGCAATGCAGTGACACGAACGGTGCATCCTTGCGCGGACTGAGTGAGTGCAGAGCTCTGGCCACCTCGCCCTTGCCGGTGCCACTCTCGCCGGTGATCAGGACTGTTGCGCGGGCGGCGGCGACCTGGCGCACCATCTGATAGACGCGTTGCATTGCCGGGCTGGCGCCGAGCAAGCCTTCCAAGCCTTCCTTGTCGCGGGCCCGCAGTTGTCGGCGCAGGTTTTCGGCTTCACTCTTCAACTCCTGTCGCGCGAGCGTGCGTTCCACGACGAGCAGCAGCGCGTCGAAGTCGATCGGCTTGGTCAGGTAGTCCTCGGCGCCAGCACGCATCGCGGCCACGGCGGTCGACACCTCTCCAAACGCCGTGGCTACGACGGTCGGGATCTCGATGCCACGCTGGGCGAGCTGTTTCAGGAGCTCCATGCCGTCCATGGTCGGCATCTTCAAGTCACTGATGATGAGCGCAGGCGGATTGTCGCTGACGGACGCGAGCGCCTCAACCCCGTCGCCAGCTAGGTCGACGGCGTAGCCCTCTTGCTCAAGCAGCTTGCCCAGGCCGTTGCGGGCCGTTGCTTCGTCATCCACGACCAAGATTCGCGTCTTACTCATACTCATACTCCAGCGCTCTGTTCGAGCGGCAAGGCAACGTGGAAGCTGGTCTTGCCCGGTCGACTGCTGACGTCGATCGTGCCGCGGTGGTCGGTGACGATTCGATGGGTGATGGCGAGACCCAGCCCCGTGCCACCTTCCTTGGTCGAATAGAATGCGTCGAAGATCGGCGCGTCAGCGCTCGGCAAACCCGGTCCGTCGTCTTCGACGTCGATGAAAACTTGGCGCGGCCCACGGCGACCGCGTAGCACGACTGTACCGCCGCCGGTCGCGCCGGCCGCTTCGACGGCGTTGTTGAGCAAGTTGAGCAGTACCTGGGTGAGCTTGGCGGCGTCCGCCGGGAATTCGACATCCGAGCTCGGCAGGTCGCAAGCCAGCTTGACGCCTGCGGTTTTCGCGCTTGCCTCGACCAGCCCACACGCGTGCTCCATGGCTTTGACCAAGCTAGTGGGCTTGAGGTCGGGCGGCTTGGGACGGGCAAAGTCGAGAAACTCAGTCACCAGGTTCGCCAGGCGCTTGATCTCGTCACCCACGACTCGAGTCGCCTCGAGCATATCGTCTTCGTTCGACTTGCGCTTGATGGCTCGCTCCAAGAACGACACGTGAAGTTGAGCGCCATTCAACGGATTTCGAATTTCGTGTGCCAACCCGGCGGCGAGCGTTCCAATCGAGGCGAGTCGTTCGTTCTGGCGCGCGCGATCTTCCCGGATCTTCTCGTCGGTGACGTCGCGGCCGGTAGCGAGCGCGACGACGCTGTCGGCAGCCAGCTCACCGCCGGCGTTGAGGTTCCAAACGATGTCTCGCAGTTTGCCCGGCCGCGTGCGCAGCGAACCGGCAAGAACCTGGCTGGTGACAATTCCCGATAGCACTTCGCTCAAACGGCGTTCGAGTGAATCGGTAGGATCTTCGAGTCCCAACACCTCGACAAAGGACCTGCCAAAAACTTCATCGCGAGCGTAGCCGGTGACGCGCTCGGCCTCCCGATTGAAGAGTTGGATACGACCTTGGGCGTCCAGTCCCACGATGATGACGCCGGCCAGCTCGACGGCGCTGACGTAGCGATGCTCGGCCTTGGCCAGGGCCGTTCCCAAGTCAGTGCGCTCTTGTCGAGCCGCTTGCTCGATACGCGCCACGTACGAGTCCTGGTAAGCCTCGAGCATGATCGCAAGCTCGAGATCGAGGATCCGCACCAACGCTTCACGGGTCGGCAGCGCCTCGTCTCCGAGCAGGCCATCCGCGATGCTCAGCAGCTCGACGCGAATCAGCGCCATCGCGGTGAGCATGTAGCGTTGCGGCAAGCCAATCCGCACGTGCACGCGGCCGATGACGGAAGTCTGCTCGTGGTAGGCCTCGTCATAGGTGCCTCCGCACACGCGCGTCAGCCACGCCACGAGCGAGCGCTGAAGACGCTTGATCTGCTCCTCACCGTTCAAGACGGCGTGAGCGTCCTCGTGCTCGCGAATCCGGTCGTAAAACTGATCCGCGATCCGTGGCAGCTGGGGCGCCGCCTGCTTGCCGAACGCGCGTAGCAGCTCACAGTCGTGTGCGTCGAGACGCACGTAGCGCTTGAGCTCTTGAAATCGCGTCTCTGTGGGCATGCGCTCGCCTACCTTCTAACACCCGTCATGACCGCGAAGAAACACTTCCGAACGCGGCTAACGGTTCTGCCGAGCCTCCCGCAATACCTCCAAGAGCCGCGCGTAGTCGAGCGGCTTCGTCAGCACCACGGGGGCCGGATTCTGGATACTCTCCGGCTTGAGCAAGTGGGGATGTCGGGTGAGCACGACAATCTGAATCGCCGGATCTCGCGAGCGCGCGTAGCGGGCGATCGTCTCCCCGTCGGCCAGCGGCATCGCCAGCTCGGTTATCAACGCTCCAGGCAGCGGCGAGCGCGCCAGCCGCGAGATGGCTGAGGCGCCGTCGCAGAGCACCTGAACCTGGAAGCCGTCGTCCCCCAAAAGATCGGCGAGGCGTCGGCTCGTACGATAGTCGGCGTCGACTAGCAGTACCTCGTTGGAGCGGAGTCTTGGGGGAATGGACATGGTCCGTCAGAGGGCTTTGCAAGGAGCTAGCCAACGGGCATTCGCCTGCATCAGGGCCCCGATGCGCCGTTTGGCCGAAGCCTGATGCCGGGGCCGCGCGGATTTTGCGCCACCGCGCAGACGTTGCGCGAGCGCCGCCTTCACCGCAAGAAAATCGCGGGAGTTGGCGTCGGCACATGTCTTGCGAAGGGGGCTGCCGGCATGACAACCGAGGTCGAGAAATTCAATTACGACGACGCCGTCGTCCGTAAGTTCGCGTTCGCCACGGCGATCTGGGGCGTGGTCGCGACGCTGGTTGGTTTGTGGCTGGCGCTGATGTTGGTGATGCCGAGCTTGAGCTTCGGCCTTCCCCAATTGACGTTCGGTCGCCTGCGTCCGCTGCATACCAACGCCGCGATCTTTGCCTTCGCCGGCAACGCGATCTTCGCGGCCATCTACTATTCGAGCCAACGCTTGCTCAAGGCACGCATGTTCAGCGACAAGCTGAGCAGCTTTCATTTTTGGGGCTGGCAGGCGATCATCGTGGCGGCAGCGCTGACGTTGCCGTTCGGCATCACGCAGTCGAAAGAATACGCCGAGCTCGAATGGCCGATCGACATCGCGATCGCGGTGGTGTGGGTCGCGTTCGGCGTCAACTTCTTCGGCACGATCGCCAAGCGTCGCGAACGCCACCTCTATGTCGCGCTCTGGTTCTACATGGCGACGATCATCACCGTCGCCATCCTGCACATCGTCAACAACCTGGCATTGCCGGTCACCCTCACGAAGAGCTACTCGCTGTACGCGGGCGTTCAGGATGCGTTCATTCAGTGGTGGTACGGGCACAACGCCGTCGCGTTCTTCCTAACGACGCCGTTTCTGGGCTTGATGTACTACTTCCTGCCCAAAGCCGCGAACCGACCGGTCTTTTCCTACCGGCTCTCGATTCTGCACTTCTGGTCGCTGGTTTTCATCTACATCTGGGCGGGCCCGCACCACCTGCACTACACGGCCCTGCCCGAGTGGGCGTCGACGCTCGGCATGCTGTTCAGCGTGATGCTGTGGATGCCGTCGTGGGGCGGCATGATCAACGGCCTCTTGACGCTGCGCGGTGCCTGGAATCGCGTCGCCGAAGACCCGGTGCTCAAGTTCTTCGTGGTCGGCGTCACGTTCTACGGCATGGCGACCTTCGAGGGCCCGCTGCTCTCGATCAAGAGCGTGAACGCGCTCTCACACTACACCGACTGGACGATCGCTCACGTGCACAGCGGCGCGCTCGGCTGGAACGGCTTCATGACGTTTGGCATGCTGTATTGGCTCGCACCGCGCATCTTCCAAACCAAGCTGTGGTCGAAGAAGCTGGCAGAAATGCACTTCTGGTTCGGCACCTTCGGCATCTTGCTCTACATCGTCGCAATCTACGCGGCGGGCGTGACGCAAGGTTTGATGTGGCGCGCGTTCGACACGACCGGGCGGCTCGCCTACCCGGACTTCGTCGAGACCGTCGTGCGCATCATCCCGATGTACTGGGTACGCGTGGTCGGTGGCTCACTGTTCGTTACCGGCATGGTGATGGGCCTGATCAACATCGTGATGACCTGGAAGAGCCGCCCCGCCACCTACGCGGAGGTATCCGACGAGGCTCCAGCGTTGGGCCGGTACACGGGATTCACCCCCAAATTGGCCTACCCGCGCTACAGCCAAATGACCGATACCGGGCACGCTTTCGTCTACTTCGTGAAAGCGCAGTGGCACCGCGTTTGGGAGCGCAACCCGCTGAAGCTCGCGCTGTGGGCCGCTGCCGCCGTGATCATCGCCTCGGCGTTCGAGATGGTGCCAACGTTCCTGATCCGGTCGAACGTGCCGACGATCGCTTCGGTCAAGCCGTACACGCCGCTCGAGCTGATCGGTCGCGACATTTACGTCGCCGAGGGTTGTTACAACTGCCACTCGCAGATGATTCGGCCGATTCGGTCCGAGACCGAACGCTACGGCGAGTACTCGAAACCCGGCGAGTTCATCTACGACCGTCCATTTCAGTGGGGCTCGCGTCGCATCGGTCCCGATCTGCACCGCATCGGCGGCAAGTATCCCGACCTGTGGCACGTGCGCCACATGGAGGATCCGCGCTCGACGACGCCGCAATCGATCATGCCGTCGTACGCCTGGCTCGAAAAGACCGAACTCGACTTTCCGTCGATTCAGAAACGCGTCGACGCGATGGCAATGCTGGGCGTGCCGTACGGCGACGCGGTCCTGCACGGCGAACAGATGGCACACAGCCAAAGCCGCGAGATCGCCGAGCGCATCGCCAGCCAGGGCGGCCCTAAACACCTCGAAAACAAGCAGATCATCGCGCTCGTCGCCTACCTGCAACGCCTCGGCACCGACATCAAACATCAGGGATCTTGATCATGAAACTCAATGACGTCGTCGCGGCCATGAACCTACCCATCTTTGCGGAGGTGCCACTCGTCATCTTTCTGGGCGTCTTCCTCGGCGTGGTGCTGCATCTGGTGGGCCGGCGCGGTGAGTTCGCGGCCATGGGAGCCCTGCCGCTGCGCGACGAGCGTCGCGCCAGGAGCGAGCGACCGTGAGCGACGGAACCTCAGTGACGCCCGAAGTCAGCGACCAGACCGATCCGGCGTCCGCAAACGACCAGCTGCTCGACCACGAATACGACGGTATTCGGGAGTACGACAACCCTTTGCCGCGCTGGTGGGTTTGGATGTGGGCAGGCAGCGCCGTGTTCTCGTTCGCCTACTTCTTCCACTATCACGTCTCCGGCAATGGCCAGTCGGTCGCCGCAGCCTACGAAGCCGACATGCAAGAGGCCCGAGAAGCTGCCGCCAAGACCAACCTGGCGCAACCAGTCAGCGAGGAATCGCTCGGCAAGCTGATGAGTGACGCGGCGCTGATGGGTGACGCCAAGACGCTGTTCGGGTTGCGCTGTGCGCTTTGCCACGGCGAAAAGGCTCAAGGTGTCATCGGTCCCAACCTGACCGATAGCGCCTGGATTCATGGCAACGGCACGCTGACCGACATCTACGCTGTGATCAACGATGGCGTGCTCGCCAAAGGTATGCCGGCGTGGGGCAAGCAGCTTTCTCCAATCGAGGTCCGCAAGCTGGCAGCGTTCGTGGGCACCAAGCGTGGCACGTCGCTTCCGGGCAAAGCCCCGGAAGGCACCGTCGTCGCAGCGCCCTGAGCTCGACCATGTCCCACCCGATCGCCGCCGAGCGAGTGCTGCCGACGCTGAACGCCGACGGCACGCGCAATCGTATCCGCCCGCGCCTGTACGAAGGGCGGCTCTTCCGCGCTCGGCGCGCCGTGGCCTGGGGGTTGATGGCACTGTTCATCGGTCTGCCGTTGCTGCGCGTGCACGGCAAACCCGCCATGTTGCTCGATGTCGTGCACCGGCAGTTCGTGCTCGCCGGACACACCTACTTGGCGACGGACGGCGTGCTGTTGATGTTCGTGATGCTCAGCATCTTCGTCGGCATCGTGCTGATCACGGCGCTGGTCGGACGCGCGTGGTGCGGCTGGGGTTGTCCGCAGACCGTCTACATGGAGTTCTTGTTTCGGCCGATTGAACGGCTGTTCGAAGGTCCGCGTGCGAATCAGCTTCGTCTCGACAAGCAAGGCGGCGGCATGCGCCGAGTGCTCAAGAACGTCGTTTACCTGGGCCTGGCGTTCGTTTTGGCGAACGTGTTCCTGGCCTACTTCGTGGGTACCGAGGCGCTGCGACATTGGGTGATCGAAGCGCCAGGCCAGCATTGGGGCGGCTTCACCGTCGTGATGGCGACCACCGGGCTCGTCTTCTTCGATTTCGCGTACTTCCGTGAGCAGATGTGTACAGTCATCTGTCCTTACGCGCGCATCCAGTCGGTGCTGCTCGATCCCAAGTCGCTGTTGATCGGGTACGACGCGCGGCGGGGTGAGCCGCGAAGCCTGGGCAAGGCCAAGACGCCGGGCCACGGTGATTGCATCGATTGTCAGGCATGCGTCGTAGCTTGCCCAACCGGCATCGACATTCGACAGGGGCTGCAGCTCGAATGCATCGCTTGCGGGCAGTGCGCCGACGCCTGCGACTCGATCATGGATCGGATCAAGAAACCGACCGGCTTGATTCGCTATTCGTCACAGCTAGCGCTCGAGACCGGCACCCCGACATCCAAGCTGCGGCCGCGCGTGACGATTTATGCGGTAGTGTTGACGGGCCTGTTGGCAACGCTGTTGTTGGTCGGACGAGCACGCCCCACCGCAGAAATCACCATCTTGCGCGGGCTCGGTGCCCCGTTCAGCGTCAGCGGCGACGACGTCGTCAATCAGTTGCGGCTGAAGGTCACCAATCGCGCGGAAAAGCCGCGCAACTTCAACGTCACTATCGTCGGCATGCCGGAAGCCAAGTTGGTAGCGGCCGAGCTGCCGCTGCGCCTGGCGCCGTCCGAGCAAGCCACCGCGAGCTTCTTCGTGATGGCTCCGCGCTCGGCGCTTCATGGCAGCCGGCACGTGCAGCTGCGGGTCGGCGATGCCCTCGCTGCCGAGGTCGTCAGCTACACCCTACTCGGACCCGAAGGAGACGCCGGTCAATGACAGACGCAACTGAACCACGCACGAACGCTGGCCGCTTTTGGGCCTGGCTGCCGGCGGGGCTACTCGGAACCATGTTAGTGGGCCTGGGCTCGCTGGCGTATGTCGCGATCGACGACCCCAACTTTGCGCTCGAGCCCAATTACTACGATAAGGCCGTGCACTGGGACCGGAGCCAGTCAGAGGCTAAAGCGAGCAACGTCCTCGGTTTGAAGCTCGCGCTCGCGGCTCCGCTCACGGTCGCAGCCAATGGCAAAGTCAACGTTCAGCTCAGCGTGAGGGATCGCCGAGATCTGGCTTTTTCTGGCGCCGAAGTCGCGATCGAAGCTTTCCCCAACGCCTTCGCTAGCCAGGTCGAGCACATCACGCTGCGCGAAACCGCCGTCGGCGTGTACAGCGGTGAGCTGACGCGAGGCGTACTTGGGCTTTGGGAGCTGCGCATCGTCGTAAAGCAGGGGAGCTTGCGTTTCGGCGAAGTGATGCGTCAAGACGTCGTCAAGGGCGGCGCGGCATGACAGGTGCTTGGCTGATTCCGATGGTTACCGCCGGGTTCTTCGGCAGTGCGCATTGCATCGGCATGTGCGGAGGCCTGATTGCCGTGGCCAGCGACGGCGCGAACGGCGTGAAGCAGCGAGCGTCGGTTCAGCTTGGCTATCAGTTGGCACGCTTGGCAAGCTACGTAACACTGGGTGCGGTGGCCGGCCTACTGGGCCACGCGCTCGACCTGGCCGGACAAGCGGCGGGCCTCGGTAAAGCGGCGGCGGTGCTGGCTGGCATCACGATGAGCTTGTGGGGCCTGTTGGCGATGCTCAATGCCGTCGGAGTCTCGCTCAAGTTGCCTCGACTGCGGCTGCTGCCCAGCTTCGTCACCAGTTGGCTCGGGCGCGCTCAGCAGCGACCGCCTTTGACGCGGGCCGTGCTGCTCGGGGGTGCGTCGGCGCTGCTACCGTGCGGATTCTTGTACGCTTTTGCCCTTGCTGGTGCGGCAACCGGCAGTGCCCTGGGTGGCGCATTGGTGATGGGCGCGCTGTGGCTCGGAAACTTGCCTGCGCTGGTCGGCTTCGGTTTCGCGCTCGGCAGCGTGCTGTCGAAGGCGCGTCGCCACATCCCGCTGCTCAGTGCCGCAACGGTGTTTGGGCTCGGTGTGTTCACGCTCAACAGCCGCATCAACCTGCCCGCGTTTGCGCTCGCGGCCGTCACCGATGCCAAGGTCGAGCAGCCGAGCGAAGTGCGGGCTCCGATAGCCGCGGATTGTCCCTGCCACCGAAAACACGCGCGATGAGCAACGCAGCTACCGTCCTATCCCCGGCGCAGGCGCCGAGAGTGGACTGCGCCCACTGCGGTTTACCCGTACCGGCGCGCGACGTGGTCGTGGGAGAACCCTCGTTCTGCTGTTCCGGCTGTCGTTCGGTCTACGAGATCGTCCAGGCCTCGGGCTTGTCCGGCTACTACGCCTACCAAGATCGCGCGGCTGCGGCAGCGGTCGCGCCGCGGCGTTCGGGCGGCAAGTACCAAGAGCTCGATGACGCCAGCTTTCAGGCGCAGCACTGTCGCGGTGATGCGGGCGGCGAGCAAGCGGTAGAGCTGGTGCTCGAGGGCGTCCACTGCTCGGCGTGCGTGTGGCTCGTGGAGCGCGTCGGCCGGGTCGTGCCGGGCGTCACGAGCGCACGCCTCGACATGTCCCGCAATGTCGTGGCGCTCAGCTGGGACAGCCAGCGCACGACACTGAGTGCGATCGCGCGTGGTCTCGAATCGCTCGGCTATCCTCCCCACCCACTCGGTGAGACGCGCACCGGCTCGACGCAGGCTGGCGACCGCGAGTTGCTGTTGCGACTCGGGATTGCCGGAGCCGCCGCCGGCAACGTCATGCTGATGGCGTTCGCCCTGTACAGCGGCGCTTTCAGCGGCATGGAGGCCGCCTACCAGTCGCTGTTCCGCTGGGCGAGCTTCGCGATTGCGACGCCGGCGGTGTTCTGGTGTGGCGCGTTCTTCCTACGCGGCGGCTGGGCAGCGATTCGCACCCGCACACCGCACATGGATTTGCCGGTCAGCATCGGCATCCTCGCCGGCTACGTCGGCGGCGCGATTAGTACCTTCCGCGGACACGGTGAAATCTACTTCGATTCGCTGTGCACGCTGATTTTCCTGTTGCTGGTCGGCCGCTACCTACAGCAAAGCCACCACCGTCGGTCGACGAATCAGAGCGAGCTCTTGCTCGCGCTAGCGCCGCAAACCGCACACCTCGTCGAGCACAACATCGAGCGCGACGTCCCCGCCCGCGGCGTCGCGACCGGCGCCACGGTGCGCGTCTCGGCCGGTGAACGCATCCCGATCGATGGCCTGGTGCTACGCGGGTCAGCCAGCGTCGACACGAGCTTACTCACCGGCGAGCCGATGCCGGTCGAAACCAGCGTATCCGACCGGGTTTACGCGGGCACCACGTGCCAATCCGGCGAGCTCTGGCTCAGGGTCGAGAGCGCTGGCACGGCGACGCGACTCGGACGCTTGATGGCAAGCGTCGAGGCAACGCAACGTCAGCGGCCGCCGATCGTACGGCTGGCGGATCGCGTGGCCGGCTACTTCGTGATCGGTATCCTCGGAGTGGCCGCATTCACCCTGCTGCTGTGGCTCAAGCTGGATCCGCTTCTCGCAATCGATCATACGGTCGCGCTCTTGGTCGTGACGTGTCCGTGCGCGCTCGGCATGGCCACGCCGCTCGCGGTCAGCGTCGCCCTCGGTCGCGCCGCCAAGGCTGGCATCTTGTTCAAGGGCGGCGAGTTCATGGAGGAGCTGGCGAAGCCCGGCACGATCGTGTTCGACAAGACCGGAACGCTCACGCTCGGTCAGCCGACGCTGGTCGCGTGGCTGGGCGACGCCGCGCTTCAGGCTCCGCTGCGCGCCGTGGAGGCTCACTCGAGCCATCCGCTAGCCCGCTCGATTCAACGCGCTTTCCCCGAGAATGAACTGGTCGTCGAAGACGTCGAAGAGCTTGCTCAAGGTGGCGTCTCGGCCAGCGTGGCAGGACAGCGTCTGCTCGTCGGCTCACCGGCGCTGGTTTCCGCCAAGCTCGACGGCCTGCCTGGGTGGGCCCAACGCCGCGTGCAGACCCATGCCGAAGCGGGCCACACGCCGATCGTGATCGCGACCGGTCGCGTAGTGCAGGCGGTGGCCGCGTTCGGTGATGCCGTCCGACCCGAGGCGCACGCAAACCTCGAACGCCTGAGGGCGCTCGGCTTTCGTTTCGAGATCTTGTCCGGCGACCATCAGCTGGTCGTCAACCGGGTCGCGAGCGAGCTCGGGATAGCGCCCGAATCCGCCCGCGGCGGACAGTCCCCCGAGGCCAAACTGTCACGCATCTGCGAACTGCGCGCGCAGGGCGAGCGCGTGATCATGGTCGGTGACGGGGTGAATGACGCCGCAGCTATGGCAGCAGCAACGGTTGGCATTGCCGTACACGGTGGTGCCGAGACCTGTTTGGGAGCTGCGGACGTGTTCGCCACGAGGAGCGGGCTCGCACCGGTGACGGAGGCCATCCGGGGCTCACGACGCGCGCTGGCGGCGATTCGTCGTGGGATCGTCATCTCGCTCGGCTACAACCTGATCGGCATCGGTCTTGCAGTTGCGGGACTTTTGAGTCCGCTGCTGGCGGCGATCATGATGCCGCTGAGCTCGATTACCGTCGTGTCGCTCGCGCTCCGGGCCCGCACCTTCGAACGAAACGAACCATGAGTATCATCTTTCTGATTTTACCGATCACGCTGCTACTCTCGCTCGGCGCAGTGGCAGCATTCACGTGGGCGACGCGGGGCGGTCAATTCGACGATCTAAGAACCCCTGCGCTCCGCGCGCTCCACGATCCCAGCGCTCCCGCACCGTTACCCGTCAGCCGAGAGACCAAGTCATGACCCCCGACGCTGCCAAGCTCAACGCCTATTTCCGTGCCGCGAACTACCTCACGGTCGGGCAAATCTACCTGCAGGACAACCCGCTGCTGCGGGAGCCACTACGGCCCGAGCACATCAAGCCACGCTTGCTCGGCCATTGGGGTACGTCGCCAGGTCTGAATCTGCTGTTCGCGCACCTGAACCAGTTCATCGTGCGTGACGATCTCAACGTGCTGTTCATGGCGGGCCCAGGTCACGGCGGCCCCGCGGTCGTCGCGAACGCGTACCTCGAAGGCACCTACTCCGAGATCTACCCACACATCACCCGCGACGAAGCCGGTCTGCGCCGACTCTTTCGGCAGTTCTCGACCCCGGGCGGCATTCCCAGCCACGCAGGCCCGCAGACGCCTGGCTCGATCCACGAAGGAGGCGAGCTCGGTTACGTCCTTTCGCACGCCTTCGGAGCGGTGTTCGACCAACCAGATCTGATCGTTGCCGCAGTCGTGGGCGACGGCGAGGCTGAAACCGGCCCGCTCGAAGGCTCATGGAAGGGCATCAGCTTCCTGAACCCCGTGCGCGACGGCGCTGTCTTGCCGATCTTGCATCTCAACGGCTACAAGATTGCGGGGCCCACGGTCCTCGGTCGCACGAGCGACGCCGACATCGAACGGCTGCTTTCGGGCCATGGCTATCGCGTGCATTTCGTCGCCGGCGACGACCCTGAAAAGGTCCACGTCGCGCTCGACCAAACCCTGAACGAGTGCTTCGCTAGCATCCGCCAGATTCAAGACTCTGCTCGCGAGGCCGGCGTCGTCGAGTCTCGCCCGGCTTGGCCGTTGATCGTGCTCCGGACGCCGAAGGGCTGGACGGGCCCGCATGAGGTCGACGGCAAGTTGGTCGAGGGCACATTCCGGTCGCATCAAGTGCCGGTTTCCGACGTTCGCAACAACCCCGAGCACTTGCAGATCCTCGAGAAGTGGCTGCGCAGCTATCGGCCCGAAGAGCTGTTCGACGCCCACGGCGCGCTGTTGCCAGAGCTGGCGGCGCTCGCCCCGCGTGGCCAACGCCGCATGAGCGCCAACCCGGCGGCCAACGCCGGTCAAACTAGCCTCGCCCTGCACCTGCGACCGCTCGAAGAGTACGCGCTCGAGGTCAAGCAGCCGGGAGCAGAGCTGCACGAGTCGACGCGGCCACTCGGCCTCCTACTAGCCGACCTTTACCGCGACAACCCGAAGACGTTCCGATTGTTCTGCCCGGACGAAACGAACTCCAATCGACTCGGCGCGGTGTTCGCCGACCAAGAGCGCTGCTTGGTCGGCGCAACCCAGGCCGGTGACGATCACGTGTCAGCGAATGGCCGCGTCATGGAAGTGCTGAGCGAGCACAATTGTCAGGGCTGGCTCGAGGGCTACACGCTCAGCGGTCGGCACGGCTTGTTCGCCACCTACGAAGCGTTCGCGCTGATCGTCGCGTCGATGGCGACCCAGCACGCCAAGTGGCTAGAAGCTTGCCACCACCTGCCTTGGCGCGCGCCAGTGCCGTCGCTCAACTACCTGCTCACATCGACCTGTTGGCGCAACGACCACAACGGCTTCAGCCATCAAGGGCCCGGGTTCATGGACACGATCTTGTCCAAGAAAGGCTCAGTGGCGCGTGTTTACCTGCCGCCAGACGCGAATTGCCTGCTCGCAACTGCCGAGCACTGCTTGAAGAGCCAGGACTACGTCAACCTGATCATCATCGACAAGCAACCGCAGCTGCAGTGGCTGGATTTGGCCGCAGCCCGCAAGCATTGCGAAGTCGGAGCCTCGGTTTGGGACTGGGCCAGCTCGCACACTAATCGCTCACCCGAGATCGTTCTAGCGTGTGCCGGCGACACGGCGACGCTGGAGACGGTCGCCGCAGCCGCTTGGCTCAAGCAGCGGGCGCCGGAGCTGGCCGTGCGCGTGGTCAACGTCGTCGACTTGATGACGCTGCCGCCCGCCGATCAACATCCACACGGCATGAGCCCCGAGCGCTTCGACGAGCTCTTCACACATGACGCCCACGTCGTGTTCGCCTTCCACGGTTACCCAGGCGCAGTCCACCAGCTGCTCCACGGGCGACCTCACCCCGAGCGCTTCCACGTGCGCGGTTACCGCGAAGAGGGCACCACCACGACCCCGTTCGACATGGTCGTGCTGAACCACACCAGCCGCTTTCACCTCGTCATGCTGGCACTCAAGAACGCCAAGCATCCGTTGGACTATGCCGAACAGCTGGCTCGCGAATGCAGTGCAGCGCTGGCGAACCACACCGAATACGTCCGCGCCTGTTTCGAAGACCTGCCCGAAATCCGCGACTTTCGCTGGCCGGGCTGAAACACATGACCGAAACCGTCCTTGCGCTCAACGCCGGATCCTCCACGATAAAGTATGCGCTGTATCGGATCCGCGCCGGGCGCGAAGACCTGCTGGCGACCGCAACGCTCCAGACCGCACACACGACACCAGCGGCGATTCTCGAACGAGTGCTGCTCGAGGTTGCAAGGCACAACGTCGACGAGCCAACGATCGTCGGGCATCGCGTGGTGCACGGTGGCGAGTTGTTTACGGCTCCGGTCACAGTCGATGCTGACGTCCTCGAACGCCTGGAGCAGCTCGTCCCGCTCGCGCCGCTTCACTTGCCCCCGGCCCTCGACTTGATGCGGCACGCGCTCGAGCGCTGCGCTGGTGCGCTGCATGTCGCCTGCTTCGACACGGCTTTTCACCGCACTCTACCCGAAGTGGCTCGGCGCTTTGCCTTGCCCGACGAGCTGTACCAAGCCGGTATCCATCGTTACGGCTTTCACGGCCTTTCGTACGAGTACATTCTCTCGGTGCTCGGCACGCCGCCACCCGACCGACTGATCGTCGCGCACCTCGGAAATGGTGCAAGCCTGTGCGCCATCAAAGCCGGCCGCTCGATCGACACCAGCATGGGACTGACTCCGACCGGCGGCATCCCGATGGGAACCCGTTCGGGTGATCTCGATCCCGGACTGTTGCTCTACTTGATGCGCGAGCGCGGCTACAGCCCTGACCGACTCGAACAGCTGGTGGATCATGAATCGGGACTGCTGGGCGTCGGCGGCAGCTCCGACATGGCGGAGCTGTTGTCTCGCAGCGGCAGCGTCGACCGCAAGGCGCTCGCCGCGATCGATTTGTTCGCCTATTCAATCAAGAAGCAAATTGGAGCGTACATCGCCGCGCTCGGCGGCATCGATTGCTTGGTATTCACCGGTGGCATTGGTGAGCACGCGCCGCTGATCCGCGAGCTTGCCTGCAGCGGCCTCGAGACGCTTGGGATCGACCTCAATCCGGAACTCAACACCGAAAACGCCCCGCTGGTGAGCCGAACCGGGTCGCGGTGTGAAGTTCGCGTTATCCCGACGAACGAGCACCTGGTGATCGCGCGGTCGGCCTACGGCCTCGCACGCACGCTCAAGGCTTAGCCCGCCACGCCAGGCGATTCCTATCGTCGCGCAATTGCTGCGGCACGCCGCACGCTTTGCCGGCTAGTGCCGGTCATCACCGGGATCCCCTGGTGACGTTAGCGTTGGATCGGCTCTTGCTCATTGCGCCGCCGCATGACCATCGAGCGCATCTTGGTTCCCGTCGACTACTCATCTTGCTCGCGAGCGGCACTCAAGTTCGCGGTCCAGCTCGCGGAGCGCTTTCAGGCGACGCTCGACATCGTGCACGCCTGGGATCGGCCGAGCTACGTCACCGAAGCCGTCCTGACGACCAAAGATCCGCTTTCAGGGAAATCGCTGATCCGAATGATTCAGGAGAACGCCGAGCATGATTTGAACGAGTTCCTGAGCAGCACGGACGTCAAGCCCGGCACGCTGCCGGTCGGACGACTCGTCACGGGTGATCCGGCGTCGGTGCTGCTGCAGGAGCTCAAACACGGCGGCTATGGGTTGGTCGTCGTCGGTACCCACGGCCGCACCGGCCTGTCGCACGTCCTGCTCGGTAGCGTGGCCGAGAAACTGGTGCGCCTGTCGCCGGTTCCCGTCGTCACCGTCCCAGACGAGGTCGCGCAGAATCTGCGCCGCTGAGCGCGCCGCTGCGCACGCTTTGCTGCGTGCGCACGCCCCAGCGCAGCGCCCCGGGTCAACTCCGCTACGGCACGCTGTGTGCACTGCTTCCTACGAGGTAACCAATGAAAGCTAACGTCGTTCTCGTCGACCGAACCACACGGGTTGGATTGGGCATGTTGCTCCTGGCTTCCCCGATCCTCGAGCTCCACACCTACCCCTTCAATCTGCTCGGCCTTGTCCTGATCGCAACCGGGGCGGTTGGCTACTGTCCGCTCTACGGACTGGTCTCGGCACTGCTGCCGAAACGTGGGGCGTCGGCTCCCGCCCCGGCTCGTATTCGTGCTCACTCGAAAGCGTGAACGAACGAGCGGCGGTACGGTACCGGGCGTCGAGACCTACTGGTCGCTGCGCGTCGATGACCTGCTTACCCGACTCGACGCGACCGCCGTGGGTCTGACCTCCGAACAGGCGCAGGAGCGGCTGGCGCGGCTGGGCCGAAACACGGTGCGTGAGCAGCGGTCGTCTTGGCTCGACGTCCTCGGTAATCAGGTCAAAAGCCCGCTGACCCTGCTCTTGGTGTTCGCCGCAGCGGCATCCGCGCTGACCGGCGAGTGGGTCGACGCCAGTATCGTGTTCGCGATCGTTTTTGCGAGCATTGGGCTGGGCTTTTCACGCGAATACAGTGCAGAGCAGGCCGCGACCGCCCTCAAGGCCCGCATTCAAACGCGGGTCATGCTAAAGCGTGACGGCCAAGAGCTGCAGGTCTCAGCCGAAGAAGTCGTTCCAGGCGACGTCGTCGCGCTCCAAGCCGGGAGCATCGTCCCCGCCGACGCGGTGTTGCTCGATGCGACCGACTTTTACGTCAGCGAGGCAGTGCTGACCGGCGAGAGCTTCCCGGTCCTCAAGAACCTCGAACAAAGTGCTGCGCATGCGCCGCTCGCCGCTCGGAAAAATTGCGTCTTCATGGGTTCGAACGTGCGCAGCGGCAGCGCGCACTGCGTGATCGTTGCGACGGGCGGGGCCACTCAATTTGGCTCGATCGCGGCTCGACTGAACCTTCGTCCGCCTCAGACCGAGTTCGACCGAGGTTCGCTGCGCTTTGGCTACTTTCTGACCAGCGCGATGGTGCTGATGGTGGCCGTCGTATTCCTGGTTCATGTCGCGCGTGGACGACCGCCGATCGAGACGCTGCTGTTTTCGATCGCCTTGGCGGTAGGCCTGAGTCCGGAGCTCTTGCCGGCGATCCTGAGCGTGAATCTCGCTCGCGGCGCGCAGATGATGGCAAAGCAGGGCGTGTTGGTCAGGCATCTGACCGCGATCGAGAATTTGGGCAGCATGGACGTGCTCTGCACGGACAAGACCGGAACCCTCACCGAGGGCGTCGTGCGACTCGACGGCGCCTACGACCCGAAGGGCCAGGCCGCTCCCGACGTGCTCGCGCTAGCGGCTATCAACGCCGCACTCGAAACCGGCCTGTCGAATCCGCTGGACGAAGCCATCACCGACCACGCCCCAGGCAAGTGCACGGCTCAGAAGCTGGCGGAGGTCCCGTTCGACTTCGTGCGCAAGCGAGTCACCGTAGTCATTGCGCAAGGAGCAGGCGCCCAGCTGATCACCAAAGGGGCTTTTCACCACGTGCTCGAGGTTTGCTCGACGTTGGCTGACGGCACGTCGCTCGACAGTGACGCACGTACCAAGCTGGAGGCGCAATATCAAGCTTGGGGGGAACGCGGCATTCGCGTGCTGGCCGTCGCCGAACGCGCCCTGCCACTGCAGGACCACTACGATCGCAGCGTCGAGTGCAACCTCGCATTCAACGGCTTCCTCACCTTCCTCGACCAACCCAAAGCCGGGGTTTCGGAAGCAATTCGCGACCTGTCAAAGCTCGGAGTCGCGGTCAAGCTGATCACCGGCGACAGCAAACCCGTTGCCCAGCACGTGGCCTCGCTCGTTGGCCTACGCGCCGAGAAGACGCTGACCGGCGCCGAGCTCGACGAGCTGCACGACGAAGCGCTGTGGCACGCGGCGGAGCTCACCGACCTGTTCGTGGAGGTCGACCCCAATCAGAAAGAGCGCATCATTCTCGCGCTCAAGAAGATGGGCCACGTGGTGGGCTTCATGGGTGACGGTGTCAACGACGCGCCTGCCATGCACGCCGCTGACACCAGCCTTTCTGTCGAGGACGCCGTCGACGTCGCGCGTGAAGCCGCTGATTTCGTACTACTCGATCGCAATTTGGACGTGATTCGACGCGGCATCGAGGAAGGGCGCAAGACCTTCGCCAACACGTTGAAGTACCTGCTAATGACCATGAGCGCCAATCTCGGCAACATGATCAGTATGGCGATCGCGTCGCTGTGGCTGCCTTTCTTGCCGCTCCTGGCAGGGCAGATCTTGCTCAACAATTTTCTCTCCGACATTCCTGCGCTCGGCTTGGCTGCCGATGGCGTGGACCCCGAGCTGGTGGCGCTGCCACGCCGTTGGGATTTGGGCTTCATCGCTCGGTTCATGCTCGAATTCGGCTTGCTCAGCTCGGCGTTCGACTTCATGACCTTCGGTATGCTGCTCTGGTTGAAGGCTCGGCCGGAGCTGTTCAGGAGCGGCTGGTTCGTCGAATCTCTACTCACGGAGGTCGTGGTCGCGCTGCTACTGCGCACCCGGCGTCCCTTCTACAAGAGCCGCCCCGGCAGGTTCGTGCTCGTGAGCTCGTGCGTCGTGGGCTTGGTCGGCATTCTGGTGCCTTTCCTACCAATCGCGACGCGGCTCGGTTTCACTTCTCTGCCAGCCAGCGTCCTTTTGGCGTTGCTGGCGATCACATCGCTCTACACGCTCGCCGTAGAGCTCAACAAGGCCCGCTTTTACCGCAAGGCCGAGCGACAAGTCGTCGGCGCGCCCCTTGCATTGAGATCGACATGAATCCACTTCACACACGGTTAGCCAAGGACCACGAAGAGATCCACGCCCTGCTCGAGTGCTTGGCTCAGGATGTCGATGCACCTCCGTGTGGCGCGCTGGCGTCCACGTGGGCCGCACTCGAAGGGCGCCTGCTTCGACACATGGACGCCGAAGAGCAGTACCTGTTGCCCTTGCTCGAGGCCAGCCACCGCAAGGAGGTCGAGCGCACCCGCGCCGAGCACGCGCACATTCGCGACCTGGTCGCCGAGCTGGGCGTCGCCATCGAGCTTCATACCGTGCGAAGGCCGGCGATCACGCAATTGATCGACCTCTTGAAGCGGCACGCCGCATACGAGGACGCAGCGCTCTACGACCTTGCAGGCGAACGCGCCTCCGTCGCTGTCGAGCACAGCCTGTTCGCGACGCTCAATGGCACGCTGCAAGCGGCGTTCAGCGCCGCCAAAGCCGCGGTCGATTCCGCTAGCGGGGGCCGTTCGCTCCGGTGACGCGGAGCGCTATCCGTCTGCCTGGAATAAGCCGCGCAGCAGCGCAGACTCGGAGCGTTCGTGGCGCTCGAGCAGAGAAATCAACTCCCGGGTCGGCGACGGCAGCTCACGCCAGCGTGTTTGATCCCCGCCCAGCTCGCGCAGCACCTCCGCCGCACGTAACATGGTGAGATGCTCCCACTTGAGCCCAGCCACTTGCCTCGAAAGCGCCGGCGCCTCACTCATGACGATGCCAAAGTAGGAGGGCGACTCCTCAGCGCGGAAGTGCTCGGCCAGGTCGACACACAGCGCCGTCATCAAGACGCGGGGATCGAGATCTTCGGGCAGCAAAACGTGGCCGTTGTCGAGGCTCGCACACATTAGACGCAGGCGGCGCAGCGTCTTCGCTAGGTGCTCGTGGTCTTTCAGGATGGCAGTGAAGCGGCCAAACAGACTTGGGAGAGCGTTCGACTGTGACATCGACCTCGACCAAGCAAAGTTTGATCCAGTGCCACGCGACAGGCGCTTTCAGCAAGATTCTCGAGCAAGCGACAAAGCTTGCGCAATTCTTGCGCTCGCCAACCGGCAATCCGTGCGCTCGGGTCCACGGCCCAACAGCGCTCGATGCGCTCAGCCGGGCGGCAAGTTGAACGCGATCTTCTGGGGGTCGATGCTGAAGTCGGCATAAGCAAACGGGCCGCTCGGGAGCTGCCACGTGGCCTGGGCGCGGGTTGGCAACTTACGCCCGTCCACGTCTTGCCAACCACTGATCGGCGTTCGCCACTCGGTGCGGACTCGCTTGCCATCGGTCGTGTCGAGAAAGCGACCCGTAGTGCTGAAGTCGGTCGGCGCACCTTGAGCGTCGAGCCAGACCCGTCCGGTGACGCTCAGCCCGCTGTCACGCAGCGTGACGTCGAAAGAGTGCGCGTCGACTTCCGCAGAGGTCGTCTCCGGACCAAGCACCAATGACGGTGCCATGAGGATCGCATCGTTCAGGTAGGTAACGAGCTCCCCGACATCGAGCTCGTAGCCGCTGCCGTCGGAGGTTTTGTGCGTTGAAAGCCTGGCCTGAATGCTGCGGGCCTCGAGCAAGGAGACCTGCGATGCCAACCACGACCGTGATCGTTTCGCAGCTGATGCACCAGCCCGTCCTGACCGTTGGCCCCGGAGCCAGAGGCTACTTGGTGCCGGTCTCGTTGATCGCGCGATGACACCCGCCGCACGTCACGAGCAGCTCGGCGTAGAGCGCGGCGCGCTCTTCGACTTTCTTCTTGGTCGGGGCTTTGCCGACGAGCTTGGCGAAATCACCGGCGGCGCTGCGACCGTGGACGCCACCTTGCTTGAGGATCTCAGCCGGGAATGGGCTTGTACTGAGGGCGTTGGCGCCGGCGGTCCAAGCCTCGCTGGAGGGCACGGTCAGGCCCTCCCACAAGCGCTCGGTGGCCCAGACGTGGCGCTGCATGCGATCGGTAAGCGCGGTGCCCAGGGCGGGCGGCGGTTCGGTCGAAGCTTTGGGGCCGCCCCGCTGCAGGTGGCACTCGCCGCAGGCGACCCCGAGGTCCGCCGTTGCTGCCGCAGCTTGAGAGGCGCTGGTGCTGTTCGTGATCCGGCCGGCAATCTGCTGCATCCGCTGGACGGATTGTCGCCAACCCGCCGGTAGTGCGTCCAAGCTCTCCGCCTTCGCGAGCGCTTCGGCAGCCGACGCCGCTTGCTCGGGCGTGCCTGCAATGACCGCCTTTCGAATCAACAGTGCGTCAGTGAAGTGGGCCTGCATGACGCGACCGGTTGATGAGCCCGGCGGCGGTACGTCCGGCTTGGGCTTGCCCGCTTCTTGGCCCACGGGTGCCGCCCTGGCTGGCGTCGACGCAGCCGGCCCGGGCGCAGAAGGCGCAGCCACGGCCGGCGCGTTCGGCGGGGGTGGCGAGCCCGCTGTCGGTGTCGTGCTGCCGCAACCGTAAAGCCCCGTCGTCAAGCCGACAACCGTCGCCAGTCTCGTTACTCGCATCGCCTGTTCCTCTCGTTGTACGGCTGCCGCTTAAGCAAGGCACACGCCAGCCGCACGACGAGAGGGGCTAGTGACGATTCACCGCTAATTGTGGCGCTGCGCTGAACGGCGGGGGTAACGACGCCGCAAATACTGCGGCGCGGCGCGGACTTGGCCGCAATTGGCGCGCCTGGCTTCAGGCATCAATCAGGCCGAGCTCGCCCAGGTAGTCGGCTTTTCCGAGCGGCACGCCGCCACTACGCAGAATGTCGTAGGCGGTGACGACGTGGAAGTAGAAGTTCGGAATTTGGCGACCGAACAGGTACTCTTCGGCGCGTAGGGCTTTGCCAGCCGGATAGCCGAGCGGTACTTTCGTGTCGGCAGTCGTACGGGCGAAATCAGTTTCGCTCAGGCTGTCGATGAAGCTCAAGCACTTGCCGATACGCCCGTGCAGCTCTTCGAACTGAGTCTCGTTGTCTTCGTGCTTCGGTGAGGGCTTGCCAGCGAGGCCGGCGGCCGCGGCCTTGGCGTTGTCACAAGCGATACGAACCTGCACCACGAGCGGCAGCATGTCCGGGGCCAACCGCGCCTGCATGAAGTTGTTGACGTCGAAGCCGCGTGATTGTGCGTATTCGTCGGCCTTATTCAGGACCGTGTCGAGGTTCTTGAGCGTGCGGACGAATTGGCGAATGGCGAGGTAATACATGGTGTTCTGTTGTTCTCAACGCGAGATTAAGAATCGCGACAGCATGTCCTTAGCACGACTCTCGAGCGCCGAGGCGGCTGGACCTCAACTTGCAGGGCAAGCGTTTCGTGAACGATCCTAAGGCACCCCGGGTCCTCGTCGTGTTCTTTTCCCGAACCGGCACGACGCGACGAATCGCGCAGGCGATTGCCCACGCAACGGGCGGTGACTGCGAAGAGCTGCAAGAAGAGCGTTCGCGGAAGGGAATTTTGGGCTGGTTGCGCTCGGGTTACGAGGGAACGTATCGGCGCTCCACCGAGCCGCTGCCCCTCCAGCACCAGCTGGCGGCGTACGACATCGTGTACGTCGGAAGCCCGACTTGGAACCGCAGCTTGTCGAGCCCGGTGCGCGGGTTCCTCACCACGAATCGCGCGGCTCTAGCCAAGGTGTCACTCTTTGCCACCTGCGCCGGTGGTGGCGCAGACGAAGTCATCGCACAGATGAGCTCGCTGCTAGCCGCTCCTCCGCTGGCCAGCATGGCGCTGCTCGATCGCGAGATCGGCCACGGCGCCGCGGTCGAGATCGGCGAGCTGGTAGAGAGGACGCTGCAGGCGTGGAGCGGCAGCGCCGCTTGCTGCGCCGACGTTCAAGCACCGGGGCGCGTCAGCGGATAGGACGAGCCGTGGTCGGGAACCACGACGTCGAAACCGAGTTGCTCGTGCAGCCGCCGCCGGAGAGCATCGGATGCGGCCGGTTCTCCGTGGGTGACGAATACTCGCCGCGGGTGAACGTCGCTCCGCTTCAACCAGTCGATGATTTCGGCGTAGTCGGCGTGGGCCGAGAGCCCGTCGAGCTGACGCACCTGCGCCTTCACCGTCACGTATTGGCCATGGATCTTCAGCTCTTGAGCCCCGTCGGCCAATGAGCGTCCGCGAGTGCCCGCAGACTGATAGCCGACCAACAAGACCGTGCTTGCCGAATCCGGCAGAAATCGCTTCAGATGATGGAGCACCCGCCCGCCGGTGGCCATGCCGCTGGCAGAGATCACCACCATCGGCCCGCTCGCCGCGTCGATGGCTTTGGATTGGTCAGCCGTAGCCGTGTAGTGCGCGATCGCGCACATTTGCTGGCACTCTTCGCTCGAAAGGCGGTGCTCCTCGGCATGGTCTCGATAGATGGTCGTGGCGTCGATAGCCATCGGACTGTCGAGGTAGATCGGTAGGCTCGGGATGCTGCCCTCCTGACGCAGACGCGCGAGCAAATGCATCACGTGCTGAGCTCGGCCGACCGCGAACGCCGGCACGACGACGGTTCCGCCACGCGCCGCCGTTTCGCGGACGATTTGGCCGAGCTCCGCCAAGATTGAGTGGTCAGAGTGGCGGCGATCGCCGTAAGTCGATTCGACGACCAAGTAGTCGGCCGATGGCAGCAGCGCGGGTGGCAGCATGATCGGGTCCTGAGCGCGCCCCACGTCGCCAGAGAACACGATCGAAGTGCCCGGCAACTGCAACACGACCGATGCCGAGCCCACGATATGACCAGCGCGCGAAAAGCTCGCGCTCACTTCGCTGGTTACGGCGAACGGGCGCCCGTAGTCGACAACTCGGAGCAGCTCGAGGACGCGCTCGGCATCCATGCGGGTGAAGAGCGGCAGCGGAGTTTCGTGGCGAGAAAACCCAGAACGAGCCACAAATTTGGCTTCTTCTTCCTGCAGGTGCCCGGCGTCGGGCAGCAAGATGTGCAGTAAATCGCGAGTTCCAGGCGTGCAATATACCGGGCCTCGAAACCCAGCCTGCATCAAGCGCGGCAGGTAGCCCGAGTGGTCGAGGTGCGCGTGCGTGAGCACCACAGCATCGACGCTGGCAGGCGTGAACGTCGGTTCGACCCAATTGCGCTGTCGAAGCTTCTTGAGGCCTTGAAACAGGCCGCAGTCCACCAGCACGCGCGAGGCATCCGATTCCAACAGGTAGCGAGAACCGGTGACGGTTTCGGCCGCCCCCAAAAACGAGACGGTGAAGTGGGCAGGTTGGCTCATGGTGCTCAATGATTCGCGGACAGAACGGTTTTGCTAATCGGGCGAGATCGAAGCACGCGCAAGATGACTTCACCCAGCGCCAGCGTGGTGATCAGCGCCAAGCCGACGAGCGCGAAGTCCAGCGGGCGCAGCACGGCCAGCCCCATGAACTTTCGCAGCGGTGCGAAGGCGACACAGCCGAGCTGAAGGCCAATCGAGATGGCCGTAGCACCTAGCACCCACGGGTTGGGACGCAGCGCGCCGTGCAAGCGCCGCGCCGGAAACATGCTCAACAGCTTGGCGATCCCCTCGTACAGAAACGCAGCGGCCGCGGTCCCAAGCGTGCTGGCCCCGAGTGCCGGAAGCAAGACCAACAGACCGAGGCCGAAGCCCCCCTTGAGTAGCCCGTCGGCCACGATGAACTTGAGCGCGGTAGGCCCGAGCAACGGAGCCCGCGGCGGGCGCGGCGGCTCGAGCAGTGCATCCCGGCTGCTATCCAAGGCCATCGCCAACGCTGGGGGCCCATCGCCGAGGAAGTTGATCCACAGGATCTGCAGCGCCGTTAGCGGCAGCAGCAGCGACCCGTCATTTCCACGCAGGCCTACAAAAAGCGACCCGGCTGCTGCACCAAACACCAGCACCATCAGCGCCACGTTGCTGGAAAAACTGAAGCGAACGAAGCTCTGCACGTTGGCGTAGATACTTCGGCCTTCGTCGATCGCCGCTACGATGGTGGCGAAGTTGTCGTCGAGCAGCACTACATCGGCGACCTCGCGTGCTACCTCACTGCCGCGCTCGCCCATGGCTATGCCCACGTCGGCGCGCTTCAAGGCCGGAGCGTCATTGAGACCGTCGCCGGTCATCGCGACGACCTCGCCTTGCGACTGCAAACGCTCGATCAGCTTGAGCTTGTGCTCGGGTTGCATGCGCGCAAAAACGTTGCTGCTCGCCACGAGGCGATCCACTTCGGCTTCTGCAAGGTCGAATTGATCGCCCAGGGCGACGTTTCCGACGTCGATGCCAACGGAATCTGCCACGGCGCGCGCCGTCTGCGGATGGTCCCCGGTGATCATCATCACGCGAACGCCGGCGCGACGCGCGGCGAGCACGGCGGCTCTTGCTTCCGGCCGCGGCGCGTCCCACAAGCTGACCAGGCCAAGAAACGTGAGCTCGCGTTCTGCGGCTGCCGAACCGCGCGCCAAACCAAGAACTTTCAGGCCCCGCTGCGCCAGCATCGCCGCGCGCGACAACAGGACCTCACGCTCGCCAGCTTCGAACCGGCAGCGCTCCAGGATCGCCTCCGGCGCACCTTTCAGAAAGCCGATCTGCTCGCCGGCAGGACTAATGACGGTGGCCCGCATGCAGCGCCAGTGGCTGTCGAAGCCACGGCTCGACACGCGTGGGTAGACGGCCCTAAGCGCTGAAGCGTCGGTGCCTGAGCGCGTTGCATGGGCGACCAACGCCAGCTCGAGTGGATCCCCGGCGCCCGAGCTCGGGTCAGAATCATTAGCCAGGACCATTGCCAGCAGGGCGTCGTCTTCGCGACCCTCGGCCGCTTGCAGGCCCTCGACCACGAGTTGGTTCTGCGTGAGCGTTCCGGTCTTGTCGGTGGCAATCACCGTCACGGAGCCGAGCGCTTCGACAGCAGACAACCGACGGACGACCGCCTTGCGTCGCGCCATGCGCTGCACCCCGAACGCCAGGCACAGCGCCATCATCGCCGGCAAGCCTTCGGGCACGACCGCAACCCCGAACGCCACGGCGAACATCAAAATCGGCAGCGGCCTCGAAAAGCCGTTTATCGCGAGTCCCGCCACCACCATCACCAAGCACATTCCAGCGACGACACGTGCGATCGTGCGGCCCAGGTCGTCGACGCGCTGCTCAAGTGGCGTCCTCGACGCGTCAATCGCGCCCAGCGTCGCGGCCAGCTTGCCCATGTTGCTCCTCGGCCCAGTAAGGTCGACTTCAAGCGACGTTCGACCGTGCGAGATGAGCGTGCCGGAGAGCAGTCGATCCGCTTCGGATTTGTCGACGGGCATGGATTCGCCAGTCAAAGCGGATTCGTCGACACACAGTGTTTCAGGCGCTCGGACCGCGCCGTCCGCCGGCACTCGGTCGCCGGCCTCGAGCCGAACGACGTCTCCCGGCACGATCGCCGCGGCGTCGATGCGCTCGAAGTAGCCCCCGCGCAGCACCCAGGCGCGTGGTGCGCCCAAACGTCGCAGCTCCTGCAAGGCACGCTCGGATCGGTACTCTTGCAACACGCCGAGTACGGCGTTCAAAAGGATGACGCACAGGATCGCCAAGGCCTCGAGCGGCACGCCTTGCGCGCCAGCTATCGCCCAAGCCACCAAGTCGACCGCCAGCGCGATCAGCAGCAGGTAGATCAGTGCACTCTTCAGCTGCGCCCCCAAGCGTCCACTCAGTGAGCGTGTTCGCTCTGCCGGGAGTGCGTTCGGACCGAAGCGTTGGAGCGCCGCGCGCGCCTGTTCTGCCGTAAGGCCCGTCACGGCTTGCATCGTTCGGCCGTTTGCAGGTTCCGAGCCAAGGGCAGCCCCGCGAATCTCCGAGCCGGAAGCTCGAATCACGCGCAGCAGTTGCGCGGAGCCGCAGAATTTTCGCGAACGATGCCGAACCGCCCGATTCTTTTGGCATTCGCTGGCCTACCCAACGCTGGCACCGATAGTGCTTTGCATCGGGTCATGATCCTCTGTGGCACCGACCTCTCTGTTGCTTCGGAACCTGCGCTCAAGGCTGCGGCAGCCCTTGCCAAGAAGCAGGGGCGTGACCTCTTGCTCGTCACCGTGCTGGAGCGCGACGAGCCCGGCGCACGCATGGACGCCGAGATGCGACTAGAACAAGACGCCGGCGCGTTACGCCGCGAGTTCGGTCTCAGCGTCGATACCCGCGTCGAAGCCGGTGTGCCCGAGCAACAGCTCCTGGCCTTGGCGAAGGCACGTTCCGCAAGCCTGCTGGTGGTGGGAGCGGAAGGTCGTGCGCAGCGAGGTCGTCGTCTGGGTAGCGTGCCGGAGTATTTGTGCCAAACGAGCGGCATTCCTGTGCTGGTCGCGCGGGACGCCGACGCGCTGGTGAGCTGGAGTAGCGACAGCCGCGCTTTGCGCGTGCTGGTTGGCTCGGGGCTCGGGGACGCTTCGACCAGCGCGCTCGAATGCGTGAGCGACTGGCCAGATCTTGCGCTGACCGTCGCGCATATCGCTTGGCCGTACGGTGAGCACTATCGGCTTGGCATTTCCGGACCGATGCCACTCGACCATTTGCGACCGGAAGTGCACCACCAGCTTTTGGGCGACCTGGGACGTTGGGCCGCCCAAGTTCAATGCCGCGTTTCTCCGAAGCTCCGCGTCACCCCAGGTTGGGGCCGAATCGACTCGCACCTCGCACAGCTTGCAAAGGAGAAAGAGGCCGATCTCTTGGTGGTGGGTTCTCACCAGCGCAACTTTGCCGAACGCTTGTGGCACGGTTCGGTGTCGCGCAACGCCATCCACGAAGCCTCGTGCAACGTGTTGTGCGTTCCGCAACGCTCGCAGGCGACACACGTGCGTCGCAGCCCGAACGTGGTCGTCGTTCCGACGGACTTCAGCGCCTTGGCAGATCGAGCGATCGCCGTCGGCTACTCGTTACTCGAAGCCGGTGGCACGCTGCAGCTGGTTTACGTGGCGGAGAAACCGTCGACGGAAGAGCGAGCCCAGTTTCTGAGCCAGCTCAAAGCCCGCATCCCCGAGGATGCCGAGTCGCACCGCATCAGCAGCGACGTGCAGGTCTTGGAAGGCACGACGCCTTGGCTCGCGATCTGGCAACAAGCCAGTCGCGCCAACGCGGACATGATCTGCCTGGCCACCCACTCGCGTGAGGGAGTCGCTGAGGTCGTGCTCGGCTCACAAGCACACTCGCTGCTACAGCACTCGCGCATTCCAGTGGTCTTGGTTCCGCCGGACCGCGAGAGCTGAGCGGTTCAAGACTGGGCGTAGCTATCGAATAGCTTGTCCCACTCCTCGGCTCAGCTGCCCGCTGTGCTCTCGGGATGACCAGACGTCGGCGTCACACGCAGCTGTTCGAGTAGATCGTCGAGATCCGCGTCGGAAGCCGGAAGACACGCGACCAGGCGCCGCAGGTTGCGCCGAGCCCAGTCCGGCGATCGGCTGCTCAGCACGGCGCGCTCTTCGAGTCCCAAAAGCTCGCGCCATTGAAGGCTGCGCTTGATGTCGTAGTCGCGACCAAATGGTTGCCGTGAGGGATGCCTGATCGCATCCGACATGCGCAAGGCCAGCTCATTGGCTTCGTCGAGGCCGATGTTGAGGCTCTGCACTCCCAGTGGGCCTGTCAAATGTGCGGCTTCGCCTGCCAGCCAAACGCGACCTTGCCCGAATTTCTCGACCAGAGCGTGCCGGAACTCGGCAACCCCGCTCCAAGGGCAATCATCCACGGAGCTTCCAAACCACGGAAAACGCGCCGCAACGAGCTCGCGCAAGAGCTGAAGATCCGGCGCCCGGTCCAGCGATCGAGCCATCTGGAAGGTGAAGCGCGCCATTCCATCCTGAAGCGGATACATCGCGTCCGCAAAGTCGTCCGACAGTGCGAGCTGGGCTTCTCGACCCGAACGCGTCGTCGCCGCGTCGAAGAACAGGTAGCTCGCCAGCGCGCCGTGAGGCGCTAGCTGGATCCCCAAGGCTTCGCGAACGGTCGACTCGTAGCCATCGGCACCAATCACGTAGTCCGCATCGAAGGTCTCGACGTTCAGGCGACCGACGCCGTCGACGCCACGCTCCGGCTCTTGCTGAACCAGCCGTCCCCAAACCAACCGCTCATCTTGAGCCAGCACCGCCAGGCGCGTGTTCCATTCGATTACGACCCCGAGCCGCTCGAGCGCATCGGTCAAAGTGCGCCGCAAAACGTCTTGCGGCAACGTGACGATTCCCGGAGCGACGCCTCTCACCTTCGGCATATCGAGGACTGCGCGCCGTTCGTACTCGGTATACACGGCCAAACGCGTGATCGGCCGGCCGCGCCAAAACAGCGCCGCCGCGAGCCCCAGGTCATTGAGCAGACGCAGGCTCTGCGGGTGGAGGACGACAGGAAACGTGTGAGTCCGAAACTCGGTCTGCTGTTCGATGACGCGCACGTCGATGCCTTGTTCACGCAGTCGTACCGCCGCCAGCAGCCCCACCGGGCCAGCGCCCACGACTAGGACTTGCGTGCGGCCTTCGCGGAGCGTCCGTCGCGAGGTCATGCCCTATTCCCGAGCAATGAACGTGCCGGGGCAGTCGCGGGCGCACGCACGGTGAGCACCGGAGCCACGGAGAGCCGCACTACCTTTTCGGCGACGCTGCCGAGCATCGCGTGCTCGAACCCGCGGCGTCCGTGGGTGCCCATCACAATCAGGTCTGCCTGGAGCTGCTTAGAGGTGTCCAAAATCTGCTGCCAAGCGACGCCCATGTTCAACAACGATTTGGCCGTCGGGCGTTGCTTCTTCACCCATTCGAGCTCTTCAGCGAGCCGCTTGGTGGCAGCCTGCTCGACCCCGGTTACCAAGTCGGCGGTGCTGAGCATGTACTCCATGTACGGATAGACTGGGATCTCCCAGCTGTGCAGCACAGTGAGCTCGGCATCGAACGCTGCAGCCAGCGAGAGTGCGAGGTCCAGCGCGCCGACCGAGGACTTGCTGAAATCGGTAGGAACGAGGATGTTTTTGAAGACTTTCATCGGAGACGCTTGGCTTTCTGGCCGCTATTCGGCGGCCGCAGTTGACTGAAGCTCGAGTCGAAACGTCAGCGGGTCTGGCCCCACTTCGCCACTGCAGAGGAAACCCGCGCGGCGCAGCATCCGCTGCATGCGGTGGTTGGTTGGCAGAACCAGCGCCTCGAGCGACCGCATGCCGGCGCGCTTCGCCGCCTGGGTAAGCTGCGAAAGCAGCGCGCAGCCAATGCCCTTGCCCTGCCAGGCATCCGCCCCCGAGCTCGGCCGTGAAATCGCTCGGATGCAGCTCGACTTGCGGGTTCCGGTCGACCCACTCGTACAACCGTCGGCTGCCCATCACGAACGACGTCACCATCCTGCCTGGGCGCACGGTCTTGCGACTGCCGTTGATCACCCCCGCTTTGGCCAGCTCCATGATGCCGTCCGAGAGCATTTCGGTGTGCACGCCCAAGTCGTGACGACCGCCCAGCTGGCTCAAAATCGCGTCCGGGATCCGTCTGATCCCGACCTGCAACGTGGCGCCATCCGGCACCAGACTGGCAACGAGCCGACCGATCTCCTGCGCCGCGGCGTCAGGCGGGGCGGTCTTCAGCTCGAACAGCGGGGTGCTGATCAGCACCAAGCAGTCGATCTTCGCGACCGGCACGAGCGAGCAGCCCAGGGTGTGGGGCATGTTCGGGCTAACCTGTGCGATCACGAGATCAGCGGCCGCGACCGCCGCCTGAACGACGTCAACGGACACGCCCAAGCTCACATAGCCACGTTCGTCTGGAACGCTGACCTGTAGCAACGCGACGTCCACCTTGAGACGACGCGAACGCATCAACCTTGGCAGCTCGGACAGGAAGACTGGGATGAAGTCGGCGCGCCCGGCCTGAACCGCTTCGCGCACGTTCGCGCCGATGAACAGCGCAGTATGCCGAAAGCGCCCGGCCATCTCGGGCGCGGCGTAGGGTGCGGGCCCGAGCGTGAGGATGTGGGTGACCTCGTTGTCCGCGAGATGGTCTCCGTCGCTGACCAGAGCCTCGACCAGGCAGGCCGGTTCGGCGGCCCCGGAACCGATGAAGATGTGCTGTCCGGGGGCGATCCGACGTATCGCTTCAGCCGGCGTGGTCAGTTTGTGAGCGAACTTGGCACGCCAATCGGCGCCGTGTTGCTGGCTGGGGCACATGTCGAGGCCTCTCGCGTTCCGTCAGCGCACAGTGAGCGGCAAGTTGGTTTCGGCGGCGACGCGGTCACCTTGGTGGTAGGTGTGGCGTCGTCCGTGGCGCTCGCGGTGTTGCGCACACCACAGCCCTTGGCCAGACGGGTCGTTTCGCGCTTGAACGCAGCGTGGACAGGGTGGGTCGATCGATGGCCCGAGCTCGTGTAGCTCTGGTGGAACGACGAGCACTTTGCAGCTTGCCGTCCGAATGACCGCCTCTGTGACTGAACCCAAAAGCCAGCGCGCAACGCCGCGCAAACCATGAGAGCCGACCACGATCAGGTCAGCGTCGAGGTCCCTGGCCAACCGAGTAAGCCCAACACTGGGAACATCCTCGGCCACATGTGCAACAATTTGCAGCTCTTTGTCGCGCTTCGGGAGCGCACCCAGCGTGGCATTCAAGTGCTCGACTAGTTGCTTCTGCAACTCATCTAGCCGTCGCGTGGGCAGGCCGGTGAGGGCCTCGACCGGCGGCCCGCTGCCCGTACTGTCGCTTTCGACGGCGAACGCGACGTGAACGACGTGTAGCTCAGCGAGAGCTTGCAGACTCGCCTGTTCGAACGCCGTTTTGACGGCTCGAGCACCTTGGGGCGAGAAGTCCGTGCCAACCACGACGACGTAGGGCTTTGTTGTCATCCTGGTCGATGACCATTGCAGCGCGCGTGCCAGCTCGAAAATTCACCGGTTGCGCGCTTGAATTCGCCCTGCGAGCGCGGACTTTGCGTCAACGCGCAAAGCTAGCGTCTCGCTCCGTTCGCTCGCAATCCGTGTGCCATCACGGGGCTGCGTCGATTCGCAGCGGCCACGCGTGCCCCCGCTGCGGCCCCGCACCGCCTGCGGCAGTGCACGCACAATCTGCGTGCCGTCGTCACCAGTCCCGTCGATTTCCTCTCCCGCCGTCGGCGGTACGCCGGATGCAGAGGGATGCGCAGAGCCATGCGCTACACGATTGGGTTCGAGCAAGTCGGGCTGAAGGATATCGGAGAAGTGGGCGGAAAGAACGCCTCGTTGGGCGAGCTGCAGTCTTGATCCGTTGTCTGGACCCCGCGCGAGCGCGGCCCCGGGAAGGGGCTCGGGCGTGGGATCGGGATCGGTCTCGGCAGGGGCTTCGGGCAAGCCAGAGGCTGGGCCGCGCTCGCGCGGGGCCTTTCTCGGACTCGGTGCGGAGCCGGATATCTCGGTATCGGTTGCGGGCTTCGGCCCTGGGTATCCGGTCGTCTCCTTTCAGCAGACTGCTCTTGGTGGCCGCAAAAGCTCGGCGGCGGTGGTCGTGATGAGGCGGGGGCGAGCTGATCCAAAAGCTCGTGCCGGGCGGAATCGCCGTGCCGCGCGGCTTCGCGCTCAGCGCTGCCGCCTTTCGAGATCACCTGCTGCAAGCAGGGCTCACAGAGCCCATCTACAGCGCTCTGCACGTCGTTGTTCACGGACAGGCCAGATTCTGCTCGTCGGGCCGGCGAGCGCGAAACTGGAATTCTTGCGCTTCCTCGGCAAGCAGCACCACGAACTCGAAGCCAAAGTCGTCGGCGTCGAAACCGTCGACCACCCTACCGACGCGCAGCTAGTGGCGCACGCCAAGAGCTACTTTGGTGTACCCGCTCCGCGAATCTAGCGAGTACCTGATGCCGATGCGCCCAGCACAGCAACGCTGACTTTTGCTGGGCGCAACACTCTGGCGCCGAACCGGTAGCCGGGTGCTGCCTGCAACATCACCGAACCGACGAGCTTCGGGTCCACCACGGGCACGACCGCGATCGCCTCGTGAAGCACCGGATCGAACCGCTGCCCAGCCGCTTCCACGCGCTCGACGCCATACCGAAACAGCACCGTTTCAAGCTCCGCGCGCACGATGCGCACGCCGTCGACGAGCGCGATATCGTTGCCAGTCTTGGCCGCTTCAACCGCGCGGTCGAGGTTGTCCAGCACCGGCAAGAGCTGAACAATCAAGTCACGACGCGTGGTGTCGTAAACCTGCGTGGCGTTCTCTCGGACGCGCGCCTGGGTCGCTTCGAGCTCGCGCAGCGCGTGTCCCAGCTTCACTCTGTCGGCTGCGTCGGCCGCCGCGCCAACGGTGTCTTCATTGCGAGTCATGCGCGAGTCATCAGCAAGCAGCGTGCCCGCGCCCTGTCGACCATTCCGACGATTGCAGCGCAGGGTCTGCGGCGCCGTCCGGCCAACGCGCAGATTGTGCGCGGGTTCCGGCCATTTCTCTGGGGTGAAAAGCTCAATCACTGACCGGCCAGCCTGGCTCGCTTCCTGCAGCCTGGCGGCTCATGGCAACATCAGCAAACACGCGGATTCCGGTGCTGATCGTCGGCGCAGGACCGGCCGGGCTCGTCGCGGCAATCCGATTGCGCGAGGAAGGCCAACAGGTCCGCATCATCGACGACCAAACCATCGAGGGCAAGCGCACCTATCCCGTGGTCTTGCATCCGCGCACGCTCCAGACCCTGGCGTCGCTGGGGGTCACGGCTCCGCTCGAGTGGCGAGGAAGATTCATCAGGCACTTGGCAGTCCATATCGATGATTTGCCGCGCGTCGTATTGAACATACCGTCCGCCGAACAGCTGGCGCCCGGAGCGCTGACCTTGCCGCAAGACGTGCTGCGGCAAGGCCTGATGAGCCGATTGTCGAGCCTGGGCACCGAGGTGGAGTGGAAGACTCGGCTCGTCGCTTTGGATCGGGCTGACAACTTCGTCAGGGTGGGTCTCGTTCGGCGGGAGCGCGTCGAGGGTCAAGGTCCTGAACTGAAGCGCGACTGGCTGGACGTATCATCCGAGACGGTCGAGACCGATTTCGTGATTGGTGCGGATGGCCGTGACTCGACCGTGCGAAGCGCGCTTGGTATCGAGCTCATCGAACGCGGAGCGCGTGAAGCGTATGTTTTCTACGACGTCGCGGATCGACGCGCCGGAGCCGAAGCCCACCTAGTCCTGAGCGGAGACTACGGCAGCACGATCTTCCCGCTGCAAGGCAACACCTCTCGCTTCAGCTTCCAGGTATCGGTGCTCGCTCCGCAAGCGCCCGGATTGGCTGAGCTGCGCGAACTGCTGGCGAGGCGCATGCCCTGGTATGGCGCAGACCCCAGTGACTTCGAATGGAGCGGCAGCGCCGAGTTTCATCCCGCGCTTGCCACGAGTTTCGGCCACGGACGCGTGTGGCTCGCTGGAGATGCAGCCCACTCGACCGGTCCGCTCGGCGGGCAAAGCATCAACGTGGGCATCCACGAGGCAGACGACCTCGCCCGTCGTATCGTCGGCAGTCTCGCGGACGGAGGCAAGCCGCTCGGCGCGGCCTACGCGGAACAGCGCAGACTCGAATGGAACCGTCTGTTGGGCCTCGGCCACAGCGCTCCGAGCCTCGTTCACGCGCCGGCCTGGGTGAGCCAAAACATCGGGCGACTACTGCCCAGCCTGCCAGTCTCAGGCGACGATCTCGACGACATGTTGGAGCAACTCCGGGTGTGGACGGCGTGAAGCAACCATCAATGCCGTTCGGGCTTGGCCCGTGACTTGCTCGGGAGGTCGCTCAGTCGAATAGCGACCGGGCAGCCCGAATCGCCACGCCCAAGCGCGGCGCGACGACCAAGGCTTTCTCCATCATTCGCCCCTTCCAGTCGGTTTTGTAGCGATTGGGTAGGAACGTGATGCGCCCGTCGCACGCTGAGTAGGGATCGGCTAGACGACTTCCACCCTCCTCCCACGTGAACGCCAGCATCGGCCGCGGCAAGGCCGAGCGATTAGGCATGCCCCGGTGCCAGAGCGTTGAGGTTCGTAACAGCGCGTCACCCTGCTTCATTGGCACGCGCCGCCGGGTCTGACGTAGCAGGGCCGCTTCCCAATACTTCATCGTCCGCCGGTGACTCTCGGGGATGATCTCCATCGCGCCGTTGACCAAGTCGGTGTCGACCGTAGCCACATTGACGACGAGGAACGGCGTCGCCGCGTAGCCGTCGACATGCTCGTTCTGGGCGCTACTTCCAGGCAGGTTGAGATTGCAGCCGACGTTCGGCTGCCCCAGCGGCGTCGCCGACAACGCCCGAGCGATCTCGAAGATCCCGCGCGCTTTCAGGGCTTGGTACACGAACCGCGATGCTTCGCCGGGAAAGCAGTTGAGGTGGCCGCTGAGATTGCCGCCACCGGCGAACATGGCGCCGTTCGAGACTTCCTGCGTCCAAGCCGCTCGAATCTCGTCAGTCAGAGCGGCGAGCGGCTCGCGCGCCACGACGCCATCGAAGATCAGGCAACCCTCGCGCTCGAAGCAATGACGCTCGGCGTCGAACGATTCAGCTGAGCTGGAGGGCGCGTCGCTTGAGGTCGTGGCGTCGGGCATGGGCTTTGCGACGCAGAAAGCAAATCGCGCGCCGAGCACCCAACGTCGGATAGCCGCAACTCGCGGGCTAGCGAGGCGCGCATTCTGCGTGGCCTCACGAAATATTTGCGTCGGCCGCACCGCGAAACCGCAGAACCGCGACTGGCACGCTCTTCGCTCACGACGTCCACCCATGACAGAGTCTGGGCGCGTGGTCGTGATTGGAACCGGGCCGGCCGGCGCGACAGCGGCGCTGTTCTTGAGTCACGCGGGTTTGGAACCGCTGGTCCTCGAGGCGGGCTCGGGCAAGGCGGCTCTCGGGCTCACGGCGCGAGTGAAGGGAGTGACGATCGCCAAATGGAAGCCGGAGCTGTCGAAGCGAAACGACCTGACCAATGGCGGCGACCCGGCAGCTTTGCTATTCGAAGTGCTGGCGCCAGGTGGCCTCTCGAACCACTGGGCGTGCGCTGTGCCACGGTTCTCCCCCGACGACTTCGCCGACGCCGCCCGCGGCGGTGAAGCGTATGTGTGGCCGCTCGGCTACGAAGAGCTCGTCCCTTGGTACGAGCGAGTCGAACCGCTGTTGCGCATCGCCGGCTCTCAGCAGAGCGTGCCTGGCTTGCCCGCCGGCATCGTCAGCCGTGCCCGAACGCTGTCGGCCGATTGGCAAGAGGTGATTCGCGAAGCTGGCGACCGCGGACGCGACGTGGTCGTCATGCCCTACGCTTACGGTGCCGAAACTACCGTTACGCGTGCGGCCACTCCGTTCAACGCCTTCACACGCTTAGTCGCGCCGGTAGCTGACGCCGGCGGTCTTACGGTGCGCTACGACTCGCCAGCTTTGCGTTTGGAGTGGTCGCGGAGCGAGCGGCGCGTCACTGCCGTAATTTGCAGGAATCGGCAGAGTGGCAGCGAGGAGCGCATCCCGTGCCGCGCCGTCGTGCTGGCCGCTGGGGCGGTGAACTCCGCACAGATCTTGCTCGAGTCGCGTGACGCCGAGCTACCGGATGGCATCGGCAACGAGGCCGGGCTGGTCGGAAAATATCTACACGATCATCCGTTGGCTAAGCTGGTGATTCGAGTCGAAAAGACCGTGCCGGTTTCGCCAGCCATCTACGTAACGCGGCCGACGCTGGCGCAAACGGAGCCGCTGTACGCCACTGCCTTCATGCAATGGAGCGGCGTGCTCGCGCAGGCGCGCAGCTTCGCGACACGCCATCCGGGCCGAACGAGCTTGCTCGGCTTCAGCGTATTCGGGACGATGATTCCCACCGCGAACGACTCAGTCTCACTCTTGCCTGGGGCTCGGCCGAGCGAGCGCTCTCGAATCTCCTACTCGCTCAGCTATCCACGGCGAGCGGTCGAGTTGCTCGAGCAGTCGCGCGACGAGTTGCTCCGAGTGCTAGAGCGCGCAGGATTTCGGCCGGAGCTGAGCGTGTTCAAAGTAGAGCCGCCAGGCGCCTCGGTTCACTACGGCGGCACGTGTCGAATGCACGCTTCACCACGCTACGGCGTCGTCGACCCATTTTGTCGCGTCTACGGCGCCCGTAACGTGGTCGTCGCCGATTCCAGCGTGTTCCCGACCGGCCCGGAAAAGAATCCGGTGCTGACCGCCATGACACTCGCGGCCAGAGCCAGCCAGCGCCTCGCCGACGATCTGCGGGCCGGCGACGCCTAGACAGGTCGCCCGCGACGTCACTTGTCAGAGGTCCCCGGCAACCAACTGATACGGTTGCCGTATGGGACGAGACTTGGCAGGGCGGGCGTTAACCGTCGTCGCCGAGGCCGTGGCGCTTGAGTAGGCGGCGGAGGTTGGAGGGATCTCTCGCGACTGCGCCCAGAATAACAACAGCTCTCAGCGTTCACCCCAATGCCACTTCGGCGGCTCACCTTTGAGGTAGCAAACGCCGATCAGCGCCGCGCTCAGTGCGACGATGTAGATAACGAACGGCACAGGGTGGGTCGTCGGCGGCAGCAGCACGTTGCCAAGCACCATGAGCACGCCGAACAAGCCGAGCACGGCCCAGCCCTGCCACGTGAGCGGTAAGCCCCAACCCCAACCGTAGCGCTTGGCCCTAAACCAGTACCGCGATTCTGGCACCATGATTCGCAAAGGCTACCACCGCTCAGCGGCTGCTCAACCAGCGCACGGAGGCCGAATCCAAGGCATTTCAGTCAGCTGGGTCACACTCTCGCTCACCATCGCGACGTCTAGCCGATGACAATGAAGCTTTTAGCTTTCTCGCTGATTCTGGGTGCAGCTCCACTGTACGATCTGCCAGCGGACGTCGCGGCGCGGGCTGACGAGGCGCGGCGCGAGTTGGGCAAACGCGCTGCGGTGGAAACCGTCGAGGACGTGTTCGTGCTCGTCACGCCGCCCGGCCAAGGCTCCTTGGCAGAGACCACTGGCCTGACCAAGAACGTGCTGCGCGCCTACTTCAACGGTCGCTTCGGCAAGCGGCCGGCGCAGGCGATCTCGGTTTACCTGTTTCCGGATGCCAAGCCCTACGAGGCGTACTGCCAGAAGCATTGGGGCAAGCCGTGCGGCACTCCGTTCGGCCTGTACCAACCGGGCGAACGCCGGATCGTGATGAACGCGGGTCCGGGTATCGGCACACTGACGCACGAGCTCGTTCACCCGATCGTCGAGACCGATTTTCCGGAAGCGCCCGATTGGGTGAATGAAGGCATCGCGTCGCTGTTCGAAGCGCTGTCGATGCCTGCGCCTGGCCAGATTCACGGCGTGAAAAACTGGCGTCACCCGCGTTTGCTGCGCGCGCTGCGCTCAGCCAAAGAACGTGACAAAGCCGGCCTGCCGGCGCTGTTCGCGACGCGCGACGGCAGCTTTCGCGACAGCGACGAAGACCTACACTACGCGACCGCTCGCTACTTGTGCCAGTGGCTCGACCAACACGGCAAACTGTGGCCCTTCTACCAACGCTTCCGTGACCAATACGCGACCGATCCGACTGGCGAGCAGTCGTTTCAAGCCATCACCGGCAAATCAGTCACCGAGGCCAACGAAGATTGGGCCGCCTGGGTGAAGCGACTTTGAGGTTCAGCCGACCAAGCCCGGCGCGTCGACACCAAGTAGCTCGTGTGCGATGTTTCCGTACCCCGCGCGGGTCAGACGGCGCAGCGGTGTGGGAGTATCTTTCAGCACCACGAAAAGCGCGGGGGGGGGCCGATCCACCGAAAGCGCTTGATCCGCTTTCGTCCGTCGTTCCCACTAGAGCAGAGCATGGGTCTCGAGCCAGAAAACGGCCCCGAGCGGCGTGGTCAGCCGATCGCCGGTGCGCGCCCGCTCGTGAAGGGCGGCGCGGGACATGAGCGCCTCACGCCGCTGGTCCTGCGCGCTCAGCAGGGCGAGCCCGATGCCGTCAATCAAGTCGTGACCGAGCTGGCGCCGGGCGTGCTGCGCGCGCTCGCCGCCCTGCTCGGCCGCCAAGATCCCGAGCTCGAAGATCTCGCCCAAGACGTGCTGATCGCGGTGATGACAGCCCTGCCAGATTTCCGCGGCGAGTCGACGCTGCTGCATTTCGCGGTGCGGATCGCGGCGCGTAAATCGGTGCTGATCAGGCGACGCAAGCGTTCGGTGCTGGGCTGGTTGGAAGGTTTTTGGCGTGGGGAGCACCCGCTCCGCCAAGCGCCGACCTCGGCCCACGAAGAATTGCGCGGCGATCGCCAGCGCGCGTTGCTCCGTTTGTTGCTCTCGGAGCTACCAGATGCTCAAGCCGAAGCGCTCTTGCTTCGCATCGTCTGCGGCTACTCCATCGAAGAGATTTCCACGATCACCCAGACACCGTTCAACACCGTCCGCAGCCGCTTGCGCCTCGCCAAGGAAGCGCTACGTCAGCGCATCGAGGCCGAGCCGGAATGGGCGGAGCTGGGGCAGGAACACTCATGACACGCTTCGACCTTCACCCTGAAGAACTTCTGGAACGCGCCGAGCGCGGCGCTCTCAGCTCGCCGGATTGGGCGAGACTCGACCAGCACTTGGCCGAGTGCTCAGTGTGCCGAGTCGAACGCGCGCTGCGCGCCCAAGCAGCGCTCGACGTAGAACCGCTGCGCGACGAGAAGTTGCTGCTCGCCCGCGTGAAGCGCGATGTCACGCAACGCCTGCAAACCTGGCCCACTCAGCGCTCGCGCCGCAAGCGCGCCGTAGTCGCAATCGGGCTTTTGGCCGGCAGCGTGGCCAGCGTGGCCACCGCCGCCACGCTAGTCGTGATGCATCGCGCCGCTTCAACGCACGAAACCGCCAGCGTTCTCACGTCGCGGGTTGCCCATAAAGCTCACGCTGCAGGGCATTGGTCGGCGCCAGCACCCGCGCCGGCGGTCGGGCAACCGAGCGTGCTGGAGCCGGCCGAAGCCGCAGCGCCGAGCGCAGGGCAACCACTGAAGCTCGCTCCAGTCGAGGTTCTGAGCGCCGCCGAGGCATTCAGTCGCGCCAACCTGGCTCGCCGTGACGGCAAGGTGAAGGAAGCCGTGCGCCTGTACCGGACTTTGCAAGAACGCTTCGCCGGTTCGAGTGAAGAGCTTGTCTCGAGGGTCGCGCTCGGGCGATTGTTGCTCGACAGATTGGGTGACAGCCGCGGTGCCCTGGTCCAATTCAACAGCTATTTGGCGACCCCTGGCAGCGGCGCGCTCCGCGAAGAGGCGATGGTGGGTCGTGCGCTCGCGCTCGGTCGCTTGGGCCGCAGCGCCGAAGAGCGCGCGGCCTGGACTGCCCTGCTCGAAGCCTGGCCCAAGTCTGCCCACGCCAAGCGCGCCCAAGCACGTCTGGCCGAGCTCGACGCGAAGCCCAGCTCCGGAACGCGCTGAACGCCGCCGCCTTGCGCGGCTCTGCCAACTGGTCTGCGCCGTGTTGATCCCGCTCACGCTCTCCACCCTCGCGCTTAGCCGCAACGCGTCTGCGCAGACGCCAACGCCAACGCCCGCGCGCGCCAGCACCACGCCATCACGCGACAGCACCATTTTGCTCACCGTCGCGGCTCCGGCCAACGAAGCCGGAAAGCTCGAAGCCGTCGCAGAGGAACTACTGAAGCGGCTGGAAATGCAGGTCGAGCTGCGGCGCGTGGAGCGCATCGATGTGCGCGAGATTCGCCAGCCACTGCGGCGTGAGCCCGCGTATTTTGCGCGCGTTTGGATCGCCTTCGGCAAGCCCGGACGCGCGCGGCTGTATGTGGAGCACGCCGCGCGTGATCGCGTGTTGGTGCGCGACGTGACCGACGACTCGAACAACCCGGAGCTGGTACGTGAGGAGCTAGGTCACATCCTGCAGGCAGCCGTGGAGGGCTTGAAAGCCGGCGAAGAGATCGGCGCACCGCGCGGAGAAGCTTTGCAGCAAGTCGACGACGAACAGGCCGCGGCGCCACCGGTCAAGCCAGCGATTCCGCCGCCGCCGCCCGCGGATCAGCGCGTGATCGCCCCACCGCCGCGCCGTTTTCGCTTTGGTCCGCGCTACGAGCTGGTTTGGCTCGGCGACGCGGGGCATTTCGAGGACGGCCCGGGCGCGGTGTTCGGCGCGATGTGGGCGCGGCGCTGGGGCGTCGAGCTCGGCGGCTTGTTCCGGCGGCCGGCGAAGGTGGAGGCCAATCCGGTCGGCGTGCGGCTGCAAAGCGTGACGTTCAATGCGCTGCTCGTGTTCGAGATCTGGCGCCGCTCCGAAGCGCGCTTTCGACTCGCGGCGGGCGCCGAGGCAGACTTCGTGCGCGTGAGCCCCTTCGCAGACGCCGCTCAGGACGCGACACTCGCCGAGAGCCGTTGGCTAAAGCTTGGCCTGGGGCGAGTCGCGGCCACCTACGCCCATCGCGTCGGCGACTTCATCGACCTCGAAGTGACGCTCGGTGCCGAGCTGGATCCGAGCGGCACACACTACGTCTTTCAGCGAGCCGGCGGCGGCGGTGGCGGCGCGGTCGAAGTGCTGTCGCCATGGCCGGTGCGACCGCTACTGTCGTTGGGAGCCACGGTGCCATGATCCGCCAGGCGTGCCTTCTGACCTGCTGCTTGGCGCTGCTCGGGCTGAGCGGCTGCGACGGCGGAACGCAAACGCTCGGCTGGGAAGCCGTCAGCACGGCCGAGCCGAACGCCTTGCCGTGGTTTGGGGGCCCCAGCTACTACGGCCAATGGCCTCGCGGTTTTCCGACGGATTCGAGCTATTTCCCGATCGGCGTCTGGATGCAGAACCCGATCAACGCCGCGCGCTACCAAACCGTCGGCGTGAACCACTACGTGGGTCTGTGGATGGGCCCGACCGACGAGCAATTCTCGGCAGTGGTCGCAGCCGGAATGCACGTGGTGGTTGAGCAAGCCGGCGTCTGGCAGGACCACCTGGACAGCGCAACGATTCAAGGCTGGCTCGACGCGGACGCGCCGGACAACGCGCAAGAGAATCCGGACGGCTCGTACTCGCCGTGCATCGCCCCCGCAGCGACCCAGGCGCACTACGCGCAAATGGCGGCGGCCGATGCGACGCGGCCAGTCACGTTGATGCTCGGCCAAGGCGTCGCGACGCCGGAGTGGGTCGGGCGCGGCGACTGCACTGGTCAAACCGAAGACTACCCGCTCTACGCGCGCGCCTCCGACATCCTGGTCAACTACACCTACCCGCTGAACAACCAGCATCCGCTCGAGCTGGTTGCGACCGGCATCGACAACCTGAACCGCTACGCAGACCACAAGAAGCCGATTTTGGCCGACCTCGAGGCTTCGAACATCAACGGGATGGTGCGCCCAACACCGCACCAGCTGCGCGCCGAGGTGTGGATGAGCCTGATCCACGGCGCCGCCGGAATTCAGTATTTTTGCCACCGTTTCACGCCCGATTTCAGCGAAACCGATTGTCTGGACGACGCCGCGACGGCGGCCGCCATGACCGAAATCGACGCCCAGCTGCTCGAGCTGGCGCCAGCGCTAAACAGCCAAAGCTTTGGCTTGGCTCCGCAAAGCTCGAACCCCAGCGTGCCTGTCGACGCCGTCTTGAAAAAGCTCGGTCTTGAACGCTATGTCTTCGCCGTCGGCATGGCCGAAGGCGTCACGACCGCCCAGTTCTCACTCGCCGGCATCGGCACCCCAACCAGCATCGAAGTCATCGGCGAAGGCCGCAACATCACCCCGGGAGTTAAGGCGTTTGAAGACGCCTTCGAAGCGTATGCCGTGCACCTCTACCGACTTCACTGAGGCGCGCGCAACGCATCGAGAACACTTTGCATGTCTTGCGGCAGATGCTGTTCGAAGCTCAGCCGTTCGCCCGTGGTTGGGTGATCGAACGACAACTCGCGGGCGTGCAGCATCAGGCGCGGGGCTGGAATGAGCTCGCCGCGGAAGTGCTTGGAGTAGACACGTTCGCCGACCAGCGGGTGGCCGCGTTCGGACAGGTGAATACGGATTTGGTGCGTGCGCCCGGTTTCGAGTCGGCACTCGAGCAAACTGGCCCCGCGCAGCTTTTCCAGCCATTTTACGTGGGTTATTGCCTCGCGCCCGAGCTCTTCGTTGTCGGTCGAGCCACGCCGTCCGTCACCGCGATCTTGCACCAAGCGGCTGGTGATCTTGCCGCCCGTCACGTCGCCGTGGGCGATCGCCACGTAGCGGCGGCCGACCGTGTGAAAGCGGAACTGATTCTTGAGCGCGGTTTTGGCGGCCACCGTGCGCGCAAAGATCACGACACCCGACGTCTCTTTGTCGACGCGGTGCACGATGCCGAGTGGCGCTCGCCGCCCACGCTCCGAGATCGTCTCCATCACCAGCTCATCGAGCGTGCCGTGCTCGTGCTCGTCGTAGGGCACGGTGCTGATACCGGCGGGCTTCTCGACAACGACGACCTGACTGTCGAGGTGCAAGATCGCGCTGCGCGGCAACATCGGTGTACGCGTGGCGCGCGGCGCATTTTGGCGCAGCTCCACGTCGGCGCCCGCCGCAACCAACCGCGTCGGATCGAGCAACGGTACGCCGTCGATGAAGATCTTTCCGGTGCGAGCCAGACGCCGCACGTCGTTCCAGCTCTTGCCGGGCATTAGCTCGCGCAGCCAACGATCGAGCGGCTTCTCGCCGACTCCGGGGAGACGTTGTTTTTTCAGCACTTCAAGGCGCCGTAACGCGCGGCGTATTCCAACGCGGCTTGAGGTGAATCTTCAGCACGTCGCGATACAGGGCAAGCTGCGCACAGTGGTCCATTTTGTCGTTACCCGAGAAGCCGCGCACGTGGAAATTCCCCTGCGAATAGCGCGAAATCAGCTCCAACCCAAGCGGGCCCGCGCCCTTAGATGCCTTCGGCGTGCCGCCGACTTCATGGATCAAGAAATTCGCGGTCTCGGTCGTCGAGGCATAACCAGGCGGAATGATCGAGGAGTGGCTGACGAACATCAGCTTCTGCCCCGCCGCCGCCTGTTTAGCGAAATCAGTGAAGGCTTGAATCTGCAGCGCGTTGACGCTCTGCCCCTGGTAACCGCAGTGCAAGCCGTCGAGTAGCACCACGCTGTCGACGCGCTGCTTTCCGAATTTTTGACCGATGATCGTCTGCACCGCGCCGTAGCCAGCGCTCCACGCGCTCAGCCCGACCTTGCGCGCCTTGGCGGGGTGGCCCGTCTTCTTCTCGACCGCGTGCTCCACGCTGGCGATCAAATGCTCGAACGCCTCCGGCGCACCGAACGCGGTCTCGTACGGTCCCGAGCCGAGCCCCAGATCGATACCGACCAAGACGGCGCCGTCCATCACCGTGATCCACTCTTTGCGCGCCGACTCGTGGCCGTGGAAGTGGACCATGACGTCGAACTGACCGCCCCGCGCGAACTTCTTGTTCGTCGGCATGATCAGCTGACCCATGTCGATGCCGCGCGTCCATTTGTCGTACAGGCCGAAGCCCGGGTCGCTGGTGTTGCACGGGTTAACGCCGCCACGCTCGGCCACGCTCTTCGACACCTGCGTCGACTTCGGCGGCTTCTTGGCGATGAAGCTAGCGTTGCTGGTCGCCCCCCCCTCGTCCTTCTTCGGCGATGCCGCCCCGGTCGTCCCCGCCACCAACATCACCCCCGCCATCAGCACGCCCAGGCGCGAAGACTTTGGAAGGTGGGTACGGCGAGCCATGGAACCCCAACCCTGCCGCGCCCCCTCAACGCTGGCAAGTTTTGACACGCCCTTCCCGCCCGCCTCCCCGCCCGCAGCTGCTAACTCCCAACTATCTCGGCTCCTGCTGCGTGCTGCAGTGAATCGTGCCCAAGCCGAGCACGAAATCTTTTGAATAAATGCCGACCACGCGCCGCTTCGGAAACAGCTCGGAGATGATACCGAGCGCGACGCGGTCCGACGGATCGTTGAAGGTCGGAACGAGCACGACTGAATTGCCGACGTAGAAGTTCGCGTAGCTAGCGGGCAGCCGCTGCTCGTCGAACACGACCGGCTCCGGCATCGGTAACGGTATCACTTCGAGACGGCGGCCTTTGGCGTCGCGCGCGCCGACCAAGCGATCAAGCGCGTCGCGCAGCGGCTTGTAGTTGGCGTCTTTCCGGTTCTTCTCCGCCGCCAGCACGATCTTGCCCGGCGCGACGAAGCGCGCAAAATCGTCAATGTGACCAGCGGTGTCGTCACCGGCGATGCCGCGACCGAGCCAGAGCACCTTTTCGGCCCCCAAATGATCGCGCAGTGCACGCTCGACGCCGGCTTTGCCCAAAGCGCGGTTGCGCGCTTGGCGGCCGTCCAGCAAGCACTCTTCGGTAGCGAGCAGCGTGCCTTCGCCATCGACGTCGATCGCTCCGCCCTCCAGCACTAGGCGCTCGGTGCCGCCATTCAGGTGCGCCTGAAACGGCGTTACACCTTGTGCAGCGGCACGCGCCTGTACCTTCAGCCCGGCGGCTTCGTCGCGCTGAAAGTTGTCGTAGCGCGCCCAGCCATTGAAACGAAACTTCACCGTACCCAGCGCGCGCTTACCGGCGCGCCCTGATTTGGCGACGAACAGCGGCAAAAAATCGCGCGTCCACGAGCGATCAGTCGCCGTCTCGATCAAATCGATCTGCTGCAAATCGATCTCGGACTGCTCGAGCGTACGGCTCGCTTCCTTCAGCATGCGCTTGTTCGAGACCAACAAGCGCACCCGCTCGCCCAGCGTGAGGTTCTTGATCACCTCCGCGAACACCCACGGTACCGCCGCGAATTTTCCGGGCCAATCGGTCGGTTCGTGCGGCCACGCCAGCCAAGTTGCCGCGTGCGGCTCCCACTCGGCCGGCATGCGGTAACCGAGCTCGAACGGTGTCGCAGGTGCAGGCTTCTGCGAAGCCTTGGCCGAACGTGCGGAGTGCGAAGCTTTGAAGGATTTCATCAGCGATCGATGAAGCGAGAGGTGATGTCGCCGTACGCGTCGATGCGCCGGTCACGAAAAAACGGCCAGTTTCGGCGCACGTACTCCTGCCGGCTCAAGTCGAGCTCCACGACCAGCGTCTCTTCACCCTCACCCGCTTCCGCCAGCACGACACCGAACGGATCAGCCACGAACGAGTGCCCCCAGAACTGGATCCCGCCATCCTTCGGGCCCTCGTGGCCGACGCGATTGACGGCGATCACGAACACGCCGTTGGCGATCGCGTGCGAGCGCTGGATCGTCTGCCACGCCGAGAGCTGCGACGCGCCGTACTCGGCTTTCTCTGCCGGGTGCCAGCCGATCGCCGTTGGATAGACCAAGATTTGCGAGCCGCGTAGCGCCGTCAGCCGCGCGGCTTCCGGGTACCACTGGTCCCAGCAGATCAACGTGCCGACGTTGGCTTCCGGCGTCTGAAACGTCTTGAAGCCCAGATCGCCCGGCGTGAAATAGTACTTCTCGTAAAACAGCGGGTCGTCGGGGATGTGCATCTTGCGATACAGCCCGAGCGATTCGCCGTCGGGCCCGACGACGATTAGGCTGTTGTGATACACGCCCGGCGCGCGCTTCTCGAACAACGGCACGACGATCGAAACGCCCAGCTCCTTGGCGCAGGCGCTGACGGCTTGGCTCGTCGGACCCGGGATCGGCTCGGCCAAATCAAACAGCGCGGCGTCTTCGACCTGGCAAAAATACGGCGACGCGAACAGCTCCTGCAGACAGATCAGCTTCGCGCCACGCGAGGCGGCTTCACGAACCTGCTCCAGCGTCTTCTGAACGTGCCGCGACGGGTCGCCTTCGACCGTCGTCTGCACCAGCCCGACCTTGATTTTGCCTGGTTTCATGGCGGCCGGAAGTTATGCCGTGGCGGCCCTTCCGGCAAGGCTTCGGGCAGATTTGCCGCGGCAGCGCGCTCGGGTTATCAGGACCGCTCTCATGAAGGGCATCATCTTGGCCGGGGGCAGCGGCACGCGGCTGTATCCGCTCACCCGTGTCGTTTCGAAGCAGCTTTTGCCCGTCTATGACAAACCGATGATCTTCTACCCGCTGAGCGTGCTCATGCTGGCGGGGATCCGCGAGGTCTTGATCATCTCGACGCCACAAGACCTGCCGTTGTTCGAACGGCTGCTCGGCAGCGGGCAGGAGCTCGGCATGCGCTTCGAGTACGCCGTTCAGCCGGCACCAAACGGCCTGGCCGAGGCTTTCATCATCGGCCGCGACTTCGTCGGTAGCGACCCGGTCGCGTTAGTCCTCGGCGACAACATCTTCTACGGCTCGGGCCTGCCGGACATGCTGCGCCAAGCCGCGCGCCTGACTACCGGCTGCGTGCTGTTCGGTTACAAGGTGCAGGATCCGGAGCGCTACGGCGTCGCCGAGCTCGCGCCGGACGGCCGCGTCCTCTCGATCGAAGAGAAACCGAAGCAGCCGAAATCCAATATAGCGGTTACGGGCCTCTATTTCTACGACAACCAAGTGGTCGAAATCGCCGCATCGCTGAAACCTTCGGCGCGCGGCGAGCTGGAAATCACCGACGTCAACCGGGTGTACATCGAGCGCAACCAGGCCACAGTCGAGCAGATGGGCCGCGGCATGGCTTGGCTCGATACCGGCACCCACGAGAGCTTGATCGAGGCCAGCGAGTTCGTGCACATTCTGGAGCGTCGGCAGGGCACGCGTATCGCCTGCATCGAGGAGATTGCGTTCCGAATGGAGTTCATCGGCAAGGCGCAACTGCTCAAGTTGGCCGACGGTTACGGCAAGAGTGAGTACGGTACTTATCTGCGTCAGTGCGCCACGGAACCCTAAGCGATTCGCAACTACGACCTAGTCATGGAAATCATCGACCTACCCCTGTCCGGCGCCAAGCTGATCCGCCCGCGCGTCTTTCGCGACACGCGCGGCTTCTTCTTCGAGAGCTACAGCCATGCGCTGTACCAGAAGGCGGGCATTCCGGAGCTCTGGGTGCAAGACAATCATTCTTTGTCCGCTCAGAACACGCTGCGCGGCTTGCACTACCAGTCCACGCCCGGCCAAGCCAAGCTGGTGCGCGTGACGCGCGGCCGCATCTTCGACGCGATCGTCGACATTCGCCTCGGTTCGCCCACGTTCGGCAAATGGCACGGCGAGCAGATCGACGCGGACGATCACATTCAGATCTACATCCCGGTCGGCTTCGCACATGGTTTCTGCGTGCTGAGTGAAATCGCCGAGGTCCAGTACAAGGTCAGCACGCCGTACGATGGCGCCCACGAGTGCGCGATCCGCTGGAATGATCCGGAGATTGGCGTTGCGTGGCCAATCGCGACGCCGCTGCTGTCCGACCGCGACCAGAAGTCGGAGTCGTTCGCAGACTTCAAAGCACGTTCGAGCAGCGCGCCATGAGCGAGACGTTGCGGGCGCCGCGAGCGCTGTTGGTGACGGGCGGGGCTGGCTTCATCGGTTCGGCGTTCATCCGCCGGCTGTTCGCTGACCCGAGCTTCACCGGCAAAATCGTCAATCTCGATCTGCTGACGTATGCCGGCAACCCGGACAATTTGAAGGGTGCGGTCGACACCGAGCGCTACACGCTGGTGCGTGGCGACATCATCGACCAAAAGCTGGTCGAAGGTTTGTGCGAGCAGCACGGCATCGACGCGATCGTGAATTTTGCGGCCGAAAGCCACGTCGACCGCAGCATCTTGGGCCCGGGCGTGTTCGTGCAAACGAACATCGTCGGCACATACGCGCTGCTCGAGGTCGTGCGCAAGCGGCCCAGTATTCATTTTCACCACGTCTCGACCGACGAGGTGTACGGCTCACTCGGTGACACCGGTTTGTTCACCGAGCAAACGCCGTACGATCCGAGCTCGCCGTATTCCGCGTCCAAGGCGGCGTCCGACCACCTAGTGCGGGCCTACCAACGCACCTACGGCATCTCGACCACGGTCTCGAACTGCAGCAACAACTACGGGCCGTATCACTTCCCCGAGAAGCTGATCCCGCTGATGGTGCTGAACCTGTTCGAAGGCAAAGAGCTGCCCGTCTACGGCGACGGTCTCAACGTGCGCGATTGGCTGTTCGTGGATGATCACGCCGAGGCGCTGTGGACGATCCTGACGCGCGGCAAAATCGGCCAGACGTACAACGTTGGCGGAAACAACGAGTGGACCAACATTGCGATCGTAAAACGGTTGATCGAGCTGGTCGCCGACTTGAAGCAGAAGCCGCGCGCGGAGCTCGAAGCGTTGATTCGCTACGTGAAAGACCGCCCCGGTCACGATCGCCGTTACGCGATCGACTCGAGCAAGTTGCAGACCGAGCTCGGCTGGGCGCCGAAGCACGATCTCGACGGCGGCCTCACCGAAACCGTGCGCTGGTACGCCGAAAACACCGCCTGGGTCAGCGCCGTCCGCTCCGGCGCCTACCGCGAATGGATCGACGCCAACTACGGTAAACGCGAGTAACCGTAACGGCGCCTCGCGACTCAAGATTTTACAGGGAGGACGGGAGTACGGGAGGTCCGCGAGGCGAGAATTTCTGGGTTTCGAAACGCACGACGTCGATCGACAACTGCGCAGTCGCCATTCGACACCGCACGTCTCGAACAACAAAAAACCTCGCGGACCTCCCGTACTCCCGTCCTCCCTGTGAAGACTCGAGCCGTTACGGTTACTTACGGATTGCCATCACGAAAGTCGGCGAGAGGGCGCCGATGCCTTTTTGGATGGTGAGCTTGAGCACGGCGTACGGGAAGTAGCCGAAGAGCTCGGCGTCGGGCGCCAGACGCTGGATGTCGCCGAGGTCGAAGAACTGAATGTGATCTTTGCGCTGGATGCGCTGCGGCGTGAGGCCGAACAGCGCGATCAAGCGGAACAACCACGCGTAGCTGTTCGGTGTCGTCAGCAAGAGCAGGCCGCCCGCCTTCGTGACCCGACGCAGCTCGCTGAGCGCGAAGGCCGGATCCTCGAGGTGCTCGATGACTTCCGAGCACCAGATCAGATCGAACGAGGCGTCGTCGAATGGCAGGCGCTGGTTGGCGTCGACCTTCAGACAATCAGCGGTGACTGGATCGGCGTCGATCGGCGTCACCTGGTAGCCGCGGGCGCGCAGCCACTCGGTTTGGACGCCAGCGCGCGCGCCGACATCGAGCGCGCTACGGCCAGCGCCGTCGGGCACCAAATCGAGGGCGATCTGTTTGCCCTTGGTGTGCCCCGCCACGTCGCGTTGGCCCAAGTCCAGCGGGATCTTGCGCAGCAGCGCCAGCGCGCTCTGCATCACTGCAGCTGCTCCGCAGCCACCGTCTCGACCGCGCGCGCCGCGACGCTCGCCGCCTGGCCATCACCACGCACGACGCTGCGCACGTAGTACGACGGTTTTTTCTGCGATTCGAAGTAAGTGCGCGCCAACACGTCAGCGACCAAACCGAGCGAAGCCAGCTGCACGCCGACAACGATCAACAAAATGCCCAAGAGCAGCATCGGTCGCTCGCCGAGCGCCGCACCGTAGGCGAGCTTCTGAAACGCCAGCCAGGCCGAGATCACCGCGCCGGCACCGAAGCACACGAAGCCAGCCAGGCCGAAGATCTGCATCGGCCGCGCCAGGTACGACTGAATGAAGCGCACCGTCATCAAGTCGAGCACGACGCGCACGGTGCGGCCGATGCCGTATTTGCTGGTCCCGAACAGGCGCGGTCGATGATTGACCTTCACCTCGACCAAGTTCACACCCATCCAGCTAGCCACGACCGGAATGAAACGGTGCATCTCGCCGTACAGCCGAATTTCCTTCGCGACGTCGCTCTTCATCACCTTGAGCGTGCAGCCGTAGTCGTGCAGCTTCACCTTGGTGATCCAGCTGATCAGCCAATTGGCGAGGATCGACGGCAGACGGCGGTTGATGAAGGTGTCTTTGCGATCAGCGCGCCAACCCGCAACCAAGTCATAGCCCTGGTTGATATAGGCGAGCAGCCGCGGAATATCTTGCGGGTCGTTCTGCAAGTCAGCGTCGATCGTAGCGATGACATCGCCGCGTGCGTGATCGAAGCCGGCCTGCATCGCCGCGGTCTGGCCGAAGTTGCGGCGGAACTTGACGATCGTCAGCGCCGGGTCGGCCTTGGCGTGCGCTTCGAGGATCGCAAACGTCTTGTCACGCGAGCCGTCGTCGACGAGTACGATCTCGTACGACAGACCGGTCGGTTTGAGCGCAGCGTGAACTTCCTCGAGCAGCCGATCGATGCTCTCTTCTTCGTTGTAAACGGGGATGACGACGGATAGGTCCACTGGCGCTCTCAGGGGCCCACTTAGCACGGGCTTTCCAAGACCGCGACCCTACTGCCTCGCAGCTCCAGGCAAAGCCGTGCCGACGCCACACGGAGCCCGTCTCGGGCCATTCGCTTTCTGATCTGTCGTCTCGAGATCCCTGAATCTTCACAGGGAGGACGGGAGGACGGGAGGTCCGCGAGGTGAGAATTTGGGGGTTTCGAGACGTAGGAAGTAGATAGTCGACTGCGCAGTTGCCGTTCGACGCCGCACGACTCGAACAACAAAAACCTCGCGGACCTCCCGTCCTCCCGTCCTCCCTGTTAATCTCGTAGGTTCTCGCCACGAGTGATCAGTGCAACAGCAGCCCGAAGCGGTCGCACGAATTGGCCCCGCGACGCCACGGCAGTTTCTGCGAGGAGGGCTGCGGCGCGGCAGCCCAGGGGATGCGACGAATGCTCAGGCCGCGCCGCGCGTGCCACGGCCTTTGCGCGTCGTTGTTGGCAGCTCGGTGTAGGGGCTCACTTCTAGGCTGAGACCGTGATCTTCGCCGGCGCGCAGCCGGAGCGCGCCACAAAACGCGATCATCGCGGCGTTGTCGGTGCAGGCGCGCGGAATCGGCACCACCAGGCGCGCTCCGCGTTCGGCGGCGGCCGCGGCGGCTGCCGTACGCAACCCCGTGTTCGCCGCCACCCCGCCACCGATCACCCACGTGGTGAGCCGTTCGCGCTCCAGCGCAACGAGCGATTTTTTGACCAGCGTGAGCACCACACGCTGCTGGAACGCCGCACACAAGTCGCAAAGCAGTTGGCGATCTTGCGGTCGGCCGTGTTGTTCGACGTAGCGCGCGACATTGGTCTTCAAGCCCGAGAAGCTGAACTCGAGCGAGTCCTTGCGACTCATCGGCCGCGCCAAATCGAAGCGCGAAGCATCACCTTCGTGCGCCAGCTGATCGATCACTGGGCCGCCCGGATAGCCGAGACCGAGCAGCTTGCCGACCTTGTCGTAAGCCTCGCCGGCCGCGTCATCGCGCGTGGCGCCCAGCTCGCGAATGCCGGCCGCGTTCAGCTCGTCGACGCGATAGAGCGCGGTGTGCCCGCCAGACACCAGCAAGGCGAGAAACGGCAACTCGGGCGGCTGCGTCGGGTGCCCCGGGTACTGCAAGTAGGCAGCGCACAAATGGCCGACGAGGTGATCGACGCCGACCACCGGCAAGTCGCGCCCGAAAGCCAGCCCAAGCGCCGCTTGTGCGCCGACGTGGAGCGCGCCAGCCAAGCCCGGACGCGCCGTGACTGCGATGCCATCGAGCTCAGCCAGCGTCACGCCGGCTGCGCGCAACGCCGCTTCGATCACCGGCCGGACGTTGCGCAGGTGGTCGCGCGAGGCCAGCTCGGGCACGATTCCGCCGTACGGCGCGTGCGCCGCAACCTGGCTCTCGATCACGTCGCTGAGCACCTCACCGTTCGAGCGCACCACAGCCGCAGCCGTCTCGTCGCAGGACGTCTCGATGCCGAGCACCACGATGCCGGGCTTAGAATCCACAGCCCTTGTCGTTGCGCGTCAGGTAGAAAAGCGCGAATCCGGGTCGTTGTTCTGGGCCGGCGCTCGGCAACGGCAGCGCCGCCGGTTTGAACAGCCGCAGCTCGACGTCGCCTTTGCGCAGCAGGGACACCAGCGCCAACATCGTGCCCTGGCAGGTGGAGTCGGTCCACGCGAAGAAGTCCTCGTCGTGGCCTTCGCCGAAGGTCAATGTCGAGATGCTGTCGTGGTCGACCTGCGGGATACCGCGCAGCGGCGAGTTTTTGAATAGCGGCTGCTCAGTGCCGGAGCACAGCCCGAGATCGACATCATTGCTCGACAACCGTCCGAGGATCGTACTCTTGTCCTCGGTGAAGCTGCTGAGCTGGCTCGTGTCGACGGTGAGCTTCATCGTCAGCAGGAGCTTCGGTTGCCCATCGGGCACGAAGCCGTCTTGAAAGGCTGGGGCCTTGACCAGCTGCCCGCAGAAAGCGGTGTCGCCCTTGGTGTCGAAGCGATCGAGGCTGTGACACGCGAGTGTCGTCAGCAGCACGCCCAACGGGGCGATCGAGGAGAGAGCGCGAAACGTCATCGGGAGCGAAACCGGCGGCTACTCTAGCTCTTTCGCCAGCCGTTCGGCGAGCGAGCGCAGGCGCGGCTCGGGATCACGTTCTTTCAGCTGCCGCAGCGTCGATAGCGCGGCATTACCGGCGACCGCAGCCAGCGCCCGCGCCGCGGCTTCACGCACCAGGGCGTACGGATCCGAGACCGCCGCCCGTGTCAGCGGTTCCACGACCGCCGGGTCCGGGTTGCCCTTGGCCATGCGACCCAACGCCTCGGCGGCGGTGGCACGCAGCGGCCACTCCGTCTCTTGATTGAGGCGGGCTGCCACCGATTTGCTGAGTTCGCGCTGCTCGGGGCCGAGCGCGGAAAGCGCAGCGCGGCGTACCGCAGGCTCGGTGTCTTTGGTCAAGGCTTCGAGGGCGCGCTTGGCGACCTCCTCGCTGCGACCAACCAGGAACGGCAGCGGCACCAGGCGCAAATCGGGATCAGGGTGAGCGGTCAGGCGAGCCAGCGGTCCGACGACGCTGGCGCCCACGTCGGCGAGCAGGCGTTGAGCGGCGGCTTGCTCTTCGGGCTTCGGCTTCCGACTGGCGGTCTCGAAGCTGCCGAGCATGAGACCACTGCCGCGCGACAACGCTTCCGACAAGGCGCGCGCGCGCGCCGGTGACGACTCGGCGGCGGCGCCTGCGGCACGCGACAGCGCCGACGACAGCTTGGCCAGCGCGGCGACCTCCAACGTCGGATCGTGAGGCGCAGGATGAATCGCGTCGATCACGCGCCGCACGTCGAGCGCGGCGTCCGGCACCGGGAAGACTTCGTCCGGCGCCGCTGCGGCGCCGGAGACGAGCGCCACCGCAGCGCGCGCCGCAGCGCGCCCCAACTGCGGCGACGGCTCGGTCAATGTCTCGGCAATCGCGGAAGCGGCGGACTCCAGCTTGAGCCGCGCGAGCGCCAAGATGGCTTGCGCGCGCACACTCGGATCCGGATCGCGAGATAGCTCGGTCAGCGTGTCGGCCTCGCCACGCAGACCCAAGGCACCAGCCGCGAACGCCGCGGCAGCGCGCGGTAACGCACCGGCGTCGGGGCTGCGCAGCAGCTTTTGCACGAGCGGCACGGCGCGCGGGTCACCGAGCCGCCCCAGGCCCAAGATCGACAGCGCGCGCAAATTGCCGCTGTCGCCAGCCGCCAGCTTTTCGAGCGGAACCAGCGAGCTCTTGGTACCGAGGCGCGCCAGCGCCCACGCCGCCGCGATGCTGACTGGATCGCTGTCGCTGAGCCGTCCGCGGTCACCCGCGCTCTGCAGCAGTAGATCCGCCAGCTTCTGCTCCAAGCGCGCGTCACGTAGCGTTCCGACCGCGACCATCGCCCGCGCGCGCAGCTCCGGATCGGCGTTGCCGCTAGCGTACGCGAACAACGACGAGGCAGCGTCCTTGTTGCCGACGTGAGTGAGCAAGGTGATCGCCACCTGCTGCTGCGCCTCACGCGGGTCGGACAACGCGTCGAGCAGCGGCTTCACGGCGCGCTCGCCTAGCTTGCGCAGCTGGACCCGCGCATCGTCGGCCTCGGAGGCGATCGTGCTGCGCGCACGCTGCAACAGCGGGTACGCCAACGCGCCGTAAACTTCGACCAGCAGCCGTCGAAAAATCGGCCGCTCGGGGTTACCGAGCGCGATCGGCAGCAGATCTTTCTCGAGCGAATCGAGCGTACCGCGCCCCAAATTTAGCTGCATCGACAGCCGCGCTGCCTTGTAAACCAGCTCCTCATCCGGCGACGAGCGCACTACGCGACGAAACAACTGGTCAGCCTCGTCGAGCTGGCCTTGGCCCACCAGCAGCTCGGCTAGCTCCAAGTACACCGGGAACAGCCGCTCGTTCTTGGAGATCGCGCTGCGGAACTCAGCCACGGCACGCGGCGCGTCTTGGCGCTTCTCGTACATCTCACCGAGCTTCTTGTGGCCCTCGGCGTCGTCGGGGCCCAGCTCTACGGCGCGCGCGGCGTAGCCCAGCGCTCGGTCATCCTGGTACAGCTCAGCGGCGTAGCCAGCCATGCGCTGGAAGTATTCGCGCGCGCGCTTCGGGTCGAGCTTGACCAGCTTCTCCAACGTACCGAGCGCGGCCTCGAGCTTACGACCGAGCACCAGCACGCGCTCGAGCCGGGTCAGATCTTCGACGTTGCCGGGCGACAGCTGCGACAACCGCCGCAGCACGCGCTCGGCGTCTTCGTAGCGGCGCAGGCGGACGTGCGCCTCGGCCAGGAGCCGCCCCGCTTCCATGTCAGCCGGCTCAGCCGCGAATTTTCGCTCGAGCACGGTGAGCCGCGGCGCCAGCTGTCCGGTCAAGCTGAGCAAGGTCACGACGTGCTGACGCGCCTCGCGCGCGACATTGGCGTCAGCCACCGACTCGCGCAGGATTTGCTCCCAAATCTTGCGCGCTTCTTCGTACGCCAAGCGCTGTCCGTCGCGTCCGCCCGCGGTAGCGCCCACCCGCTCGAGGCCAACGGCGTAAGCGCGCCGCACCTTGGCCTGCTTCGGCTCGCGCTTGACGGCTTCGGCCAGCGTCTCGAGCGCTTCCTGCGACATGTCGTGCTCGAGGTACACCTCACCGAGCCGCAGCAAGCCGTCGGCCTTGTCGGGCAAGAGCGTGCGCAGCCGCTGCCAGGTTTGCACGGCGCGCTTCTTCTCGCCCTGCTCCCAATAGCGCGACCCGAGCTCGACGACGTGCTCTGGATCTTGCGTGCCGCTGCCGGCCAGCCGCGTCAGCAGCGCCAAGGCGCGGTCCTTCTCTTCCATGCGCTCGTAGAAGTCGACCAGCGCGGTCAGCGTCTCTTCGTCGTTGGAGGAGCGCGCTTCCAGGGCCCCGAGCTCGCTCAGCGCACGCTTGCGATCGCCACGCTGCAGCAGCGCCTCGGTCAGGCGAAAGACGTAGTCAGGGTTGCGCGGCGCACTCTTGATCAGCGCGTCGTATTCCGAGATCGCCAGCTCCAGCTCGCCGCGCACCTCCAGCAAATGCACGACGCGCAGCCGCGTCCCGACTTCCTTGGCGTCGCGCGACAGCACCTTGCGATGCGTGACCAGCGCCTTCTCGACCTGGCCGGTCTCCTCGTACAGCTGCGCCAGCAGCTTCAGCTCTTCGATGCCGGACGCCGACTTGGCCAGGCGCTCGACCAGCGCCGGCAAACGCTCGGAACGCCGGTAAATCTCGGCCAGCGCCTCGAGGATCTGCCGGCGAGCGCCGGATTCACCGGCCGCTATGCCGAGCGCGCGATCGAGCGCGGCCTGCGCCTCTTGGTCGCGCCCGGCCTGCGACAGCGTGCGCCCCAAATCGACCAGCGCTGGCGCCAGGACACGGTTGTCGCCGGCGGCAGCGCGGACCACCGCTTCGTACTCGGTGATCGCGCGCGGCAAGTCACCGCGCGCCGCGAGCTCACGTGGCAGCTCCGCGCGAACGAAGAAAGAGCCATGCGTGGCCGCGAGCAACTGCTCGTGTACCTGCTTGGCCTTGGCGAAGTTCTTCTCGTCGAGGAACAAGCCCATCAAGCTGCGCAGCACCTGCTCGCGCGTCGGTGCGTCCTTCAGAAACGGCAGCGCCTGTTCGAGCCGCGCGCGCGAAGCCGGCTTGTCGTCGCGCTCGCCATACAGGTGCGCCAGCGCCAAAAGACCGATTGGGTTGTTCGGTTCCTTGCTGATGGCTTGCTCGAAGCTGGCAATCGCTCGCTCCGGCTGCGAGTCTTTCTTGTAAACGCCGCCCAGCGCGACGAGCGCGCCATACGGCGCGGCGTCCTTGCTCACGCGTTCGCTCAGCTCGGCGATCAGCTTGTCGAGGTTGCCATCGCGCTCGCGGTACAGCTGCGTCAGCCGGTCGAGCGGGAACTCGGAACCGGGCTGTGACAGGGCGATCCCGAGGTAGCGCGCGATCAGCGCCTCGCGGTTTGGTCCTTCGGCCTTGGCACCGGGCTCGCTCTCGGTCGGCGCGGCCTTGGGCGTGATCGCCTTTTCGCGGGCGGGCTTGGCTGCTCCGCCGGGCTTTGGCCCCTTTTGCTCGACCTTGGGCTTCTTCGATCGCCCGGCGGGATTGAACGCCACCGCGGGTGCCGCGAGCCCCAACACCAGGACGGTGAGGGGCACGGTATGCCGCAGTCTACGAAGCATGCTCATCCAAGCGTACGCGGTCGCCTGCCGCCCTGCCAGCGCGGGAGATGGCTCGCCTGGTGAGGCGCCTAGGCGCCAGGCCCGCCGAAAACCAACGCCGCCCGTCTCCGCTCTATTCCGGGGGCGCTCGTGGTAGACCCGGCGGCGACATGGCTGGGTCCCAGGACGACGAAGCGGTGGGCGATTCCAAGGAAACGTCGGTGGAAGCGCCTAAGGAACCCGCGCCAGCGGACGTAAGCGCACCGGCGTTGGACGAGCAGCAAGCGCCGTCCGCGTCCGTTGTCAGTGAAGCCACCTCGAGCGAAGCCACCGAGGCCGCAGTCGACGACGACGCCGAAGGAGAGGACGACGACGACGCCGAAGAGGACGACGACGGCGAGAGCGGAGACGACGACGGCTCCGACGCCACGCCGCCGACGCCCCCCGACGAACCGCCGCCCCTCTTCAATCAACACCCGTGGGCGATCACCACCCGTGTGCTCGCGATCAGTGCGCTCCTAGGGCTCGCGTTTTCGGGTTGGGCCCAGCTATCGATTCGGTCCGCATGGGTGCCGGAATTCTTGCAAAACAACACGCGCGGCATCCCCGAGCGCAAGCTGATGTTGGCGCTGCTGATCGGCGGCCTCGTTGTAGGCGGCGCGACCGGCACCGGGCTGCTGGCGTGGTTTAGGAAGCACAGCCGCGAAGCCGAGCTCGAGCGCTGGCTGTGGTTCCTGGTGCCGGGCCTGCTATTGCCGGCGTTGCCAGCGTTGTTCCGCGCCAAACCGTGGCAGAACCGTTACGAAGCGCTGCTGCCGATCGTGATTCTGCTGAGCCTGCTGTTCGAGGCGCTGCTCCTGCTGTCGTTGCGCTCGGTACCGGCCGCGGCGCGCGACTTTTGGCAGCAAACGATGGCGCAGGTGCCGATGGTCGTAAAGCGGCGCGGGCCGCTGGTGCTAGTCGTCACCGGATCGCTGGCCTATGCGGCGTTCTTCTCGTTCATCCTGTTGCGCTGGCACTACAAGCTGCGCACCGGCAACTTCGACCTGTCCATCAACAACAACTTGATGTACGGCGGGCTTTACGGCGACTTTCTGAAGAGCCCGGTCGCGTTTCCGGATGACCCAGGCAAGTACCTGGCCGCGCACGCCAAGTTTGGGCACTACCTCTTTTTGCCGTTTTACGCGCTCGTGCCGCGGGCCGAAACGCTGCTCGTCATTCAGTCGCTGTTGATCGGCTGCAGCGCGATTCCGCTGTTCCTGTTCGCGCGTCGCCACCTCACCGAATGGGTGGCTACGACGCTGACGCTCGCGTACCTGGCCTACTATCCGATGCACGGAGCAACGTTCTCCGAGTTTCAGAACGTCCCGATCGCCGCGCTGTTCGTGTTCGGCGTGGTGTGGGCGGCCGACGCCAAGCGCTGGGTGTGGATGGGCGTCTTCACCGCGATCGCTCTGCTAATGCGCGAGGACATCCCGATCGGCCTGTCGGTCATCGGCCTGTTCTTGCTGGCCAGCGGCTATCGACCGACGGCCGGGCTAGTGCTGGCCGCGGTCTCGACCTCTTACTTCTTGGTCATCCGCTTTTACGTCATGGACGAGGCGGGCGATTGGTGGTTTCCCACCATGTACAAGGAGCTGTGGGCGGACGGCGAGCGCGGCTTCCGCAGCGTGATCAAGACGCTGCTGACCAACCCACTATTTGTGATCTCCAAGCTCGCGATCGAAAAGAAGATCATCTACTTGGCGCACCTGTTGACGCCGATGGCCTTCCTGCCGTTACGGCGTTGGTACCTGTGGCTGAGCTTGATCCCGGGCGTGTTGCTAACGCTGCTCGTCACCAACTACGACCCGCCGGTTCAGTTCTCGTTCCACTACACCATGCACTGGGCTCCGTACCTGTTCATGGCCACGGTGCTGGCGCTGGTCGCGATCGGCAAGAGCCCGGATTTGGGGCCGCAGCGGCAACGCGCGGCGCTGTTCGCCCTATGCGGCGCGTCAGCGGTGTTGAGCTTCAACTACGGCGCGTTCGCCTGCCGGGAGAACTCGTTCAAGGGCGGCTTCCACAAGGTCGAGTTCACGTACACCGAGGCCGAAGCCGAGCGCTACGCGCGGCTGATGGAGCTGATCAAAGACATTCCAAAGGCCGCCGACGTCGCGGCGACCGAGAAGGTCGGTCCACACCTGTCGTCGCGGCGCATCTTGCACACCATGCGCACCGGGCCACACGGCTCCGAGTGGATCGTGGCCTCCAGCAAAGAGCTGAAGCTGTCGCGAACCAAGGTGTCGCTGCGTGCTGTACTGGACAAGAACCAGTACGGCGTCATCAAACGCTCCGGCGACTTCGCGCTCTTCAAGCGTGGCGCACCGACCGACGGCAACGCCAAACTGATCCGCGACTGGGGTCTCTAGGGGTGTAGGCCCTGCCTACGCGGCCAGCTGGCCGCGGGCAGCGAACCCAATCCTCGAATCAAGCCAGCCACCTCGTCGCGGACGGCGATGGCGACGCTCGGGATTCACAGGGAGTCGGGGAGGTTGGGAGGCACGGGAAGCGAGAATTTTTTGGGTTTCGAGACGTCCGACGTCGGTCGACGACTACGCAGTCCCCATTCGACAGCGCACGTCTCGAAACAACAAAAACCTCCCGTGCCTCCCGATCTCCCGTCCTCCCTGTAAAATCAGGGAGCCGCGCGGCGCCGTAGCGGAGAGTTACTTGGCGTGGGGTTTGGCGGCGGGCTTGGACTTGGATTTGTCTTTGGCTGCAGCGGCGGGCGCGGCGGCTTTTTTGGGTTCGGCGGCGGGCTTTTCGGCCTTTTTTGGCTCGGCGGCACCGATCAAGAACTCGATGAAGTCGCGGCGCAGGCGCGCGCGGTAGGCCGGCACGCCGTCTTTGAACTGGAAGGTAATCTGCGCGCCGTTGGGCGTGTTGACGGTGCGAACACGCGCGATGCGTGGGTCACGCTTGGAGATGGCGGCACCTTGCTCCATCACCTTGCGGTTCGGCACAACAACGGTAAAGCCCGTCGGTTGCAGCGCGCCTTGCAGTGCGTCGCCGGCAGAGTCGAGGCGCAACCGATGAATCACCGGATTGCTGATTTTGCCGCGACCCCACGGCGCCACGTCTTCGGGCTTGCTCGACTTCGACTTGCCTGACTTGCTGTCGTTCTCCTCCGGGAAACCTTCGTCAGCAGCGGCAGCGGAGACCGACGCCTTGGCTTCGGCCCTCTCGGCAGCTTCTTCGGACGCGCCATCGACGCTCGGCGGAGGTGCCAACGGCGCGGGCTCCATCGTCGCCATCGGCGTCGCGCCGAACAGCGGCACGTCGGCCGACACGACACCGTTCGCTTCCGTCAGCGCGTTCGGCGCGGGTTCGGCGACAGGCTTGGGGGCGGCCGCAGCCGGTGCAGCAGCACCGACGACCGCCGGCTCGGCTTGCGGCAGCGCAGCATCGGCGCCAGGCGGAGGAGCGCCATGGTGCGTCGCCAACGCGACGATCGTCGCCAGCATCACGGCGACGCCGGCCGAGGCCATAACCTTCTTCTTCTTGGGCAGGCCCGTCCACACGCCCTGAGCGGCGGCAAAACCAGCGGTAGGAGCCGCAGAAGCACCGGCGCGCTCGCCAGATTGCGGACGCAAACGCTGTCCCTCGCTGACCACCGGAGCCGGCGCGGGTGCGGTGGTACGTCTCTGCGGCGCCTTCTCGCGCTTGGCCATGTCGGCCACCTTCGCGGACGCACCGCGTAGCCAGCCCGACAAGCTCGTCGCCGCGGTACCGGACAGCTCCGCCATGCGCTTGCCGGCCGACATCGCCGCTTCACCCGCGTGGGTAGCGGCTACCCCGAGCTTGCCTCGCAGCGCCTCGACCTCGCGATCGCCTTCGTCCTCGATTTGATGATCGTCGCGCCTGGCGCTGTCGACGGAGACGTCGTCGCCGGGAATGCGCAGCGTGCGCGGCTGAAGCTCGCCCGAAAGGTCCGCGACACTCGGCTCCGGCGTCGTCTCCTCAGCACCTTCGTAGCGCAGCGCCACGACCAGCTGCGGCACTTTGGTCTCCGGATCGATCGCCACGTTGACCGAATCGATGTGCGCCGTGCGGCGCCCGCCACGCTCCAAATCCTCGATCTCGAGCCGGCGACCCACCTTCAAGAACTCCAGGTTCGAGCCGACCTGAACGCGGCCCTGATTGCCGGAGCGCACGCGCGCTTTCATCGGCGAACCGAGGCCATCGATGTGCAAGCGCACCTTGGTGCCCGACCCGTGCGGTGGCTCGGCAGCGGCCGACGCAGGCTTTTCGGCCTCGGCCTCGGCCTTGTCGCCGCTGTGGCAAAGTTCGCTCAAGGCATCGACGCTGCGCGCGTCGAGCGCCGTGAACTCCACGCCAAACTCGCCGCCACGTGCGCCCTCTCGGCGCCAGGCCACCACGCCCTCGACGACGATTTCGCGGCCGTCGTCCTCGAAGCGGCACACCAGCGGGGCGCCTTCGTCGGGCAAGTAGGCGGTGCGTAGGTGCATGCCGCGCGCGCTTACGTCGACCGATTCGGCCTCGAAAGCCGGGGTTCCGGGCTCATTGCCCACGACTTCGACGAGCGTCTCGACCGGCATCCGGCCCTGGCCTTCGGTCCTGCGTTCTTGAGTTTGCGTCATGGCTGCCTCCAACCTCGGCTCCGGAGTCGGAGCGCAGGGCTTGCCCTTCGAGTACTGGGACCGCGGGCCTTTGGCCAAGTTTTGGCAATTGAGGTAACAGTCTCGTGGCCGGCGGGTTCCGTACCCGCCCGCCCTGCCCCATGGCGCTCACCGTCGTCGTACGCTCCGGCGACCACCCCACCCCGCTCAAGATCAGCCTCGACGCCCCCCGCATTGTAATCGGGCGTGGCGAGGGCTGCGAAATCCGCTTGCCCGATCCGAGCGTGAGCCATCGCCACGCCTCGATTCGCCAGCGCGGCAGCGACTACGTGGTGGTCGACGAGGGCAGCACCAACGGCACCTTCGTCGGACCCGTGCGGCTATCGCCGCAAGCCCCGCGCATGGTCCGCAGCGGAGAGCTGCTGCGCATCGGGCGGATTTGGTTGGAGCTGACGATCGAGGCGGTACCGATCACCGAGGACGCGCAACTTGCCACGCGCGAGATCGCGCTGTCGTTGGTGTCCTCCGCGCTAGCCGCCCAGGGTGAGATTGCCGCCGTCAAGGTGATCGTCGAGCAGGGACCGGACGCGGGCCGTGAGCTCGTGTTGAGTGAAGCCGGGCGCGGGTACGTGATTGGTCGGGGCCAGGGGCTCGATCTGAGTCTGAGCGACGCCGACGCGTCACGCCGACACATCGAAGTTGGTCGGCGTGGCGCGCTGCTGTGGGTGAAAGACTTGGGCTCGAAGAACGGCGCCCTGCTCGATGGCAACGCGCTCAGCCCCAACAAGGAAACCGTCTGGCCGCGCGGCAAGCTGGTGAGCGTCGGCAAGACCGAGCTCACGTTCGACGATCCGGTCGCCGAGGCCCTGGTCGAGCTCGAAGCCAGCAGCGACGAGAAGATGCGCGATGCCGACAACGTCGACCCGCCGACGGGTGTTCCGCAAAGCCGCGCGCCAGCCACGCTCAACAGCGGCGCCGGCGCCGCACCGATCGCGCGCGTCCCTCAAGCCAAGAACCAGCCCGCGCGCACCGATCGTGGCTTTCGCACCGCGGATCTCGTCATCGCGTTGTTGGCGCTCGCGGTCTTGGCCGCGAGCTTGGCCGGCCTTTTCTGGCTATCTCGGATGAAGTAGCCAGAAAAGCCGGCCCGCAGCCCACGTCACATCACGGTAGGGCGTTACCGCAGTAGCTCACGCAGGTGTCGATGTTCGCCTTGTCGAGGCAGTCCTTTTGGAGCTGCGTCTTCAAGTGAATGCCGGCGAAGTAGCTGCACGCTTCCGGCGGGCAGATTTCCCCGCCGCACGGATCGAAGCGCGCGTAGGTACCGAACTGCACGCCCGGCGCACCGCCGTAATACGACATCGGGTGGAAGTAACCAGCGCGCAGGTACGGATCCGGCGTGGGCGGCGTGTACGTGTTGCTCGACAGCCAGGCCGCTGGATCGGTCAGCACGCTGCTACCTTCGCCCGCCAGCACGAAGCCGGGGAACGCGCCTGCGCAGAGCTGCGCGCAAGCGGCCGGGGTCTCGCAGCGGTTCTTCGTGTTGGCGTCGAGCGAGACGCTGTAGATGCTGTTCTCTTTCAGCAGCTCCAGCACGGCCGGCGTGGTGCCGTCGTCCTTGCCCAGCGGCGGCATCATCTTGATCGCTCGCGAGATGACTGCGTCCGTGATCGGGTTGACCACGCGCTCTTTCTTCCACGTCGGGCAAACCTCGACGCCAGCTCCGGCGAACTTCTGCAGGTAGGCGTCGTAGCGACCAGCCATGCACTGCTTGCCGAACGGCAGCCGGGCCGAGCGGTACTGCAACGACAGCAACTGGCGAATTTCCCGCATCATCGCGCCTTGCGTCGGATCGTTTTGACAGAAGTCGAACGTCGGCACCAAGAAGCCGTCGGCGTTCACTTTGTAGTCGCGCGGATCGACCGTGCCGCGGCAATCTGCCGTCAGCGCGCCGAGCGCCGCCGTGTAGGTGTCGTACGCCGAGCAATCGGCAACGCCGATGCGAATGTTGACGCTGCCCTGACCCAAGCTGACGTCACCGCTGCTGGTAACGAAGCCGAAAAATGCGTCAGCTGGCAGCTTGCCGTCGACCGTGAACCCGAGCGGGTTGGGCGTGACGAGCTGAGCCGTGACCGGCGTGAAGGCTTTCTCGGCCGGGCCGCGTTTCTCCAGCACCCAGCCCTTGGAGAGCAGGATCGAGTAAGCGCCGACCGGCAACGGCTCGTTGTGAACGCCTTCGTCGACCGGCGGACTGACGACGCGCGGCGCAGCGAGCGCCACCCCCGTGATGGTGAAGGTCGCAGCCTTCAGGTGGTAGACCGTACCGTCTTTGACCGTCGTCGTCAGCGGCAGGTTGACACTACCGAGATCACTCTCGGTGGAGCTCTGCTCGGTCGTGTCGATCGGTGTGCTGGAGCATGCCGCCATGACCAACGTGAGGAGCGCCACGCCAACTAGTTGCCTCGCCATTTACCCGTTCTCCTTGCCGGTCCTACCGGTATTGTTGAGTTCGACCTGGCCGCCCCGTCCAAGCGCCGTGAGCCTCCTAGCTGACTCTCGCTGCGGCTTCAATGCGCGGAGCGCGCTTCGATAATGCTGAAAATGACTACGACCCCAGAAAGCGACTTAATTTCGTTCACATAAGCCCCCACACGCGGGCGGATAGAACTGCTTGGGGTTCTCCGTTACTATCCGCGCGCCATGCAAGCGACGCGCTTCTGGGTGATGACACATTGCGTCCTGCTGCTGGGCTCAGGCGCGGTCCTTTGCTGCGGCAAAGACGAGGGAACCAGCGGCCACGCGGCTTCCGGCGGCGACGCCAACGGCGGCGCTGAGGAGCCTGGCGTTAGCGGAGCCGCCAGCCCGCCGACCGCCGGCAACGCAACCGGCGGCAGCTCGAGCGGGAACGGCGGCACGAGCGCGACACACGCCGGTAACGGCGGCGTTTCCGACACGCCCGGCGGTGCTGCCGACGCTGGCGCGCCGCCGCTCGGAACCGGCGGCGCCCCCCCGCTACCGGCCGAGCAGCTCACGCTCTGTGATCGGCTCACGCAGCGCAGTACGCACGCTTTCAACGTGGCGCGCAGCTACGATCACGCGGTCTACGACGACTGCCGGACCCGTTGGGTCACCGACCTCTACCTGGCCGCCAAAGCGCGCGACGTTTTCCTGAATGACCTGCAGGTTTGGAACCTGGCGTTTTGGGGTTGCAGTGAAACCTCGGTGCAAAGCTTCGCGCTGATTTACGGCACGGCGCCGCTCAGCGCCGGCGACGCCGCCGCCTTGATCGAAAAATACATGACCGTCACGAAGACCGAGCTTCAGCTCAGCCCGGCCGAAATCGAAGAGATGCAGACCGCGCTCGACCACCTCAGTCAGCAAGACATCGCTGATCCAAGCCTGGAGCTCTCCGGCTCGCTCTGCGAAACCGGCACTGGCGGCGCCGCTGGCGCGGGCAGCATGGCTCCAGCAGAAAACGGAGGGGCACCGTGAGCCGGCGAGCTAGCGCCGTGGCGCTCGCACTATGTGGCGTGCTGCTGCCGCAAGCAGCACGCGCCCAGACGGAGACCAAGGCCGCCGTCGCCGAAGCCTTGTACCGCCAGGCGCGCGACTTCATGGCGGCCGGCAACTACGAAAAAGCCTGTCCGAAATTCGCCGAAAGCCAACGCCTCGATCCCGCCACCGGAACGCTGCTCAATCTGGCGGCGTGCCACGAGAAGCAAGGCCGCCTCGCTAGCGCCTGGCTCGAGTATTCGGATGCGGCCGTCGCGTCGCGCCGCGATCAGCGCGAAGATCGCGTCGAGTACGCAGAAGGTCGAGCCGCTTCGCTCGAGCCAAAGCTGTCACGGTTGACGCTGCTTTTGGCGGCCGACGCCGACGAGCCGGAGCTGAGCATCGAACTCGACGGCGCGAGCGTGGGCCGCGCCGTCGTCGGCGCGCCAACCCCCGTCGATCCTGGCGGCCACACCGTCCGCGCCAGCGCGCCGGGCAAGAAACCGTGGCGCCAGAGCATCCAGATCGGAGCCGAAAGCGATCAGCAGTCGCTCACGATCCCGAAGCTCGAAATCGCTCCGCCCGAGCCGGTGGTAGCGCACGCGCCGGCAGCCGGCCTGCCAAGTCCGACGCCCGCCGGCCCGAGCGATCGCCCGGCCCAGGATGAGTTGAGCAACCGCCCGATCCCGACGGCGGTCTACGTCGCGGGCGGCGCCACGCTGGCGCTCGCGGTCGGCGCCGGCGTCACCGGCTTGGCCTACCTGAATCGAAAGAGCGACTACGGCGACTTGGCCAAAGCCGAACGGGGTGCCCACACCACCGAGCAGGCCCACGACTCCGCCCAGCGGATGGGCTACATCAACGTCGGATTCTGGGCAGCGACAGCGGTCGGCGCTGGCGTGACGACCTATTTCTACCTGACACGTCCTGCGCGGGCGAGCGCGACCCGCGTGCTGCCGTGGGCGGGACCCGAATCCGCCGGCCTCAGCGTCGTGGGGGGGTTCTGAGCATGCGCTCACCGGGTCTACTGCAGTGCGCCGCGCTACTCGTCGCCGGTTCGAGCGCGATCGCTGGCTGCATGTTCGTAGCGCCGCTCGACGACCTGCCACAGGCCAGCGGCGGCTCGGGCCACGCGGGCTCCAATCGCGGCGGCACCGAGCAAGGCGGCACCGAGCAAGGCGGCACCCCAATGGACGGCGGGGAAGCCGGGACGAAACCGGGCCACGCCGGCCAAAATTCGACCGGATCTCAGTGCGAAACCAACGCCCAGTGCGTGAGCGGTAACAATGACGAACCCGCGCGTTGTCGTCCCTCGGATCATACTTGCGTCCCGCTCGGCAACGACCAGTGCCCGGTCGTGCTCGGAGCCGAGGGGGCGACCGACCCGAACGCGATCGTGTTCGGCGCTTTCGCGCCCATCAATCCGAACGCCCCCGCCGACGACCCGATCATTTGGGCGCATCAGTTGGCACAGCAAGAGTTGGGCGGAGAGAACGTCGGTGGGCTGCCGGACGGACCGGGCGGCTTACGGCGACCGCTGGTCGTGGTGATCTGCAGCGACGCGGACGCCGACATCGACCAGGGGCTGAATCACCTAATCGACGACGTCGAGGTGCCGGCCGTGATTGCGACCCTCAAGCCTGCTGCGCTACGGCGCGGCTTCGAGGCCCACCAGGCCCAGCAAGTTTTCTTCCTCAGCCCCGTCGCAGTCACTACCCCGCTCGTGATCTTGCCCGACGACGGTTTGATTTGGAACTTCCTCGGACAGCCGGGTGATCTGGCGCCAACGTACAAGGCGCTGCTCTCGCGCTACGAACCCTTCGTGCGCAGCAGGCACGCCGTAGCTGACGCCACCCCGATCAAGGTCACGCTCGTGACGACCGGCGACGCCTTCAATTCCGAGCTGGGTGACGCGGTCGAGCCGAGCCTGTACTTCAACGGCCAGGGCATTACCGCCAACACCAAGGCTGGCAATTACAGCGCTTTTACGCTGAAAATCGCGGACCCACAGCTCGGCCCCTTGGCGCTCGACATCATCGAGACTCGCCCGGACATCATCGTTTCGACCGCCAACGAGCTTCTGACGAGGCCGGGGGGCCTGCTGCAACAGATCGAGATGGAGTGGGGGAACGACACCCTGAAGGGCACGCCCGAGCAGCGTAAGAACCGCCCGTACTACATCCTGTCGCCCTACAACGTGGGTGACCTCGCGGTGACGAGCGAGCTCATCAGCGGCTTCATCGAAGGCCACGAGAAGGCACCCAACGAGCGCTTCATCGGCATCTCGATCGCCGGCGCCGAAGACACCACGCTGCAGCGAGCCTACGAGGGCAGGCTACGCAAGCTACACAAGACCCCTTACGTCGACACCGCCAACTACTACGACGCCGTCTACTTCTTGGCGTACGCCATGTTCGGCTCGGGCGAAGCGCAACCGACCGGCCCCGGCATCGCGCGCGGCATGCAACGGCTCCTCTCAGGCGACAGCTTCAACGTCGGCCCGATGGTGATCAGCGAGATCTTCAACACGCTGCGGGAGGCCAGCACCAGCATCAGTCTGCAGAGCACGCTCGGTCCGCCCGGGTTCGACGCCAAGACCGGCGTGCGGCCCGTGAATGGCAGCGTGTTTTGCTTCGACCAAGCCGGCGTACCCAAGAGCGACGTGCTGCGCTACGACGCCGCCAAGAACGACGTCGTTGGCGAGTCTTTCCCGTGTTTCAACGGCATTTACCCATGACTCGGGCGGCCGTGTCGGCGCGAGCGGTCGTGCTCGCGGCGCTGTTAGCCCCGGTCGGCTGCGCAGAGCGAACGACGCCGGCAGATCTGGCAGCCAACGCGGCCGCGATCATCGACGGTGAGGCATCGGGTGCGGACCAAGACGGCGTGGTTTTGCTGCGCGCGAATTTGGACCAGGGCGAGATCTTGTGTAGCGCCAGCCTGGTCGCGCCCAACTTGATCGTCACCGCCCGGCACTGCGTCTCGTACTACACGGATGGCCTGTTCTCTTGCTCGGTGAAAGGAGAGCTGATCGACAGCGCCGACGGCGCCGGTGGGCTGGGACTGCACTTGCCGGCCGCGAGCCTAGAGGTGTACGGCGCCAAGCTACCGCGCCATGCATTAGCGTACGGCCAGCGCGTGCTCTCGACGCTGTCGCCCTCGATCTGCGTCAACGACCTGGCGTTCGTCGTATTGGACCAGGACGTCGCGTTGCCGATCGTGCCGCTTCGGCTCGATCGCTCGGCGGAGCCGAACGAAGCCGTCACCCTGGTTGGTTATGGCCTGGATGGTCAGCAGCATTCGCTCGGCTTTCAGAGCGCCAAACGCCGCAAAAAAACCGGGCTCTCGATCGTCGACGTCGGGCCCGATTCAGTCGCGGATGGCGTAAAAAGCGCGCCACCGCGCGCGCTGATTCTGCAAGGTCCATCCGGCTGTGTCGGCGACAGCGGTGGACCATTGCTGGCCGCTGCCAGCGGAGCCGTGCTCGGTGTGTACTCGTTGCAGCGAGCCCTAGGCTGTTCGGATCCTGCCGCGCTGCATCAGCTGGTGCACGTGGCGCCGTTTCAGAATCTGATCCGGGAAGCGTTCGCGGCCGCTGGCACCGAGCCGCTTGCCGAACCCAGCCCGGAGCCGGACGCCGGCAGCGAGCCGGACGCTAGCTCCAGCGCCGGCGCCCCGAGCGACGCGGGCGGTGCTCCCCCGATCCTGAGCGGTGCCGCCGGCGCGCCCGACGAAGCCAAGCCGCGCGGCGCCGAGCCCGCTTCGAGCTGCAGCTTTGCGCCGACGACGGGAGCCGTACACCACGCCGCTCTGCTGCTCGCGTTCTTGGCCCGGCTCACGCAACGTCGCGGCAGCGCGCGGCGGCGCGCGGTCTAGCGACGCCCGTCGAGCGGGTCGGAAGCAGGCTTGGCGGGAGCAGCCGGCGCCGCAGGCGCAGGTGTAGGCTTGGCCGGTGCACCGCCCGCTGACGCCCCAGCCGTCGCTTTGACTTTGGCCTTCACGGCGGCCTCGGGCGCAGTCGCCCTCGGCGCAGAAACGGCCATTTTCGCGCTATCGGCGGCGGCAGGCTCGCCCGCCGAAGCCGACGGAGCCGGCGCGGGCGACAGGCTCGGCGCGGCGGCAGCGTTGGCCGACGCCATTTCGCCCGCAGCGGCCGCGCGTGGATTGCTCTGCACGCTCGTCGGATCTGGCGCGGGTTCGGCAGTGACCGGCTGCCGGCGCTGCCACAGGATGACACCTGCCGCCAGCCCCACGATCGCGACGACCGCAAAAACGAAAACACGGCGCCGCGAACGCTGCGCCGACGACGGCGATGACTCCCACTCGGTGCCGGTGCTCTTGCCGTTCCCGCTGCGCGCCGCGGGGGCCGGCGTCACCACCTTCACGCGGATGTCTTCGGTCGGCTGGTCACCGGTGACGGGTGTGCCGGGGCTCTGCAGCGTGCGCTCCGACGACGGCGATTTGTCGGTCAGCGATGGCCGCATCGACACCGAGCGCAAGATGCCCGAGATTCGCGAGACCGACGACTGCGAACGCGGCGCGAACGGCAATAGCGCGTCGGCCAGCTCCGACACCGTCTGGTAGCGGTTGTCCGGGTTTTTCTCCAAGCACTTGGCGATCACCGCTTCGAGCTCAACCGGAACGTCGGGCCGCGTGTCGCGAACGCTGGGCAATGGATCGGACACCACCGCCGCCAAGAGCGCGAGCGGCGAGTCGGCGTTGAACGGCGGATCACGCACCAAAAGCTCGTACAAAATCGATCCGAGCGACCAAATATCGGTGCGGGTGTCGACGCTCTTCGGGCGTCGAATCTGCTCCGGCGACATGTACGCGGGCGAGCCCAGCAGCGAATGAGTTGCCGTCAGGCTCGGCACCGGCTCGAGCGCGTTGTCGTCGACGTTGATGGCCTTGGAGATGCCGAAATCGAGCACCTTGACCAGGGCCGTACCGTCAGGTCGATGCGTCAGAAACAGGTTGGCCGGCTTGAGGTCGCGGTGAATGAGCCCGAGCGAATGCGCCTCGGCCACTGCCTCGGAAGCTTGCAGCAGGTAGTCGATCGCGATCGGCACCTCGAGCTGCCCGGGCAAGTCGAGCTCCTCGGCCAAGTCGCGGCCGGACAGAAACTCCATCACCATGTACGGCGAGCCGTTGGTCAGCTCTCCGACGTCGAGCACGCGCGCCACGTGCTCGCTGTGAATCTTCACCGCCGCGCGCGCCTCACGTAGAAAGCGCGTGACCGAGTCTTCGTTCTCGCACAGCTCGGGCACCAGCAGCTTGACGGCGACACGCTGCCCCAACTGCTCGTGCATCGCGGCCACGACGTAGCCCATGCCTCCGGCGCCGAGCACCTGCTCGACGCGGTACTTTCCCGCAAGTAGCTCGCCTTGCTGGATCATGGGGTACCAGGGATACCACGGGAGGGCGCCCCCCGCGCTGTGCGCCGTCCCAGTCGGTAAATACGGCTATTCGCAGACCTTCGTGACGCCGGCAAAGCCAGGATCAACACAAGTCGGCGCAGAGGAGCAGCCGCACTTGCCCTCGACGCAGACATCCAGACCCGTCTGATCGGCGTCCGCGGTGCAGTCGTCCGAGGTCGCGCACGGCGCTGGCGCGCAGTGCCCGTCGGTGCACACGCCGCTGTCGCAGTCCGGGCCGGTGGCGCAACTGCACACGCCGCTCGTTTCATCGCAGACTTCTCCTGGACCGGCACATCCGAAGAAAAAGGCGCAACCGATCTGGCAAGCGCCGGAAATACACCGACTGTCACCGCTACCGCAGACAGCCTGAGCGGTTCCGCCATCGACGAGCGGCAGGGTGAGTTGGATGTCGGAGCCGCAGCCGTCGACGGGAACTGGCGCGCAGAAGCCAGTCCCCCGGAAAGCGACGCACGCTTCCCCGGCGCCGCAGTCGTCATTGATGGTGCAGCCAGCGGTCCAAAAAATGGCCGGACATTCGGTGTGCGTCTCGCAGGCTGCGGTTCGATCCTCACAGCGGTGCGTCGTCGAATTACATCTGTAGGTCGTGTCGTTGCTGCTGGCCAGCACACAGTCGCCGTCAACCTCGCACGAAAAGCCGCACGACAACGCGCCGGCCGGAGGCGTGACGCCCGCGCCGCCCGCGCCGCCCGCAGCTGCGCCGCCCGCGCCACCGGCAACGTCGGCGCCACCGGCTTGGCCTGCACCCGCGTCGCCGCTGATGCCCATGCCGGCCATGCCGGCAGTCGTGCCGCCAGTGCCGGCAGTCGTGCCACCGGTGCCGGCAGTCATTGCGCCAGCCTTGCCGGCGTTGTTCGAGCTGCCGCCGGCCGACTTACCGCCAGTCGTCGCCTCGCCGCCTTCGCCGCCTTCCGAGGATACGACCTTCTTGTCGCCGCTGTCGTCGCAGCCAACTGCAACGAGCCACAAACCGCCCAACATCCCAACGACTCCAAGACGACGTGAAAAAGCCATGCGAAGGTCTCCTCTCCGCGCGTCATAACACGGACTCAGCCGTGGGCGGCGCAGTAACGGTCGCGCAGCGTGGCGCCCGCGATCGGCGGCCTGAAACGCCAGCTGCCAGGCGCGCGGCACCGCCCTCAGCGAGCCGGCGCGGTAGGCGTCCCAAGCGTCGAAGTAGAGCCGCGCAAAGTTCGCGTCTTGAAGATTGATGAAATTCGGTTCACTGAAGAATCCGGGCTGAACCACGACGCTGCGGTACTGCTCGGCCGTCCGCAGGTACGTCAGCGCAAACAGCGATTTGTGGTCGCAGCTCGCTTCTAGCGGGGCGAACCGCGCGTTCATCGCAGCGGCGAGGTTTTATGGTTCAAGTCTTGCGGAGTCGAACCAGAACTGCGCAGTCGTCTGTCGACGTCGCGCGACTCGAAACCCCAAATTCTCGCCCTCGCGACCCTCCCGTCCTCCCTCCAAACTCAGGGAGTTGTGTGGTGCCGCTATTCGCCCTTGGGACCTTCGTCGTACGAGCGAGGACGGTATTTCTTTTGGACACCGGCGTTTTTCTCGCCGTTTTCGAGCGTGTCGCTGACCAGAAACGCCAGCCACGATCCGGGGTGCTCGTCCGCGAGATCGTTCAGCTCTTGGCGGTGCGGCAGGACGATTTTTTCTTCCCACATGCACTGCATGGCCAGCGAAATCAGGTTCGGATCATTCGGCGCGAGCGCGAAGCCCTTCAAGTAATGCGGTACCGCGCGTTCGGCCCGCGCCAAGCGCTTTTCGGGATCGGGCTTGGGGCTGGGCGGGTCGGGCACGTTGGCGAGCCGGCACAAGGTGTCGCCGTAATAGATGTGCCCCATCGCCCAGTCCGGCGCGAGCTTGCGGGCGACGTCGTTGTAGTGCAGGCGCTCCTGCAGCTGCCCGCGCGCGCCGAGCATGACCGAGTAGTTGAGCTGCGCCTTGGCGCTGAGCGGCACCGCACGCCGCGTCGCGTCCCAGAAGCTCAGGTCGTCCATGTAGTCGAGCGCATGGGCACGCGCCTGGAACGCCTGCACCCCGAAGAACGCGCCTAACACTGCCGCTCCGAACCGCTCGCGCCGCCCGCCCAGCAACTTGGCCGCCAGCAGCGCCAGCACTAGCGATGTGCCGACGACCGGCAGGTACCAAAACCGCTCGGCGCGCACGGTCGGCAACAGCACCGGGATGTTGGAATGCGGGAAATACGCGAGCGGAAACCACAAAAGCCCGGTCGCCAGCAGCGCGGCGGGCGCCAGGCGTTCACGCCGCAGTCCGAGCTCCGCGCGACGCAGCCGAAAGCTCAGCCACATGTTGTGGAGCAGCACGCTCAAGCCGAGCAGCAGCGGCCCAACCGCCAAAACCGCGCCGACGACGCTGCCGAAAAACACGCGCCGTACGGGCACGGGCTCGGCCCGGTACGAATAGTCGCCGCTCAAGGTCCACGGAAACAGCACCTGACCGATGCCGCCCGCGTACACGCGCAGGGCCGCCGCCATCCGCAACGGCAAGGGCGCGTCGACCAACGGATTGTTGATCGGGTCATGCGGCAAGCTCGGTTGCTGGAACCACGCCAAGAACTTGAGCAGCTGCTGCTTGTGCCACGGCGTGCCGGGCGGCGGCGGATCGTAGTGCGACCGCGGTTGCTCGTACCATTTCCGCAACTTGAACAAGACGCCGCGGGACCAACCGGAGCCCTTCGGTACGTCCCAGAAGCCGGCTGGATGCGTGACGAACGTCAAGCGCCGGAACTCGGTGTAGAAGACCAGCGCCGCTACCACTGCGATCAGCGCCAGTAAGCTACGCAACACGCGCAAGGGCCGGCGCGGGTGAAGCAGCGGCGCGGTGGTGAAGGCCGCCAACGCAATCAGCGGCACCGCCACGATCGCGCTTTCCTTGCTGAACAGGCCGAAGCTGGCCGCGGCCAGCACTGCCAGCGGCATGCCCCAAATCGGCAACCGAAGCGCGTGCAGCGCTAACAGCACGCCCATCCCGCCCAGCACGTCTGCGATGCCGACCACGCCGGAGATGGCTTCGGTGAGCACCGCCGCCATCAGAAAAATCGCGCCCGTGAGCCAAGCCAGCTTGCGTCGGCCCGACACCGCCAGCACGAAGCCGGCCAACAGCGCGCCGTTGACGGCGTGGCCAATGACGTTGACCCAATGATGGATGAACGGCTGGTGGCTGACGTTCCAGAGCAGCCGCCAGATCAGATTCGGGATCGGCCGGTACGAGCCAATACTGCGCTCGGGCGGCAGCCCCCAGAAGTCGCGCGAGAAAGCGCTCAGGAACGGCAGCGACTTGTCGTTGACGTACGGGTTGGCGAGCAAGGCCTCCTGCTCGTCGAAGATATAGTTCGAAAGCGGCGACCGGACGTAGAGCAGGATCGAGACGAGCAGCGCCGGCGCGAACGCGATCGCGAAGCGCGGGTCCTGGTCCTCGAAATAGCGGCGGGCGGCTGCATACAGCCCACGCACGCTCGTTGCAATCCGACTCAGAAACGCCAACGCCCGCAGCTTCCCTGGTGGGGGCGGCACGCGCCGCCCCCCTCGGCCGAAGTGAATTCGGCCGAGCCGCCCCCCACGCGGCGACGACGGGCGAACCCATTTATCGAAATTCGTTGGTCCACGAAGGCGTCGGGCGATCTAGCGCTATAAGCTGCGGGCAACAATGCCCGAGGCGGTAACCTTCGACGGCTGCGAGATCATCCGCAAGCTATCCTCCGGGCCGGTTTGTGACCTGTATCGCGCGGTGCAGGAGCCGTTGGGGCGCACGGTGCTGATCAAGGCGCTGGGCCAAAATATCCTGCCAAGCTCGCCCTTCGCCTCGACGCTGGAGCGTGAGGCGCGCCTGCTCAGTGAGCTGGACCACCCCGGCATCGTCAAGGTGCATGACTTCGTGAAGCGCGGCGACCGCATGTGGCTGGTGCTCGAGCACGTCGACGGCGTAACGCTCGACGAGCTGCTGGTCAAAGCCAAGCGCCTGAGCGACGCCGCCGCGCTGGCGATCGGCCTGCGATTGACCGAGGCCCTCGGTCACGCGCACGAGCACAGCGTCGTGCACCGCGACCTCTCGCCGAAGAACGTCTTCATCTCCAAGAAGGGCGAGATCAAACTGTTGAACTTCGCCCTGGCCGTCGACGAGCGCATGCCGACGGCGCCCGAGCTGCTCGATGGCGGCACCGGCTACCTCGGCCCGGTGTACATGTCGCCGGAGCAGATCTTGGGCGAGCCGGCGGATCCGCGCTCCGATCTGTTCTCGGTTGGCGTGATCCTGTACGAGCTGCTCAGCGGCTCGCGACCGTTCGAAGGTCCGAATGATCGCTCGACTTCGTTGCGCATTCGGCAGAACCCGCCGCCGCCGCTCACGCAGGGCGGCGTGAAGGTGAGCGGCAGCGTCGAGCGACTGATCGCGCGCTGCCTGGAGAAGCTGCCGAGCGACCGCGTAGGCAGCGCGAGTGAGCTTGCGGTCGACCTACGCCAGGCGCTCGCCGAAGCGTGGGATGGCGCCCCCGAACAGGCGATCCTGGCCGCGCTGGCTGGCGCCGGGCTGGCCGAGGTGAAGGCGACTCCGCCCAAGCAGGCGCTGCGCGCCGTACGCCGAACCTCGATCGGCTCAGTCGCGTTGGGGTTGTTCTTGATTGGGCTCGGGGTCGCTGCCAGCGGCTACGCCCTGCGGCGCGCTTTCGGGCCGATGGAGGCGAGTCGACGCGCTGCGGCACCGCTTTCGACGCCAGGCGCCGAGGCCGCCGAGCTGCGCGTGGTTGCCCACCCCTGGGCGCGCGTGTTCGTGGACGGGCAGCAGCGCGAAACCACGCCTTTCGCCCGTCCAATTCGGCTGAGCCCGGGGACTCATTACATTCGGCTGGAACACCCGAACGCGGTCGCCGAGCGCCGCACCGTGTCGGTCGCAGCCGGCGAAGCCGTGCTGCTCGAAGTCGACATGAAGGTGGTGGCGCCGCTTGGCTCCGGAGCGACACCCAACCCGTCGGCTTCAGCCGAGTTGGCGAGCCCGTAGTAGTTTGATGTAGGTGCGACCGCGACCAGTACTCCGTTCGCCATTCGCCGCCGAGAACCGCGCCCCGTTCGCCGCCAAGTCTGCGCCCGGCGAAAAGTTCCGGTGGTTGTGCCTCGCTTGCCTACACATTCCGTGACATAAAAGAAGCAGCGAAGCCGCGTGTTCGCGCGCTTCGCGTTGCATGCTCAGGGTGATTGCATGGCCGCGGAACTGAAGTCGGGCTCCACGCTCGGCCGATACGAGCTGTTGATCCGGCTCGGGCGCGGCGGCATGGCCAGCGTATGGGTGGCTCGCGAACGCGCGCCGGTCAGCGGCAAACAACGCCTGGTCGCAGTAAAGGCAATGCTGCCAGAGCTAGCGCGCGACTCGGCGTTCCGCGCCATGTTTCTCGAAGAGGGACAGATCGTGCGCAGCATCGACCACCCGCACGTGGTCAAGGTGCACGAGGTGTCGGAGGACCACGGCATCCTCTACATGGCGATGGAGTGGGTCGAGGGCGATTCGCTCCGCACCGTGATCAAAGAGGCGCGTCGTCGTCGCGCCATCCCAGCTGAAATCGCAGTCAAGATCATCGCTGACGCCGCCGCCGGTCTGCACGCCGCCCACGAATTGCGCGGCTGGGATGGCGAGCTGCGCAACATCGTTCATTGCGACGTCTCGCCGCACAACATCTTGGTCGGGCTGGACGGCCGCGCGAAGTTGGTAGACTTCGGCGTCGCCAACGCCACCGCGCACAGCGACTTGGGCGCAGACGACAAGATCAAAGGCAAGTTCGGCTACATGTCGCCCGAGCAGGCGAGTGTGGAGAAGCTCGATCGCCGCAGCGACGTGTTCGCGCTCGGCATCGTGCTGTTCGAGCTGGTGACGGGCGAACGGCTTTTCCGAGGAGAGAACGCCGCGCATTCACTCGAGCTGGTGAAGAAGAGCAAGATCCCGAACCCGAGCGAGCTCAATCCCAAGCTGTCACCGCAGCTGGTGGCCATCGTCCAAAAGTCGCTCGAGCGCGATCTGAGCAAGCGCTACCAAACCGCGCGCCAAATGAGCGAAGCGCTCGAACGTTACCTGGTCGAAGACCGCGTGATGGTCTCGCCCGCCAGCGTCGGCCAACTGGTCCGGCGCGTGCTCGGCTCGCGAATCGAGACGCAGCGCCAGGCTTTACGTGAAGCGCTCACGGCCAGCGACGGCGTAGTCGCAGCCGGTCTGGTGCCCGATCACCCGGCGGCGCCTGATCGTTCCCATCCCAGTTTCTCCTCGAGTGGTCGCTTCCCCGCGAGCCCGTCGGAGCCGCCGACCTCGAGCTCGATTTCGTCGAAGTCGAGCACACCGCATCCGCAAAGCTTCGAGCTGCCGCCGAAGCGAAAATCGTCGTTCATGCCGCTGTTCGTGGCCGTCGTCGGGTTGGCAGCGGCAACCTCGGCAGTCTGGTTCGTGAACAACCAACAGCCCGCGCCGATGCCGAACTCGGGCGCCGAGGCTCCGAACAAAGCCGCGGCGGCGGGCAAGCACGATGACCACTACACCCAGGAGCCCGGCGCCTGGGGTGTGAACATCGACAGCATGCCGCTCGACCAAGCCGGCAACGAAGCGACTCCCGGCAAGCCCGGTCGTCCCGGTCGGGTCGACACGAACGTGCACGGCAGTAAATCCAGAAAACTCGACAAGGAAGAAGCCAAGGCCGAGGCTAACAAAGAAGCCAAGGCCGAGAAGGAACCGGTCGAGCCGCAAGAGCCCGAGCTACAAGCGGCGCCGACCGAGAAGCCGCCACCGCCCGATCAGCGCGCCCCGCTCAACCGCGCCACGGCGCTCACGTCGCTCAGCGTTGCGGCCAATTCCGCGACGGCATGCAAGCGCGATGGCGGCCCAACCGGAGTCGGCAGCGTCACCGTCACCTTCTCGCCCGAAGGCCCCGTCTCCTCGGTGAACGTCGCCGCGCCCTTTGCTGGCACCTCGGTCGGCGCCTGCATCCAAACCGTCTTCAAAAGCGTCCACGTCCCCGCCTTCAGCGGCAGCTCCGTCACGTTGAGCAAGAGCTTCCGCATCCCTGACTAGAAACGCCACTCGTCACTGTACGGGCGAGAGCGAGCGAACAGGAAGGCGGGGAGGCGGGAAGGGGCGAGAGAAAGTGCATTTCTCGTTTGGGGAGACCAAACAAGAAATGGATTGTCCCGGGGTCAGGCGGGCCTGGATGCGTCGAAGCGATCAGTTTCACGCGCCCAAAAACCTTCCCGCCTTCCCGCCTTCCTGTTTGCTCGCTGCTCGCTGCTCGGTCTCGCCCCCTACAACAGTTCTTCGCTGACGACGCGGGCGTGGACCATGCGACGGGCGCGGGCGCCGATGTCGGCGGGGTCGCCGGCGAGCGTGAGGATGTTGCCGGGTTTGAGCGGGTTGAGAATGTCGATGCGCGTGGAGCGCGGGCCGTCGCCTTTTTTGACGGGAATGCCCAGCACGTGCACGTCGACGCCAGGGTCGGCGCCGCTCGGTAGCTCGAGGTGCGACGTCACTTCGACGGTGAGTTTTACGCTTTTGCCTTTCGGCACCTGAAGCTTGCGACCGGCCAACGCCTGCGCGGTTTGGCGCGCGACGCGCACCCAGGCGTCGCGGTCGCCGCTGGCGCTCCCGAGCATGCTCGAGACCAGCGTGCCTTCGCTGTCGATGACGAGCACGAACGATGCCGTGCCGTTGAGCGGCGCGTTCGACGCATAAACTGTAGCCTCGAAAGATCGCACGACCGGGCCGCCCGCTCCGCGCCCCGAAGCCACGTCACCGTTCATTAAACCTTGTGCCAAAGCCCGGTCGAGACGCCGTTTGACGCGCGCGACCTTAGCGGCGCGAGCGACCGCCGGATCGCCCCGATCCAAAAACGGATTGGTGCCGTCGACGCCCAGCGCCGACAGGCTTAGGTGGGGGGCCGCCGCAGAAGGCACCGCCGACGGCGACGTCTCGGTACTGCCCGCTCCGTCATTCACGACCTCGCCGGAGGGCTCCGCTTCACCCTCAGCGCGCGATACCGAAGCCACGCTGCGGGGTGCTGCGCCGGAATGAAGCGCGTGACCAAGCTGGGGCGGCGCTTGGTTCATCGCGTGCGTCTCTTCCGGAGCGACTTCATTGACGTCAACGACCACGTCGATTTCGAGCTCCGGCTTGCTGGTGGCCGCGCGCTCCGTGGCGCCCGGCGCATGCCGCAGCTGCGTTGCTCCGACGCCCAGCAGCAAGGCATGCAACACCAGCGAGCCCGCCACGAAGCGTGCTTGCCATTGCTTGCCGCGCGCTCGCCCAGCCACGGGCCCAGGCTTAGCTCGAGGTCGGAGCTCTCGCAACGCGCTCACCCTCGCGCAGCGCGGCAGCCGCCAAAACGCACAGCAAAGGCGACAAGAACAGGTGATAGCGATCTTCGCCGAAGAACACCACGTGGGTCACGGCCGTGAGCAACACGGCGGCCATCGCCACGCGACCGACCGCGCCCAAGTACGGCCGCCCCGGTAGCGGAGCGAACGCGAGCGCCGGCGCGACGACGATCAACCAGTGGAACGGATGCTGCTCATCCGCGATGCCGTAGAAGATCAGCCCAGACAGCAAGACGAGCAGGCCAATCTGCCAATACTGCTCCTCGCGCCGCAAGCGACCGAGCGGCAGTGCCACGATCGACAAAGCCGCAGCCGCTAGCAGCGCCAAGTGCGCCGCCGTCAGCAAGCCACGCGCCGCTTCACGTCGATCTTCCGGCCACGCGCCAGGGTCGGCTTCGTGCACGTACTCGATCGCGAAGGATTCGTGATTGAAGGTCTGCGCCAGCTTCTTCGGCGCTAAGCCGAGCCAGTGACCGGGCGCCTCTCTGATCTTGCGCCACCCCACCTGCGCCCAGCAGTCGTCTTGCTGCACCTGACCGGTCACGACCGGGCAGCCGTCTTTGCCGTGCAAGGTTTGGAAACGGCCGGTCTCGGTGAGCGCGCCGATCGCCAGATTCCAGCCGCCGTTGGTCGAGACCAACGCGCAGCCGTCCATCCGCTTGCAGTTGCGAATCGTCCACGGCAAAACAATCACCAGCGCAATCCCGAGCGTCGCTAGCGCGCGCACGGCCGCTCGCCCAAACGGCCGCGGCTCGCTCAGCGCGATCAGCGGCACCAACAGCAGGCTCGCCGGACGCATCAGCGTCAGCACGCCCAAGATCACGCCGGCCAAGATCGCCGCGTGCCAGCGGCCACGGAAATGCAAAAGGGTCCACACCAACAGCACGAGCAAGAAAGCCGTCGGGATCTCGGTCATCACCAACGGGCAGTACGCGATCAGCCCCGGGTGGAGCGCCGCGATACCGCCAGCAACCCGCGCCCGCGTCGCGCCCAGGTGTTGCAACGCCACGCGATGAACTAAAAATGCGGTTGCCGCGCCCAGCACTGCGTTCAGCAGCGGCGCCACCAGCAGATGGTCACCGAACACGCGATAGAACAGGCTCAACAGCGCGCTGTAACCCACGGGATAGTGCGTCCATGGCTTCCACAGCGAAGCGCCGTGGCTGATCACGTTCTCCGAATAGCCGAGGCCTGCGGCGATCCGGCTCGCACCCACGTGATAGTAGTGGCCGTCCCACACTGGCTCGCGCGCCCAAGCGATCGCCGCGAACAGCCGCGGCAAGAGCGCAACCATCGCCAGCGCCCACGAAAAGGCGACGTCTTCCGGCCGACGTGGCGGCGCGGCCGTGGCCGTCAATGCTGGGCTTCTCCGTCGGTCTCAGCGCGCCACTCGCGCAGCCGCCGCAAATAGGTCTTCGTGACCTGTGTCGGATCGAGCTTCAAGACTTTGGCGAGCTGCTGCACGAAGCCGCGGGTGTAGACCAGCGCCGGCAAGTCATCGAAGGCTTCGGCCTCGATCGCCGCTAGGTGCGTAACGGAGATCTTCGTCTCGCGCGCGATGTCCGAAAGCTCGACGCCCTGCGCCTCTCGCACCTTGGTCAAGAGCATGCCGGTGAACTCGGTCTCACCACTGATCTCGCGCGACAACTCTTGACGCAGCGCTGCCCGCTCGGCCAAGAGCGCGCTGTCGGCCTCGCGCGAGCGCGGTGCCTCGGCCTCGGTCTCCGGGAAAATCGACGCGTCGTAGGCCTTGCGTCGCAGCGGATCGAGCAGAGTATCGTGCGCTTCTTCGATCCGCGCGCTCTCGCGGCGCTGTTCGGCCTCACTGACGAGCGAGGTGAGCGGCAAGCTGTTGGTCTGATAAAGATCACGCTGGCGCTTGTACGCGCGGCGCAGCTCTTCGTCGGTCGCGCCACGGTGCGCGAGCAACACCTCGTACAGGTTCAGGTGCGCGGGTGAGAGCGGCACCATTTCGGCCCGTCGCTCTTGGTCGCGACTAGCGGCCAGCGCCAAAATGCGACGCGCGATGCGCTCGAGGTTGCGGGCGCCCTTGCTGGTGGGGCTGTCGATCAGCACCGGGCGCTGGTGGACGACGCTGAGCCAGACGGCGTCGTCCTGCTCGATGTGCCCGACATAGTCGAAATTCACGCCCAAGTGCCGACGCGCCAAATCGCACATCGACAGGCCCAAATCCGTGTCGGCGCGCAGCCGGGCGCTGTTGATGACGAGCCGCGGGCGGATCCGCGACAGCTCGGCGGCGGCGAGCTGCCCAAGGTGAGTATCGTAGCGAGCGATTGCGTGCACCAGCGCTTGCGGCGACGGCAGCGGGCCAAGCTCCGCTTCCGCGCGCTCGATCAAGCGCAGCTTGAAACGATCTTTCACCAGCGCTCGCCGCAGCGCGCGCACGAACGCCGCGCGCACGAACCGATACGACGCCTCGATGCTCGGCGGCTCCGGTGCGCTGACGCAGATGCCGAAATCGGCCATCAGGAACAAGTCGAGCGTCGCCGGCTGTGTCCCGGCTCCGAGGTCGAGCAGGACGTAGTCCGCTTCCAGGTTCTTGAGCTCGCGGGCCCAACGCGCTTTCCGTCCGGGCCGGACCGGCACTGTCGACCCGGCTCGGTACACTTGAGGAACGAGCGATAGGCCGGGCACCTGAGTCGGGATCGCTGTCAGGTCGTCTTCGTCGGCGTCATCGCCGGCGCTCGACGCGGCGGCCGGGCCAGGACGCCCGCTCGGGTAAGCGAGCGAGGACAGCGGGCCGAGCCCGAGGGCCGTGTGCAGCTCCGCACCCGCCGGATCAGTGTCGATCAGCAGCACCTTGCGGCCAAGTTGCGCCAGGTACACCCCGAGGTTTACGGCAACGACGCTCTTGCCGACCCCACCCCGGCCGCCGCCGATGGCGATCACGTGCTTGACCCCCAGGGGCGGCGCCACGTTCGCCGAGGGCGGCGGGACGCTGCCACTACTGGGCGACGGCGGGGAGGACGGTATCGTCATCGGCCGAGGAACGTACTACGCTCCGCCGCGCAATGTTGAGCTTCCGAGCGGCCTCCGCCCTGGCGCTGTTTGCCTTTTTGAATACGAAGCTTACGACCTGTCGCTCCCCAGGGGAGAGCGCGGCCGACGCCTCCCCGACTCGTTCTGAGACGAAGGACGTCACCCTTGCAGGTGTCGACACGGCGAGCCTGACCAGCCGCGAGAAATCCGAGTGGTCGCGGTTCGTGTCGGAGCTGCGCTCACCGTGTCCGGACCAGCCGGTCAGCTTGGCGCAGTGCGTCTCCGAATCGCGGGCCTGCCGGGCTTGTGTGCCGGCCGCCAAGGCCCTGGCCAGGCAGGTGCAGCGCGGCCGAACCCGCCAGCAGATCGAGGGCTTCTACAAAGCGCGCTTCGCAGCCGACCAAGTCAAAGAGATCGCGCTCGAGGATTCACCGTCGAAGGGCAACCCGGGCGCGCCGGTGCTGCTGGTCGAGTTCGCAGACTTCCAGTGCCCGGCCTGCCGTGCCGCCCGGCCGATCGTCGAAGAAGCGCTCAAGAAACACCAAGGCCAGACGCGCCTCGTGTTCAAGAATTTCCCGCTCAGCATCCACCAGTACGGCGAGAAGCTGGCGCGCAGCGCACGCGCCGCCCAGGCGCAGGGCAAATTCTGGGAAATGTACGGCGCGCTGTTCGACAACCAGGACCGCATCAGCCCCGCAGTCATCGACGAGCTCGCCAAAGGCCTTGGCCTCGACATGGCGAAGTTCCAGAAGGACTCAGAGAGCGAAGCCGTCGCCGACTCCGTGTCGCGCGATCGCAAACAAGGGGAAAGGCTCGACATTCAGAGCACCCCGACGCTCTACATCAACGGCCGTCCATTCCCCGCCACGGCCGACTTCCCCGAAGATCTGGAGGATTGGATCAACCTCGAGGTCGAGCTGACTGGCGGCGGCGCACCGACGCCCGCACCCCCACCGGCTGGTTCGGCCGCTCCGGCTGGTTCGGTCGCAGCACCCGCGCATAGCGCGGCGCCCGCTGCGAGCGTGACCAAGAAACCATGAGAATCGTCGTCGACCTCGGGTGTTTCCCGACCGGCCGACACTACCCGGGCATCGCGCACCTGCTGCGCGTCGCTGCGCTCGGTCTGGCCGAAGGTTTCGCGGGCGACCACATCGTCGCCAATTTACCGATCGTCGCCATCGATACCGAAACGACTGGGACCGATCCGGGGACCGACCGCGTCGTCGAAGTGGCGTGCGTGCGCTGGGAGCGCGGAGAGATCACGCTGCGCAAGAGCTGGCTGGTGAATCCGGGGCGTCCGATTCCGAAAGAGGCGTTCGACGTCCACGGCATCTCGGATGAAGCCGTGAAAGATGCGCCCGCGTTCGAAGCCATCTTGCCGGAGCTGCTCGAAGCAATGATGGGTGCGATTCCGCTCGCCTACAACGCCGAGTTCGATCGCAAGATGCTGACGTCGGAGCTCAGTCGCCTGGCAGCGTCGCCGACGCCGCCGCCCGCGTTCCAAAAGAACGTGGAATGGATCGACCCGCTGGTCTGGGCGCGTGAGCTACAAAAGCTCGAGAAGAGCCGCGCGCTGGCCGAAGTATCGGCGCGGCTCGGCATCGAGCACACCGAAGCGCACCGCGCTACCAGCGACGCCGAAGCCGCGCTGAACGTCTTCATCAAGTTCCAAGACGACTCGCGCCTCCCCAAAAACTACGGCGCGTTCTTGAACGAACAACGCCGCCTGGCCCGCGCCTTCGAACAAGAGCGCGTGCGCTGGCGCGGCTAGAGCGCGCCGAGGAACGTCGCGATCAGCTCGAGCTCAGCGTCGGTGAGCTGCGTGACGTCTTCGGCCGGCATGTAGGAAAACAACATGCTCGGATCGTCGCCGCCTTGACCGGCACGCACCAATGTCTTCAGGTCAGTGCGCACTTTGGCGGTGACGAAGGCGCTGATCACTGGACCGCCCATGCCGGTGGGGCCGTGGCAATTGCCGCAGAAGTCGAGATACAGCTCTTGCCCCGAACCAGGCTTAGGCATCGCGTTGAGCCAGGTCTGAATTTCGCTCAGCTGCGCGTCAGATACCGACGTCGTAGCGAAGGGCAGCATCGTCGTGTTGACGCGGCCATTGCGCACCACCCACGTGGAGTACGCGCTGGGCGAGTGACGCAGCTCGACACCGAGACCAACGACGCCCTCACCCGTCTTGCCGTGACAAGACGCGCACGAAGACCCGTAGGGCGCGGGCGCCGTATCTGCCGAAGCCGGAGCGACTGGGTCCGAGCACCCCCAGTGCCCGGCGCCAAGGCTCGCTGCCATCGCCAACGAGCCGAGCGTCGTCCTCATCGGCATTACCGCTTCGGGTCGTGCCAGAGCGTGCCAGGCGCCAAAATGCGATTGGCTTCCGCCGGGCCCCAGCTGCCCTTTTCGTATTCGTAGATCGGAGTAGCGTCGCCCAGGATTGGCTCGACGATGCGCCAACACGACTCGACGCTGTCGACGCGCGCGAACAGGTTCGCGTCGCCGCGGAAGGCGTCGCCGATCAGCCGCTCGTAAGCGCCCATCTCCGCCGGGTTTTGCTGCGTGACGAACAGCTCGGTGCTGTCGCCGGCCATCGCTTCCCCGGGCCGCTTCACACGCGTGCCGATCGCGATCGCGAAATCCGGACCGAGCCGGAAGCGCAAGTAGTTACCGCGCTGCGCCACGGTCTCCTTGAACACCATGTGCGGCGGGCGATACAGCTCGACCAGCACTTCAGTCACCGTGACTGGCAGGTTCTTGCCGGTGCGGACGTAGAACGGCACGCCTTCCCAACGCCACGAATCGACGAAGAATGAAATCGCGGAGAATGTCTCGACGGTCGAATTCTTGTTCACGCCCTCTTCGTCGCGATAGCCCTGAAATTGGCCGCGGATGCAGTACTCGGGCGACACCGTGCGGATCGACTTGAGCAGCTGCGTCTTTTCATCGCGCAACGCTTCGCGATCACCAGCCGGCGGCGGCTCCATCGCCAAGAACGCGACGACCTCGAGCAAGTGGTTTTGGACGACGTCGCGAATCGCGCCGGCTTCCTCGTAGAAGCGACCACGACCAGCGACACCGAACTTCTCGGCCATCGTGATCTGCACGCTTTTGACGTAGTTGCGGTTCCAGATCGGCTCGAACATCGAGTTCGCGAAGCGGAAGTACAACAGGTTCTGCACCGGCTCTTTGCCCAAGAAATGGTCGATGCGGAAGATGTTCGATTCGTCGAACACCTTGTGCAGCGTGCTGTTGAGTAGGCGCGCGGACGCTAGATCGCGGCCGAACGGCTTCTCGACCACGACGCGCGCGCCGTCGGAGCAGCCGCTGGTACCCAGCGCCTCGACCACGTTCGAAAAGACGCTCGGCGGAATCGACAAGAAGTACAGCGGGTTCTTGACGTTCGCGTCGTTGAGCGTTTGCTTGATCTTCTTGAACAGCTCTTCCTTCGTGTAGTCGCCGTCGACGTAGCGCAGACTCTGCGACAACAGACCAAAGGCCTTCTCGTCTACGCCGCCGCCGAACTCTTGAATGCTGGCGCGCGCGCGCTCACGCAAGTTCTCGAGGCTCGAGCCGCCGCGCGACACCCCGACGACCGGGAACGGAGCGTGCCCCCGCTTGAGCATCCAGTGCAGCGCCGGGAAGATCTTCTTGAATGCCAGGTCCCCGGTAGCCCCAAACAGAACGAACGCATCAGAAAGCGGCTCAGCCATTACTCATCCTTATAAAGCACGGCGCGCGTGCTAGGGAGCCTTGCAGGCTACCATTGTCGCCGCTCGGCCGCCGAGCTGTTATGCTCCGCCGAAAGCGCGGTTCGGTACCGCGCCGGTGGGGCGAAAGCCCCGCCAGGGAAGCCATTGACTGACCGCTCAGATCCCCGCTCAGATCCCCGCTCGGACTCACGGGAGCGTCGCGAGGTGAACAAGAAAAGCCCCCCGCGCTCGGGCACGGGGCGTGAAGAGCTGCGCAGTACTTGGTTTCGGCCATATCTCTTGCGGCTGCGGGCCGAGCGTGGCGAGGCGGCGTTGCGGGCACTGCTGTCCACCGCCGGCATTCCGATCGGCCTGATGAACGACGACGCCGGCTGGCTGTCCGTAAACGCCAGCAAGCGGCTGCTGCGCGCGCTGGATTCGGCGCTCGGCACGGGCGCCGTGAGTGATCGGGGCGCCTGGATGACGCACCCGGAGTCGCTCGGCGCTTACGTGCGCATGCTGCGCGTCGCATCGGCGCCGGCCGATGCCTACCGCTACCTGGCCGCAAATGCTTCGGAAACGACGCGTGTCGGCACGTGTGAGTTGAAGGCTGCCGGGCCCAGCTCGGCGCAGATCGTGTATCGACCGCGGCCAGAGAGCGAAGACGGGCAAGCTGACGAGTTCTTGTGTGCCGCGCGCCGCGCCGAGCTGGCGGCGATCCCGCTGATCTGGGGCTTGCCCGCGGCCACGATCGAGCACCCGCGTTGCTTGGCGCGCGGTGACGCGGAGTGTGACTACGTGGTGCGCTGGCGCTTTGGCAAGAAGCGGTCGATCGCGCTCGGCGCGATCCTCGGCGCGACGGCTAGCGGCGGCGCCGTGATGATTTCCGGCAGCCTGCTCGGCGCGACGATCGGCGCCGGTGTCGGCGCCGGGCTCGGCGCAGCCCTGGGTATGGCGTCGGAGCGCGTCTCGGAAGAGCGCGCGCTAAGGGTTTTCGAGAAGCACCGCATCGCAGCGCTTGAGCGCGGGCTCGAGGTGCGCGGGCATTTCGGTGAGGCCCCCGCCGGCGACATGGTCGGCAGCGTGCTGGGCGGCAAGTACCGCATCTTGCGCAAGATCGGCTCCGGCGGCATCGGCGTCGTTTATGCGGCCGAGCACATCGCGCTCGGCACCGAGGTCGCCGTCAAAGTGCTGCGCGGCGCGGCCGCCATGGATGCTTCGGAGATCGCGCGGCTGCGGCGCGAGGCGCGCGTGCAAGGCTCGATCGAGCATCCGAACGTCGTGCGCACGCTCGATTTGGACGAGCTGCCCGACGGCTCGATTTACGTCGTGATGGAGCTGTTGCGCGGCAATAGCCTGGCGACGATGCTCAAGCACGATGGCCTGATCGCACCGGGTTTTGCCGTGCCGATGTTCGCGCAGGTGTGCCGAGCGCTCTGGGCAGCGCATCAACTCGGCGTCGTGCACCGTGACTTGAAGCCGGGCAACATCTTCATCTGCGACGACAAGAGCATCAAAGTGCTCGACTTCGGCATGAGCAAGTTCAGCGAGGCTGAATCGCTCACGCAAGACGGCTACACACTCGGCACCCCCGAGTACATGGCACCCGAGCAATGCATCGGCGCCCCAGTCGATGCCCGAACCGATCTCTATTCCCTCGGGGTGATGATGTTCGAAGCCGTCACCGGAGATCTACCGATTCGCGGCCGCAACCGCCGTGAGCTGCTCGAGCTCCACCAGCGCGCCATCCCACGTAGCATCATCGAAGCGCGCCCCGACCTGCCGCTGCCCGAGGCCTTCAGCCAAGCTATCGCGCAATGCCTGCGCAAACGCGCCGCCGAGCGCCCCCCCAACTCGCGCGAGCTCGAAAAGATGCTGCTCGCCGTCCCCCTCGACGGCCTCCCCATCGACTACCCAACTGACATTCCCAGGCATTCGTCAGACGCGCCGTCGTCGCGGTCGCTGCCGAGGTAGCGTTGGTTCATTCTCGGCCTAGGTTCACAGAAAAACCGGCCACGTTTTTCTGTGACCTCCAACTCGTTTTGAATTGCTGCTCTGGCCAGGCCGCCGAGCGCACCCGTTCGAGAGCCGGGCCGGGGCTTTCCCAGCCAATGCAGCGGCCTTCGGCCCGCAACGACTTACGTCCCAAACTCTCGATGGCCCTACCGCCCGGCCGCCACTATGCTTCGCGGCGCTATGAAACGGCGCTCTTGGTTGTTCGGGTTCTTCGCCTTCAGCGCGTTCAGCGCGCTGATCGGCCCAGCCCAAGCCTTCACGCACGTGGTGACCGAGAAGGACACGCTGGCGTCGATCGCCGAGCGCTACTACGGCCGAATTCAGTTCGAGAAGCTGCTGGTGGCGGCCAATGATCTCGACGCGCGCGGCGGCTCGCCGATCGTGCGCGGCATGCGCCTGGAAGTGCCGGCGCTCGGGCATCGCGTCGTGCGCCAAGGCGAAACGTGGGACAGCCTGGCCGCGGAACTGCTCGGCTCGCCGAAGCGCTCCGACGTGCTGTCGTTAGCCAACGACTCCAGCCCATGGCTCACCCCCGAAGAGGGCGCCGAAATCATCGTCCCGTTCAACTTGCGGGTCTTGCCCGATACTGGCGACACGCTGATCACGATCGCCTACCGCTTCTACGGCGACATGAACCGCGCCTGGGTGCTCGATCGTTACAATTTACTCAACGGCCGCAAACTGCAACCCGGCGACGTCGTCTTGGTTCCGCTCACCGAGCTACCGCTCAGTGATACCGGCAAGCAGGCCGCACGCGCGTCGGCCGGTGCTGCGTGCTCGCAAGCCCAAGGCGAGACGCGCAGCGTGCAAAAGAAGGTCGCCCAAGAAATCCCCGCGTTGCTCGCCGACATCCGCAGCGGGCGCTACGTCGACGCCGTCGCGCGCGGCACGCGCTTCCTGGCCTCGGCTGAGCTGAGCGAACCGCAGCTCGCGCTCGTGCAGCGCCAGCTGCTCGAAGCCTACGTCGCGCTCGAAGCGCCTGGCCTCGCCACGGCTGCGTGCAGCGAGTGGCTCAAGCGCAGCCCCGGCGTCACGCTGTCGCCGGTCGAGCTTTCGCCAAAAATTCTCGCCGTTTGTGGTCGCGCCACGTGACAGAGCTGCGGTCCAAGCTCGACTGGGGCGCGTTCGCGCCGTTGCGACTCAAGGCGCGCAGCGTAGCCGACGGCGTGTATGCCGGTAGTCACAAGAGCCCGCGCAAGGGCTCCGGCATCGAGTTCGGCGGCCACCGCGCCTACGTGCCTGGCGATGATCTCCGCTACATCGACCGCCACGCGCTGATGCGCCACGACCAGCTCTTAATTCGCGAGTTCGAAACCGAGACCGATCGCGATCTTTGGCTGTTCGTCGACGCCACCCAATCGATGTCGTACGCCGGCCCCGGCGCACCTGGTCCGAAGTACGCCTTCGCCGCGCTGATCGCCGCCGCGCTAGCCTACATCGCCGTCCGCACGGGTGATCGCGTCGGGCTCGACTTCTTCGGCGGCAAAGGCGCGCGCCCGATCCCACCGCGCGCGGGCCGCGAGGCTTTCGAGCGCATCGTCCTGGCGCTCGAAGACGTCGAGCCGGACGGCGATCTCAGCGCTGACCGCGGCGTCATCGAACAAGCCCTCGGCCAAGCTCAGCGCTCCGCGCGGCGCGGCGCAATTCAAGTCGTACTGACCGATTTGCTGGACCTGCCCAACGGCAGCCTCGAATCCCTGACGACGCTGACGACGCGCGGCCGCCTGCTGCAGGTCATCCAGGTTCTGGCGCCTGCCGAGCGTGATTTTCCCTTCGAAGGCGCGGTGCAGCTGCGTTCGCTCGAAGGCAAAACCGTCGTCGAAACCGACGCCGCTTTGTCGCGCCAGAACTACCTCACCGCGCTCGCCCGCGCCCAACACGCAGCCGAGCAAGAGCTCGTGCCGCGCGGCGGGCGCTTGATCAAGTGTGCGACCACCGACGCGCCGGAAGAGCTCGTGCGCCGGATCCTGAGTAGCCACGTGGAACCGTCAGCGTGAGCTTCGTCACGATTTTCGCGCTCGGCCTGTCGCTGCTCGTCGCAGCTCCTACGCTGGCGCATTTACTGCGCCGCGGGCGCGCCAACGAGCAGCCGTTCCCACCCGCCGCGTTGGTTCCGGTCACGCGCGCCACCGCACGCGAGCGCAGTCGCCTTGAAGACCGCGGTCTCTTGCTGCTGCGCGCGCTGATGATCCTGTGCTTGGCGTTGCTCGGCGCAGGGCCGCTCGTACGGTGTTCGCGCGTAGCGCTTGGCCGCAGCGGCGGCGCCTCGATGGCGATCGCGATCGTTGTCGACGACTCGGCCAGCATGCGCACCCGCCTCCCCAACGGCAAGACGCGCTTCGTCCGCGCGATCGAAGGCGCACGCGAGCTGTTGGCGTCGGCCCGCGAAGGCGACGCGGTCGCGCTGATTCAAGCCGGCAAGCCCGCGCGCTTGTCGCTGGCCGCCGGCACCGATTTGCAAGCCGCAACGCGCGCCGTCACCGAGCTGCGCCCGACCGACCGCGCCACCGACTTGACGGCCGCGATCGCGCTCGCTCACGCCGCGTTGGGTAGCCTGCCGCACAAGGACAAACGCGTCGTCCTGCTCAGCGATCTAGCCGGAGAATTGCCTGCTGAGCCCAGCTCGGACGTGTGGGCCGCGATCCCCGAACTGGCACAGAAAACCGACGACTGCGGCGTCTTGCGCGCCGAACAGAGCGGACAACGCATCACCGCTACGGTCGCTTGCTCCACAGAAGCCGCCGCCCGCGCCCGCACGCTGCGCCTGGTCGCCAAGGATCCAGCGCTCAAGGCCGAAGCGCGCCTGGTCGTGCAACGCGGTGAGCAGACCCTGACGCTCGAAGCCAAGGCCGACGCCGGCGGCGCGGTTGAGCTCAGCGGCAACGACCAGAACCCCGACAACGATCGCGCCGAAGTGGCACCGGAGTCGCGCGGGCTCAGCGTGGCCGTTCACGTCGACAGCGAGCGCGAAGCCGTCGCCACCGGCGGTGCGCCGGTACTGGAGCAGGCGCTGCACGCGCTTTCGTACGGCGCGCCGGTGCGGCCATTAACCGAGCTACCACGCGAGGCCGCGGAGCTCAGCGACGTCGCAGCGCTCTTCATCGACGATCCACCCGGCCTGACGCCGGAGACGCGCGGCGCGATCGACGGCTGGCTGGAGGGCGGCGCAGTCGCGGCGCTGTTCCTCGGCACGCGCGCGCACGACACGCAGCTCGGCGCGAGTCTCGAGCCGTTCCTGCGCGGAGCCGTCGACTGGGAGCCGCTGGCCGCAGGCGCCAACGTCGATGTCGCCTCGTTCAATTGGCTGGGCGCCGAAGCCGAAAGCCTCAAAGATCTCGCCCCCAAAGGCCGCGCGCGCCTCGACCGTGCGCTGTTGCCCGACGCGGAAGTGATCGGGCGATGGAGCGACGGCAAGGTGCTCGTGACTCGCCAGGAGCGCGGGCGAGGCTTGCTGTTTAGCGTCGGTTTGCCGGTGTCGGTCGACGTCAGCGAGCTACCCCTGAGGCCAGCCTTCCTGGCCCTGCTCGATCACATGGTTGGGGAAGCGCTGCGCCGACGCGGTCCACGCGCCAGTGAGGCCGGCACCGAGTGGTGGTTCCCGGCCACCGGCAACTTGCAAATCACCGGCAGCGCCGGACCACTCGCGCTGCGCGAAGCCGACGGCCAGCGTGTCACGACCCCCGAGACCACGGGTCGGTACGAGATCAGCCTGAACGGCAAACGCGAGGCGCGCTTCATCACCCTGCCGGTAGACGAGGTACTGAGCGTCCCGAAGCAAGACGTCCCGAAAGCTTGGCGTGCGAGCAAAGCCGCAGCGGCGCCGCAGGTCGACGCCTCGCCCGAATTGGGCTGGCTGTTGCTGGGTCTGCTGGCGCTAGAGATCGGCGCGCGCTTTTGGCGCCTGGTCCGTGAGCGTCGGCAGCAAGGTGCTATACAGCCGTCCTCGCCATGACCGACGTCGTCAAGCCACCGCTGCAAGAGCTCGCTGACCGCTTCCAACAAGCCGTCTCGACCGCCTTTGGGCCCGAGCACGCCAGCATGGATCCGCTCGTTCGCCGCTCTGATCGCGCTGATTTTCAGGCCAACCTGGCGATGAGCCTGGGTAAGGCTTTGAAGCAGCCGCCACGCGACGTCGCCACGACGTTGATCGCCGAGTTACAGGTCTCGGACATTTGTGAAAAGGTCGAGATCGCCGGGCCCGGCTTCGTCAACCTGACGCTGAAGAACAGCTACCTCGACGCGTTGCTAACCGCGGCGCTGCAGGATCCGCGGTTCGGTGTCGCTACGACCAAGAAGCCCGAAACGGTCGTCGTCGACTACGGCGGGCCGAACGTCGCCAAAGAGATGCACGTCGGCCACCTGCGGCCGTGCGTGATCGGTGATTGCTTGGTGCGCGTGCTCGAATTCGCGGGCCACCACGTCATCCGCCAAAATCACATCGGCGATTGGGGCACGCCGTTTGGCATGCTGATCGAGCACCTGCTCGACCTGGGTGGCGGCAGCAGCGCGGCCGAGCTGTCGGTGGGCGAGCTGGACGTCTTTTACAAAGCCGCGCGCAAGAAGTTCGACGAAGATCCGAGCTTTGCGGAACGCGCGCGCCAGCGCGTGGTGTTGCTGCAAGGCGGCGACACCCAAACGCTTGGATTGTGGCGCTCGCTGGTCGACGCTTCGACGCTGCACTTCGAAAAGGTTTTCGCGCGCTTGGGCGTAACAATGATGTCGAAAGACACGCGCGGCGAGAGCTTTTACAACGCATTTTTGCCCGAGATCGCTGCGGACCTGGAAAAGCGCGGTATCGCCAGCATCGGCGACGGCGCGTTGTGCGTCTTCCCCGAAGGCTTCAAGAATCGCGACGGCGCCCCGCTCCCGGTCATCGTCCGCAAATCCGACGGCGGCTTCGGCTACGCCGCGACTGATCTGGCCGCGCTGCGTTACCGCGCGGCCGAATTGCACGGCACCCGCATCCTGTACGTCGTGGGGTCACCGCAAGCGCAACACTTTCAGATGCTGTTCGCGGTTGGGCGAATGGCAGGTTACGTCCCGGACAGCGTGCGCACCGAGCACGTCGGTTTCGGCTCGATCTTGGGCAACGACCGCAAGATGATGAAGACGCGCAGCGGCGAAACGTTGCGGCTGATCGAGCTGCTCGACGAAGGCCTCGAACGAGCGCTCGCCGAGCTCGACAAGCGCGAGGTCGATTTGTCGGCCGACGCCAAGCGCGAGCTGGCCAACAGCAACTCGCTCGCCGCCATCAAGTACGCCGACCTGTCGAGCGACCGGATCAAAGACTACGTCTTCGATTGGGATCGCATGTTGGCCCCCGAGGGCAACACCGGCGTCTACCTGCAATACGCCCAAGCCCGCCGACGCTCACTCCTGCGCAAGCTGGCGGCTGGCGAAACCGTCAACCCTGGTTCGATTCGAATCCAGCACGATCGTGAACGTGCGCTGGCACTGTTGCTGGTCGGATTCGGCGACGCCGTCGAAAGCGTCGTCGCCAGCCTCGAACCGCACAAGCTGTGCTCGTACTTGTACGACCTAGGCAGCGCTTTCGCGTCGTTCTGGGTCGAATGCCCAGTGCTCAAGGAAGAAGTGCCGGCCGACGTTCGCGCGTCGCGCATCGCCTTGTCCGACCTAACCGGTCGTGTGCTCATGCAAGGCATGTCGCTGCTCGGCATCGACGCCCCCGAACGCATGTAGGGGCTGGCGGCCCGAGGCGTCGGCCTGCTTCCAGCCTTGATTGGTGGTCGGGCCGGGTTCGGGTTGGGGATCGGCTGATCGGCAGCGGGATGGGGATCGGCCGGGTCAGCGGTTTCGGATCTGCACAAATTCGCAGCCGGCAGCGGGGTCAGTGACGGCATCGGCTTCGGTCGGATCGGGCCTGCTTG